>NZ_JBNWDI010000023.1:0-644 GCF_053521965.1 Rhizobium sp. 22-785-1 | reverse complement strand
CGGCTGCGCAGCACCGCATCACGTCGCGGGTTGATGGTCTGAGCGAACTCGGCAGGCGTCATCCAGCCTAGTCCAGAGTGTGGTCGATGATCGTTGTAATCGCTGCGCCAGTTTAAAAGCGCTGATCGTGCATGGGTCAGTGACGAGAAGAGCGTTTCATTCAGGAGCTCGTCTCGTAGCCGTCCATTGAAGCTTTCGATGAAGGCGTTCTGGATCGGTTTGCCTGGCGCGATGTAGTGCCATTCCACCTTGGTCCGGTCCGTCCATTGCAGGATCGCGTTGCTGGTAAACTCGCTGCCGTTGTCGCTGACAATCATTTTCGGCCTGCCGCGCTCCTCGATGATCCGGTCCAGCTCACGGGCAACGCGCAGACCGGAAAGGGACGTATCGGCGACGAGGCCCAAGCATTCTCTTGTGCAATCATCGACGACCGTAAGCACCCGGAACCTGCGGCCATCGGTGAGCTGATCTGACACGAAGTCCAGCGACCAGCGATCATTGGCAGCCGTCGGGATCAACATCGGCGCTCGGGTGCCTATCGCCCGCTTACGCCCGCCACGCTTGCGTACCGTCAGCTTCTCCTCCCGATAGAGCCGGAAGAGCCGCTTGTGGTTCACAAGGTGACCCTCACGCCTGAGCAGCAC
>NZ_JBNWDI010000022.1:0-942 GCF_053521965.1 Rhizobium sp. 22-785-1 | reverse complement strand
GATGGGACTGTCCTCTATACGGATTCCACCCACCTGAAGGCGAATGCCAACAAGGGCAAATACGATCTGGCCCTGCTTCAGAAATCGCGTGCCGATTACTGGGCCGATCTGGATCGGGCAATCGAGGCGGAACGTGCGGCGCATGGCCAGAAGCCGTTGAAGGAGAAAGAGCGCGAGCCAGAGGTGAAGGAAACGAAAGTCAGCCGTACCGATCCCGATAGTGGTTATATGGTGCGCGACGGCAAGCCCAAGGGCTTCTTTTATCTCGATCACCGCACGGTTGATGGGCGCCATGCGATCATCACCGACACGCATGTGACGCCGGCCAATGTGCACGATAGTATCGTCTATCTGGAGCGGCTCGATCGACAGCGCCAACGCTTCGACTTGCATGTCGGCGCGGTTGGGCTAGACGCGGGCTATGCCACGGCAGGCATTGCCAAGGGGCTGGAGGACAGAGAGATCCTCGGCGTGACCGGCTATCGCAACCCGACCCCGCCCAAAGACGGCAAGATGCGCAAGTCGAAGTTCGTCTACGAACCAGAGGCTGACGGCTATCGCTGCCCTCAAGGGCAACTGCTGCCCTATGCCACCACCGATCGAAGCGGTTACAAGCACTATCGCTCAGACACCTCCATCTGCCGTGACTGCCCGCTTCTGGCGTCATGCACAACAAACGCAAAGGCAGAACGCACCATCACCCGCCATGTCTGGCAAGATGCACGTGAGCGAACTGACGCCCAACGGAAGACGGCACGGGGCAAAGCGATCTACAAGAGGCGCAAGGAAACGGTGGAGCGATCCTTTGCCGATGCCAAACAGCTTCACGGCCACCGCTATGCCCGCTTCCGTGGCCTGATCAAGGTCAGATGGCAGTGCCTCATCGCCGCAGCGGCACAAAACATCAAGAAGATCGCAATGGCGGTGACCAAAACACCTAAA
>NZ_JBNWDI010000021.1:0-4282 GCF_053521965.1 Rhizobium sp. 22-785-1 | reverse complement strand
AGATAGAGTTCGATCGTCTTTGCGGTACCCTTTTCCCACAATGTGTTTAGAGCATGAGCGAAGCGGGTTCGGAAGAGGTCTGAGTTTGCGACGTCGCCGAAAATATCGCTGAGTGCGAGGAAGGCCATGGGATCGTCCTTTGCCTTTATCGCTGCCGCCTGCAGGCGCTCTGCGCTGGCGTCGTTGAAGACGATCTGCTTGCCGCTGTCCGAGGTTCCGTAGAAGTAGCGGCACCACAGGGCGGAAACCAGCGACAGACCGACGATGTCGAGGCCTTGCGCCAGACGGTCGGCGGTCGAAGGCAGGATGAACTTCGGTTGGCGGTTGGAGCCGTCCTGCGCCAGGCGCGGAATGGTGTCGCCGATCTTCGGGTTGAGAAAGCGGCGCTCGATCAGGTCGAAGTACTCGTTGAGATCGGTGTCGGGCACTGGCGGAATGATCGGGATAATCTCTTCCTTCTCCAGCTTGGCCAGGAAGGCACGGATGAGAGGATGCTCCATCGCCTCGTGGACGAAGTGGATGTCGAGCAGGGCTGCGGGATAGGCAATCGCCGCATGGCCACCGTTCAGAATACGGATCTTCATGTGCTCGTAGGGCGCCACATCGGGCACGAACTGCACGCCGACCTTTTCCAGCGCCGGACGACCGGCGGGAAAATTATCCTCCATGACCCACTGCTTGAACTCTTCACAGAAGACCGGCCAGTTGTCCTCGATGCCGAAGTCGTCACGCGCAATGGAGCGCTCGCGATCGCCGGTGGCGGGGGTTATGCGGTCCACCATGGAATTGGGGAAGGAGACGTTCTCACCGATCCAGGTGGCGAAAGCCGGATCGGAGAGTGCAGCAAGGCCGACCACGGCGTTCTTGGTGACCTTGCCATTGTGCGGAATGTTATCGCAGGACATGACGGTGAAGGGCTGGACGCCATTCTCACGCCGCGCCCTCAGGCCAGCAACGATGAGGCCGAACACCGTCTTCGGCGCCGCCGGGTTCTTGCCGTCCTCGGCAATGGCCGGATGCTGCGGATTGAACGCGCCGGACGCGTCGATGAAGTAGCCACCCTCGGTGATGGTCATCGAGACGATGCGGATCTTGGGATCGGCCAGCGCATCGATGATGGCCTTGGCATCGCCCACCGGCAGGATGTCGATCATCGGTCCGGTAACGCGAGCACCCGTCCGGTTATTATCCTGCTCGACGACCGTCGTCAGAAAATCCTGCTCGGCCAGCTTGTCGCGCATCACCGCGTCGGATGGCAGCACACCAGCACCGACGATTGCAAAATCATGGTCAGCACCGGTGTTGAACAGGTCATCCAGATAGATTGCCTGATGCGCGCGGTGGAAGTTGCCGACGCCGAAGTGGACGATGCCGGCCGACAGGTCGCTGCGCGAATAGGAGGGAACCTGAGCGGTGGCCTTGGCCTGATCAAGCGTTGCAAGCGAGAGTTTGCATGTCATGAGACGATCCTCGGAATAATTCCCAATCGAACCGGCGCGCAAGACGCGCCCAGAGTTCATGTCGTGATGGCTTTCGCCGGATAGCGGCAATCAAGCGTTACGCCTGTATTGCCTGACCCTTGTTGTCGAACCTGTGAACCTTGGTCTCATCGGGCGTGATGTAGACGATATCGCCATGCTGGCAGGCGAACTCGCCATCGGCACGTGCGGTGATCAGGCCGATCTCCCCGACATTGATATGCAGGAAGGTATCGGAGCCGAGATGTTCGGCCACGTTCACCGTCCCCTTCCACAGGCCGCTTTCCTTCGATAGCAGCAGATGTTCGGGGCGAATGCCGACAGTTTCCGCACCCTTGGCCTGAGCATAGGCACCCTTGACGAAGTTCATGCGCGGCGAGCCGATGAAGCCTGCGACGAAGAGGTTGCGCGGCGTCTTGTAGAGCTCCATCGGTGAGCCGACCTGCTCGATATTGCCGCGGTTGAGAACCACGATCTTGTCGGCCATGGTCATGGCTTCGACCTGGTCGTGGGTCACGTAGATCATCGTCGTCTTCAGCGTGTTGTGCAGTTCGGAGATTTCCAGCCGCATCGTGCCGCGCAGTGCCGCATCGAGGTTCGACAAAGGCTCGTCGAAGAGGAAGGCTGAAGGCTCGCGCACGATAGCGCGACCGATGGCAACACGCTGGCGCTGGCCGCCGGAAAGCTGCGAGGGACGGCGATCGAGATAATCGGTCAGGTTGAGAATGGCGGCGGCGTCATTGACCTTCTTGTCGATGGCGGATTTTTCCATCTTCGCCATCTTCAGCGGAAAGCCGATATTGTTGCGCACGCTCATATGCGGATAAAGCGCGTAGGATTGGAACACCATGGCAAGACCGCGCTCGGCTGGTGCGCGCTCGGTCACGTCTTTCCCGTCGATGATGATCTGGCCTCCGGTCACATCCTCAAGGCCTGCAATCAGGCGCAAGAGCGTAGACTTGCCGCAGCCCGACGGCCCGACGAAGACGACGAACTCGCCGTCTTGAATGTCGAGATCGATGGACGGGATGACCTTGGCTTCGCCGAAGACCTTGGAAACGTTTTTAAGTGAAATGCTGCCCATTGTTATGATCCTTATTTCACAGCGCCGAAGGTCAGGCCGCGCACGAGTTGTTTCTGGCTGAACCAGCCGAGCACCAGGATTGGAGCGATCGCCATCATCGAAGCGGCCGAAAGCTTTGCCCAGAACAGGCCCTGCGGCGACGAGAAGGAGGCGATGAAGGCCGTCAGCGGTGCTGCATTGGTGGTCGTCAGGCGGATGGTCCAGAAGGATTCGTTCCACGCCAGAATGATGTTGAGAAGCAGTGTCGAGGCAATACCGGGGATCGCCATCGGCGTCAGGACATAGACGATCTCGTTCCACAGCGAGGCACCATCCATGCGCGCCGCTTCCAGAATCTCGCCCGGAATTTCTCTGAAGTAGGTGTAGAGCATCCACACCACGATCGGCAGATTGATCATGGTCAGCATCAAGGTCAGGCCGATGCGGGTATCCAGAAGACCGGCATTGCGGAACATCAGGTAGAACGGCACCAGCACCGCGACCGCCGGCATCATCTTGGTGGAAAGCATCCACATCAGGATGTCTTTCGTGCGCTTGGTCGGCGAAAAGGCCATGGCCCAGGCGGCGGGAATGGCAATCAGCAGTGCCAGGATCGTGGAGCCGAGCGACAGGACGACCGAGTTCATGAACGGCTTGAAGTAGTCGCGCTGCGTATTCACCGTCACGTAGTTTTCCAGCGTTCCCGATGGCCACAGGCTGAAGCCTGCAATGGCTTCCGGCTCCGTCTTGATGGAGGTGAGGAAGGCATAGAGGATCGGGAAGAACAGGATGAGCGCAACCACCCATGCGGCGATGGTAAAGCCGATCTTCGAGCGGGTAGAGACTTTGCGAGCCATGGGACGTCTCCTTAACGATCGAGGTTCTTGCCGACAGCGCGCATCAGGAAGATGGCGACGATATTGGCGAGCACGATGGCGATGATACCGCCGGCAGACGCTCCGCCCACATCATAGCCAAGCAGCGCGGTCCGGTAGATCAGGAACGGCAGGTTGGTGGAGGCATAGCCAGGTCCGCCATTGGTGGTGACGAGAATTTCCGCATAGACGCCGAGAAGAAAGATCGTCTGGATGAGGATGACCACCGTCATGGCGCGCGCCAGATGTGGCAGCGTCAGATAGATGAAGCGGTTGAAGAAGTTTGCGCCGTCCATTTCCGCCGCTTCCTTCTGCTCGCCATCCAGCGATTGCAAGGCGGTCAGCAGGATCAGCGTGGCAAAAGGCAGCCATTGCCAGGCGACGATGATGACGATGGAGAGCAACGGAAAGCGCGAAAACCAGTCGATGGGCTGAAAACCGAAGAACCTGTTCAGGTCGGCCAGCACGCCGTAACCGGGGTGCATGATCATGTTCTTCCAGATCAATGCCGCGACGGGCGGCATGACGAAGAAAGGCGAGATGACCAGGATGCGCACAATCCCCTGACCGAAGATCGGCTGGTCGAGCAGCAATGCGAGGCCAATCCCGCCAATGATGGTGATGAGAAGCACGCCACCGACGATCACCAGCGTATTCCAGATGGACTGAAGGAAGGCCGGATCGGTGTAGAAGAACTTGTAGTTGAACAGGCCAGCAAAGCTCACATTGGCCGGGTTCAGCAGATTATAGTTCTGGAAAGAAAACCACAGCGTCATCGCCAGCGGCACGATCATCCAGATCAGAAGCAGGAAAACCGAGGGCGCCATCATCACACGCGCCAGGCTCCTGGTGTTTTGCGTTGCCAT
>NZ_JBNWDI010000020.1:0-5945 GCF_053521965.1 Rhizobium sp. 22-785-1 | reverse complement strand
TGATCTGTTCTTCTGTAAAACGATTGCGCTTCATTCCCTGGTCCTCTCAATGGGCCAGAGCTTACTTCAAAATGGATTATTTCAACGGGGCAAGGTCACCACCTATCCGGACATCGCGCTCGAAATCATCGGAACGGGGACGGTTGCCAACCTGAGCAACCGAGAGGCGGATGTGGCTTTGCGCGTCGTTCTTGGAAAGACGTCGCCTCCGGAAAACCTCTACGGAAGCAGGCTCTGCGGATTCCACACAGCGTTTTACCGACGCCGTGACCGGCTCAGCGACGTTTCATCCCCTTTGGCCTGGTTGCTAGGACCTGGCGAGTTTGTTCCTCTCGATTGGATCCCGGGAGAGATCGAAATGGCTGCCACGCCTGTCCGCTTTTCCGAGATGCGGTCGAGGCTGCACGCCACGCGCGCGGGCATGGGCATCACATTGCTACCCTGCTTTGTCGGCGATGCAGACCCGCTGCTCTCGCGTGTCCCAGGCAGTCCGGTAATACACACCGGCGATGTATGGCTCCTAACCCACAGCGACACCCGGCAAACTGCGCGCGTCAGACTTCTGAGCGACCGTATACGCGACACCATGCGAAGGGTCTCCGCCAAGGTCCAGGGACAAGCGGACACTGTTACATCTGACCATGATGACATGAAGGAAGGTACGAAACGACAGTAGCCTTCGCCTTGATGGGATGTGAACGAGCGACTCACGAGTATTCTGGCCCTAGAGGAGGCTAACTGATTGAAACCGCAGCGCACTGCGATCGTGAGGATATGTGGCTGAGTAGCTGCAGAATTGGTTCGCGAGACATACCACTCGCAGCTCCATCGATTGACCTTATCGCTGAGCCGCTTCCAGAGAAAGCGGAGCGGCACGTTTGTCAAAGCGCAACCCGATGGCGTCAATCTCAAGGCGGTAACCGAACATAGCTGCAATCAGAATTGCGGCCACGACGGCAACCGGTGTCGCGACCGCTAGCGAGGGAAACCGCACGAGAAAGGTGAGCCTGGTCATGCTGCATTTTCAATCCGCGCTCTGGATATTCCGTCATGGGCCATCGCAACGAGTTCCTTAGGGCTTCTTAGCGATTGGCTGCGAACTGAACTTGTCGTTCAAAAGTTGCCGCGCCGTCCGTGACGACCTTCCGCGAGGTATATCAGCAGGAGTGACAGTATTTCTCCAGCCCCTCATCAACCTCATCGTCAAGAAAAAATATGGCAGAAGAAGGTTGCGGATAGCGCAGCAAAGATCGCGGTGACAATCTTCAAAAATCTGGGCGACTGCCTCAAATAGAAAAATGCCCAAGTGCAAGCAAGCGCACATACTCCAAAATATATCGGCCAAAGGATGAAAGGCAATAGGAAGGACAGAGCATAAAGGAAACCGTCTTGATCAACCTCAAATGCGGCTTTCTGGAGTATGGGAAGTGTTTCGATCGTGCCCCAGAGACCAAGCTCGCAGGATGCGAAAAACCCAAGGGGAAAATAGACAATTTTGACCCACCGGTGACTGCGTCTAACGGTGTCTCGTGCCATGATCGCTGCTCGCTGTTTATGCAAAGTTACAGAAAACTCGGTTCTAACCGAGCGAAAAACGGCGTTGCAGGCGCAAGGTCGCGATAGCGAGCGTTCCAAGCTGCCGCCAACCGTGAGAGTAAAGTAGCTATCACCTCCTACTTGGTCCTCGGTAATGGCCGCATTACGACTCATGGTCGCCAACCTCTCGACAATTTATTGACTGCCCACTGAGCACCTGCCGAATTGATGAAAGGGGAGAGATGTCGCATTCGATGACCTAGTACGCGACCGAACTGTCAGAACTTCTCAAAAACTGGATCCGAACATTCAGCAAACATTGCCTCGCATTTTTTGCCGGTTTCCTTTTGGCAGTATGTCACAGCCCGGGCCTTGGCGATGCTCTCATCCTTCCCAGTATTCGAGTAGACACCAACTCCTTTGGGTACGCCCGCTACTGCCGCGCACTGGTTAAAATACGTAACGTCAACAACACAATCGTTCGCGCCGGTCATTTGCCGGCACTTACGTAGAGCAACATCGACAGCTTCTTGCTTGCTAAATGCCTGAGTGGAAGTCCAAGCACCATGCGCCGAATTCGAACTGACGAACGCCCCCCCATGTCTTTATCCAACGACCGGTAGGGTAATCCCTTCCTTCGCCGCCTCCGTCGTCGTCCGGAAGGCAGGCGGCAGAGCCTGCGGCTACGCCGGATGGACAAGCCGTCTGGGCGAGCGCGAAACCCGCATTTAATGCCGCTGCGAGGGTAGCAGTCACCAAGATGAAGAGGGCCTTTATCGGGGAGCATAAATGCTTGCGCTTCATTTCTTACTTCCTGATCGGTGGAGTTAAGAGGATCCCAAATCTATCAGTCTGCTCAGCACGTCTCTGGGAACGTCCTTGACTCATCAACGCCTGCGCCTGAATCTAGAGGGACTCGTCGGACATTTTAACCAATTGCCAGCATGGCCTGCGCGCGAAGTAGTAGGACTGCTGATCACCCGTGTCAGGCTTGCGGATTAAAACCTTCTTGATACCCCCAGGCTCATCCGAGATTTCGATCTCATGACCTGACTTCTTTAGCATCGTCAGGTCGGCAACGACGGGCCACTCCACCTCCGCCAATGGAATTTGGTTGCTGACTGTTTTCGGTTCAGGCTCAGCAGTTGGATCGACAAAATCGCTCTCAAGTGGATCCGCAACTGATTTTTCCTGGAACGAGATCTCGTGACCAAAGCGGCGAAGAAACTGATCGAATGCTGGCTCAGCGCAAGCAGGAGAATCTTGGCTTTGGGCGAAAGCCAATGAGGGGCCAGTTACTAACAACAATGGGCCAAGGATAACTGAAGTAAGGAAGATTCGGATTAACCGCACCAATATCGTTCTCCTGTGCATAAAAAAAAATGGGCTCGCAGTGGAAACTAGATTAGCAGCCGGGACGTGGTGCCAAAAATTCATACTGCTGTTGCTACCGGACAATTTCGGTACACAGCGTCACATTGTGGGCTTTGGCACCGGTGTACTTGCAGAAATCAACTTCGCTCCTCGTGGACGCTTCGGGCACTCACCTGAAGAATACCATCGTGTAATGACGCCGTTTTCAACTAAGAAACGCTTTTCGCAGCGAGCGTAGTCGGGAACCCATCCCCATTCCGCTGAGCTCCTCGTGTTCGCGACCCAGATATCTTCGTAGGTGATAACTTTCGAGCCATCATTCATCATATAGCTGCTCTTTGGCGACCCCCAGGACATTACAAGACTATCCTCGGACGCACCCACCCAAGACGCTGTCGCATCGGAAGTGGTCTCGTAACGCTGGTTCGTCAAAAGATTTGAGACTGGAGAGCCAGTACAGCCCTGCAGCGCGATGCCGACCAAAGCAATGAACGCAATTCTCATAGGTCTTCGCCTTTTCCATCGCCAAGACGAGGTCTCGGCTCTCGACGCAATGAACAAATTCGGCTACCGCAACAACCTCATATTAGCAACATGCGGTTGCAGGATCACGAGAAAGAGTTAATAATGTTTAATTGAACGGTGGTCAATTGGTGTTTGCGATGAATTGAACGCTTACGGCTTAACGCCTTTCCAACCATCAGTCGTTCCTTCAAAAGGTGACGCACTCACACCCACTCGACGCAAAGCTAGGTTATTGAACATTGTGCCATTTCTGGTAAGGGGGTGTCATCTCGCTGGTTATATTCTTTACATCTGATTGTGAGATATGAATACTTTGGTTGGTTATAGGAGCGTTTGTGCAAAAAGTGTCTCTCTGGCAACTACCGGCGCGGGGGCTTCATAGTCGTTCAATGTGCCCACCTGCTAGACAAACATTCGAACACACCGGTCCCGACATGATCTGGAGTCGCACTGCATGACCATTCGATTGATAGCCTCCGTCCGCGCCTTCATGCTTTTTGCAACCATAGCTGTCATCTCCGCATCGTTCACCGTTGGCAATTCTTTCGCACAACAGCCTCCCGGTGATGGCGCAGGTGCTGATATCGAAGCAAGTCTGAACGTATGGGAGAAACAGTTGGTACAAGAGGGACTAACCCTCTTGGGTTTTTACAATGGCTTCGCCGACGGCACATTCGGCTCCAAGACAAGGGAAGCGCTTGCAAAGTACCAGAGTGAAAATAATAGGCCAGGGACAGGCAGGCTTTCGCCCAAGGATGCACTAGATTTGGGCGGGGCGGCCCTTACCCTTCAAGAACAATTGGATTGGCAGCCACTTGATCGATCATTAACTGGTATAAGCATTTCATACCCTGCAGGTCTTTTGACGGAACGAACAGCAAACAAGGTCGGCGGTGAAGACCTGTCCTCAGAAAACGGTAGGGTCGCTCTTAAGACGGTGAGTTTCCGGGATGCGTCCAAAGGTGCCCTGAACGATTTTTATAACTCGCTTGCCAACGCTAAAGATACGACAGTCACCTATCAGCTTAAGCGATCAAACTGGTTCATCCTCTCCGGAATATCGGGTGATCGAAAATTCTATTCGAGGTTCGAGCAACGCGGTAATGAGATCAAGGGGTATGACTTCAGCTGGAACGCTGACGAGCCCAGTAAAGCGGCTGAAAACATTTCCGTCATGATTTCGAACAGCTTTTATCCCTTTGGTCGGGACGTTGCGGCTGGCAAGCCTAGCTATCCTATGCTCCTGCAGCTAACGAAACAGGATGCCCAAAGCAAACAACAGCCAGCTCCTAATAGCCAGGCTACGGAGACTAGTAAGCAGACCCAGCCTGATAAGGGGACAGCAGAAAAAACATCACAAACTAAAGAAGATGGTAGCTTAGTAGAACAGAAAGAGGGCGCGCTACCTCCGCCGTCTAACGGCTCTCTGGTAACAGAAGATGGCAAGGGTCTACGATTTGTCTACCACTATTTCCCTCCTCAGAATTCAAAGTATGATTATGCATTTGAATGGGCCAAAAGAACGCATCTGTTTCTCAATATTCCAGAGATCGATGCGATCGACGGCATTTTCGTCACCCCGCGTCCATTAAATTATGTGACAAGAGAATGCGGGACCATTAATGCCTTCTACGACAGCAAGAACAGCGCAATCTTCGTGTGTTACGAACTGATAGACCATCTGCTTGAAATGGGTAAAGCTTTGTCAAAGGGTGCATCCGATCCAGACAAGCTAACCGTCGAATTTGTGCGGAATAACCTGCGGTTCATCACGCTACATGAATCCGGCCATGCCGTTATCGATCTGCTGGACCTGCCGGCCGTTGGGCGAGAAGAAGACTCTGTCGATCAACTGGCAGCGACGTTGCTCCTGATGAATGTCAGCGCGAATGAGACACAGCACGACATCGCCCGCGTTCTCCAATTGGCCTCTGTGTGGTTTAAAGTTAATAGTCAGATGATGCAGTCGCCGGATATGGCGACGTTCGCGGACGAACACTCACTCGATGCACAACGCTATTTCAACCTGCTTTGCGTGATTTATGGCCGTGACCCAGAAAACAACCAAGCGATCGTGGACGGGGGCCTCTTGCCTAAAGAAAGGGCCGCGCGCTGCCCCGAGGAATCATCAAAGATCACGCGATCATGGGCGCGACTGCTTTTGCCCCACTTCGCGCCAAGGTTCCGCCCAAAGGACGACAACCAGACACCTCCAACGAGTGCTCCCGCGTCACAGGCTTCAAGCACTAATCCGCTTGAGTGGGACGGCAAGTCGAACCCCTTTGGCAGGTAAGTAAGAGGCAGTGTCTGCCTGCGGCTATCCGTGCCGCAAGCCAAGTTCACGTGGTCGACACGGTTGGGACTATATTGACGTATTGCCTGAACAAGCGAGCTTGGAAGAGGTAATCCGACTGACCTTGCCCCGTTGAAATAATCCATTTTGAAGTAAGCTCTGGCCCATTGAGAGGACCAGGGAATGAAGCGCAATCGTTTTACAGAAGAACAGATCA
>NZ_JBNWDI010000019.1:0-2500 GCF_053521965.1 Rhizobium sp. 22-785-1 | reverse complement strand
GTTCTCCGCGAAATCTATTTAGGTAGAGCGTCGACCGAATACCCTCGGGGGTAGAGCACTGGATGGGCTATGGGGACTCACCGTCTTACTGATCCTAACCAAACTCCGAATACCGAGGAGTACTAGTCGGCAGACACACGGCGGGTGCTAACGTCCGTCGTGAAGAGGGCAACAACCCTGACCTCCAGCTAAGGTCCCCAAGTCATGGCTAAGTGGGAAAGGATGTGAGGATCCCAAAACAACCAGGATGTTGGCTTAGAAGCAGCCATCATTTAAAGAAAGCGTAACAGCTCACTGGTCTAAATAAGGGTCTTTGCGCCGAAAATGTAACGGGGCTAAAGCCATGCACCGAAGCTGAGGATACAACGTAAGTTGTGTGGTAGCGGAGCGTTCCGTAAGTCTGTGAAGGCGGACCCGTGAGGGCTGCTGGAGATATCGGAAGTGCGAATGTTGACATGAGTAACGATAAAGGGAGTGAGAGACTCCCTCGCCGAAAGACCAAGGGTTCCTGCTTAAAGTTAATCTGAGCAGGGTTAGCCGGCCCCTAAGACGAGGCGGACACGCGTAGTCGATGGGAACCACGTTAATATTCGTGGGCCTGGTGGTAGTGACGGATCTCGTGTGTTGTTCAACCTTATTGGATTGGTTGGGCGGCGAAGAGGTTCCAGGAAATAGCTCCACCGTATAGACCGTACCCGAAACCGACACAGGTGGTCAGGTAGAGTATACCAAGGCGCTTGAGAGAACTATGTTGAAGGAACTCGGCAAATTGCACGCGTAACTTCGGAAGAAGCGTGACCCTTTTGCACGCAAGTGTGATGGGGTGGCACAGACCAGGGGGTAGCGACTGTTTATCAAAAACACAGGGCTCTGCGAAGTAGCAATACGACGTATAGGGTCTGACGCCTGCCCGGTGCTGGAAGGTTAAAGGGAGAGGTGCAAGCTTTGAACTGAAGCCCCAGTAAACGGCGGCCGTAACTATAACGGTCCTAAGGTAGCGAAATTCCTTGTCGGGTAAGTTCCGACCTGCACGAATGGCGTAACGACTTCCCCGCTGTCTCCAACATAGACTCAGTGAAATTGAATTCCCCGTGAAGATGCGGGGTTCCTGCGGTCAGACGGAAAGACCCCGTGCACCTTTACTATAGCTTTACACTGGCATTCGCCAAGGCATGTGTAGGATAGGTGGTAGGCTTTGAAGCAGGGACGCCAGTTCCTGTGGAGCCATCCTTGAAATACCACCCTTATCTTCGTGGATGTCTAACCGCGGTCCGTTATCCGGATCCGGGACAGTGTATGGTGGGTAGTTTGACTGGGGCGGTCGCCTCCGAAAGAGTAACGGAGGCGCGCGATGGTTAGCTCAGACCGGTCGGAAATCGGTCGTCGAGTGCAATGGCATAAGCTAGCCTGACTGCGAGACTGACAAGTCGAGCAGAGACGAAAGTCGGTCATAGTGATCCGGTGGTCCCGTGTGGAAGGGCCATCGCTCAACGGATAAAAGGTACGCCGGGGATAACAGGCTGATGACCCCCAAGAGTCCATATCGACGGGGTTGTTTGGCACCTCGATGTCGACTCATCGCATCCTGGGGCTGGAGCAGGTCCCAAGGGTATGGCTGTTCGCCATTTAAAGCGGTACGTGAGTTGGGTTCAGAACGTCGTGAGACAGTTCGGTCCCTATCTGCCGTGGGTGTAGGAATATTGACAGGATCTGTCCCTAGTACGAGAGGACCGGGATGGACGTATCTCTGGTGGATCTGTTGTCCTGCCAAGGGCATAGCAGAGTAGCTATATACGGAATGGATAACCGCTGAAGGCATCTAAGCGGGAAACCAACCTGAAAACGAGTGTTCCCTATCAGAGCCGTGGAAGACGACCACGTCGATAGGACGGGTGTGGAAGTGCAGTAATGCATGAAGCTTACCGTTACTAATAGCTCGAGCGACTTCTTCGTTCCCATTGTTCATGCTCATCGAATAAACTCGATCGCATCACGTGTTCAAATAAATCAGAGCAAATAGCTCTCCAGCTTCTCGATACAACGGCACATGCGTCAGCATGCGCCCGTTGCGTTTCGCCGACCTGGTGGTTATCGCGGGGCGGCCGCACCCGTTCCCTTTCCGAACACGGCCGTGAAACGCCCCAGCGCCAATGGTACTCCGTCTTAAGACGCGGGAGAGTAGGTCGCTGCCAGGTCTGCTAAACGCAACAAAATCTTCTCAAATCACAAACATAACGGCCAAGGCCGATACCAAAGGCCGCACACAAAGCGGCCTTTTGCACCTCTAAAACTTACTCGACATCAAAGTCGATCAAAGTCAACGAGGGCTCGAGCAGCCCCTGCCGAACCGCAGGAAGCAAAGCTTCCGAGGACCGGCAAAACAAAAACATCCGGGCAATCCCTCGGACATCGCTCAAAATCAACGCGGGGTGGAGCAGCCCGGTAGCTCGTCAGGCTCATAACCTGAAGGCCGCAGGTTCAAATCCTGCCCCCGCAACCA
>NZ_JBNWDI010000018.1:0-12056 GCF_053521965.1 Rhizobium sp. 22-785-1 | reverse complement strand
ATGATCTGTTCTTCTGTAAAACGATTGCGCTTCATTCCCTGGTCCTCTCAATGGGCCAGAGCTTACTTCAAAATGGATTATTTCAACGGGGCAAGGTCAGAAGCCCAGTACGGCAGCCATGCAGCGGAACGATTAAAAAAACACACATCGGGAAGGATGAAGCTATGTATTTAGTCGCCTTTCAACATGATTGTGAATGTCGTACCTTTGCCGATCCCAGCACTTGACGCGGAAACGCTTCCGCCGTGCAGTTCCACGAGCTGTTTTACCAAGGCTAAGCCGATACCGAGTCCGCCGCGCGCATGCTCAAGGTGACTGTCGATCTGCGCGAACATTTCAAAAATCTTGTCGACTTCCCCTGGGTTCAGCCCAAGTCCGTTGTCGGTGACCCAAATCGACACATCCCTGCCCTTTTCGGTGATACCTACCTCGATGGTGCCGCCATCCAACGTGTATTTGGCGGCGTTATTAATGAGGTTTACCGCGCATTGCGTAACGCGGAAATCATCTGCGAACACGGTTACTGGCGTGTCGGGAAATTTCGTTCGCACGTTATGTTTTTTTGCCTCGATATTCGGCGCAGCCATACTTATGGCAGTCTTAAGCGCTTCCCGAAGATCAAAGAAGGATCTCTGTAGCTCAATTTTTCCCTGGGTGATGCGCGATACGTCCAACAAGTCGTCGACCAACCGGACCAAGTGAGTGATTTGGTCTTCCATCAGCCCAGTCACTTTTTCCGTTTGCGGTCCCTCAGGTCGGCGAGCTAGGAGTTTCAAACCAGCTTTAAGGGCAGCAAGAGGATTACGCAGTTCGTGCGCCAGCACAGCGAGAAACTCATCTTTGCGGCGATCGGCGAGTTGGAGTGAATTTGCTTGGGATTGTAAAACATCCCGTTGCTCGGCAATGGTCTGCCGCTGGCGATAAATTTCAAAAAAAACGTCCGTTTTACTTCGAAGAATATCTGCTTCGATCGGCTTCTGTATGAAGTCGACGGCACCGGCTTCGTAGCCTTGGAATCGTCTGGTTTCGCTGTGCGCGCCTGCCGTCACGAATATAATCGGTATTCGCCGCGTCCGTTCGTTGCCACGCATGAGCTCCGCCAGCTCAAAGCCGTTGAGGCCCGGCATTTGCACATCAAGCAAGGCAAGAGCAACATCATGCTCCAGCAAAAGCTCCAGCGCCTCGTCACCGGACCTCGCTTTCAAAAGAACAAGATCATCGCGTCTTAGCAAAGCTTCGAGGGAAAGCAAATTCTCCGGCAGATCGTCAACAAGCAGGAATTTGACAGGTGAACTCATGCTGCGATACTCGGCAAGTATGATGCGATTTGATCGAGAGGAAGGACGAGAGCATCAGGACAGGCATTTCTTGCAGCTTCGGGCATGGCAGCCGCGTAAGCACCATTTGGTTCCTGAACAATCGTCATTCCACCAGCTTTTGCAACCGCAGAAAGTCCTTTCGCCCCATCATGATTGGCTCCAGTCAATATCACTCCAATAAGTTGGTCTCCCCAAACTTCGGCGGCGCTTTCGAATGAAACGTCAATCGAAGGTCGGGAGAAAAGCACCTCGTCATCGCTTGAGAGTGCGATCGTAGACTTATCTTCTATCAGCATATGGTAATTTGGCGGAGCGAAATAAATCACGCCTGATTTGATGGGCTCCTTGTCCTCCGGTTCTATAGTTTGAAGCTGGCATTTCGCTGAAAAAATCTCCGATAAAACGCTGCGTTTGCCCGGCGGGACGTGTACAATGACAAAAACAGGCATATCGAAGTCACGGCCAAGAGCCGGTAGTATCAAAGACAACGCCTCGAGAGCACCCGCCGACGCACCAATGATGATAGCTTTGTAAGTTTTGGCTCTCAAACGTCTGCCCTCTGATAAATTTTCTCCTCTCGGACGAACTCACGGAACCCCTCTTCGTGCCGAGAAAACCTAAGCGTTTCTTTGGCGCCAAGACCTAGAAAACCGTTCCGCGGGAGTGCCTCTCTGAATAGCCCTATCGCCCTATCTTGAAGATCCTTGTTGAAATAGATCATGACGTTTCGGCAAGAGACAAACTGCATCTCGCTGAAGACCTGGTCGGTAACGAGACTATGGTCTGAGAAGACAACATTGCGCCGAAGACTTTTGTCGAGGACACAGCGGTTGTAGGCGGTATGGTAATAATCAGAGAGTGAGCTCTTACCACCAGATTGGCGATGATTTTCAGTAAACAACCGAACTCTTTCCAACTCGTAGATCCCAGATTCGGCCTGAGCGAGTGCTTCCGGATTGATGTCGGTTGCGTAGAAGATTGTTCGGTCCTCAAGTCCCTCCTCGCGAAACAGTATGACGAAGGAATAGAGTTCCTCACCCGTGCTGCAGCCTGCAATCCACACTTTTAGGGAAGGATAGGTTAGCAAGTGAGGGACAACTTTTTCTCGGATCGCCTGAAAGTAACTCGGATCACGAAACATTTCGCTGACCTGAACGGTAAGGTACCGAAGCATTTTGGGTAGCATATCCGCGTCGTGCAGAACGCGCTCCTGCATTGCGGTTATGGTCTCAAAGCCTAGCTGCTCGCGCGCTTGACGAAGGCGTCGTTTAATCGATGACGTCGTATAGGCTCGAAAGTCATAGTGATAACGATGGTAGAGCGCCTCAAGCAGAAGTCGAATTTCGATATCTTCCACCTTTTCGTAGGTTTCAATCATTTCGGCATCCAAACCCGAACCAGTGACAAGAGTTTTTCAACGTCAAGCGGTTTTGCCATGTAATCGTTGGCACCTGCTTCGATGCATCGCTTTTGGTCGTCTGGCATAGCCTTGGCCGTAAGCGTGATAACGGGCAGCTTCTTGAATTGAGGATTTGTGCGGATATGACGCGTTGCAGTAAGTCCGTCCATAACTGGCATCATGACATCCATCAGCACGAGATCGATCTTCGCGTCCGGCTTCTCCACAGAGAGCGTCAGTTTTTGCAGAGCCTCCTCACCATTGCGCGCTATTTCCACGAGCGCACCGCGCGGCTCCAGAATATTGGTCAACGCATAAACGTTGCGAACATCGTCCTCAACGACAAGGATACGTCTTCCCTCAAGGAGAGCGTCACGACTGCGCGCTTTGCGGATCATGTTCTGCTGCTCATCAGGCAAGTCAGAGACGACCTGGTGAAGGAAGAGCGTTACCTCGTCGAGGAGACGCTCAGGCGACTTTGCTCCCTTGATGATGATCGACTTGGAGTAGCGGCGAAGCCTTTGCTCTTCGTCTGCGGTCAGTACACGGCCGGTATACACGATAACTGGCGGAAAGGAGTGTTCGCTGTCCTGACTGATGGTCTCCAGAAGTGAAAAACCCGAGGCGTCAGGCAGTGACAGATCGAGCACCATGCAGTCGAATGTTCTGTTTTTGAGTTCGGCGAGGCAGTCTGCGGCCGTGCCAACACCGATCGTTTCTACCTCTGGCGAACCAATAAGCCTCGCAACTGCATCGCGTTGCACCTCGTTGTCTTCAACAATTAAAACCCTGCGTACATTTTGCGTAATACGTGCTTCTAGGGACTTCACGACGCCAACGAGCTGATCCCGTTGAACTGGCTTCAAAGCATATCCGATCGCACCAAGTGAAAGGGCCCTTTCCGAGTAGTCTTCCGCGGACACGATATGGATCGGAATATGGCGTGTACGAACATCTCGTTTTAAGCGATCCAATACGGATAATCCGGATTGGTCCGGCAGACCGACGTCAAGAACAATCGCACTTGGCATAAATTGCTTCGCCAGTTCGAGTGCCTCGTGAGCGCTGCCTGCAACGAGAGCTTGGAAGTCCAATTCACGCGCTAGGTCCCGCAATATCGACGCAAATGAGTGATCGTCTTCAACGATAAGCAGTTTTCGTGCCTGTTCATTGGCAAGCCTGCGGTCATCCTCGACAATTCCACGCGCGTTGCCACCATTCAATGCGGTTGCGCTCGAAGTACTCGACGCGGTCGGGAGATCGTTTTTTGGGGTAGTGCTGGACCGAACAGGAACAACTTGAACGGCAAGAGGAAGCTGTTCAGCATCAAACTTTTTCGGGATGAGCACTGTAAACGTCGATCCTGAACCTGGCTTGCTTTTGAGATGGAGTGTCCCCCCAAGTAGCCGTACCAGTTCGCGCGAGATCGACAGTCCAAGTCCGGTGCCACCAAACCTGCGGCTGATCGTGCTGTCGGCCTGATGAAACGCTTCGAAAATACGATGCTGCTGCTCTTCGGCGATCCCAATACCGGTATCCGTTACGGAAATCGCGATCTGCCCGCCCTCAGTCGACCGCACCAGTAGGCTGACGTGTCCTGTTTCGGTGAACTTGATCGCGTTGGCGATGAGGTTTTTCAAGACCTGCTCAAGGCGCTGCGGGTCTGTCTCGACAATTGGCGCTACGTCCTCAGCTATGTCGACCGCGAACCCCAAGCCCTTGTTGTCCGCAAGCGGCGTAAACATACGCTGCAGGGCATCGACAGTCCGCTGAATGGAAACCGGTTCAGGGTTGATCTCCACGTGCCCGGCCTCAATCTTCGAAAGATCAAGGATATCATTGATCAGATTCAACAAGTCGTTTCCGGACGATTGGATGGTCTGGGCAAATTTGACTTGCTCGGGAGTTAGGTTCTCGTCCGGATTGTCAGCCAGAAGCTTAGCCAGGATCAGAGACGAGTTGAGTGGCGTGCGCAATTCATGAGACATATTTGCCAGGAAATCCGACTTGTAACGGCTGGCTTGTTCGACTTCAGCCGCTTTTCGACTGATCGCCTCATTCGCCTTTTCCAGCCCATCTCGCTGCCGCTCAAGTTCTTGCGCCTGCTCTTCCAGCTGGGAGTTTGTCTGCTCCAGTTCGACCTGCTGTTGTTCCAAACGCGCCTGCGATTCCTTGAGCGCTCTTCCTTGCTCCTCCAGTTCCTCGTTGGAAACGCGTAGTTCCTCGCCCTGAACCTGAAGTTCCTCAGTCTGACGCTGTGTTTCGTGTAGCAGTTTTTGCAACTGTGTCCGGAACTCTGCCGATCTGATAGCGGTCGCAATTGTATCTGACGATTGCTCTAGCAGTTCCAGGATGTGATCGCCGACGGGATGGAGGAAACCGAGCTCGACAACAGCCTTCACCTTACCGTCAACGCTCGCTGGAGCAATCGCGAGGTGGCTCGGCTTTTGTCTGCCAAGGCCTGAACTGAAGTTGATGTAACCCTCGGGTAGCTCGCCGACGACAATAGGTCTCTGATTTGTAAGAACGTGCGAGAACAATCCCTCGTTTGCGCTTAGCCGCGACTGAAGCGTGTGATCAAGCGGCACGCCGAAAGTCGACGACCGCTCGAATCCGTCGTCATCTTTTACAAACAGAACCCCCGCTACTGCCCCAACATAACTGCTCAGGTAGCCAAGAATACTCTCACCGACGTCAACAGTATTTTTGTCACCCATGACGGCCTCGCTCAACCCCAATTGAGCTTGCTGCAACCACTCTTGTCTCCGCCGTGCGATCGTTGCTCGCCGCATCAGATAACCTATGACGAAGGTCAAGATCGTCCCAAGGAGACCTGCGCTGATAACCAGAGCGATCGCCGTGTTGTAGGCACTATTCATGGCAATAAGGCGCTGTGCGCGTTCTTGGGTCTCAACGACACGCATGTCAGCGATGGTAGAGCGAAGCGCGTCCATGGCAGTCTTGCCAACATCCGAATTCACCAGGGCAAGGGCAGCCTCGGCGTTCCCGTCACGCCTCATGTCGATCGTTCGGGAAAGCTCGTCCAGCTTCCTATCGACATCAGTCCGCAACTCGGCCAGACGTCTTTGCTGAACGAGATCTGATCCCATAACCGACTCAAGCTCCTTGAAGCGTGCGGTAAGTTGAGACCGTGCTCTTTCGTATGGCTCAAGATAGCGTTCGTTTCCTGTCAACAGGTAGCCGCGCTGGCCGGTCTCGGCATCTTGTACATCAGATTGCAAAAGGTCGATCGCAACGATCACTTCATGCGTCAGAACGACCTTCTGGTTGTTTTCACGAAGCGAACGTGTGGTTTGAAGGGATGCGACCGTGCTCACCACAAAGAATATTAGGGCTCCGGCAAGACCGATCAGGATTGGCATATCGAGACCGAAACCTTTGACCGGTCTAATGGCTGCGTCTTTTCTGTGCATTCGGGCGCCCTTCGAGAGATGAGGTAGCCTTCATAGCGCATTGGTCTGCGAGTCAATATGAGAAATGCCGAAAGCTCAGCGAGACCTCAGATTTTCGTCACCTTTACATTATTCATTTTAACTAGTTCAAAAAAAGGACGAAGTCGTTATCGGACATTTGCGGCAATCCGCAGTCGACTCTCTACCGAATCTAACGCGCAACTATGGAACTCGGCTTGTTCAACTGGCGATAGTCAATCAGACCCGCGCTCGTTCTTTTCAAGAAGATGATTGCGCACCATAACAAGCGTGTCGGTTAAGCGGTATTTGGTTCGTGTAGCAACCTGATATCCGTATTGCTCGGCTAGGAGAACGGATCGCGTGTTTTCAGGCGCAATGATGCAGGCAGACGATCGTGGTCTGACGGACAAATCAATCCATTGCAGCGCAGCGTCCAATGCCTCTCGGGCATAACCTTTCCCCTGCATTGCTGAGGACAAAACCCATCCGGCCTCGGGCACGTTTCTCAAATGCGGAAGGCCGACGCGGTGCCAGTCCGCAAATCCCATTTCCCCTACGAAATCACCGGACTTAGTCTCACGAATAGTCCAATAGCCATAACCAACCAGCGCCCAGAGGCCTCTATAACGTAAAAGGCGCTGCCAAACCTCATCGTCAGTGGAAGTACGGCCTCCGATATAACGGACGACATCTGGATCGCTCCAGAGCTTAACCATATCCCGGAAATCGGAGACTTCTGGCAACCGCATCGTAAGACGATCGGTCACGATGACATTTAGCGCCTCATTTTGCGTGCCAAGTGCTTCCATCGAACTCCAGCCGTCCTCACCTCTTACATCATCCGATCACGTCAAAATAGGTTGGGACCCAATAGATTGAAAGAGACGCTTGCACGGATCGGAACGTCAACGGCGGCTTGGTGGAATATGACCAGAGTTCCAGGCAATCTGCGATCGACGGAGTGATCCGGCAGCCGCGAAGAGGAACCGAGCTGACGTCAAAGAAGTTGGCGAGCAGTTACAGTCTTTTGGCAGCTATCCGTTCGCCTGCGGAATGCATTCACGCGCTCCCCTCATCAGTGTCCCTCGTAGACGTCAGATAGCGCTGTCGTTGAACCATGCTGCCTTATTAGGGTAGGTGTAAATTCCATAGAGAGGAACAACGAGGCTTCCATGACCACCGAACGTGACAATCCGGATTTGCACGCAGCAATCAACGAATTGGTCGGCAGATTTTATGCCGCGTTCGACAACCGCAGCGGACGGGTCATTAACGTGCGAGGTCTGCGGGAAATGTTTCTTCCTGAGGCAGTCATCGTGCGAGCCAATGCTGCTGAGGTGGAAACAATGAACGTGGATGCGTTCATCGTACCGCGCGAGCGGATGCTCAGCGACGGCTCGCTTATCGACTTTCATGAGTGGGAGACTTCAGCGACCACTCAGGTATTGCGTGGCATAGCCTGCCGCCATTCGACCTACGCAAAGAGTGGAATCTTCTCGGGCGAACCCTACGGTGGAAGCGGCGCAAAGTTCATTCAGTTGGTGCGGACTCAGAATGCTTGGCGCATTGCCGCCATTGCATGGCAAGATGACTAACATGTTCGTGCGGTGAAGCTGGTCTAAGAACGCTCGGACCGCTGAACAAACGGCTCATCATGGCTTGGTCATTCCGTCCATTAGAGATTGTCGCGTCTTCTCGTCTGCCGGGTAAAAGCATTCCAGCGTCAGTTCCGCGAGCGTAACGTCCACCGCAGTGCCGAACACGGTCGTTGTGGACAGAAACGTCATCACGCCACGATTTGCTTCGCTGCGAATGGAAAGTGTCACGGCAATGCGCTCGGTAGAGCTTGGCGGGCGGCGACTAGCGGGAAAAGGAAAACCGGAGAGTTCGGTGTGGAGCGCTTCTAGTACCGGGTCAGCAGATTGATCGATGTCTCTTCGAAGTCGTGACAAGACATGGTGACGCCATTCGGCGAGGTTCAAAATGCGTGGCGCCAGCCCCTGTGGGTGGAACGTCGCTCTAAGCACATTTATTGGAGGCCTCAGCAGCCTCTCATCGATGCCGATCAGCATCTGCCGCGCGGTATCATTGGCAAGCACTAAGTTCCAGTGCCGATCGACGGCCAGCGCCGGAAAGGGCGCATGCGCTCGCAACACTGCTTCCACGGCAACCAAAGCGTTTTCCATGTCTGGAGAGGAGAATGCACGCTCTTCATAGATCGGGGCGAAGCCCGCGGTACGCAGTAGTTGATTTTGCTCTCTCAGCGGTAAGCGAAGTGCTTCCGCAAGACGCAATAGCACATGGCGGCTAGGAGACGCACGGCCGCTTTCAATAAAACTGAGATGGCGAGTAGAGACCTCCGCTTCGCCCGCGAGATCAAGCTGGCTGAGTCGGCGTCTTGCCCGCCACATTCTCAATGCCTCACCAAGGGTCGTCGATATTGCGCTCATGTGGCGGAGACTAACGGTCTGGATCGTCGAAGTCATTACCTCGGAGGTAATCGTCTTCGTCCAGCGGCTGCGGCATTCTTGGTTCGTCATCTAATATGGAGGCGGACAATGACAAATCCCGAATTGCTGGCCAGTGAGTATCTCGCGCTCTGGAATGATCCTGACGCCACATCACGCGACCAGAGACTGGCCAACGCCTGGACACAGGGAGCTCGCTACGCCGACCCGATAATGGCAAGCGAAGGTTGGGAGGGCATCTCTGCAATGATCGCAGGTGTCCGGGCCCAACTTCCTGGCCACACCTTTACACTTCGGGGCGAGCCTGACGGGCATGGCTCATTTGCGCGGTTCTCCTGGACGCTCTCAGGCGAGGACGGAAGGCTGATCGCCACGGGGACCGACATCGTCCGCACAACGCAGGACGGTCAAATCGAAGAGGTCATCGGGTTCCTGGACAAGGAGTTCGTATGATGCCGGCATTTGTTTCACGCGGCGAAGGGCATTTTCTTCACGTCAGCGATTGGGGTGAGGGTCCGCCCGTGCTCTTCTTGGCCGGATGGGCTATGGGCGGCCGAATTTGGGGCGAGACTAGGCTTCATCTCAATGACGCAGGTCTTAGGACTATCGCTTATGACCGAAACGGACACGGTCGTTCTACCGATCGAGCAAGCTACTCTTACGACACTTTGGCCGACGATCTCGCTGTGGTGCTGAGGTCTCTCGATCTTTCGAACGTGACACTGGTAGCGCACTCCGGTGCCGGTGGAGAAGCAATACGCTACCTCTCCCGGTACAATGACAACCGGATCAAAAGGCTCATTCTGGTCGGCGCAACTGGACCTAAAATCATTGGCGTCGGCGGGGTCACGCTGGAGACGATGGACAGTCTATGCGGAGAACTTAGCTCCAACCTGTCGGGCTGGATCGACGCCAATCTCGAACTCTTTGCTCCTGGCGCTCCTACACGCGTCAAAGACTGGATGGGCTTGATGGCTATGGATTGCTCTCGCAGAGCTTTAATCGAGTTCCAACGTACGATCGCACTTTGCGACCTCTCGTCGGAAGCCTGTGATTTGAAGCTGCCAGTCACGATTATCCACGGTGACCGCGACGTCTCCGCGCCTCTGGAGTCCAGTGGGCGCGTATACGCTGCAACGATACCCGGCGCGGAACTCGTCGTTTACGAAGGTGTCGCACATGGAATTATGGTCACGCACGCTTCAAAGCTTGCCGACGACATTCGCAGGCGGGTGTTGGCATGATCAATTCGGCCTTTAATTGCACTAGCTGTCGGCATCAACTGTCAACGCTCTCACGGAATTCGATCCGAATAGAGTCACGCAGATACACTCTGCAAGTCGCCGCGACCATTATCGTCCTGTTTCCGGAGGCGCTAAAATGAGCTCACCCACACAACCTGAAACCTACGTCATCACCTTCCACGTATTCCCTGATCAAGTTAGCCGATTCCGCGCCCTGCTCGACCCGGTGCTGGACGCGATGCGTCATGAGCAGACGTTCGTGCGATCGACGCTACACGTCGATCCGGAGCGGAGAAACGTTTTCCAGCTTCATGAAACGTGGACAGATCGGGAAAACGTGCTGAACGTTCAGCTAAATCGACCCTATCGAGCGGCATGGCATGAGAACCTAGACGCTTTGTTGGTCGAGCCGCGACATGTTGCGATATGGACCGTTGCGAGGTCTGACTGACCATCTACTTCTCCAAGCAGGCCTGTCGACGCACGCAGTCGATCATCCGTAAACCCTTTTGTCCGAATACACGCCTAGATTTATTTTCACTATCGAAAGCACGCCTAACGTTACGTCAACCATATCCGCGATATACGAGGCGAAGTAAGGAATCTTATATAGACCAGCCGGTAAGCTTTGTCGTAAGGCGGACACAGCAATGCAGATCGATTTACAAACCCTTTGGTACTTAACCGTTGGAACGCTGCTGGTGTCAGCGTCCCTTCTCCTATGGGAAAGGCAGGCTCATCCGGTTCGCGCCCGCGTCCTGGGTGTTTTGGCCGCCGCACTCTTCTTGTTCATTCTCGGTTGTATGCTCGCGATGAACCGCAGCCACTTCCCGGTAGCGCTAGGCATGGCAGCTATCAACATCCTGATGATGTCAGGCTATCTTCTCGTCCTCAACGCAGTTGCCGGTCTCGATGGTCGACAATATGTCAGGTCGTCCGTAGCGACGCTAAGCTGTCTAATTACCGTCTGGGCGATCGCTGGAACACATTTTCCAGTCGTCTTCTGGAACCACGTTTCTTCTGTTCCCATTGCGCTCACCTGCGGCCTGACAGCATGGATACTGCTACGTAGCGGTACAGTGCAGCAATTGCGCTCACGTCCAATTGCAGTATCGATTTCGGCCTTCCATGCCGCGTTCTATTTTGGCCGAGCCTTCATTGCCCCTGTTCTCATTGAGCGCTACGGGCAAGAAATTGTTTCCATCGTCGCGGAGGTGACGATGTACGAAGCCGTCTTGTATTCGGTGGCGATGCCGATGTCCTTTCTGATGATTATTCGAGAGGAGGAAAAGCTCAACCTGCTCCGCATGTCACAAACCGACCAGTTGACCGGTCTTGCAAACCGCCACGCCTTTTTCGAGCAGGCGGCTCGAATGCTGCGAGAGCGGTGTGGAGGCCCCGTCTCCCTACTTGCTTTCGACCTCGACCACTTCAAAGCGATCAACGACCGTCATGGACATCCAACTGGGGATAAGGTTTTGCAACTGTTCGCCGACGCAGCCCGTGAAGAAGCGGGCCCCGGCGCACTGCTTGTCCGGCTTGGCGGTGAGGAATTCGCTGCGCTTCTTCCGCAGTGCGACCATTCCCAAGCTTTTAATCGCGGATCGGCCATCGCAAGCCGGTTCGCCGAGGCAACCGCTCAGGCAGAGGGCTTAAAAACTCGTGCGACTGTCAGTATCGGCCTCGCGGCACCGGACTGTCACGACCTCTCCGGGATGCTTGCAAGCGCCGATAGCGCGCTTTACCGCGCAAAAGCCCTTGGGCGGAACCGCGTCGAAACCGCTAGCCCAAACCAATTGCTGCTGCACTCCTTGGCCGATCCTTTGCGTGATCAGTTGCGGGCGATCTAGGACGAGAACTCACCATGCGATGTAGCGCCTTCGCATATTTGTTTTGAGTGTGCATCAGCCCCTAGCCAATTTGGCGGATAGCCGTCCTACCTAATCTCCACTGGGTTACCACCTGAAAGAGTTTGCCACAGCGGCGCCTGTAACCCTGAGCCTTCGATAAGGAAATTAAGCCTGCAGGCGGCCATGAACAGCGCCTCCATCGCCTACGTTATCGTTCGAGAGCGGCAGAGCACCATTTGCTAGTGACCTTGCCCCGTTGAAATAATCCATTTTGAAGTAAGCTCTGGCCCATTGAGAGGACCAGGGAATGAAGCGCAATCGTTTTACAGAAGAACAGATCAT
>NZ_JBNWDI010000017.1:0-14558 GCF_053521965.1 Rhizobium sp. 22-785-1 | reverse complement strand
AGAGCAACAAGCATCAGCTCATCTTTTCCGATTTTTACAAGAACAAAGGACTTCGTCGCCAGCAGCGCCGCCGCCCTCGTCAGTGAGCGGACTTATAAGTGACAGCTTGGAGCGACGTCAATTGGGAAAATGAATATTCAGGAAAAATTTTTAAACAATCGCGAAAGGCCTTGCCACAAGCGCGCTTTCAAAGCGAAACGTCGCGCGCGCTGACGAACGCCCCGCCAGATGGCGCACAGAACGAATCTCTATGAGCCATCAAGCAAGTTGTAGATCACCCTTTCCTGGCGTGTTTATCAAAGTGCTCTAAGATAGCGGTCGACAGTAGCGAAATCAGGATCATTGCCATGCCGTACGACACGCGTGGCTCTGGCACCTCGTTGAACAGGAAATATCCAATTGCTGTGACGACCAGAAGGGACAGATAGCTGACAGGTGCAAGAATGGCGGCATCGGCCTTACGATAGGCCTGCAGGAAGCAATACTGCCCAAGTTGTGCCAATAGCCCTATCCCAAGCAGGGGAATCCAGTCGGATGGAGCGACCGGCTTCCATGTCCAGACTGCTGGGATGGCGGTAATAGCTGCAAGGCCAACGGTGTAGAAGACCATCATCACGGTCGTGTTTTCTGCCCGCAGGGCGCGCGCCTGTATTACCGCTAAAGCCCCGAAGATAACAGAGACGAGGATAATCAGAATACCCGCATTCACTTCTCCGCCTACGGGATTGATGACAACGAGCACACCCATAAAAGCAAGGCAGGCTCCAGCCCATCGGTACCGGTTCACGCTCTCACCAAGCAAGGTAACAGCAAGCGCCATTGTCACCAGTGGGCGCGAAAAGCCTATGGCATTCACAGTTGCCAGAGGAAGCAAGCCGATCGCAATGAAATTGCTCGTCAAAGCGATAGCATTACAGCAAATGCGGGATAGGTTACGCCATGGATATCGAACGGCTCTCATCTCTTTTCGGTGTCGCCAGATGAGCGGCAGGATGAAGAGCAGGCCGATCAGCGCCCGGATGAAGACGAGTTGGAAGGCAGGATAATTGACACCCTGAGCTTTCACCAGCGCAGTCATCCCGCCAGCGACGAGAGCCATGTCCAGGAATAGCCAACCAATACCCGCACGGATGTCATTCGCCTGCGAACGAGGGTGCGTGTTATTTTCTTCTTCGTCGTTCACGCAGGCTGCACAAGGTTGGCCATCAACCGGAATGCACCTGGAACCAACTTGTCCATCTGGTGATGCAGCACGAGGCTGACATGAGTGTGCCTCCCTCTTCCGATAGCCCCCGAGATCAACGCGCCCTTTAACGGTTGCTCGTCGACATCATGCATGGCGAGCAGCGGCTCGTAGACCTCATCCCAGCGCGAGGCAAAATAGAGACCACGCTCCTTATCCCAGCCGGTCCAGTCCGGGGCGTCGATAATATTGGGACCGATGAGCAGCGGGTGCTCGGGTTGAAGTACCCTGACCTCCGCTGCTGGATCAGTCACCCTCCAGCGAAGCGAGGGTTTTCCGATTTCTATCCGGTACACAGGCGTCGCTTCGGGGTCCCATCCGTCGGTCGGTCGGTGGTAGAGGGTAACGAGATGCCCGCCGCTCTCGACGAAGTGATGAATTTTTTCGGTTACCTCTGCAAGATCCCTGCGAACCCCAAAAGCAAATATACCAACGACGATAGTTGTGAAGGCGGAGAGATCGCCACCAAGCGCATGCGCGTCGAGCTCAGTGACATTTAAGCCCATGCGCGCGAGCCACATACCCACTCTGTCTGCGCCGCCGCCAACATAGCCGACGCGCGCATTTTTAGGCAGCTTGAGATCCAGCGACAAAATCTTCAAAGTCGAGGGCGACAGAAAGCGTGCCCGACCGATATGCGGATAAGCAATCGGCGTGATCTGAAAGGCCGGTTGCCCGCCGGAAAGCGCCTCCAGCTGGACAAGACCTGCTGCGCCTTCGCCTGCGAGCTCAGCAAACCAGTCGCCTCCTGAGTGGCGCACGCTCCAACCGCTTGCGGCTTTGAAAGAGATCGGGGCATGTCCCCCGTCTATATCTACCGCAAAACGAATGTTGTTCTGATCTTGTCCCTTTGGGACGAGGAGAGCATCGGGTTTCAGCGTCAACGACTGAGGGGGGGTGACAAAAAATGGTTCTTCCAAGTCGAAAAAACCAGACACTTCTCGCCCATCCACAACGGCCGATATCTGCACATACGCGTGGCCGTTGCCCCCTGCGGCCTTCCAGCCTGGGTGGTAGAGACTAGAAACAGCAGCATTAGTGTCCGCCGCGAGAGAAAAAACGACCGGCCGACAAAGCGATCGAACATCATAGCTTACACCCGCAGGAAGAACCGGCTTAACGTCGGCTTGAAACTCACTGGCTCTGTCGGATAACTCGACCCGAAGCGTTGCAGTCCCTCCTGGAACGATATCAGCTGGCTCGCTGTAAGCTCGTTCGAAGAGGTCGAGTGCGGTCAAAATCGCTAAATCCACCAGCCTGCGTTTGGTGACGATCCTATGTCCATGCAGTTCACGGAACGGCTGACCAGAGCTCTCGTCGACCTCTTGCAGGCAATGGGCTGCGGTAAGCAGCGACCGTGTTATCCGCTGAGTATCCGGATAGGCTGAAATGGCTTCAGCAATCGCCTCGTCGGCGTCGATAACCGCCTTGGCGAGAGTCGAATCGAGACCATCAAAACCTGCGAGGTCCGCCAAGGAGGATGGAAGATTGTCGAGGATAGAAGTTTCCTCGAGCGCCCCTTCCCCTGGGATTGCCAGATGCAACGGCCAGATGCGTTGCGGCTGTTCTGGCCAGTGCCCCATGCCCTGCGACGCGTGATAATAACGGGACCACTCGCCGATCCGGTCATATTCGGCGCCGGTCGCCTTCTCTTTGCCGAACGCTTCGACCACCAGCGTTGTGTCCGGCGGAGGAACCTCATCATCATAGGTGTCGCCACCACCAGACCATGCTGGAAGGTAGAACTTCGCCACCTTCCAAGGTCGCAATCCTTCGGCGGCGTGCTCAGGAAATGCGGCAGGATCTGCGGCGAGCGCAACAGCGCTTCTGGCAGCTCGCGTCATGGCCCGATGATGGCCGTGTTGGCCAGGCACATCAAGGAAGGTCGGGATGACGATATCCGGCCGCTCTTTACGGTAGGCACGAACCAATCGTTCCATGATGCGCTGTTCTCCCCATCGATCGAACGTCTGGTCACCATTCTTGGAGAAGCCGAAATCGTGAATTCTATCCGCTGGGCCGTGCCCAAGCCAGCTGACATCTGCATCGATAATCCGGGCGGCTTCTTCCAATTCACGCGATCGAATGACCCCCAAAGCGCCCAGACGCTCCGGCCCCAACGCGTTCTGTCCACCCTCTCCGCGTGTCGAACATGCGATAATCGTGCGCATGCCAAGCCCCATTCGAAGATAGGCCAGCAACCCGTTCTGCTCATCATCTGGATGCGCACCCGTATGCATAACGGTAACTGTGGAAGTCAGCGCGCTCAGCCTACGATGGAGACGAAGGAGCCAGGGATCGGCCATCTGGCGTTCGATGCGCTCACGAGGACTAAGCATGCTTGTCTCCCTAAATTTCAGTCGATAACTGCGGCTGCGGTGCCCAGAGATGTCTCTAGCTTTGGTGTCACGATGTCGAATAGCGGCAAGGCAGCAGCGCCAAGCGCGGCGGTCAGCTGACCGGATTTCCCGGTCATGACCCGCGGTAATTCGCGCTGACGATGGCTACCAACCGAAGTCGGCAGTGTTCCCATCCGCTGGATGATGCTCGCGATGATCGCCTCGGGTAGTGCCCCACCCAGAATGATTGTCTGCGGATCAAGAATGTTTTCGAGCATGGCGATCATGGGAGCGAGATGCGCTGCCGCATCATCGATCCAGTCGATGACCGTTGGATCCTGCATCTTGAATAGGGATTCCAGGTTGTCGAGCTCGGTGTTGGCAATACCTGCTTGACCCAGCCGCTCCTTGAGGACGTAGACGGACGCATAGGCTTCCAGGCAGCCTTTCTGGCCGCATGAAGGACATGCTCGACCCCGCGGCGAAACAGTCACATGACCGATTTCGCCAGCATTTCCGAAGGCACCGCGATAAGGGGCGCCGTCCTGGATCATGCCAAGGCCGATACCAACTCCGAAATAGATCATACAGAAATTCGGGATAGATTGCCCCGCACCGAACAGGCGCTCGCCCACAGCCGCAGCCGTTGCATCGTTTTCCACTACGACCTGTTGGCCGCATGCCTCGCTTAGCATTTGCCGCGCGTCAATCCCGTTCCAACCGGAGAGAGTCGTGGGACCAACCGAGGTCATACCATCGATCTCGAACGGCCCCGGCATGACGACGCCCGTGCCAAGTAATCGGCATCCCACCTGGTCTGCGACTGCAGCATGATCTGTTGAAAAGGTTTTAAGGATGGCTTCGGGCGACGTGTCGGTCAAAGGCGTTACGCGATGCGCGCGCAGAATTCCGGCTAGGTCGAGGCCCACTGTAACCATGTGATCGGCGGCGATTTCCACTCCGATGGTCGCCCCACCGTCTGGATTAACGGCAAACTGTATTGGCGGCTGTCCCCGACCTGTACGCCGTCGACCTAACTCTTTCAGAAGCTTCTCACCGACCAGTTCATCGACAATGTTGGCAACTGCCTGGGGAGTAAGATGGGTGATTTTCGCAAGTTGAGCTCGTCCGAGCGATCCATGCCGGCGCACGATATCGAGAACGACCCGCCGATTATGCTCACGGCTTCGCTCAGGATTTTTTCCGATAGCGACTGGATAGGCTTCCATCGTGTGTAACGTCATTTCTCACTTCCGGTCCGCTTGAAACACATAACTCCGGAACGAGAATACACGCAATACATTAATTCAAGTAAATTATCTTATTGACAAATGCCCGCCTTCAGAGAACCGTATAGCCGATCTTGACGACCGGCTCAGTTGCGCTTCGACGAAACGTTACGGTCTGAAGTCGATGAGTCACGCGAAGGCGTGAATAAAGGGAACGATCACTCCGTACCCGGAAGACCGGACGGAGAAACAGGAGGCTCACATGCGCAGGACAGCTCTATTTGCCGGATTGGTCGCCGGCTTCAGCACATTTGCATTCAACGCCGCGCAGGCCGTTGAGATACAATATTGGCAGTATGTCTTCGATACACGGGTCAAAGCGATGGATGAATTGATCGCTAATTTCCAAAAGGCCAATCCAGACATCACCGTCAAGCAGGTTACTTTTCCTTACGCCGACTATCAGACACGCGTGATTGCGGCCAATATGTCTGGCAACGGGCCGGATGTGATGCAGCTGTTCTACGGTTGGCTCGACAAGTTTGCGGCAGGAGGGATCTTGCAGCCACTACCCTCGGACGCCTTCCCCCATGACAAGATCGAAAGCGAATTTTTCCCCATCGTCAGCGCCATGAAGCGGGGAGATGATTATTATGGCCTGCCGACGGCTGTACGGTCACTTGCTTTGTTCTACAACAAGAAGCTCTTCACGGAAGCGGGTCTCGACCCCGCTAATCCTCCCAAAACCCTGGACGAGTTCGTGGCTGCGGCTGAAAAGATTTCCAAGCATGACGATGCCGGAAACCTGACTGTCGCTGGAACAACGCTCGATATGGGTGGACAGGACCATCAGTGGTGGCGCGAAGTTCTCATTCGGCAATATGGCGGGGAACCTTATACAGACAATGACCGTAAGGTCGCCTATGACAGCGACGCTGGCATCCAGGCCCTGAAATTCTACACCAGCCTCCAGCTCGAAAAGAAGATCGGACAAGCCGGCTTCATGGATGAAGGTCAGGCAGCGTTTCGTGCTGGCAAAGCTGGAATGACCATAGACGGGACGTTCCGCCTCGGCTCGTTCCGCACCATCAAAGATTTCGAGTGGGGCGTTACCGAACTTCCAACTAACGACAAGAATATCCGCTCCAACTACGCGAGCTATTTCGCCAATGGTATCAGTGCAAAGACGACTGGTGAAAAGCTCGAGGCTGCGAAGAAATTTCTCGCCTACATCTCCTCGCCAGAGGCAATGTCGATCTGGTTGAAAACTGTTGGGGAGCTCCCTGCCCGTCGGTCTGCGGCTCTAACGGACGCAAACCTCAAAGATCCTATCTACGGCCCGTTCCTTAAGGGTCTCGAATATGCCCACACAACGATATTTCTGGACGAAGCCGCACAGCGTCAAAACGCCATCGACATGACAAACCGTGTCCTTCTCGAAGGCCAGTCGGTAGAGGAATCGATCAAGCAGGCGGCTGAGGGCGAGCAGGAAATCATCGACGCGGCGCAACCCTGATAGGAGTTTCTGCCATGGCGGCGATTGATCAAGATGGGGTGGCGAATGGCCGCCCCGGCGGCTCCTTGCGAGATCGCCTTCCCATGCGGACAAAGCGTCTCATATGGATATGGAGCTTCCTAGCGATCCCTATCCTGTTTTACAGCGTGATCCGCTTCTACCCGACTTTTCAGGCCTTTTGGCTGTCATTCACGAACTGGGATCTCTTAAGACCGGCCAAATTCATCGGTTTCGCCAATTATGTGAAGCTCTTCAAAGATCCGCAGTTCTGGAAAGTGTTCAAAAACACCTTTACCTACCTCATCGTCGGCACCCCGATTAGTCTCGTACTGGCCTTCGTGGTCGCCTTTTTCCTGGACCGAGTACGCATCCTGCACGGTTTCATCCGGGCACTGTATTTCTTGCCTTACCTGACGACGGCCGCCGCGATGGCTTGGGTTTGGCGCTGGTTTTACCAGCCTCCCCCGATCGGCATCATAAATGATGTTCTCGGCGTGCTGGGGGTACCCCAACAACCGTTCATTCGGTCCACCGATCAGGCGCTCTATTCAGTTATGGTGACAGCCATTTGGGCGGGATTGGGCTTCCAGATCATCATCTTCATGGCTGGATTGCGCGCGGTTCCGACGACATTCTACGAAGCTGCCCGAATTGACGGGCTTGGCGAATGGGCAATCCTGAGGAAGATCACGCTTCCGCTTCTGAAGCCAACGACCGTTTTTCTCGTGGTCTTTTCTTCGATTGGCTTTTTACGCATTTTCGACCAGGTCTACAATATGACGACGAACGACCCGGGGGGCCCGCTTGGATCGACCAAGCCGCTCGTGTTGATGATTTATCAAACGGCATTCAACTCCTACGCGATGGGTTACGCCGCTGCTCAGACCGTCGTTCTCTTCACCATCCTGCTGCTCGTATCGCTGCTCCAACTCTGGATACTGAGGGAAAAGAAATGAGCGAGACTCTGCCGCTTTCCCATGCTCGCGTCCGACCAGGTCGTATTCTTGCTTGGACATTGCTGTTCATCGGTGGCCTGATCATGGTTTCGCCGCTACTCTTCATGTTCGCGACATCCTTTAAGACGGCCGATCAGGTCTACGATCTTCGGCTAATTCCTGAAGCGCCGACACTCGGCAATTACATTACCGTGCTCGCAGACGGGCGTTTCCTGCGCTGGTTCTTCAACTCCACGGTTGTTGCCGTACTGGTGACGATTTCCAACTGTTTTTTCGACAGCCTTGTAGGCTACACACTGGCGAAATTCGAGTTCCGTGGCCGCTATTTCATTTTCCTCGCGATACTCTCGACCTTGATGATCCCTACTGAGATGCTCGTCATACCGTGGTATCTGATGTCCAGTCAGCTCGGCTGGCTCGATAGCTATTGGGGGATCATGTTCCCCGGCATGATGACGGCGTTCGGAACATTCTTGATGAAGCAATTCTTCGAGACCGTCCCCAATGACTTTCTCGAAGCCGCACGTGTCGATGGGCTGAATGAATTCCAGATATGGTGGAAGGTCGCTCTGCCGCTGGTGACGCCAGCGCTTTCAGCGCTCGCCATCTTTACCTTCCTTGGCAACTGGACGGCCTTCTTCTGGCCCTTGATCGTCACCACGAGCAAGGAACTCTACACATTGCCAGTTGGGCTTTCGAGCTTTGCGGTTGAACAGCAGATTCAGTGGGAGATGATCATGACGGGTGCCGCTATCGCCACCATCCCCACCCTCATCGTCTTCATCATACTGCAACGCTACATAGTGCGTGGAGTGATGCTGGCGGGACTGAAAGGATAATATCATGACCCTTAACAGCCCAAATATCTCCGATACCAGTGTGTTTCCAGACCCCGTGTATAAGGACACTGTCCTTCGCCCGCTGTTCGATGGCGCCAAGAACCATCACGCGGAAGGCTTTCGCCGCATTGATCGCGCCCACCTAGTCATGCTGCACGAGACCGGAATTCTTGACTTTGAGGCCGCATCGAAAATCGCAAAAGCGCTGGACGACATCGATCAGGCAATCGATCCCTCAACCCTTGTATATACGGGAGAGGTAGAGGACTTCTTTTTCTTGATTGAGAAAGAGCTGAAATCACGCATCGGCGTCGATGTTGCAGGAAGACTGCATACGGCACGGTCACGCAACGACATTGATCACACTCTGTTCAAGCTCAGTCTTAAAGACAAGATCGACTGGCTGAGCGGTAAGGCTCGAATTCTACTGGAAGCGTTGATCAATACGGCCGAGCGCAACGACAAGACCCTGATCGTCGCATACACCCATGGACAGCCGGCTCAGCCAACGACTTTCGGCCACTATCTTTCCGCCGCGATCGAGGTGCTGATCAGGGACATCGAACGCTTGGGCGAGGCCAGACGCATTGTCGATCTTTCACCCATGGGCGCCGCTGCCATCACAACCTCCGGCTTTCCCATCGATCGCGCCCGTGTGGCCGACCTGCTTGGTTTTTCCGCGCCTCTTCGCAACTCATACTCTTGCATAGCAGCTGTTGATTACACGACATCAACTTACTCGGCCATCGAGCTTATGTTCCTGCATCTTGGAAGGGTCATTCAAGATTTCCAGTTCTGGACGAGCTTCGAAGTCGGACAGATTTATGTGCCGAATTCCTTGGTGCAGATCTCATCTATCATGCCCCAGAAACGCAACCCTGTCCCAATCGAGCATCTGCGCCACCTCGCCAGCCAAACGCTTGGCCGTGCTCGCACCATGCTGGACATCATGCACAACACCCCATTCACGGACATGAACGACAGTGAGGGCGAAAGCCAAGGCACTGGTTATGAGGCGTTTGCGACTGCCGGCCGCGTGCTTGACCTCTTTGCCAGCCTCGTCAGCCAGATCACGATAGACCCTGCTCGCGTTGACCAGAACATCCGCCGCTCGTGCATCACCATCACCGAACTCGCCGACTCGCTCGTCCGGATTGAAGGCCTTTCTTTCCGTCAGGCACACGAAATCGCTGCACAAGTAGCGAAGAGCGTGGTCGCCTCTCATGGCGATCTCCCAAACTCTGGCTACCTGCCTTTCCGCCAAGCCTTCGCCGGGCTCACACAACGAGAGACCAAATTGGACGAAGAGCAATTCAGGCACATCGTTTCTCCAGAACACTTCGTCGAAGTCCGTGCTCGTTTCGGTGGACCTGCGTCTGACCCTATGCGCGAGGCGATCGCGGCATACCGCGAAGCACTTCTTGCGTTCGAGAAGGAGGCGCAGCGGGCTGCCGATCACGAGGCCGCAATGGCGGCAGAGTTAAAGCTGAAATTCACTGCCCTCACGGGAGCGCGATAATGGCAACCATTGAACTCAACCAACTGGTAAAGCGCTACGGCAAAGTTGAGGCCGTAAAAGGTATAGATCTCGCGATCAGCGACGGCGAATTCGTGGTGTTTGTCGGACCGTCTGGCTGCGGCAAATCTACGACGCTTCGTATGATTGCAGGACTGGAGGAGATTTCGGCCGGAACGTTGAGGATCGGCGGAAACGTCGTGAATGAAAAGGAGCCGAAACAGCGCAACATCGCCATGGTGTTCCAGAATTATGCGATCTATCCGCACATGACCGTTCGTCAAAATATTGGGTTTGGGCTTTATACGTCCAAACTTGACCGCGAAGAGAAAAAGCGGCGCATAGAAGACGCTGGAAAAGTGCTGGGACTCGAAGCTCTTCTGGATCGTCGACCCGCAGCCCTTTCGGGCGGCCAACGGCAACGTGTTGCCATCGGCCGGGCTATGGTACGTGATCCAGCAGCATTTCTTTTCGATGAACCGCTTTCCAATCTCGACGCCCAGCTCAGATCGCAGATGCGCATTGAAATCAAACGTTTGCATCAGCGCCTCAAAACAACGACTGTTTATGTAACTCATGATCAGGTCGAGGCCATGACCATGGCGGACCGGATCGTTGTAATGAAGGACGGGCACATTTTGCAGGTCGGAACACCAACTGAGCTCTATGAGGCTCCGGTCGATGTTTTCACCGCCCGATTCATAGGTAGTCCATCGATGAACCTTCTCCGGGGAATCAAAACCGCCACCAGCGCGGCCCCTTCGGCAACGGGGGAGCTTTTGATCGGCGTGCGCCCCCATGATCTCCTGGTCGGGGAAAGCATGACCGATACTGAGACCTTTACGCTGGAAGGCATTGTGACGGCGGTCGAACCGCTAGGTCCGGAGACGCTGGTGCACCTGGACGCAGAAAACACTTCGGTCATAGCCACGGCACGCGACAAATCCATCCCTGCGGTGGGTAGTCGCCTGCAATGCCGGGCAGAGCGCGGGACGCTTTACCTGTTCGATGCAAGGACGGAAAAACTTCTGGGCCGAGCATGATGACGAGAGAAAAAGCAGCCGTTATCAGTATCGGCCGAATTTATTGCGACCTCATCTTCACAGGGTTGGATGAGTTGCCTGTACTGGGCCGCGAGTTGTTTGCGGGCGACCTGGAAATCGCGGCGGGTGGCGGCGCCTACATCGCGGCAGCACACCTTGCTGACATCGGCCGACCGGCTGCGTTGCTGGCAAGGCTGGGTAGTGACGCGCTGTCGTCTGTAATTGGCGAAAAAATGAAAACCAGCGGCGTTGATCTGCAGTTTATAGATCACTCGAGGGACGCGGGACCACAAGTCACTGTTGCGGCAGTGGTGGGCAAAGATAGAGCCTTTCTAACCCGCCGCGCCGGGTCAGCCCTCCCCTCAACACTGGACAATGCTCTAGCTTGGGAGAACGCAAGGCATCTGCACATAGCAGAGTTCGCTACTCTTCACGAAATTCCCGACTTGGTGTCTCGCGCAAAAGAAAAGTCAATGTCAGTTTCATTGGATCCGAGTTGGGACGCTTCTCTGATCTATGATGATGGGTTTCTGAATTCCTGTGCCGGCGTAGATGTCTTTTTGCCTAACCTTGAGGAAGCTACCGCGATCACAGGGCATGAAGATCCAGACGCGGCGATCCGAAAACTTGCAGAAGCTTTCCCAACCGTTGCTCTTAAGGTCGGAGGAGAAGGTGCTTGGGCTTCGTCCGACAGGGGTATATGGCATGCACCAGCTCACGATGTCGATGTCGTTGATACCACAGGTGCAGGTGATGCGTTCAATGCAGGCTTCATTAACGCATGGCTTGAACAACTCGATCCTAAGAGGTGCCTTGAAGCTGGCATAACAGCGGGCAGTCGCGCCGTTCAAGTGAAGGGAGGGGCACCGCGATCGTCTTGACTTCGAAATCTCCGTAATTTCGATGGCTGCGCGGCGCCTAGGTCACCTTGAAATCGTTCTGCGGCCTGCGGAGCGATGCAATATTTCGATGCGACTTCCATTTTTTATCGGCAAACTTGTACGGGTAAAAGCATCAGTAAGCTTATGTCCGAAGCCCAACTGAGAGTATCATCGACGGCCACCTCAGCTTTAATGCGCGAAGTGTCGAGTAGGACCCACGCCTTACCTAATCGATAACAGCGCCAGGGCTAGTGCGGCGATCAAAAGCATAAGCTGAGCCGGCGCCAACTTGGAGCCAGCGCCTAATGAGCGCAAAGCACTTGAACCGATAATTTTATCACGAGTTGGAACGTCCGCTCCGCTAGAGCGATCGTCGTGCAGACCACTGCGGTAATTTAGTACTTCAGTTGAGACCAACTTACCGCGTTTAGAACTTATAAAGGCTACTCACATTGTTTATCGAGCTTCGCCGAGATTCCCGCCTCGGGACACAGCGCATTAAGCATTTTCGCTTCTACTCAGTTGTCATATGATTTTAGAGAGCGATTGTGATGAGCCTTTACCCGATTCCCAACGATGACGAAGAACGGATCGAGGTTCTGGATAGCTTCGCACTGATGGATACTGCACCCGAGCAAGAATACGACCACATCATACAGATGGCGTCTCGGATCTTCGATGTCCCAATCGTTCTCATATCACTTGTCCATCGTAATCGGCAATTTTTTAAAGCTCGTATCGGCCTAGATGTATGCGAAACCGGACGAGATGTCTCGTTTTGCACCTACGCGATGATGGACGCCAAAGTTTTTGTTATCCCGGACGCATCGAAGGATGAGCGTTTCCGGTCAAACGCCTTGGTCACGGGGTACCCGAACATTCGGTTCTATGCTGGCGCCCCACTCATTAGCTCTGAAGGATATGCGCTTGGCAGCTTGTGCTTGATAGATCCAAAACCGAGATTGACGTTCTCGGATCGCGAACAGCGAATACTTCAGGATCTGGCAGCTATGGTCCTCGAAAGAATGGCATTGCGCAGGTTAGAACGGGAAAGCGAGACTAGCCGTAACAAATTCATCAATATCACATCCACATCTCCAGACGCCATCATCTGCGCAAACAGCAAAAACCAGATAACGTCTTGGAATGCTTCGGCGGAAGATATTTTTGGCTACTCCCAGGAAGAAGCACTTGGTAAACCTCTCGACATCATCATGCCGGACTCAATGCGTGCCAGGCACGGTGCGGGCCTTGCCAGAGTCGCGTCCGGCGGACCCGCTCGCATCATAGGTACCTCTGTCAATTTGACGGCGAAGCGTCGCGACGGCTCCGAAGTTCCAATAGAGCTCTCCCTTTCACAATGGAACGAGGCGGGCGAGCCACAGTTCGGGGCGATCATCCGGGACATAACCAGCCGTTTGGAAGCTGTTAAGCGACTAAAACATGCTGCTGAGTACGATGATCTTACTGGCCTTGCAAACAGGTCAAGTTTGAAGCGGCGTATTCGGCAGGCTTGCGAAAGCCATGAGCCTTTGGCGCTCCTCCTGCTTGATTTGGACGGTTTTAAGGACGTTAATGATACGTTGGGGCACTCCGCGGGGGATGTTGTCCTCAAGATTGTTGCACAGCGTCTGAGAGAAAGCGTCCCTGACCACCACATGGTGGCCCGGTTGGGCGGGGATGAGTTTGTCATCGTGATCTCTGAGACGGTCGATCCCATAAAGACCAGTGAGCTTGCTTCGAGGCTCATCTCTATTATTGAGGAACCTATAGAATTCGACAACGAGCCCATTCACATCGGGGCGAGTATCGGCATTTCCTTGAAATCAGGCCCGGAAGACGACAGTGAGCAGATGCTGGGGAACGCCGATCTGGCGCTCTATCAGGCCAAGGCAGATGGTCGCCATCTCGTGCGCATATTCACACCTGAGCTTCGCCAAACGGCTTTGAAGAAGGGAGCCATGAGTTCCTCGATCCGTCAAGCATGGGAAAATCAGGAGTTTGAGCTCTATTACCAGCCTCAGATCAAACTCAGCGATGGCAGCCTAGCGGGCGCGGAAGCGCTGATAAGGTGGAACCATCCACAGCTTGGCGTCGTCTCTCCTGCAGCATTTTTGCCTGTCCTTGAGGCCAGCCTTCTTGCTGTTCCGGTGGGCGAATGGATTTTGCGAACCGCATGTGCCCAGGCAGCGCGTTGGCGGCAGATCAGTTGCAAAGACTTCAGGATTGGCGTCAATCTGTTTGCAGCACAATTCAGGACACGGGACTTTGCGAAGTCCGTCGAAAGCGCGCTTGTGGACAGCCTTTTACCGGCAACCGCGCTAGAGTTAGAAATTACTGAAAATATCATTCTGAAAAACGAACAACGAATCATGGAGCCGCTTCACTATCTTCGCTCGCTCGGCATCGGAGTTGCTTTTGACGACTTCGGCACCGGGTTTGCGTCTCTCAGCCTTCTAAAAGACTATCCGGTCACCCGCCTGAAAATCGACCGCTCGTTTGTTAGCGGTAGCGAGCGTAACAAGAAAGACGAGGCGATCATTGAAGCAGTCACGAGACTGGCGGCGGGATTTGAACTCGAAGTCATTGCTGAAGGAGTTGAGACAGTCGAACAAGCACAACTCATGCAGAACTACGCGTGCGACGAAGGACAGGGCTATCTCTATGGCCGCCCCATGAGAGCGAGTGACTTTGAACGTCTTTATCTAGAACCTGCTACCAACCGTGTTTCAGTGGGAGTTTGAAATACGGGCAGCAAGGATCCGAACGTGCTTATCGTGCTCGAAAACTTAGGCAGTTTACGAGACGATCACCGCCTCGAAGGTTTTAGAACCGCGAACGTTTTGATGCAATGCTGTCCGGATGGAGCAGTAATACAATTTTCACGGATAGTTGAAGTGACCTTGCCCCCAAGTTTTATCCAGTTTTGAGTTCGCTCCAGCGGTTTTGGGTTGCTGTATTCGGGGCGGTAGCGGCGGGGTGTGGTGCGGAGCCAT
>NZ_JBNWDI010000016.1:0-22041 GCF_053521965.1 Rhizobium sp. 22-785-1 | reverse complement strand
CAGCGTCATCGCCAGCGGCACGATCATCCAGATCAGAAGCAGGAAAACCGAGGGCGCCATCATCACACGCGCCAGGCTCCTGGTGTTTTGCGTTGCCATGCATCTACTCCAGTGGTGCTGCCGGCGCTCCTTGCTGGAAGCCGCCGATTGATGGAGGTTGCTATCAGCCGTCAGCGTTAAGCACGGCCTGCTGTCGTTGCGCGATCATAGACAGCCAGTACCGCATCGACCGCCTTGATGAGGATGTCCTCCGCAGACGACGTGGAAAGCGACGTATATTCTGGAAGAAACTGACGCAGAAGGGGCTCGGGAATGACCCGGCCATCCAGCGCCGCCACGAGGTTCTGTACCGCAGACAAGGCTTCCGGCCTGTTCCAGTAGTAGCGAATTCTATCACTGTAGCTGTAGTGCCTCTGAATCCTGAGAGCCATGTCGTCGCCATGATAGTGGCCCTTCCAGTCGTCCGGAAAGTCCACCATAAGCTTCTCCATCACGGATGCCAGAGGGCGCGTCCCGTAGCCGGGAACGATCTCCGAGGCAATCATATCGAGGGCGTAGACCGCTTCGCGAAATTCGAATGTCACTCCAGGGCCTACCTTCAGGATCGCGAAGCCATCGCGGACCAGTGACGTCAGCGCATATTCAGGCTGATAATCGGTCGAATGAGCCTCGAAAACGAGCCCATCATGGTCGTCGAGCACCTTCGCAAGTTCGACAGCCTTCGGTGGGTCGTAGACAATCACATTTTCACTGCCGAACTCCACGCCGGGCTGCACGACGAATGCGATGACACGGTCGAATGCGTCGGCAAGACCGGCCTTCTCGAAGATCTCTCGATGAATCTCGATCGTTGTGCGAGCGGCTTGCGGCGACGTCGGCTCCACGCTGTCCAGAACGTGATCCGCGCCTCCCGGAACCGGCACCTCCGTGCCAAGAATGTAGACAGGTGGCGCTATCCCCGCCTTCAGCGCTGCGGCTTCCGCCGTCCTGCATATGTCGGCTGCACGATTGGCGATCATCATATCGTCCAGTGCAGCGGGCTCACCTGCGCAGCCCATGGACGTATCTATGTGGATCTTCGTGAAGCCCGCCGCGACGTAGGCCTCGACCATGATGCGAGCCTTTTGAAGTGCGTCTTCTGCGGGCTCCTTCTTCCAAGGATTGGGACCAAGATGGTCTCCACCGAAGATGATCAGATTTTGATCAAGCCCCTCTTCATTGGCGATGCCCAACACCAAGCCGACAAAATCGGATGGTGTAAGTCCCGTATAGCCGCCGAGATGGTTCACCTGATTGCAAGTCGCCTCGATCAATACATGGCGCCCTGTCATTTTCGCACGTCGGATCGCCGCGCGAAGGACGACAGGATGCGCGGTACAGACAGACGTTATGCCGACGGGATTGCCGGCGACACGTGCAGCCGCGAGCTCCTGAAGAATTCCGCTCATGTCAATTCTCCGTCCTATTGTTTCTGATGAAATCGTCGAGCTGATCGAAGGTGGAAGCACCCTCCATCGGACCGCGCACAGTCACGGTCCGGGCACCGGCGGCGTTGGCATATTGCAGGGACTCAGCGATCGAGCGACCCAGACGCCGGCAAGAAAGATACGCCGCTCCGAAGCAGTCGCCTGCGCCGGTAGGATCCACCTCCTCAACAACGAATGCCGGGCTGTCGATGCGACCGGCACGATGAAAACAGGAAGACCCTTGCGCACCGCGCTTGAGGACAATCTCTGAAATACCGCGCGATAACAGCGCGGCTACAGCACCTGCCTCGTCGTCGACACCTGAAGCAATGAAAAGCTCTTCTCCCGAAGGCAAGAGAAGGTCGGTTACGGCCAGAATCTCCTCAAGCTGCCTTCTTGCGTCGTCTCCCGACGCCAGCAGTTCCTTTCGGATGTTGGGATCGAACGAGACCGATCCCCCGCGAGCCTTCACCAGCGTGATGGCTCTCATGATGATCTCTGCTATGCCGGGGATGGAAAACGCCGAACCCATCACATGGACATGACCCGCCCTGCCGATCAACTGCTCGGCAGCCGAATTCAAGCCGATCTGCCCGGCAGCGGATCTGGCAATATTGAATACGAAATCACGTTGCCCATCCGCCCTGTAGCGAACGAATGCACTTCCCGTCGGATAGTCGGACAGTATCTGTATCGCGGACACGTCGGCACCGTCGCGCTTGAGACGATCGACATTCAGATGACCGAAATCGTCCCGCCCCACTGCCGAAATGATACCCGCGCCACATCCCATTCGCGCGACCTGATCAATGAAGATGGCCGGGGCGCCACTCGCAAACGGACCTACGAGGGAAAGAGGCTCGGCAAATCCTTCACCGATGGATGTCGCCATGATTTCCACGAGGATTTCACCCGCAGTGATGGTCGGCCCCATTGATTCCGGAGCGATTGCCTGTGCGATTTCCATGGCTCCTCCCACTTGTCGCTATGCGAATATTTTGCATGTCATTGCCGCAACCACTAGGGCGCCAACCCTGATGTGTCAACATATAATTTACGCGTGTAAATTTATAAATTGTTTCGCGTTGCACAAAAAATGATTGATTTATCTATCGATATCAATGCGGAGCAATGCAATATTGCTGCAAAATTAGGTTAAAATACGATTGTCACGCTGAAATATTGCTCAGCCACCCCGAATCCCCTGTTGACTTGGCAATCACTTGCGCAGATAAAAAGTTTACGCATGTAATGTATGCGCAAACACTCGTCTTGGAGGAGATTTTCATGGGTGTGAAGTCCAGCATTCTTTTATCGTCCGTCGCCGGCCTCGGCCTTCTCGCAGGCATCGCGCATGCTGAAGAAATCACTGTCGCGACCGTCAACAACGGCGACATGATCATCATGCAAAAGCTATCCAAATCCTGGGAGCAGCAGACAGGAAACAAGATCAACTGGGTCGTGCTCGAAGAGAACGTTCTGCGCGAACGCGTCACAACCGACATTGCGACGGGCAGCGGCCAGTTCGACATCATGACGATCGGGGGCTACGAAGCGCCGATCTGGGGCAAGTCCGGATGGCTTTCGGCCGTAGACGATCTCGGCGACGACTATGACTACGCGGATCTTCTCGACCCGATCAAGAAGGGTCTGACAGTCAATGGAAAGCTCTACGCAGTGCCTTTCTACACTGAGAGCTCGTTCACCCTCTACCGAAAGGATCTCTTCGACGCCGCTGGGCTAAAGATGCCCGAGCAGCCCACCTATGATCAGATCAAGGAGTACGCTGCAAAACTCACGGACAAGTCCAAGGGTATTTACGGCATCTGCTTGCGCGGCAAGCCGGGCTGGGGTGAGAACATGGCGTTTCTTGGAACGATGGTGAACACCTATGGTGGCCGTTGGTTCGATATGGACTGGAAGCCACAGCTCACGAGCGAGCCATGGAAGAAGGCCGTGACGGATTATGTGGACCTGATGACGAAGTACGGTCCTTCCGGAGCGACAGCGAACGGTTTCAACGAAAACCAGACTCTCTTCGCATCGGGCAAGTGCGCCATGTGGATCGACGCCACGTCGGCTGCTGGCCGCGTCTACGACCCGAAGCAGAGCCAGGTTGCTGACAAGGTGGCATTCACACGCTCTCCCGTCGCCGTAACTCCGGCAGGATCGAGCTGGTCGTGGTCCTGGAACCTCGCAATTCCTGCCACGACCAAAAAGGGCGACACGGCGCGGTCATTCGTGAAATGGGCAACGTCAAAGGACTACGTAAAGATGGTCGGCGAGTCCGAGGGCTGGGTTGCAGTTCCTCCGGGCACGCGCAAGTCCACCTATGCTCTTGCTGAATATCAGAAAGCCGCTCCTTTTGCCGAAACGGTGTTGAAGGCGATTATGTCTGCAGATCCATCAAAGCCGACCAAGGATCCTGTTCCGTACACAGGCGTGCAGTTCGTCGCCATCCCCGAGTTCCAGGCCATCGGTACGTTCGTGGGACAGCAGATCAGCGCGGCTCTCGCAGGTCAGCAGACCGTCGACGCCTCACTTGAGGCTGCACAGGCCCAGGTCACCCGTGACATGACCCGCGCTGGATACATCAAGTAGTCGAGCGCCCGCCAGAAATGGCGAGCCCTCCCTGGGGCCCGGTGTTCGCTTCACCGGGCTCCACCCTATCGCCGTTACTGCAACTGGATGACGCGCGCCGTCGGGCGAGCTTATCGGAGAAAACAAATGAGACTTAAAGACAAGGTCGCCTTCATCACGGGTGGGGCAAGAGGCATCGGACTCGGATTTGCAGAAGCGTTCGTCGCCGAAGGTGCGAAAGTCGTGATCGCGGATATCAACATCGACCGTGCCACGCAGGCTGCCGCTCAGATCGGCCCGTCCGCAAAGGCTGTGAAACTGGACGTGACGGACGTCGCAGATATCGACCGCGTAGTCAAACAGGTCGATGCCGAATTCGGCGGCATCGATATCTTGGTCAACAACGCCGCGATCTTCGATATGGGCCCCATCAACGAGATCTCCGAGGAAAGCTACCAGAAGGTCATGGACGTGAACCTCAAAGGGCCGCTCTTCGTCATGCGTGCTGTATCCAACGTCATGATCGACCGCAAAAAGGGCGGTAAGATCATCAACATGGCCAGCCAGGCAGGACGTCGGGGAGAAGCGCTCGTGACTCTCTACTGCGCATCCAAGGCGGCCATCATCTCCGCTACCCAGTCGGCTGCACTCGCTCTGGTCAAGCATGGCATCAACGTGAACGCGATCGCTCCAGGCGTCGTCGATGGCGAACACTGGGATGTCGTCGACGCCAAATTTGCGCAGTGGGAGGGCTTAAAGCCCGGAGAAAAGAAGGCTCAGGTCGCTAAATCCGTTCCGATCGGCCGCTTCGCAACACCTGACGACATCAAGGGGCTGGCAGTCTTCCTTGCTTCCGCAGACAGCGACTATATTCTTGCTCAGACGTACAACGTCGATGGCGGGAACTGGATGAGCTGACAAGGAGCGCCGCCATGAAGGCCATCCAATTTATCGGCAAGGGTCAGCCTGTGCTGGCCGACATATCCCAGCCGTCGGAAGTGCCGGCGGGTCATGTCCTCATCCAGATTCGCGCCTCGGGCCTTTGCCATACGGATATAGATGTCCTCCATGGCCGGTATGGGACAGGTGCCTTCCCGGTCGTTCCGGGGCATGAGTTTGCTGGCGAGATCAAATCGATCGCCAACGACGTCACGAACGTCAAGGTGGGCGATCGTGTCGTTGTCGACCCGAACCTTGCCTGCGGCAGCTGTGCCGCATGCAGAAAGGGCCTGACCAATCTGTGCGTCGACCTCAAAGCGTATGGCGTGACGCAGAACGGCGGTTTCGGTGAATTCTGCGCCGTGCGCTGCGATCAGGTCCACCCGATAGGAAACCTGTCCTTCGATGTTGCAGCGCTCGCAGAACCTCTCGCCTGCGCGTTGAATGGCATCGGTGCGGCAGGCTTCGGCCCTGGAGAGACACCGCCTTCCGAGGCGATCATTTTCGGCGCCGGACCAATCGGTCTTCTTCTTGCCCTGTCTCTGAAGTCACGGGGCGCGTCAAACGTAACCCTGGCTGATCTAAACGACAGCAGGCTTGAGTTCGCCGAAGGCCTCGGATTGAAAGTCGTCAAATCGGACGCCACGCTTTTCGCGTCACGTCGTCGCGACTTCGACTGCGTCGCCGATGCAACGGGGGTTCCGTCAGTTGTGCAGGATATGATCCAGCTTGTCGCGGACGGTGGCACCGCGCTTCTATTTGGAGTATGTCCCCCGGAAGCGACTGTAGCGATTCATCCTTTCGAAGTGTTCCGGCGCCAACTCAAGATCGTCGGCTCCCACTCCCTGAACAGGAACATTCCCGAGGCGATCGCGATGCTGGAGACCGATGACGGCTCGATGGCAAAACTGGTCAGCCACCGCCTCCCTTTGGAGGAGATGCTCCAGTTTTTCCTTGCCAAGCCATCCGATCCCGCGACGATGAAGATACAGTTCGTTTCGGACTGAGATTCGCATGACGCTATTGCTGGTTTGTGCGGAGGCCTGTTGGTTTCCGCACCCAGCGGAGGCCATGAGCTGTAACGGAGATTGTGTTGCCAAAACCGATTAAGACTATGGAGGACTTCTCCGAGTTCGTCGGGCTCTCACGTCCGACAGTCTCGAAATATTTCAACGATCCGTCCTCCGTCAGAAAGAAGACACGCGACACGATCGAGCTGGCTCTGCGCAAGTCAGGCTTCAAGCCTAACATGTTTGCAGTGAACCTGAACCGCCGGCGAAGCAACATCATCGGCATCATTATACCCAACGCCCTCGACCCTTTTTACATGGCGCTCACCAGACGGATCGAGGTTATTGCCGCCGAAGCGGGCTTCCTCGCATTCGTGCTTTCGTCGGATGGCAGAGCCGAGATGGAAGACGACGCCGTCAGTACACTCCAGTCATTGAATGTAGCCGGCGCTATCATCGCACCGATAGGATCCGCCCCGCGGAATTCCCCGCTGACCAAGCTCGGCCAAAGCATTCCCCTCGTATATGTCGACTCGCCAGCCGATCAGGACGCTGCCTTCGTTGGAAGTGACAACCGCCAGAGCTTCGGGCTCATCGTCGATTATCTCTGCCGCTCAGGCGAACCGCCGTGTTTTCTAGGCATGCCGCAAGTCAACAGAAATGCAGACGCCAGGCGGGAAATTTATGTTGCAGCGATGGAGGGCGCCGGACATCGAGCCGAGGTTCTCAACATATCCGAAACCACGACCTGGGATTTCGAGCGCTTCGGCTTCGATGAGGCCACGCGGCTGTTCGACAGGCTGGATCTACTTCCCACCCGCACAATCGTCTGCGCGAATGACCGTCTCGCATTCGGCGTTATCGCAGCGGCTTGGAAAAAGGGTATCAAAGTTGGCCATGGTTCAGCCTTCGACCTCAGGGTCGCTGGCCACGATGATCACCCCCTATCCCAGTATGCCTGCCCTCCGATTACTACCGTCGCGCAAAACTACAATGAGATCGGCAGGTTGGCGATCAGCCTGCTCCTACGCAAGCTTGGCGAGGCAGACGCTGCGGACGATCCGTTGATCAGCCGTGATCAAATCCTGTTGAAATCCGAATTGATTCTGAGAGCATCCGCCTGAGCTCAGCAACGCTGCCGATCATTTGTGTCGTGCACTGGGCAATGTTCAGAAGGCGTTTTCCGGTGAGCTCACCGGCTAACTTCCTGCCCTTATTGTGCTTTGTCGAAATCAACCCAGTGACCGCCATTGGCGCGTCAGATTCCAGAAAAGGAAGAAGCTTGTCAACATGCACCACTACTTCGCCAGCTTGAACCAACCGCGCGATAGAGGCTATGTTACGAGAGCTCGGAACTGTAAATGACCGCTTGACGCCAGCCGATCAACGGCCATCTCCTCAAGTGGCATATGGCGTTCACCCCGCACCGTACCACCGGCATTGCCGACCAGTTCGCGGGCCAAGCTGTTCATCTCCCAATCCCAGACATAGTTGGCGCCAACAAGGTAGGGATGGGCACCTTAGAGCGGGATCAGTTATTAAAATAACGGAATTAGGTGCTGGTTGGGGCAGCCGCCGGTGTAGATTGTATTTTCATTAGCCTCGAAACTTTCGTAGGGGCACATATACTATAATAGACCATCGTGTTTTTCCACGAGTGGCAGTGCTCCCTTGCGGGCTACGGATATGATGGTACCGATAATCTGGCGACAGCCCTGCTCCAGGATCAGGTGACGTGCGCGAGATAAAAACCATTTACTTCCAATACTTTATATACCTCTTCGCCACAATGATCTGGAGGTCGTAAATCTTGATCGATTTGGACCGTTCAATCCGCCAACAGACGATTACAGATCGCGTGCGTCTGGTCTTGTCAGACATAGTCGGGGTCAGGCGGGTTCCCTACTGCTGGTCAGGTAGCGTACAAAGCACGGGGCGTTTTTAGCAGAAGCGGTGCTTCGACTTGAAATCCAGCGCTGCTCTCCCATTTCTCTGTTGCCGCGTTTACCGGCGTTGGAGATCACTATGGCAGCACAAGCTTGGAATTCTGGTCATTTTAGTGCGAACACCTCGCGCGACACGGATGTCCTGGAACAGCGTCTGCGTAAACTGCGCATGCTATCCAGCATATCGCGACTCATGGATACGGCGGTCGGAATTCCGGGCACGCGGCTGCGGTTCGGCGCCGACTCGGTGCTGGGTCTTGTTCCGATCCTCGGTGACGGCGCCGGCGCGCTTGTCGGGCTCTACATCGTCAATGAAGCGCGTCGTCTTGGTCTTCCACGGGAAAAAATTTCGAAGATGATCGGCAACGTGGCGATGGACTCGGTCGTCGGCAGCGTACCGCTCTTAGGCGATCTTTTCGACGTCTATTTCAAATCTCATCGCCGAAACGTTCAGATCATTCTCGATCATTTCGGTGTGCTGCCGGAAGAGCTGCAGCGCAAGCGCTGATCCATAGAACAGGCGCGAACAGCCTGCTCTGCTATTCTGAGGCTCGTAGGCCGAAGTCTGCGACGGTCACCTGCTACACCTTCCGAAACGTGCTCGGATGAAGCAAAGTTGAACTGAAAGCGTAAGCAATGTCCTTCGATCTTGAGCGCTTCGTGAATGCGCAGCAGGGCACTTATGACAGAGCGCTGAACGAATTAATCGCCGGCAGGAAGCAGTCGCATTGGATGTGGTTTATCTTCCCGCAGATCCGCGGTCTTGGCCGCTCGGAAACGGCGCGCTTCTATGCCATTTCAGGCCGCCCGGAGGCAGAGGCGTATTTGGCGCATCCGGTTCTCGGCTCGCGGCTGGAAGATTGCACCCGCGCGATGCTGAGCCACCCGGACTTGAGCGCCAATGACATTCTCGGATCTCCGGATGACCTTAAATTTCACTCCAGCATGACGCTGTTTTCCGAAATTGCTGGCCAGAGGCCGCTCTTCCGGGGCGCTCTTGAACTCTTTTACAGAGGCGCTCAGGACAGGCAGACCCTGGGCATTCTGTCGTGAAAGTCCTTTCATTTGCCTGCACGCAAAAAGATGCGTAGCTGTCGTCAAGCGACCCCGTGGACGGAGTGACTGTCAGCGACGACACATCACTTTCGCTTCACGATCCGCCGAAGCATGGAGCCCCTTCTCGATTTCCGCGGAATAAGCTCGATATCGCTGACAAGTTTTGCGCCGCCTTCACGACGCTCAAGTGTAATCTTTCGGCTATGGAATGCTTCCAGCTCGGCACGATGCGCCACGCTGATGATCGTTGCGTCGGGCAGCTCGTCGATCACCGTCTGCATCATCTTGTCCTGGCTTTTTTCGTCCAGCGCTGCCGTCGCCTCATCCATGATGATGATATCGGGGGCGTTGAGCAGCAAGCGAGCAAAGGTAAGGCGCTGTTTCTCACCCCCGGACAATGTCTGGTCCCAGGGCGCCTCGTCCTCAATCTTGTCCTTGAGTTGGCCTAGACCGACTTTTTCGAGAGCGGCACCTATCTCTTCCGCCGTCCAGCTTTCCGCCGGTTGCGGATAAGAGACGGCACGGCGTAGCGTGCCGGCTGGAATATATGGCCGCTGCGGAAGCATGAACAATTGACTGCCGGAGCGGAAATTGACGCTACCGCCGCCCCATGGCCAAAGACCGGAGATCGCACGGACCAACGTGCTCTTCCCGGAGCCGGACTCGCCCGACACCAGGACCCTTTCACCAGCGCCGATCTCCACATCCGTCTCTTTGACGACTGCGGTTCCATCGCCGAGCGACACGAACACATCCTTGAGGCCAAGCATGGTATCGCCTTCCGTCTCGCCGCGCACGATACGGCCAACAGTCTCGCTTTTTTCAGCCCGCTCCAGGCCATCGAGGGACATCATCAACGACGCCACGCGCCGTGCGCAGGCGTTCCAGTCCGCAAGCCGCGGATAATTATCGACCAGCCAGCCGAAAGCGGACTGAACGATGGTGAACGCCGACGCCGCCTGCATCACCTCGCCGAGCGACATGCTGCCATCGAGGAATTTCGGCGCGCAGAGCAGCAATGGCACGACGGGTGCAATCAGCATCGAACCATTGGAAACGACTGTGGTGCGCATATATTGCTGCGCCATAAGCCGCCACTGCCGCCGGACATTTCCAAATCTCTTGTCTAGGTCGTTGCGCTCCTCCTCTTCCCCACCAAGCAGAGCGATACTTTCGCCATTCTCTCTGACGCGCGTCAGTGTGTAGCGATATTCCGCCTCCACCTGGTTCTTCACCTCGGACACCTTGACGAAGTTTCGCGCAATAAAAGCGATGGCGGTGGAGGTAATTGCCGCGTAAATAATGGCAGCTATGACCAGGAAGCCAGGAATGGTGACCCAAATACCGCCGATCGACAGCGTCAGCGCACCGCCAATCGTCCAAAGCACAACGATAAAGGTGGAGGCGGAGACGAAAGCAGCGATAACGCCGGAGACGAAGTCAACCGGTGCCTCTGTGGCGATGCGCATGTCTTCCGAAAGCCTCGCTTCAGGATTCTTATGATCGCCATCGATCAGGTTGAGCTGGTAGTAACGACCGTTTGCGATCCATCTGCCGACTAATACCTTGGTCAGCCACGAGCGCCAGCGCCGCTGAATGCGCATCCTGACGTAGACCTGCGCGGTGACGATGAAAACACTGCCCAGAACCAGAAACGGGAATATCGACGCGAGCGAATAGACCGTCGAAGCGTCTCGTTTTTCGATCGCGTCAAATATTCCGCGGTTCCAGACGTTGACCCCATACTGGATCGCGACATTGATGCCGATCATCGTCAACAGGCCGAGCGTGAAAACCCATGCCAGCTTGTCGCCACGACGGCTCCAGAAGCCTCGTGCGCTAATCCAGAACCGTTTCAGCAGATACCTTCGGCGAGCTTCCTCAGCCTCCTCTGGTGTCAAGCCAGCGGCAGGTTCCGCTTCCTCCGGGGGAAGCTCCTCAGCATTGCCTTCATTGTCTTGGGAGGATGCGGCTTCAGCGCCTACTTCGTCGTCACTAGCAGCCGATTTTGGTTTTACTTCATCATTTTTCATGCGCGCTGAACGACCCACGGCAGGAAAGGTTTCACGTTATCGTGAAGACGGGTCAAATATTCTTCCGCGTTCGGCCACGCCGCTATCGGCACGATGCTTCCGTTCGGAGGATTTTGAATACAACCGCAACACCGGCGACTGCCTTGGGATCAGCAAGCTGACCTCCCCTGGCGGCACCGGACGTCGCCAAAGCTAATATGGATGACCCATGTTTATGCTCTGATCCGCTCCGGGCTCGACATCAATTCCTGCTGTCTGGCCACCGCCAGCATCCACTTGTGGAAACGCTGTCCGTTGGGCTTTTCCAACGCAGTTCTGTCCCAGGCGAGAAAATAGCTTTCCGATAATTTCAACCGAATATCGAAAGGAACGACGAGCGTCCCAGCGGTGATTTCTTCCTGGATCATCGAAAGCTGTGCAAGAACGAAGCCCCTGCCGTTGACCGCGGCATCTATAGCGCTGCTCGACAACGTGAAGGAAAGTCCTGAGAATATCTGCTGATGATCAGCCTTGATCAGCTTCGCCCAATCCCGCCATTGCGGCGAGGCCTTGTAATCCGACTCCCATTCGACATTGAGAAGCGGGAAAGTCAAAACCTCTGCGGGACATTGCGGTTTCCGCGCAGAGATTAGGGCGGGGGAACAGGCGGGCACGACCCAATCGGTGAACAGGTGCGCCACATGCTCGTGAACATAAGAGCGGCGACCATAAGTGATGCGAAAATCAACCTCCTCAGCCCCGAGACGAGGCTCCTGATCCTGACCGAAGATACGCACATGCGCGTCGGGACAGAGTTCCTGCCAGTCGAAAATCTTTCGGCCTATCCACCGGCTGGCGACGGATGACAGCGCGCTGACGACGATCCCGCCTTCGTTGCTGGCACGCTTCAACACGGTCGTCGCCAAAGAGAGCTGCTGGAAGCCCTTTGAGACTTCGCGGTAGTAAAGTCGTCCCCAGGACGACAGCTCGACGCGACGTCCACGCCGTTCCAGAAGAGTGAGGCCAAGAGAGTGCTCCAGATTGCTCACGAGCTGGCTGATTGCGCCGGGCGACACACCCAGATCCTCGGCGGCGGCGGTGATCGAGCCGCAACGACCAATCGCATCAAAAGCCTGCAACGCGCGCAGTGACAGGTTCTTCACAGCGGCTCCTCTATCCATTTCTCTTTTTAGATTTTCTAAAATAGAAACCAGCCGCTTGCAACTTGTTGAGGCCCGAAAAACGGCAAACACTCAGCCTAACAAAACGCAAGGAGAGCGAGATGTTTCTCAAGAACACCTGGTATGTCGCAGCCTGGGACCAGGAGGTCGGCAGAGAGCTGAAGCCCGTTACCATTCTCGGCGAAAACGTAGTTCTTTACCGCAAACAGGATGGCCAGGCTGCCGCGCTGGAAGATGCCTGTCCCCACAGAAAGCTGCCGCTTTCGATGGGGCGCATCAAGGGCGACGATGTCGAATGCGGCTATCACGGCCTCACATTCGACTGTTCGGGAGCCTGTACCCGCGTTCCGGGTGCAGAGCGAATTCCCCATGTCGCCAAGGTTCGCTCCTATCCGGTTCACGAGCGCTACGGCCTCCTATGGATCTGGATGGGAGATGCCGAAAAAGCCGATCCGGACGAGATTTTTGCCGTCGAGCATTTCGGCGATCCCGCTTGGGGCATCAATCGCGGCGAGTCCATGACGCTGAACTGCAACTATCTTTACATGACGGACAATCTGCTCGATCCATCCCACGTCGCCTGGGTCCATCAGTCGTCCTTCGCGAGCTCGGCCTGTGAGGAAACCCCGCTTGAGACCACCGTCAAGGATGATGGTGTAACTGTCTGGCGCTGGATGATCGATAGCGAGCCAGCGCCATTCTATGCGCCTTTCCTTCAGTTCGAAGGCAATACCGACCGTAAGCAGCATTACGAGGTGCGCTATCCGAGCAACGCGATCATCAAAGCGATCTTCGCACCTGCTTTCACCGGCGGCGAGGGCAAGACGCTGCCCGATAACACCTTCCTGATGGACAGCTACAATTTCATGACGCCTGTCGATGAGAACCGGACGAAATATTACTGGTTCCAGATGCGAAACTTCGCGCCCGACGACCCGGCCGTGTCTGCAAGCTTCGCCAAATCCGTTCGTGGCGCCTTCGAGGAAGACCGGGTCGTTCTGGAGGCGGTTCACCACGGCATGGCCAACAAGCAGACGCCGAACCTCGACCTCAAGATCGATGTCGGTCCCTTACGTTTCCGCCGCAAGCTGGCGCAATTGATTGCCGCGGAAGCAGAGAGCCAGCCGGTCAGCCAGGCAGCGGAATAAGGATTGTCCTGAATGCAACAGGCCGCATCCTCACGCTTCCAGCCCTTCGAGGTAATCGCCAAGACGCGTGAAAGCGAAACGATTACCTCTTTCACCTTGGCACCCCTCAATAAAGACCACTGGCGGCCCTTCGAGGCTGGCCAGTTCCTCTCCATCCGCATTCCCGATGGTGCTGGCGGGCATGTATTGAGGAACTATACGGTTTCCTCATCGCCAAAACAAAGCGGCACGTATCGGATTACGGTAAAGCGTGAGGCTGCACTGTCTGAGAATATGCCACAGGGCTTGAGTTCCTGCTGGCTACATGACGAGATTGAACCCGGCGCGGTGCTGGAGATCGACACGCCGCGCGGGGCCTTCAAGCTGGACATGCAAAGCACTAGGCCTGTCCTGCTGCTGTCCGGCGGTGTGGGCCTGACACCGACCGTATCCATGCTTCACGTTTTGGCCCATGAGACAGCACAACGGGTGTGGTTCATTCATGCGTGTGACAGCATGGAAGTCCATGCCCTGCGCAACGAGGTGGAAGAACTGGCAGCGGTCCGTAGCGGCATCACAGTGCATTTCTGTCACCGTTTCGCTGATGAGAACGATCTTGCAGCCGGCCGCTGTCATTCGACTGGATTTCTCACACGCGAGGTGCTGCAAAAACTTCTGCCGCTTGATGACTACGACATTTACATGTGCGGGCCTCCACCTTTCATGAAGGCCTTGTACGCGATCTTGATCGGGCTCGGCGTGCGCAAGGAACGGATCGCCTATGAGTTCTTCGGTCCGGCTAGTCTGCTGTCCGATAAAGAGGCGCAACCGGCCGCTACCGATGCGCAAAAGACAGGGGCAGCGACCGTGGCAACGGACCCGAGACGAAACAAGGATGACATCCGGATCGTACTTCAGAAGTCGGGACGGGAGCTGGCTTGGACAGCGTCAAGCGTTTCTCTCCTGGACTGCCTCGAAGCGAACGGAATCGAGCCCGAATTTTCCTGCCGCGCCGGCATTTGCGGCACCTGCGAACAGGCGCTTGTTGCCGGAGAGGTCGATTATTTCGAAGAGCCGCTCGACGAAGTGCCCCAAGGGCGCGTGCTGCTGTGCTGCACGAAGCCGAAATCGTCAATCGTCCTCGATCTTTGACCGAGCGACTGAACGGACCGCAATACTTGAGGAATGCCGAGATGGATATGCCACGAACAGAGATAAGGCTCAATCCGCATGTAGCGGCGCTACCGCCCTACAACGCCGGAATGAACATCGCCGTCGCGAGGAAAATCAGTGGTCGTGACGATATCGCGGCGCTTGCCAGCAACGAAAATCCGGATGGCTGTTCTCCAAAAGTGCTGGCAGCACTCGCAAACCTGAACCCGTCGCGTTACTGCGATCCTGCCTGCACCGCATTGCGAGGCGCGCTCAGCGCGAAACTAGGCGTTGCGGCAGAGCGGATCGTCATCGGCAACGGCTCGGAGGAGATGATCGCAGCCATCTGTCGCGCGGTACTCTGTCCCGGCGTGATGGTTGCCACAGTCTCGCCTGGCTTCGGCCTGCACGAGATCGAAGCGCTGGCGAATGGTGCAACGGTCGACAAGGTCGCGATGCGCGTCGATCTCGACTTCGACGTGCCGGGGATCATTGCGGCCCTTACCAAGTCTCCGGCGATCTTTTTTCTTTCCTCGCCATCCAACCCTGTCGGCCCTGCCCTCGATGCAGTGAGCCTCGACCGGATTCTTGCAGCAGTGCCGTCGGAAACACTTCTTGTTCTTGACGAAGCCTATTTCGAATATGTCAGTGGCGACGTGCCGGATGGACTGGCAGTCCTGTCCAGGTCAACGTTGAATTATGTGGTGTTGCGCACCTTCTCCAAGGCTTATGGCCTTGCAGGGCTGCGGGTCGGCTATGCCGTGTTCTCCGACGAGCGTCTTGCGCGAGCCGTAACCTCGTCGAAGACACCATTCAACGTCAACACAGCAGCACAGATCGCGGCGCTTGCCGCACTTGAAGACGAGGCCTGGATGAAGGCATCCGTGGCGTCCATTGCAGCCGAGCGTGCACGGGTCGCCGATGCGGTATCTGCATTGAGGCTACGAGCCGCGAGATCGGAAACGAACTTTCTCTTCATCGATGTTGGCCTCGACAACCAGAAAGTCTTCGACCACCTGCTCTCGCACGGCATCATCGTCAAGCCATGGAAGGAGAAAGGCTACGAGACCTTCATCCGCATGACGGTCGGGAAAAGGACGGAAAACGATCGGTTCATAGCCGCACTACAAACGCTTGCCGGGCAATAAGACCGAGAGCGTTCAATCTAACAAAAAAGCAGGCAATGACCTGCGGGAACCAACTGCGTGCGAAAGCGCGCCACGATGAGAAAAACCGGGAGCTTTGTCGCATGGCATCTTCACCGCAGTCTGGCCTTTTTGCCGGAGATTTTTCGGCCTTGCGCGCGCGTTTTATCGCAGCGGCCCGCACCGCCGGCGCCAGTCTCACGGAGTACCTCCATCCCTTGCACGGACCATCGGGCGAGCAGCTTTCGACTGATGTCGCCTATCTTGGACGGCAGGATGCAAAAAAACTCATGGTGTCGATCTCCGGTACCCATGGCGTCGAAGGCCCCTTTGGTTCTGCCTGCCAAACCGCATGGTTTTCGCAGAACTCTCCGTGGCGTCTACCGGACGATACAGCTGTACTCGCCATTCATCTCATCAACCCATGGGGTACCGCCTGGTCACGGCGAGTCAACGAAGACAATGTCGACCTCAACCGCAATTTCATCGACTGGCAGAAAGCGCCGCCGAGGAACGAACGTTATGGTGACATTCATCCGCTTCTGATCTGTCCTTCATGGGACGGTCCCGTGCGCGACGAGATGGATGCGGCTTACGATGCGATCAGTGTAAAAGCTGGTGGTTACAAAGGCCTCGCACCCATCATAGAAGCTGGCCAATACGCTTTTCCGGACGGCCTGTTCTATGGCGGCGACGGCCCGGTCTGGTCCAACCGGACACTGAGGGACATACTGGCGATATTCGCGCAGCAAGCGACGGACGTTATCGTTTTCGATCTCCACACTGGCGCCGGGCCATATGGCTATCCAGCATTTCTGTCGGTTGCCGAAAGCGACCATCCAGGGCTGGGGTGGGGAGTGGAGATATTCGGACCCGCCCTTTCGGTCGTGAGGACGGGAAAAGACGCCGAAACCGGAACAGGAATTGCCGCCACGGCAACCGGTTATGTGTCGAGCGCCGTTCGACACGCCCTGCCAGCAGCGCGCGTTTTACCTCTCGTCATCGAATGCGGCACCCTCGACGGCGAAACAGTATCGAAAGCCGTCAAGGCCGACAATTGGTTGCATCTTTACGGCAAGGTCGACTCGCCGCTCGGTGAGGCCATCAAGCGAGATATTCGTTCTGCCTTCATTCCCGATGACGCAGATTGGCGCAATGTCTGTCTCTCCGCGTCGCTGCGCCATTTCGACCGGGCTTTCGCTCAGCTGAAGGCGCTTGGAGGCGCCGGTGTCGAAAAGATCGTTCCAGCCGCCGCATCGGTCACGGTTCTCGCAAATCCGCATCACGAAAAATCAAAAACCACGGATCGACCTGCCGTCGAGGTTTGCGGCATCCACAAGCGTTTCGGGCCTCTGAGCGTATTGAACGGCGTCGATGTGTCGGCCAAACGCGGTGAAGTGGTATCGATGATCGGCTCCTCTGGCTCAGGCAAAAGCACCTTTCTGCGCTGCATCAACCTGTTAGAGCAGCCGGATGAAGGTCAGATCGTTATTGATGGCGAAGAACTGCGCATGAAGCGCAGCGCCAACGGACGTACGATCCCAGCCGATCTCAAGCAGGTCGAGCGGATGCGCTCGCGCGTGGGAATGGTGTTTCAGAACTTCAATCTCTGGCCGCATATGACGGTGCTGGAAAACATCATCGAAGCGCCGATTCAGGTATTGAAGCAACACAAGTCCGAGGCCCGAGATCATGCACACGCGCTTCTCAAGAAGGTCGGCCTTTCAGACAAGCACGCCCATTATCCGGGTCAGCTCTCCGGCGGACAGCAGCAGCGCGCCGCCATTGCTCGCACCCTCGCCATGCGCCCGAAACTCATTCTTCTCGACGAGCCGACATCAGCGCTCGACCCCGAGTTGGTTGGCGAGGTTCTGCGGGTCATTCGGCAACTGGCCGAAGAAGGAAACACGATGATCCTCGTGACGCACGAAATGCAGTTCGCGCGCGAGGTGTCACACAAGATTCTCTTCCTCCATCAAGGAAAAGTGGAGGAAGAGGGTGCCCCGGCAGACATGTTCAATGCACCGAGATCGGAACGGCTACGCCAGTTCCTCTCCCGCACGCGATGACGCTCTGCCGGAACAAAAAACGTTCGATGACACACTCAAAAAAAGGGGAATATCGACATGAATTTTAAAGCTCTGTCACTCGTTCTGCTCCTTGCTGGCGCAGGCACGGTTCAAGCCGCCGAGGGCCAGCTCTCGATTGGTACCGAGGGTGCCTATCCACCGTGGAGCATGGCGGACGCATCCGGAAACGTGACCGGCTACGACGCCGACGTCGGTAATCTGCTCTGCCAAAAGCTTGCGATGAAGTGCAAATTCGTCGTTCAGGCGTTTGATGGCTTGATCCCGGCACTGAAAGCCAAGCGTTTCGACGTCATCATTTCCGGTATGTCGATCACTCAGGATCGCAAAAAAGAGATCGATTTCTCGGTCGGCTACGCGGAACTCGCCAACATGTTCGTTGTGCCCAAGAGTTCGGAACTGGCAGGCCTCAAGGATATCGATGCGTTGCTGAAGGGCCTCGACGGCAAGTCCATCGGCGTGCAGACCGGCACGACGCATGCCCATTTCGTCGAGAAGCGCATCCCGTCCGCCAATCTGAAGACCTATGATACGCTGGAAAACATGCAGATCGATCTCGCCAGCGGTCGCATCGATGCGGCCTTTGCCGATGCATCGGCCTTGCAGGACTTTCTTTCCAAGCCGGATGGCAAGGACTTCCAGTTTGTCGACGTTAAAGTTCAGAGCAAGTTCGACTCCACCCTGGGTGAAGGTATCGGTGTTGGGATTTCGAAAGACAATTCCGAACTGAAGGCGAAAGTCGACAAGGCTCTTTGCGAACTCGTCGCCGACGGCTCGATTGGGAAGTCCAGCCAGAAGTGGTTCAAGATGGACATTTCGCGTCCCTGCAACTGACATGGCCGCCCCGTTCGCAAGGACGTGCGGGGCGCGCTTCTATCACGAACAGTAACCGCAGTGATCTCGACGGCAGAAAAAGGCCAGAGAGATCTAAGCGTCGGACCGAGCCAATTGCCGAGGGGCATCGAATGGAACACAGCCTGATACTTGTCTGGGAGGGTGGATGGATCGGCGCGATCCTGCGCGGTACCGCGATCACCATCGCCGTCGGTCTCGCCAGCATCATACTCGGAGCGCTCATCGGCACCCTGCTCGGTCTTATCAAGTGGGCGAAGATCTTTCCACTCACCGTCATCGTCACGGCCTACATGTCCTTAATCCGTGGAGTGCCCGAGTTGTTGATCATCTATCTGCTGTTCTTCTCATCGGTAGAGTTCGTCACCAGGGTCGCTACCGCCTTCGGCTACGCCGCACTCGCCGATAGTGGCTATGCGTTCATCATCGCCGTCGTCGCCGTCAGTGCGATTTCAGGCGCCTATTCTACGGAAGTCATCCGTGGCGCATTGGCATCCATACCGACAGGACATATCGAGGCTGCTAAAGCGCTCGGAATCTCGCGATACAGAATTTTCCGGCGGATCATTTTTCCGCAGATGCTGCGCATCGCACTCCCTGGAATGAACAATGTCTGGCAGGCGACGATAAAGGATACCGCGCTTGTCTCAGTCGTCGGCCTGCAGGAACTGATGCGCACAGCAAGCGTGGGCGCGGGCAGCACCCGCAACCCGCTCATCTTCTTTCTGATAGCTGCCGTCGTCTACTTCGTTATCACGATCATCAGTCAGGCTGGCTTTGATCGTGTGGAGCGCACCGTCAGGCTGAGATCGAGGAGCTGACACCATGGATATGGATTTCCTCTCGACCTCGATACCCGTTCTTCTCCAAGGACTCTCCAAAACCTTGATTTTGACGATCCTGTCCGTCGTTATCGGTTTTCATATCGGGCTTGGACTGGCGGTCATGCGGATGTCCGAGCGACGCCGGGTTGCCAACATCGCCAAATACTACAGCATGATCTTCAGAGGCACGCCGCTCCTCGTGCAGCTCTTCTTGTTCTATTACGGTTTGGCGCAAATCCCGTTCATCAAGGGCAATGCTGTGACGTGGTGGATCATCAGCGACGGAACGCGCTGCGCCATCATGGCGATCGCGCTGAACACGGCAGCCTACACGTCAGAAATTCTACGCGGCGGTTTGCTGTCGATCCCCACGGGTCTCAAGGAAGCGGCAAAGGCCTCAGGCATGTCGCGTTTCACCGCTTTCCGCAGGATAGAATTCCCTCTGGCCATTCGTCAGGCATTGCCAGCCTATGGCAACGAGTTGATCCTTGTCGTGAAGGGCACAAGCCTCGCCTCCACAATCACGGTTCTGGAGATTACAGGCTACGCCAAGCGGCTCATGAGCCAAACTTTCGCGATCTTCGAGGTCTTCACTCTGGCCGGCATCATCTATCTCATCATCAATCTGGTGCTGGTTGTGATGATCCGGCTGCTCGAAGGACACTTGATGCGCCACGAGCCGCGTTAAAAAGCGTCGCCCTCGCCCATCAAGCCCGCACTTCATCCGAAGGAAAACATAATGTCTAGCCTGACATCCGGCTTTAAGGCCGAGATCGCAATGCTCGTCGGATCCGATCATGTGAAAGAAAACGATGCCGTGTCGGCAATCGACTATGGCGTGCTGGCTGAAAATCTCGACGCCGGCATAGTCGTTCTGCCGGGAACCACGGAGGAACTGGCAGCCGTCGTCCGATGCTGCCATGCCCACCGAGTAGCCATCGTCACCCATGGTGGGCGGACGGGGCTGGTCGGCGGTGGTATTTCGCGCGCTGGCGAGATCGTCGTGTCCACCGCCCGTCTCAACCGGATTACGTTCTTATCGCCCATTGAGAACGTCGCCATCGTCGAAGCTGGCGTTACTCTACAGTCGCTTCAAGAGGCCGCCGCAGACTATGGGCTCGAACCCGGCATCGATCTGCCATCACGAGGCTCGGCAACGATCGGCGGCATGGCATCCACAAACGCGGGCGGAATTGCTGCTTTTCGATATGGCGTCATGCGCCATCGCATTTTGGGGCTGGAAGCTGTTCTTCCCGATGGAACCATCTATTCGGATTTGACTCGAGTGGTCAAAAACACAGCGGGGTACGCGCTTTCGCATCTCTTCATTGGCGGCGAAGGGACGCTTGGCATCATCACCAAGATCGCAGTGAAGCTCGAACCCGTACCGGCCTCAACTGCAACCGTCCTGTTCGGGCTTTCCTCGACGCAAGCTGCCTTGAATGCAATGCAGCGCGGGTTAAAGGCGCGGCGTGGACATCTGCGTGCTGCTGAAGCCATGTGGTCTCGCTACTTCCATCTGACGTCGACCCATCACAACTGGTCTGCAACCGACTACAGAAATGACCATCCCATCAATCTCCTATTCTGCTTGGGCGGAAATGACGATGCGGACGTCCAAGCTGAGGTGGAACGCATATATGAAGACGTTGCTGAAGACGATGAAAACGTCTCCGCCATCATCGCTTCGTCCAAAGCGCAAGAGAAGTCGATCTGGGCTTTGCGGGAAGATACGGACCTGATCTACCGCATTTATCCCGGAGCGCCCTCCTACGACGTTTCCGTTCCGCTGTCGGAGGTAGAGGGCTATCTCGAGCAGCGTATGGCGAAACTGAGAGAGCTAGATCCTCAGCTAGACCCTTACATTTTTGGTCATCTTGCTGATGGCAACCTGCATATCGTTTTAAACGCCGCGCGTGACGCAATCGACACCGACAAGGCCATCGCGATAGAAGACATCCTCTACTGCGGCCTTGACGAATTAGGTGGGTCTTTCTCCGCCGAACACGGTATTGGCAGCAAAAGAGCTCAGACTTTGATCAGACATGCGTATCCTGAAAAAGTCATGTTGATGAAACAGGTTAAAGCCTGTCTCGACGCAAGAGCACTCCTCAATCCAGGGAAGGTCCTGACGCAATAGCACAGACCCGACGCGATTGCCGGATTGTCGTTCGGAGGGCTTAAGGCATCAGTCCAATGCAGAAGAGGCCGAGATGCTCGTCGACAGGTTCCTCTTCCCGAGCGCAACAGTGGTATCACCCTCTGAAGCGACTGACGCCGATCATTCTCAATCTGATCCATACGGCCATGATCGACCCAACACCTGATTGTTATCCTGCATCCCAGCAGGTCCGCAGCAGCCCCGCGGTGGGGATAGTTAGCAGGATTCGATCGAGGCGCCGCAGCTTTAGTTTTTGCTGCCGCATATCGGGTCAACGATGTCGCTCGGTACTTCTACCGATGCGAGCGCCGCGGAGGCATGCGTGAAGGAATGCCCTGCCCCTAAAACACAAAAAACCCGCGGTTTTTGTTCCACGGGGTTTTTATGATGATTTTGATTTCGGGTATTTGGTTGCGGGGGCAGGATTTGAACCTGCGGCCTTCAGGTTATGAGCCTGACGAGCTACCGGGCTGCTCCACCCCGCGTTGATTTTGAGCGATGTC
>NZ_JBNWDI010000015.1:0-29008 GCF_053521965.1 Rhizobium sp. 22-785-1 | reverse complement strand
TCAAAATCAACGCGGGGTGGAGCAGCCCGGTAGCTCGTCAGGCTCATAACCTGAAGGCCGCAGGTTCAAATCCTGCCCCCGCAACCAAATAATGCAATACGCAACAAAGCCCAGCGACCTCCGTTATGAGCTACGCGACCAAGCCGTTGCATAAGGCCGCGAGTTGGTTCCGCAGAGGTTGAAAGCGTGACCTGTCCGGCCGAACGCCCGAATGGCACAAGCCAGCTTTTCGTCTCATCGTCTTCATTGTTGCGTGTAGACCACAGGAGCATCGGTGGAAGCATCTCCCCCCATTCCGGTCTTTATCGAGTTCAGGTTTCCTCAAAAGGTCGCTTAGAGGCAGGACTATTAGCGCAATGGTTTAACCGCGTTATCGGTGACCTGAGACCCATCTTCCCTCCGATTTTCGGGAGAGTCTTGGGTTTTCAATCTGGCCTCATGCGGCCTGTTTTTCCATTGCCATTTTCATTGCGAACTCGCTGGGTGTTATGTTGCCCAGTGAAGAATGCGGTCTGTTCCGATTGTAGTCCTCCTTCCATGCCGCGATTTCTATCCTCGCCTGTGTCAGTGACGAGAACAGTGTTTCGTTGAGGCACTCGTCACGAAAGCTGCCGTTGAAGCTTTCTACGAAACCGTTCTGCATGGGTTTGCCCGGTGCGATATAATGCCATTCAACATGCGTGCTTTGGCACCATTCCAGAACGGCCATGCTGGTCATCTCCGTGCCGTTGTCGGACACAATTGTTCGCGGCTTGCCTCGTCGAGCGATGACAGCATCGAGTTCCCGCACAAGCCGCCGGCCTGAGAGCGACGTATCGGCGACCAGCGCCAGGCATTCGCGGGTGAAGTCGTCGACGACAGCGAGAACCCGAAAGCGACGACCATCTGTGAAAGCGTCGCTGGCGAAATCCAAGCTCCAGCGCTCGTTGGCACGCGAGGGCAGCGCCAGAGGGCGTCTCGTCCCCAAAGCCCGTTTGCGTCCACCACGTTTGCGCACCGTCAGCTTCTCTTCGCGATAGAGACGCCGCAGTTTCTTCAGGTTCATGATGATGCCCTGCCGACCCAGCATGACGTGCATGCGGCGATAGCCGAAACGACGGCGCTCGGACGCCACCAGCTTCATTGCTTCAGGGATATCAGCGTCATCCGGCCGAATGCTACGATATCGCACACTCGACCGATCAACGGACAGAACCTCACACGCCCGACGCTGGCTCACCCCATGTTGTTTGCAGACATGAGCCACAGCATCCCACTTCACATCGGGCGTCACCACTTTTTTGAAGCGACATCCTTCAGAATGGCATTGTCCAGCATGCTCTCAGCCAGCAGCTTCTTCAGCTTGGCGTTCTCGTCTTCCAGAGCGCTCAGCTTACGGGCATCGGATACCTCCATGCCGCCGAACTTCGCCTTGTATTTGTAGAAGGTCGCCTCGGATATCCCGTGCTTGCGGCAGACATCGGCCGTCCGCATGCCGCTCTCCTGCTCTTTCAATATCCCGATGATCTGCTCGTCCGTGAACCGTGAATGCTTCATTCCGTCCGTATCCTTGATACGACGGACTCTACCAAAATCTGGAGGAAGTTCAGGGGCTCAGGTCATAATCTATATTTATCGAACATGGAGAGCGAGTCATGACAATTCCAGCATCAGCGCAAGAACTAGGTGGAAGGTTGCCTTCCGCCAGGGAAAAGGCCAGCGCAAACCAGCTTCGCAAAGTGCTCGCGGCACATGCGACGGGTACAAAGCTGCGGCTTTTGGATGATGCAACGAGGGAGCCAGTAAAGGTTACGCTTACTCCAGCGGTATTTGGCTTCCTCATGGAGCTCTTGCGACATATCGGTCGCGGCGATGCAGTAGCCTTGGTCTCGGTAAGCCAAATGCTGACGACACAGCAGGCTGCCGACATCCTTGACGTCTCCCGGCCGTTCATTATCACTCTGCTTGAGAGGGGCGAAATCCAACACACCCTGATAGGCCGTCATCGAAGGATACAGGCTGAACATCTGTTCGCATACAAGAAAGCTCGGGACGAGAAGCGGACTAACGCGTTGTCGGATCTGGCTAAAATGGACGCGGAGCTTTTGTAGAACGTGTTCGCCAACAGATTTACCACTCTCATAGACGCCTGCACGCTTGCCGACACACTACGGAGAAGTCTCTTACTAACGCTGGCAGAAGAGGAATTCTTCCGCGTCCGTTGGTCACATCCCATTCTCGACGAGACACGAGGCGCGATCCATAAGATGCTGGTAGGCAGGGAGGCGGCCGATGCATCTGAAAAGAGTGCTCAGGCGATATCATATATGGAACGCGCATTCGAAGATGCCACAGTTCTCGACTTCTCCGCACATTTGCCGTCGTGTGATAGACTTCCGGACCCGGGCGACGCCCACGTCGTTGCCGCGGCACTGAAAACGCAAGCGAACTTAATAGTAACGGAGAATCTCAAGGACTTTCCTTCGGCAATTCTGGAACCTCTCAATCTTGAGGCAAAATCCGCCGATGCTTTTATCGCTGATACCATAGCCCTGGGGACGGGGAGGGCGGTACAAGCGATACAAAGGATGCGACTGAGATTTAAAAACCGGAACTGTCCGCCGATCAGTTACTGTTAGAGATGGAGGCATGCGGGCTAACCGAAACGGTGGATGTCCTCAGGCCGTATGTCCTGTCGATTTAATCAGGGTTTCCATCCTACGAAAACTCTTGGCCGGGACCTGCCCCGTATGACTTCAATATGGCAGCGATAAGAAGAAATGGCTCGGTAACCTGGATTCTCACATGATTTCAGAGGCTTAGAAGAAGAGTCTGGAAATTCCCTCTGTTTTCCCATCGCGAGCGACCGTGGATGCCACCTTTGTGCCCTGGCTTTGGGCATCAGTCAAATGGGCAGGCGAGCGGCAATAATTTCCGCTTCGTGCCTTAAAAGGGCAGGTACAGGCGATGATGCGAGTTCAGGGCGATCTAAAAAATGCTTGCAACATATCATCGCCGGCGGCCCTCACGCTCTTTCCGGAGCAAATGGCCTTCAATTCGGAGTGGGTGATATGCACCGTGGAGAGTCCTGCCCACCGAACGCAATCCTCAAATTTTGCAAGCTTCTGCCCGTCATTCAAAGGCGCAGCTATAGAACCCTTGGCGTGAAGTCGCTCGGTGGAGAACCTACGCCCATCCTTTAACGAGATATGGACTTGATGCGGTAGGCGCTCAACGCCGCGCTCTTCTTCTGCGCTGTAAGAATTCATCGTGATCTTCGACATATGGACGCGCAAACCAGGCCGGGTTGCAGCTTGAGGAGTGAAGTCACGAAGCGACAATCCTCCGCCCGAAAGCGCGACGGCCAAGCAATACTGCATGGAAAATCTCGCCTGCATTTCATCGGAGGGATCGACGTATGGAAGGTTGTCAAATGCGGATCTTCCGACTTTCGTCTCGATCCGTTCGATGTCATCAAGCGAAAATCCATGCTTCCTTCGGAGGTCCAAGGCCGCGTCAATGGCTCTGTGAGTAGATGCGCAGCATGGGTGGAGTTTCGTGACCAGACCGCGGGTTTCGATGATGTGCTCCTCGTTCCATGAGAGGTCTGCCCACCCCGTCGCCTCGTTGCCTCCGAAGAGATCAAGGAAGCCTTGCGGGCGTTCGAGGATATCGAGCCTGCCGCCCAAATCCGATTGGGCAAGCAACGCGGCCTCGACCGCATTTCGAGCCGCGATGCCTGCGTGAAAGGGTTTTGCTCCGGTGCCAAATTGTCCTTTTAGACCTGAGGCCATGCTTGTGGCGAGGCTCATTGCGTTTGCTATCTGAGCTTCGTCAAGTCCGAGAAGGACGGCCACACCTGCGGCGGCTCCTATGCCGCCGATTGTCGAGGTTCCGTGCCAGCCCCGATTATAGTGGGAGGGGATGACGCCGAAGCCAATGGATGCCTGTGCTTCAAGCCCAGCGAGATATGCTCTGACCAGCATATGCCCCGAGAACTCGTTGCTGCTTGTTGCGACAGAGAGAAGTGCTGGCACGAGGACTGCTGATGCGTGCGCGCGTGCGGGATGAAAATTGTCATCGAAGTCCAGGCAGTGGGCGGCAGTGCCGTTGATGAGGGCAGCGATAGAGCGCGATGCGCGGCCCCCTGTGAAAACCAGCGATGAGCCGCTTTCGGTGATCTCGTCGCAAAAAGCGGCGGCCACGGACAGTGGGGCAGCGTCAATCACGCCCGCAATCATGCAGCCGATTGTATCTACAATCGCGTCTTCTGCCCGCTCTATTGCAACGGCTGAAAATGATGTTCTTGAAACGAGTTGGCCGGCAATCTTTTCGAGAACGGTTGTCATTGACGCGCTTCCTTGCAAATCTCAGAGGGAGCGGCATTGATGAACGGGCAGGTCTATCGGCGCAATCTTATGCAAATGACGGGTGACGTTATCCGGGAGAACAAGAATGAAGAGGTCGGGCGACGTCCAGATCAGCATCAAGCATATTCAGGCCTTCGACGCGATTGCGGCCACAGGCTCAACCATTGCCGCTGCCGTTGATCTCGGTATTTCTCAATCCAATACCAGCCGGCTTCTGCACCAGTTGGAAGTTTATCTCGGTGTTCGGTTGTTCGACCGGGATAAGAACCGGCTCTCCATGACACGTGAGGGTTCGAAGCTGGGACCGGAAATCCGCGCCATTGCGGACAAGCTTACGGCCCTGAAAATAACGGCGCAGGAACTGGAAGAGGGACGCTCGACGGAAATCCCGTTGAGGATAGCATTTCCTGCGAGCCTTTCCGCAACGCTTGTGCCGCGTCTGATCAAGAGATTTCTGGCCGAAGCAGGTCCCGTCAGAATCGAAATTGCCTCTGGGAATTATCTTGCAATAGAACGGATGGTAGCGGAAGGGGCGGTCGATCTTGGTTTCACGCGCCTGCCGTCGCCGACGCCGGGAATTCGCGAAGAGCACGTCATGCCGACGCGTAATATTTGTGTTCTCCGTAAGAGCCATCCGCTTGCCGGTCGGGAGAAGATCAACGTCGAACAGTTGAAGACCGAGAATCTGATTCTTCTGAACCGGGAGCGGGCAGTCCGTCATGAGCTGGAAGCGATCTTCTATCGTGCAGGGCTTCGACGCCGCCCGGCAATCGAAGCGCATTCCGTTGGTTGCGGCTGCACACTTGCGGCAGAAGGGCTGGGCATCGCAATCGTCAGCGAATTGCTGGCGCTTGAATATCAGGCCTTGCCACTGGCATTCGTTCCGCTTGAACCGACAATCTCCGTCGATTACGCCATCGTCAGTTCCGAGCTTTCCCCGCTTCCGAAAATCGCTCTGCCGTTCTTGAACTACATCCGGGAATGGGCTTAAGCATTTACGTATCGGCGGGCGAGGGAGTGGCGACGGCATGATAAATTTCAGACAGCTCGAGGTTCTGAAAACCCTGCTCGCGACAGGGTCGACCATCGCTACCGCCAAGAGCATGGGGCTCAGCCAGTCTGGCGTAAGCCGTCTTCTTCAGCAGTTAGAGACCGATTTGGAACTGAGGCTTTTTGATCGGGATAAGGGCAGACTAATTCCAACGCCTGAAGCCAGTATTCTGGCGCGAGATGCCGAAACGATCCTGCTTGGATTGAACAGGTTTTCGGGACTGGCGGAAGATCTCCGCAGTGGTGCGAAAGGGCCCGAACTGGTGCGGGTAGGGCTTCCCAGCAGCATGTGGGAGAATTTCGCGCCCGCGATGATGAAGGAATTCGTGCGTGATTATCCTTCGGTCCGGATCGAAACCTTTTTCGAAACGACATCCAACATCGCGCGGCTGGTTGAGCAGAAGGTCATTGATTTCGGCTTTCTGCGCAATGAACATCCCGCATTGCCTGGGATCGATATGGAAATCGTTGCATCAGGCACCAGCGTTTGCGTTCTGCCCGAAGGTCACGAACTGGCGTCGATGAAGGAAATTGGTGCACGGGACCTGCGTGGGGTGCCGCTCATTCTCATCGGTCGACAAAGGCCGACACGTATGCTGCTCGATCAGACCTTTACGCGAGAAGCCGTGAGGCAGAACGTGAAAATCGAAACTCATACCAACAGTTCGGCCTGCTCCTACGTGGCTCACGGTCTGGGAGTTGCCATATTGAGCAGCTTTTTTGCCAATCTCTACCGAAACCTTCCCATCGTGCAGCGTCCATTCGTTCCGGTCACCAAGCAGGAATTTGCGCTCGCTACCCCCTCTGGCACGTCTGCCTCTCTGGCAGCGAAAGCGTTGATGGACGCCCTCAAGCGCCAGATAGAAATCTCACAAAAGCATCAATCCAACGAGTAGACGACACGCTAGGGATCAATCGCTGCGCGCGCCTGCGTCTGCAAATAATGCATTAGCCTATGAGGTTAATGCATAATATTGCGCTCATTTTTTTGATCCGTCATAGTTTCACGCATAACACCCGGTGACTTTGTAGATCCGGTCCCGACAATCGTGTTCAGGGGAACCGATGATAAGATTCATAATCCATCGATTGCTGATGGCGATCCCGACATTGGTGATCGTCGCAATCACAGTCTTCGCTCTTATTCGATTCATCCCAGGTGATCCGGCAGCTCTGATGCTGGGAGACATGGCGACACCGGATCAGATCGCCGAGATGCGCACAGAGCTTGGTCTCGATACGTCACTGCCTCAGCAATTCGTTGTTTGGGCGGGCAATGTGCTGAGCGGCGATTTCGGCCAGTCCATCGTCAACAAGGAGCCGGTGCTACCGCTGGTTGTTTCGCGCTTCATGGTTTCGGCCGAGATCGTCGTCGTCGCAGTTATTCTGGCCAGCCTAATCGCAGTGCCTGCCGGTGTGATCGCGGCCTGGCGCCAGAACAGCGCGACGGACCTCGTACTGATCGGCACGGCGACAGTGCTGCTTTCGATCCCGACCTTCTGGCTTGGATTGCTTTTGCTCCTTTTCTTCGGGCTGAAGCTCGGCTGGCTGCCGGTGTTGGGATATGTGTCCCTCTCGGATAATTTCGTGTCCGGTCTACTGTATCTGGTCCTGCCCATAATGACGCTCGTCATCCATGAGGCTGGGGTTCTGATCCGCATGGCCCGTGCCTCCACGCTGGAAGTACTGCGGCTGGACTACATCACCCATGCCCGCGCCAAAGGACTTTCGGAGCAGGCGGTTCTATGGAAACACGCTTTCAAGAATGCCTTCGGTCCAACATGGACGATGATCGGCCTGATCCTTGGGAATTTGCTTGGCGGTATCGCCGTCATCGAAACGGTGTTCACCATTCCGGGCCTTGGTCGGCTGATGGTCGATAGCATCTTCCAGCGCGATTACCCCGTAATTCAAGGCTGCCTCCTCTTCGTCGCCATGTCCTATGTGATCGTCAATCTGATTGTCGATCTCCTTTACCCACTCTTTGATCCTCGCGTGGTGGCCGAATGAAACACGTTTCTCTCAATGGCCTGATCGGCGGCGTTCTCATCGCTGCTCTGCTCATCGTCGCAGGCCTGAGCCTCTTCTGGACGCCTTTCGATCCCATGAAGCTGAGCTTCACGGCAAAACTGGCTGCTCCCGGCTCACTCCATCTCCTCGGCACTGATGAATTCGGGCGAGATGTGCTCAGCCGCCTTATGGTAGGCGCACGTGCAAGTGTCTGGATCGGATGCCTTACTGTCGGTTTCGCGGTTGTCGCTGGTACATTGATCGGTCTGATCAGCGGCTATGCCCGTGGCTGGATCGATGGCCTAATCATGGCCGTGAACAATGCACTGCTGGCATTTCCCGGCATTCTGCTGGCACTCGGACTTCTCGCCGTGTTCGGCGCAAATCAATATGGCATCATCTTCGCTCTGGGCATCGCCTATACACCATCGATGGCGCGTGTCGTTCGGGGAGCAGTCCTGTCATTGCGGGAGCGCGAATTCGTTGAAGCGTCCCGCATGATGGGGAATGGCGAAATCTTCACGATGTTCAGACACATCCTGCCTAATTGCCTTGCCCCAATTACCGTACTCGCAACCTCGATGTTCGGCTGGGCCATTCTTTCAGAAAGTGCCTTGAGTTTCCTCGGCCTTGGCGTGCCACCCCCGGCACCCACGTGGGGCAACATGCTGGCCGCAGGTCGCCCATTCATCGAACAGGCCGTTTGGCTCGGACTATTTCCTGGCCTCTGCATCGCACTCACATTGCTTGGCATCAACCTTCTCGGAGATGCTCTGCGCGACAAACTCGACCCACGCATGAGAGGTTTGAAATGACTGAAGGAAAGCTTCTCAGCGTCCGCAATCTTTCGCTGGAAATCGTCCGCCGTGATGTTTGCGTGGTGAAGGATGTCAGCTTCGATGTTGCGCCGGGTGAAATCTTCGGCATCGTCGGCGAAAGCGGTTCGGGAAAATCGCTCGCGACGAGGGCGATTGTTTCTCTGCTGCCGCCCGTTATCCGCAAGACGGCAGGCAGAGTCATCTTCAAGGGCCGCGACATCACCACCATCAGTGACAAGGATTTGCGCACGCTTCGTGGTGCGGAGATCGGACTAGTTTTTCAGGAGCCCATGACCTCGCTCAACCCGTCAATGACCATTGGACGGCAACTGGAGGAGGGGCTGGCTCTGCACACGCAGGATCAAGCCTCCACGAGGCGCGAGAAAATTCTCTCCATGCTGCAACGTGTCGGCATACGCGATCCTGAGCGAGCACTGACGACCTATCCACATGAGTTCTCCGGCGGCATGCGCCAACGCATCATGCTGGCATCCGTCATGCTTTTGAAACCGGCATTGCTGATTGCCGATGAGCCAACGACGGCGCTGGATGCCGTCATTCAGCGCGATGTCATGGAACTGATGGTGGAACTGACGAAGGCAGAAGGCACGGCGGTAATTCTCATCAGCCACGACCTACCGATGGTGGCCCGCTACACAGACCGGATCGTCGTTATGGAAAAGGGCTCTATCGTTGAAGCCGGTACGACTGAGCAGATACTGGAACTCCCCCAGCACCCTTACACGCGCAAGCTTCTGTCATCCTTGCCCGTGCGCGGTGAAGTCAGGCCTATCGATATGACATCCGCACCGATGATTTCGGCCCGCAACATCGTCGTGGATTATCCTGGACGGAAATCGTTTCTCAAGAAGGGCGAGCCAAAACGCGCACTGCACGGTGTCTCGATTGACATTCATGCAGGCGAAGTCGTGGCTCTGGTGGGTGGTTCAGGCTCCGGCAAGACGACCTTGGGGCGAACCATCGCCGGACTCGTCAAGGAAACCGAGGGCGAGGTTTTCTTCCAGGGCCGAACGCGTGATCAGGACTGGCGCGATTATCGTCTCAATTGCCAGATGGTATTTCAGGACCCCTATTCCTCACTTGATCCTCGGATGACAATCCTTGCTCTTGTCGAGGAGGCCCTGCGTCTCGTTCCCGGAATAGACCGGGTGGCGAAGATGAAGCGCGCCTACGAAACGTTGGAAGAAGTTGGTCTCGACGCCGAATTCGCCCTTCGCTATCCGCATGAACTTTCGGGCGGACAGCGGCAGAGAGTGGCCATTGCCAGAGCGATTGCGCGACGACCACGCTTCCTCATTGCCGACGAGCCCGTTTCGGCGCTGGACGTGACCGTTCGCGCGCAGGTGCTCTCGCTCTTTTCCGATTTGCAGAAACGATATGGCTTCTCCTGCCTGTTTATCAGCCACGATCTCGGCGTCGTTGAACAGGTCGCTGATCGCGTCATCGTCATGCAGGACGGCAGGATCATCGAGGAAGGTGACCGCAACACAATCTTCGACATGCCGAAGGAGGCCTACACCCGGCGCCTTCTCTCGGCAATTCCCGCGCTCGATCTCAACGAGACTGGCGGCGTGAAACTCAAGTGGCGCTTGGAGGCGTGACGATGAATACAGCACCCATGACATCCGGCAACCTCGGATCAACCGCCGAAAGGCTGAACGCGATCTGTAATGGACAGCCATTCGTCACGCGCTTCAGCATTAAGAACCTGCGCAATGGCGAGATATTTGAACGCGGAGCGGATGAGGAAACTCCGTCTGCCAGCACCCGCAAGACCTCGATCATGATGGCTGCCCTGAGCGCGGTCCAAGATGGCAGGCTCGATCTGGATGAGCAGATTGTCTACGAGGCGCGCTTTGCCGAAGAAGTCGCAAGCGGAATGTTTCGCTATCTGACGCCGGGGATCGTGATTTCGCTTCGCGATGCCATCACCGGCATGATGGTGCTTTCCGACAATGTCTGCACCAAGATGGTCTTTGAGCGCCTGACGCTGGATGAAGTGGACAGCTATTGCAAGGCAATCGGCATGGAAGGCACGCATCACCGCTTTCTGATCCCGCCGCTCGCTCTGTCGCCCGATCATTCCTTAAAGTCCGTCACGACGACGACGGCGCGCGATCAAATGTTCCTGCTTCAGTCCATTCTCGATGCTCAGGGTTCCGAAGAGGCTTCGAAGCGGTTGGGCGTCTCCAAAGAATTGAGTGCCTACGCCTTGCAGACACTGAAAAATCAGATTCTGCGATACGCCATTCCTTCGCGTCTGCCGTTCGGTACGGTCGTCGCTCACAAGGGCGGCACAGGGAAGCGCGGCCGGATGAATGCGGGCATCGTCTACAGCGATGGTCAACCGCTCTACATCATCACCGCTTTCACGGATCAGGTGCCGCAGGAGATGCCGGATGGAACACCGGGATACACCATGTCTCTCGAAACCATCGGACGCCTTTCGCGCGTCTGCTGGGATGATTTTCGAGCTTGAGCCAACAGCATTAAGACCAACAATAACAGAGGGTAGAAAATGAAAAGCTTACTTCTTGCTGGAACTATATTGATGGCGCTTTCAGGCGCGACCCACGCGCGCGATATCGTGATTGCGCAGAGCTCGGATCTTCGCAGCAACATCCCCGGCGTTAACCGGGATGGGAATACGGATGGCGTCATCCTTCATATCGTCGAAGGGCTCGTGGGCTACGCCAACAACGGCGAAGTAAAGCCTTTGCTGGCGGAAAGTGTTGAAACCTCGAGCGATGGTCTGACATACACATTCAAGCTTCGCCAGAACGTCAAGTTTCACAATGGCAAGCCGCTGACCGCGGATGACGTCGTTTGGAACTGGAACCGATACATGGACCCCGCCACGAAGTGGACGTGCATCAAGGATTTCGACGGCGGTACGGTGAAGGTGACAGCGATCAAGGCTGTCGATGCGCATACCGTCACGATGTCGCTCGATAAGCCCTCCGCGGTTTTCCTCGGCCTGATGGCGCGGCCGGAGTGCGGCTACACAGGCATGATCTCGAAAGACTCCCTCAACGCTGAAGGTGCATTCGATAAGCCAATCGGAACTGGTCCGTTCAAATGGGATGGGTGGAAGAAGGGCGAATACATCCACTTGGCCAAGTTCGATGAGTACCAGTCTCCGGCTAATGACGGCAAACCGGATGGCATGGTCGGCTCGAAGCGACCACTGGTGGATGGCATCAAGTTCATGGTCATCCCCGATGCATCCACTGTGAAGGCAGGTCTCCAATCGGGTGTGCTCGACACTGCGGAAATCTCGCCTGATCTCATTCCGGAGTTTGAGAAGAGCGAAAAGGCCAAGGTCATTATTTCGCAGAACAACGGCAAAAACCTCTTCTACATCCAGACCCGCGACCCCGTCATGAGCAAACCCGGGGTTCGCCGTGCAATCGCGATGGCGCTTGACATGGACGAGCTTGTTGCTGCGGCCTCCAATGGTACCGGAAAGGCCAACGGCTCGATGGTGGCGTCGGACTCTATCTACTTCAGCGAGACACAGAAGAAGCGTCTTCCTTACGATCTTGATGCGGCGAAAAAGGAACTCGAAGCATCCGGCTACAAGGGTGAGCAAATCAACATCATCGCCAACAAGCGTGGCAATGTACCCAGCTTCCCGGCAGCCGTCATCGCTCAGGCGATGTTGCAGCAGATCGGTCTGAACGTGCAGATCGAAGTTCTGGATTATGCAACGCAGGTTGATCGCCGCCGCTCTGGCAATTACCAGATCATTTCGCAATCCGTCGCACCCCGTCTCGATCCTGCGTTGATGTACAGCTTCTATGTGGGCGATAAGGACAAGAACGCTTCGCTCATGTGGGATAATCCGAAGGCGATCGAACTGATGAAGGCTGCTTATGCGGAAATCGACCAGCAGAAGCGTCAGGCAATCTTCGACCAGTTCCACGAGCTCATGTTGCAGGATATGCCAGGCATCTTCCTCTACGACATGATCGACGTTTGGGGAGCGACCAAGTCGCTTGAGGGTCAGCCGGTCTGGCAATCCAACGCGCGGCTTTGGGAAGTGTCGGTCGGTAAATAATCCAGTCATTAGGCACGGCGAATAAGCGTTGCCTTTCATATGCACAGAAGCCCTCTGCCATCATCGATGCGCGGTGCCGGTTTCGCTTTGTCTCGAGGAACAGCATGCCAGATCAATCAGCCCTGAAATCACTAACGCAATCGATCGACGACCTAGCTCCTAATTTTACATCCATAAGTGATCAAATATGGGATCTGGCAGAACTGAAGTACGACGAATATAAATCAGCCAAACTTCTTGTTGAGACATTGAAGCAACATGGTTTCTCCGTTGAGGAAGGCATCGCGGGAATGCAAACCGCATTTGTCGGCCAATTCGGGCATGGCAAACCTGTCATCGCATTCCTTGGCGAATATGATGCTCTTGCAGGCATGAGCCAGCTTTCGGACATCGATGAGCAACGGGAAGGTGAGCCGGGCGCCAGCGGTCACGGCTGCGGCCATAACCTATTAGGAGTCGGGTCTCTCATCGCGGCAATCTCGCTGGCAAGACATTTGGAGGCTAACGGTCTGCCGGGGACAATTCGATATTATGGTTGCCCTGGAGAGGAGGGCGGTTCCGGAAAAACCTTCATGGTGCGGGCAGGTGCCTTCGACGATGTGGACGCCGCACTGACCTGGCACCCAGCCCCATTCAATGGCGTCAGATCGACAAATAACCTCGCGGTACTTGAGTATTACTATAGGTTCAAAGGCACTGCCGCGCATGCCGCCAATGCGGCTCATCTTGGGCGGTCGGCTCTCGATGCCGTCGAACTGATGAATGTCGGTGTCAACTTCCTTCGCGAGCACATGCCGCAGGATTGCCGCGTGCATTATGCCATCACCGATGCAGGCGGACGTGCCGCTAACGTGGTTCAGGCAAAAGCAGAGGTGCTTTATCTCGTTCGCGCGCCCGAAATGTCCCAGGCTCTGGCACTGGCCGAGCGCGTGGATCAGGTCGCGCGCGGTGCCGCCATGATGACCGGAACTGAGGTGGAGATCGTGTTCGACACCGCCGCCACAAACTTGCTGCCGAACCTCACGCTTGAAAACGCAATCCACGAAAATCTGATGGCGATTGGGCCGGTGCCGTTTGATGAGGCAGACATGGAGTTCGCCCGTAAAATCCAAGCCACATTTACGCAGGAAGCGATCAAGAGCAGCATCAAACTTTATCAGATCAAGGATGATGTCTTCTCCAACGAGAAGATTGACGGATCGACGCCGCTACATTTGGGATTGCGTGCTTTCGAAGGGCACTCCCATTTTCGAGCAGGATCTACCGATGTGGGCGACGTCAGCCGTGTGACACCTACCGCACAGTGCTGGGCGCCAACTTGGGCGATAGGAACAAACCCTCATACATGGCAAGTCGTGGCGCAGGGCAGAAGCCGTGCAGCCCATAAGGCAATGGTGCATGCTGCTAAAGCTCTTGCTTCGACGGGCCTTGATTTGGCAACATCTCCGAGTCTGTTGGCCAAGGCAACAGCAGAATGGAAAGCTGCAAGGGGCGACGACCCTTATGTCTGCCCAATACCTGAAAACGTCATGCCTGGTGCTTTGCATTCCAGTAAGGAGCAATCGCTGGGGTAACGGATGAATATCAAACAGACGCTAAAGCGCCCCAGTCAATAAGGAGCGAGCGTTAAAGCGAGCTTCCTGAGGTGGATGCTGTTGCGCCTTCTGGGCGTCAGCGCGCCTCAATTCGCGTTCTGGAAGCGCGTGCCGGAGGGCATTGTGAGTCCGCCTACTTGCCGATCTGACGTTGTACCGCATGGTTGTCAGACAGATACTCTATGCTTTGGGTATGTTGGTTTCAGATCGGAACGCTTCGCTAGGCGTCTTAAAGATTGTTGCTTATTTTAGAAGAATTACGGAACCAGATTCTCACGAATCGACAAACGAACGATTTTTGTTCTAAGTGAACTTGCGCTGATTTCGCTGCGACGATAAACCGCAGCGGCCCACCTGACTCATTTCCCGATGGATCTAAACAACAATTTTCAAGTGATGCCCGTCACAAAGCGAGTTGCCTATGAGAGACCTTCCAGGCCGTCCTTCACGTCGAAATTTTCTTAAAGCGTCCGCTGCAAGTGCTGCAGTCGCTGGACTCGCAGCCGTGCCGCTGAAGGCTGAGGAGCAACTAGAGCCGGTCGCGCTGGATGCGTACACGCCTATCTGTCTCAAGCCCAGCGAGTGGGCTTTCGTAGTGGCAGCGGTAGCAAGATTGATCCCTTCCGAGGGCGAGGGCCCCGGAGCCATCGAAACACGTGTCCCGGTCTTTATCGATATGCAGTTGGCTGGCGATTTCGGTCGCGCTGCCGATTGGTATATGGAAGGTCCTCATGAGGCCGACGCAAGTCCGTTGCGTGGCTGGCAGACACCGCTGACGCCGCTTCAGATTTATCAACAAGCCATCCCGGTATTTGACGAATGGTGTCGCACGACACATGGGAAGATTTTCGCGGAGCTGGATGAGGCGACGCAGGATCAGGCGCTTACCTCGCTTCAGAAAGACGAAATGAAGCTTCATCCGGAAATGCGCGATTTCTTCTCCATTCTGCTTGGAAACACCAAAGAGGGTTATTTCGCCGATCCACTGTATGGCGGAAACCATAAAATGCAGGCGTGGACCTATATCGGTTTCCCCGGCGCGCGTGGATCGTACAAGGAATGGGTTCTCAAACATAACGTCAAATATCCGCTGGGGCCGGTTTCGATCTCCGGCGAGAGGGCATGAACGATGGCTAGAACTGAAAAGAAAAAAGATGTCGTCATCGTCGGTCTTGGTTGGACCGGATCGATCCTCGGCATGGAGCTTGCGCAGGACGGGCTTGAGATCGTCGCGCTCGAGCGCGGTCATGACCAGAATACCGTTCCCAATTTCCAATATCCTGAGATGATCGATGAGCTGAAATACGGCGTACGTCTCGGCATGATGCAAAAGCCGCGCAACTCGACAGTGACAATCCGTCGGAGCGAGACCGAGGTGGCATTGCCCTATCGCAGCCTCGGCTCCTTCCTTCCGGGCATCGGTGTCGGCGGTGCCGGCACGCACTGGAACGGGCTCAACTGGCGTCCTATGACGTCAGAATATCGTCTTCGATCCTATGTCGAGGAACGTTGGGGGGCGACCATTATCCCCGAAGATATGACCATTCAGGATTACCCGGTCACATATGACGAGCTCGAGCCCTATTTCGACCGTTTCGAACGGGTTGCAGGCATCTCGGGCAAGGCTGGTAACATCAAGGGTGAGAAGATCGAAGGCGGTAATCCGTTCGAGGCTCCACGCTCCCGCGATTATCCCATGCCGCCTATGCCGACGACCTGGGACGGAGCCAAGTTCGGTGAAGTCACTAAATCCATGGGCTACCATCCGTTTCCGCGCCCCGGCGGTATAGCGTCGCAAGCCTATGTCAACGAATACGGCATGCAGATGGGCCCATGTAATCATTGCGGCTTCTGCGAGCGTTATGGTTGTTATAACTATTCGAAATCTTCGCCGCAGACCGCCATTCTTGACGCCCTGAAGCGCAAGCCGAATTTCGAATATCGCACGGAATGCGAAGTGTTGCGCATCGAAATGGCACCGGATGGCAAGACCGCGACCGGCGTGACCTATTTCGACGAAAAGGCGCAGAAGGAAGTCTTCCAGCCTGCCGATCTGGTAATTCTGGCTGCCTATCAGCTGCACAACGTTCACCTGATGCTGCTATCCGGCATCGGGCAGCCCTATGATCCCAATACGGGAGAAGGCGTTACCGGCCGCAACTATGCCTATCAGATGAATGGTGGCTACACGCTGTTTTTCAAGGACGAGGTTTTCAATCCATTCATCGGCACTGGTGCCAATGGCATGACCATCGATGATTTCGGTATCGATAACATCGATTTCGGTCGGGAAGGCTTCATTGGCGGCTCCTACATCTCCGCCGGGCAATCGAATGGTCAACCGATCCGCTCCATGGCGCTTCCAGCAGGCACCCCAAGCTGGGGCGCAAAGTGGAAGCAGGCCGTGGGTGAATGGTACGGGCACTCCATGTCCATCGGTTCGCACGGGTCCCATATGGCCTATCGTGGCAATCACCTCGATCTCGATCCGACCTACAAGGACCGGCACGGGCGTCCCTTGATGCGCATGACGTTCAACTGGAATGCCAATGACATTCGCATGACCCAATTCATGAAGTCGAAGATCGAGCCGATTGCGAAGGCTCTCAACCCGACATCCATGCAGGAAGGCTTCAAGAAGGAAGGTGCCATGTATGATGTCAGGCCCTATCAAACCACGCACAATGTCGGCGGCTCCGTAATGGGCGACGATCCCAAGACATCGGCGGTCAACCGGTACCTTCAGGCCTGGGACAAGCACAATATCTTCGTTCTTGGCGCCGGGGCATTTCCGCAGAATACGCAGTATAACCCCACCGGCATGGTGGGTGGTCTCGCCTATTGGGCAGCTGAGCATATCCGCAAGGACTACCTTCCCAACCCACGGCCACTAGTTTGAGGAGTGCCACCATGAAAACGCTTCTCAAAGTTCTCGCCGCTCTCGTCCTCGTTGGCATTGCTTGTCTTCTCGCCTTCATTTTCGTGCCCGTTCAGCGCACGGAAGCAACTGCTGAACTGGCAGCAAATTTCAAGCCAGCAGAAGGTCGTGGGGAATACCTCATGCGTGCCAGCGATTGCATGGCCTGTCACACGAATGAGGGTGGAACACCCTTTGCAGGCGGTCGTGCGATCCAGAGCCCGATGGGAACAATCTGGACCACCAACATCACGCCTGACAAGGAAACCGGTATCGGGAGCTATACGCTCGACGATTTTCGTGCCGTTCTCTATGATGGTGTGACGCCGAACGGCACGCATCTTTATCCCGCCATGCCGTATGAGAATTACCGCAAGCTAACGGAAGAAGACGTAGTTTCGCTCTACGACTACTTCATGCATGAGGTGAAGCCTGTCTCGAATAAAGTCGAGCCAACGAAACTCGCATTTCCTTTCAATATGCGATTTGGTCTGCGTGCATGGAACTGGGTTGCTTTGCGTGGCGAAGCCGGATTTGCACCCAACACAGCAGAAGACGCCATTTTTAACCGTGGCAAATATCTGGTCGAAGGGCCGGGTCACTGCGCCGCCTGTCACAGCCCACGCTCGGTGCTGATGACGCAGGATGGTATCGACGAGACGTACAAGAGCTTCCTCTCGGGTGGTGAAATCGACAACTACACGGCTCCGGATCTCAGAGGCCCTAGCAGCGGTCCACAAAAATGGGGAGTCGAGGAGACGGCAGCTTATCTTGCCACCGCTCGCAACGCTCATTCAACGGCAACAGGAGAAATGATGCTGGTGGTGCGCGATTCCACTCAGTACCTGACGCAAGATGACAATCGGGCGATAGCAAGCTTCCTGACGAAGATCGGGACGCCTGGACAACAGGCCGCAAAATCGGCCGACGCGCCAACGCCGACGGAAGAACTCTTGTCGAGCGCTGGACCTGACATGCCGCTCGGAGCGCGGCTCTATCTGGACAATTGCGGTGGATGTCACCTCGTGAACGGTAAGGGTGCGCCGGAAATATTCCCGGAACTTGACGGAAACTCACTGGTGACAGCGAAGTCTAGCAAAGGCCTGATTAGCGTGATCCTCCATGGTGCAGAGCTTCCTTCAACTGAAAAACGCCCCATGAAGGTGAGAATGCAGGGCTACGAGGATCGCCTGTCCGACGAGGAGATCGCAACGCTTGCCACCTTCCTGCGCAACGCGTGGACGAACAAAGCTTCTGCGGTAACCACGCAGGACGTGGAAGCGATCAGAAAGCTCGGCAACGCTCACTAATGGCCACAAGAAGTAAGTAAGAGCCCTCGTCATCTCAGTGGGGCTCTTTCGTAACCGAATTTGATGATCGCCATCCTCGTGCGAGATACGGTGTATTTTGGCTTTCTTCCTGAGAGGGGCGACAACTGAGAAGGAAGTCGTTCGTTTCATCGACGCTTAGAAGGTACCCACATTGAACAAGGTCGCAGCAGAACTGTAATCGAGAGGTCGGTCGACGGAGGTGGAGCGATAAGCTTCCGGTCTTTTTACACTTCGATGCCCGGCGGCGGACGTACTCGACTTCATTTGCGTTGTCACCTTGCAGAAACATCGCGTTCCAAGTTTCACAACGATCCGAGCAGGAAAGGCGGAATACCCCTATAAAGCACGTAAGTTCTTCTCAAGCGGCGATAGCGGGCACATTCAGGAGATGATTTGACTTCAGGACAATTTGAAAAACACATGCGGTGTATCATCGCTGCCTTCACTTTTGTCCACTCGCGTTTCTGATCTCTCCAACCAATCGCCAATCCCCATGCCCAAGTACTTAGAAAGACGCAAGGCCGCCGCATGTAGCGTGCTTTACAGAGAAAGCTCACTCATTGGTGATGAGGTGCATTCGCGCAAACTCAATGAGGCTCTCAATGTGCGCTTTCGTTGCTTCAAACGCCGCGCCGGGGTCGTTGCGCTGCAAGGCGTCGATGATGGCAAGATGTTCCGTAGAATCTGGTGTCAGGCGGTCTTTCAACTGGCCGATTTCAAAGAGGCGCGTGGCGGCTCGCAGATTGCGTAAAACACCTGCCATAACTTCGTTGCCACAATGGTCGATTATCAGGTTATGCAAGTGGTCGTCTGAAAACCAGTGGGCATCCGTATGGTACGCAGTAGCGCCCATAAGCTCGTCAATTTCGCGCCGCACCTCGACGAGTTTGCGACCGGGTATGCTTGGCATGGCCTGTACAGCCGCGTGTGGTTCGATCAACAGACGTAGCTTCAGGCTCTGGATGTATTCTCCGATATCGACGTGTCGCACCACGTAGTTGCGGCCGTCGCCTTTGTGAACCAAGCCTTCACCTTCCAGCCGCTGCAAAGCTTCACGCAGGGGCGTGCGCGACACACCGAGCATCTCGGCAAGCTGCGCTTCGATGATAACGTGGCCGCCTCCAAGACGACGGTGGCGGATCATGTCAGAAACAGCGTTATACGCGAGGGCGGCAAGCTTGTGGCCTGCGTCTTTGGACCGTTTTCCTATGCCAGGATCAGTGTCTGTTTGTGTCAAAGCGCATCAGCCTCCAGGCAGCTATTGGTCTATTCCCAGTTGATGTTGCCCCAAAGGCTTTTCTTGTTTTCAGCCATGGTCCATACCGCTCGATATTGTCAACTACCGGGGAGTCAATCGCATGAACGGTCAGGTCACGGCGGAACGAAGCCTTGCAGATGAGACCTATTCTGCACTGCTCGGGGAAATCCTCTCCGCGCAAATGGCGGGTGGTGCTGTGGTGCAGGAGCGCAGGCTTGCGGCGCGACTGGGCGTCTCTCGTTCGCCAATGCGTGATGCGTTGGGACGTCTTGAAGGGCAGGGGCTTCTTGCGCGCAACGCGAAGGGCGTTCTCACGGTGCGTATCGTCACCCTGTCCGACTACCTGAACAGCGTGGCGATGCGAATGCTCGTTGAGCCAAGTGCGGCGGCGCAAGCGTGCAAGGGAATAACGGCTGAGACAGTCGCAGACCTCGCTGCGATGCTTCGAGACATAGAGTTGGATCCAGATCCTGATCCCGAGTTCGTATGGAACTTCGATGATGCTTTGCACCAGGGCATTGCTGATGCCAGTGGAAATCCCTTCATGGCGGACACCATCTTGCAAATGAGGCGCTACACCACGATCTTCGAGCGCCAGCGAAAACTCGCCCAGCGGAAGCCGGGTCTTGCTGACCATCAGGGCATCGTAAAAGCACTGATGGACCGCGATGCGGATGCCGCCCGCGTGGCTATGACGTTGCATCTTGAACGGGTGCGCGAGAACGTCCTTTCGACGTACTGAGCCGAGCCAGCCTATCCCAAACCTCAGATATTTCAATTTTTGACTGCCTTGGCGGAAAGATGTTGCATACGGCAAATGATTGTGTATGAAAGTGGTATACCAAATGAATGCGAAATCAACAAGCATCGTTGTTCAGGTCCACAAGAAGATCGAAAAAACCAGAGGGTCATCATGTCATTCCGCACCATCTCCATTGCCTCCCTTCTATTACTCTCCACGGCAGCGTCGGCGTTTGCGCAGAGCTGCACGCCTAAGATTCCCGATTCCGAATTGGTCAAGCCTGGGACGCTGACAATGTCGGTTAATCCAACATTACCGCCGATGCAGTTCGTCGATTCCACCGGGGAGCTCAAAGGCATGCGGGTCGAACTTGGCAAAGAAATCGCCAAGCGGCTTTGCCTTACGCCTGAATATGTCCGTATCGAATTCTCGGCGATGATCCCCGGTCTTCAGGCTGGCCGATGGGATATGATCAACACTGGAATATTCTTCACGAAAGAGCGCGCGGCCATCATGCAAATGATCCCCTACGAGGATCAGGCCATCAGCGTTTCGGTGGCGACGAGCAATACGACGGTGAAGGACAAGGATGGGCTTGATGGTCTGCGTGTCGGCGTCGAGCTCGGCGGCTTCGAAGAAACGAAGACCCGTGCTCTTGACGCTGAACTCAAAGCCGCCGGCAAAACAGGGCTCGTCATTCAGACCTTCGATAATTTCGCGCTAGCCTTCCAGGCGCTGCGCGCCGGTCAAGTCGAGGGTGTTGTCTCAATCGATGGTGTCGCAAAGGAATATGATAGCCGTGGCGATTTTCGTCGTGCCGTCAGCGGTCTTTATCCAGCACCGGTTGCCGTTGCGTTCAAGAATGCGAAACTTGCAGACGCGGTATCCGGCGTCCTCAAAGACATGAAGACAGATGGTTCGTTGGGAAAACTTTTCGACAGCTACGGCCTGCCGATGATCGCAGGCGACTACTCAGTCAAGGGTCCAGGCCGCTGATCTGAGCGGTTCATCATTCTGATGGATGCCGGCTCGTCCGGCATCTCCTTAGCATTAAAGGTCCCTCCATGTCGTACTGGAACTGGTCTGGCTTCTTCGACTATCTCGTCAATCCCTTCATCCTCGGAGGTGTTGTCACCACGATCTGGCTGACCTGCGTCTCACTTGTGTTCGGCCTACTACTCGGCTTTGTCGTGGCCCTCATGCGCCGATCCAAGCTAAGGCTTATCAGGTGCATCGGGTGGTTCTATATCTGGCTGTTCCGTGGCACGCCGCTGCTCGTGCAATTGATCGTGCTCTATACCGCATTACCGCAGCTCGGGATCAAGTTCTCCGTTGTACAAGCCGCGTTGATCGGACTGGCTTTGAACGAAGCAGCATATCTGGCGGAGATCATCCGGTCCGGCATCGAGGCAGTTCCTGCAGGACAAGCGCGTGCGGCGAGAGCTTTAGGCATGACCGAGCGTCAAATCATGCGCCACATCGTCATGCCGCAGGCGTTCAAGGTCATCATCCCGCCCCTTGGTAACTCGGTCAATGGTCTGCTGAAAACGACATCCGTTACCTCCGTCATTTCAATGGAGGAACTGCTACGGCGCACCCAGGTGCTGATCCAGGAAAAGTTCATGGTGCTCGAACTCTTCGCCGTGGCTGCCATCTATTATCTTCTTCTCACGACCCTCTGGGACTTTGTGCAGCGGCGTATCGAAAGGCGCTTCGGCCAGTCCACAGCTCCGCTACAGCTCAGCGAAAAGCGCTGATATTCAATAAAGGACTTACTGCATGCCAAAGCCGTTTCGTGGTGTCTTTACCGTGATGATCACTCCCATCGACGCAGATGGGAAAGTCAATTTGCCAGCACTCGCTGCTTTTACGGATTGGCAGATCCGGGAGGGCGTCCATGGACTCATTCCTCTTGGTTCGACAGGAGAGTTCCTTTCACTATCCGATCAGGATTGGGACGACGTCGCCCGCACGGTCATCCAGAGCGCCGCCGGGCGCGTACCAGTTCTGATCGGAACAGGTGCTGAAGATACCCGTGAAGCGGTTCGCTTGAGCTGCAAGGCCGAGGCACTGGGCGCGGATGGCGTGATGATAATCCCGCCATTCTACTCGACGCCAACCGACGACGAACTGGTAACACATTACCAAACCATCGCCCGCTCGATTTCCATTCCGATCATGGTCTACAACAACCCTGCAACGTCGAATGTGGACATGAAGCCCGAACTTCTCGCTCGCATCGCCGAGATTGAAGGCTGCGACTATGTCAAGGAATCGACCCTAGAAGTCACGCGTATCCGCGATATCGTTCGCCTGGCTGGTGACAAATTGACTCCTTTCGGCGGTATTCTCGGCTTTGAATCTTTCGTCATGGGTGCGCAGGGCTGGGTAGCCGTTGCATCCAATGTGGCGCCAGCAGCAATGTCACGTATCTTCACACTAGCAGCCGATGAGAAGAAGTACGATGAAGCGCGTGCGCTTTATCTGGAGTGGCTTCCCATCATCCAGGCGGTCGGTGGGCAGGCCTATGTCGCTGGTTCCAAGGCCCTGCTGAATCACATGGGATTTGCCGCAGGATCGCCGCTCCCACCGCGTCTGCCGTTGCCATCAGATCAGGATGCCGCGATGAAGACTTTGGTCGAGCGTTTCGGCTTAAGCTTTTCGCAGAACTGAGCCGGAGAAAACAGATGCCCGGTTCGATCATCCAGGATGCAGGCGTGACCGTCTATTTCGATGGCGTTGCGCATCGTGTCGATCCGGGCCTTTCGGTTGCCGCCGCGCTGACCGCGCTGGATCGAGCCGACTTCTCCACTGATGCAGCCGGGAAGAAGCGTGGTCTTTTTTGTGGCATGGGTGTGTGTCACGATTGCCTTGTAACTGTCGATAGCCGCACCAGCCAGCGCGCCTGTATGACGCCTGTCCGAGACGGCATGCGCGTCGCTCGTCAGCAGGCGCGTCCCGATATCACTTCTACTGACCTCGCCGACCTGAGGTCTGTCCCAACAGAACTTGCTGAGTTCGAAATGGACTTGCTGGTCATTGGAGCGGGGCCGGGTGGTCTCGCTGCCGCGGTGGCAGCGGCAGAAGCCGGGGCCTCTGTAACTGTGGTGGACGAGCGGCACACATCGGGCGGCCAATTCTTCAAGCAGCCTAACACGGATGCAGCACGCCTGGCGCTCAACGCTGACCGGCAGGCCGCAGATGGGGCTGCGTTGATCGAAAGAGTACGTTCGCTTGGCGTGACCATTCTGTCAGGCGTGACGGTCTGGGGCGCGGCTCACGGAGAAGATGGACGAGCAGTAATTTCCTGCCTGGGCCATGATGGTGTTTTCTATTGCCGACCTACGATGCTTGTCATCGGCACCGGGGCTTTTGAGCGACCGCCGGCCATCAAGGGTTGGACGCTGCCAGGCGTCATGACGGCAGGGGCTGCACAAACCCTGGTTCGCAGCTATGGCACGCTTCCTGGCCGGCGCATTCTGATTGCCGGGAACGGTCCTCTCAATTTTCAGGTCGCAAGCGAGATCCTCAAGGCTGGCGGTGACGTCGTCTGTCTTGTGGAGCAGGCAGGCTCGCCATGGAGCAGACCAGTCGAAGCATTCAGTGTTTTTCGCCATGACGCGGCACTTGCCCTGAAAGGCATGAAAGAAATCGCTCGACTTGAGCGAGCAGGCGTCAGGCTCGCCTGGAACGCGCAAATTTCGGACATCAAAGGTGATGGCAGAGTAGAGGCGGCGACGGTTTCGGATGTTGGGGGCGACGAAACCATCGAAGTCGATACCGTTTTGTTAGGCGGACATTTTACCTCATCCAACGAGTTGTCACGATTGCTCGGTTGTGCCCATCGCGTAACTGAAGATGGCGCGCTCACTGCAGATTGTGCCGAAGATGGTCAAAGTTCGCTGCCTCACATCCATATTGTCGGCGAAGCAGTGCGTTTTGGTGGCGCCCACCTGGCAATGGCTGAAGGTAGGCTTGCAGGTCTGGCAATTGCCGCCAAGCTTGGCCTGAAGCCCCAGACAGACACCACAGCAAAGAAAAAACTTGCGCGCGCCAAAGCGTTTCAAGCAGCGCTTTGGCGATTGTTTGCGCCAGCGCCAACACCGTTGGAACTCGCAGACACCGCGCTCGCCTGCCGGTGCGAAAGTGTTGCAATCAATACCCTCAAGCGTCTTGCTGTTGAGGGTCCGCTGGACATCGCAACAATGAAGCGCCTGACCCGTGCCGGGATGGGACGCTGCCAAAGCCGCTACTGTGGCCGGACGCTCACAGAATTGACCGGCCGACCCATGAGCGAGACCGACGGCCTGCTTGCACCGCAGATGCCACTACGTCCGGTGCCGCTTGCGGCACTTGCGATTGAGAAGCCGGAGTGGGGAGGACATAAACGAGCACTGTTGCCCGCACGTCCGCCATTGCACCATTCCGAACCGCTACCGATGAGAAAAGCGTCCACCGTTGTCATCGGCGCGGGGATTGCCGGACTTTCGAGCGCCTTGTTTCTGGCAGAAGCTGGCGAAGATGTCGTGGTGTTGGAACGTGGCTTTCCTGGCGGGCTGGCATCGGGCGGGAATGCTGGCAGCCTACATGCGCAATTGTTGTCATTCGATCACGGAGCCCGCGCAGAAGCAGGTGGAGGGCCAGCCGCAAGAACGCTTCCGTTGCAGCGGGACTCCATTGAGCTATGGCAGATGCTGGAGAAAAAGCTCGGTCGCGATTTTGAGATGAAGATCACCGGCGGCCTGATGGTTGCCGAGACCGAAACGCACATGCGCTTCCTTGAGGAGAAGACTCGAGTTGAGCGCGAAAACGGCATCGATTGCCATGTGATTGGCGCCGAAGACTTGCGAAAGCTTGAGCCCGCGCTTTCGCCGTTGATGATTGGCGCCGCCTATTGCCCAATGGAAGGGAAGATCAACCCGCTTGTCGCGACGCGACATGTACATGATGGCGCTTTGGCCGCTGGTGCTCGCGTATTGGACCGTACCGAAGTGCTGTCGATCCGCCGCGAAGGGTCAGGATTTATCATCGAAACCTCGCGGGGTCCGCTACGGGCAGGCCGCATAGTGAATGCTGCCGGTGCTTTTGCTTCGCGCGTAGGGGCAATGCTGGGGCTGGACATTCCCGTGTTCGGGGCGCCGCTGCAGATGGTGGTGACCGAGGCCGCCGCGCCAGCTGTCTCGCATCTGGTTGCCCATGCCGACCGTCATCTGACGCTCAAGCAGGCTGCCAATGGCAATTTTCTGATCGGCGGTGGTTGGACGGCTGGTCTCGATCCTGTCCACAGCCATCCTCGCCCGATGTTTTCCAGCCTGGAGGGCAATCTTTGGGTGGCGCAGCACGTTGTCCCAGGTCTCAGAAAACTGCACGTCATCCGCAGTTGGGCTGCCATGAACATCAACATCGACGGCGCGCCAATCCTTGGAGAGCATCCAGGTGTGCCCGGTTTCTTTAATGCAGTCACATCCAATGGCTTTACGCTTGGGCCTATCATCGGCCAACTCACGGCCAATCTCGTCCTTGGCCGAGACTCCGGGCGCGATTTGTCGGCCTTTTCCATCAACCGCTTTCAGGGAGTTCGGTCATGATCGAGATCACCGGCGTCACGAAATACTATGGCAATTTTGCCGTTCTCAAGAATTGCTCAACGAGTGTTTCCAAGGGTGAGGTCGTCGTGGTCTGTGGGCCGTCCGGATCTGGCAAATCGACCCTGATCAAATGTGTCAATGCGCTGGAGCCCATTCAGGAAGGATCGATCCGAGTGGATGGCATCGAAGTCAATGATCCCGGCACTGATCTTCCTGATCTTCGTTCTCGTGTTGGTATGGTGTTTCAAAACTTTGAACTCTTTGCGCACCTAACAATCGAAGCCAACATCATGCTTGCACAGCGCATCGTTCTTCATCGCAGCGAGAGCATTGCCAAAAGGCGATCGATGGATCTTCTGGATCGCGTGGGGATGACAGGGCACGCCCACAAATATCCAGGTCAATTGTCCGGCGGACAGCAGCAACGCGTGGCGATAGCCCGGGCCCTTGCCATGAACCCGAAAGCCATGCTGTTCGACGAGCCGACGTCAGCCCTCGATCCCGAAATGATTTCCGAAGTGTTGGATGTAATGACCGACCTTGCCAGTGAAGGCATGACGATGATGGTCGTTACCCATGAAATGGGTTTTGCACGCAAAGTCGCGACACGGATGATCTTCATCGACCAGGGCGAAATTGTCGAGGACCGAGCAACGGAAGATTTCTTCAGTAATCGTCACAATCCGCGCACAGAGGCCTTTCTCAGCAAGATCCTCCATCATTGAGAGTTTGATATGACCGAATTCGACCTAATCGTGAAAGGTGGTACCATAGCGACCGCCTCCGACATCTTCAAAGCCGACATAGGCATTCTCGGCGGTAAAATTGTACAGATCGGCGAGAAGCTTGACGGCGCTGCCCAGACAATCGACGCCAGCGGCAAATATGTTTTGCCGGGTGGCATTGATAGCCATGTCCATATCTCCCAGCCCTCGGGAGATGGCATCGTCATGGCCGACGATTTCGAAAGCGGTACCCGTTCTGCCCTTTTCGGCGGCAATACGACGATTATGCCGTTTTGCCTGCAGGAGAAGGATAAGCCGATGCGCGAGGCGCTTAATGCTTATCACGAGCTCGCCGAGGGCAACTGCTATACCGATGTCAGCTTTCACCTCATCGTTTCGGATCCGACGGATAGTCTCCTTGGGCAGGAGCTTCCGGCTTTGGCTGCTGACGGCTATTCTTCCTTCAAAGTCTTCATGACTTATGAGGGGCTTCGGCTCAACGATGCAGAAATCCTCAAGACGCTGGACGTTGCACGATCGACTGGCGCGACTGTCATGGTCCATTGCGAAAATGAAGATGCTATCCGCTTTCTGATTGCAAGGCACGAGGCGGAGGGTGACGTTGCTCCGCGAGCGCATGCCTCTACTCGGCCGGTGGCCGTTGAACGCGAGGCGACACACCGGGCACTAACACTTGCCGAAATCGTTGATGTGCCAATTGTCATTGTCCATGTCTCCAACGGCGAAGCGATGGAGGAAATCGCGCGAGCTCGATCTCGTGGTCTCAAGGTGGTTGGCGAAACATGCCCTCAATATTTGATGCTGACGGCCAATGATCTAGACGGCATGGATTGGGAAGGCGCGAAATTTGTCTGCTCTCCTCCACCCCGCGACAAGGCTGCTCAGGAGGACTGCTGGAGAGGTATTGAAACCGGCATTTTCGATCTTTTCTCTTCGGATCACTGCCCGTTCCGCTACGATGACGAACGCGGCAAGCGTAGTCCGAAGGGACTTGAAAGCTTTCGTCATATTCCAAACGGTATCCCCGGTGTCGAAACGCGTCTGCCGATCCTTTTTTCAGAAGGGGTTATGAAGGGGCGCATCGATCTGCCGCGCTTTGTCGCGCTTTCGGCGACCAATCATGCAAAGACCTACGGGCTCTACCCGGAGAAAGGCACGATCTCGATCGGTGCGGATGCCGACATCGCCATTTGGGACCCGACCATCAATCGCACGATACGCCATGCCGATCTGCATGATGGTGCTGACTATTCGCCCTATGAAGGTATCGAGATCACGGGCTGGCCGACCACCGTCATCCTCGGCGGTCGGGTGATGGTTCGTGACGGCGCGCTCATCGGGAAAAAGGGCGATGGCACCTACCGCTCAGCCCGCACCCAAAGCGCTAAAATTATCTAAGCAATTCGGAGACCTGAATTTATGAAACTGAAAATCACCGCTGGCCCGTTCGTTTTCGATGCCGTGCTGGAAACAGAAAAAGCCCCTCAGACCTGCAAGGCATTTATTGAACGTTTGCCCTTTGAAGGCCAGATCGTGCATGTTCGCTGGTCGGGGGAGGGCGTATGGGTACCACTTGGAGACTATAATTTCGGCGTCGGCTACGAAAACCACACGAGCCATCCCGCACCCGGTCATATCATCCTTTATCCCGGCGGTATCAGCGAGACCGAAATCTTGCTCGCTTATGGCGGTGTCGATTTCTCGTCCAAAATGGGACAGCTCGCTGGCAACCACTTCATCACCGTCACGTCTAACCTCGAAAATTTGCCCGTGCTGGGTAACAAGACACTTTGGGAAGGTGCGCAGCAAATTCGGTTCGAACTTGCTTAGAGGTGTTTTGAAGCAGAGACGAAAAAAACGACGTTGTGTATCCTTAGATATTCCCGCTACTCCGTATGACCTTGCCCCGTTGAAATAATCCATTTTGAAGTAAGCTCTGGCCCATTGAGAGGACCAGGGAATGAAGCGCAATCGTTTTACAGAAGAACAGATCATCGGCATTCTGAAGGAGCACGAGGCTGGCACGCCGGTCTCGGAGCTTTGCCGCAAGCACGGCGTCAGCGATGCCAGCATCTACAAGTGGAAGGCCAAGTTCGGCGGCATGGACGTATCCGAAGCCAAGAGACTGAAGACGCTGGAAGACGAGAACACGAAGCTGAAACGGCTCCTGGCAGATGCGATGCTGGACAATGCGGCTTTGAAAGACCTTTTGGGAAAGAAGTGGTGACGCCCGCAGCAAGGCGGAAAGCTTTCGCTCATCTGATGGATCACCACCAGATGAGCGAACGGCGGGCGTGTAAAGCCATGGGCTTTTGCCGTATGACGATCCGTTACGAAACCAGGCGCAGCGATGACCATGACCTTCGCGAGCGGATGAAGGCGCTGGCGCATGAACGTCGCCGCTTTGGATATCGACGCCTTCATGTGCTGCTCAGGCGTGAGGGTCACCTTGTGAACCACAAGCGGCTCTTCCGGCTCTATCGGGAGGAGAAGCTGACGGTACGCAAGCGTGGCGGGCGTAAG
>NZ_JBNWDI010000014.1:0-34158 GCF_053521965.1 Rhizobium sp. 22-785-1 | reverse complement strand
AATGGCTCCGCACCACACCCCGCCGCTACCGCCCCGAATACAGCAACCCAAAACCGCTGGAGCGAACTCAAAACTGGATAAAACTTGGGGGCAAGGTCAGTGGATCTGAACTCCGTCAGGGTCTCCATCAAAAGATCGGTCGCAAACGAGACGGGGAGGGTGAGGCGCAACGGGCCAGATACACTCTGGTCGCGAGCGAAGATCCTCCCCTCGATCTTCGTGGATGCCTCCGACATCTGCGCGGCGAGGTCCACAATGTCGGCACCCGCTGACGTCAGCCTGTATCCGGAAGGAAGCTTTTCGAAGAGTTTTGTTTTCAGTCGCTGCTCCAGACGCGCAACGCCGCGAAGCACCGTTGCGTGGTTGAGGTCCAGCTCGTCAGCCGCCGCACGCACCGTTCCGCCGTTGGCCACTGCTAGGAACATCCGTAACTCATCCCAATGATCCATGGTGCGTTTATTCATATCCGTTGTGTTTTCTCTCGGAGTTTATACTCGGATCAGTACCGTTGTATATCCAAAAGCCAGATATGGTGTGTGAATACGCACCGTTCGACTGGTCCTCTCCGATATCTCATGCAATCGCCCAACACGAAGGTTTATGATGCAGATCCTCTCCAAGATGCAGGTAACCGTGCTTGCCCTTCTCCTCAGTACAGCCGGTGCCTCGGCGCAATCGCTCTCCGACATCAAGCTCGCACCGGAGCCGCTTGTGCTTCAGAGCCAGGGTAGTTTCTTCGTCGGCGGCCGGACCGTCAAAACCGAAAGCGCCGGCTGGGGCGACCTGAAGGACATCTTCGGCGAGAGTTTCGAAGCCGGTGATGTCGTCGTCGATCAGATGTATGTCCAGTTCCAGACCCCGCCGAAGCCGACGCACCTGCCGATCGTGTTCATGCATGGCGGGCTGCTCTCTTCAAAGCAGTGGGAAACCACGCCGGACGGTCGCATGGGCTGGTTCGAATATTTCACGCGACAAGGATTTCCCACCTATCTTGCCGAACAGACGGGCCGGGCACGTTCCGGCTTCAACGGTACGATCTTCAACCAGGTGAAAAACAAAACTCTGCCACCTGAGGCGCAGCCAAAGGTTTTTCTTGGCACGTCGAGCATGGCCTGGAAGGTCTTCAGGTTCGGTCCTGAGCTCGGCAGGGCCTGGCCAGACGTCCAGTTCCCGATCGAGGCGACCGATGAATTCGCCAAGCAGGTAATCCCTGATATGATCGAGACCCAGGTGCCGAGCCTGCTGGGCGAGCTGATCCAGCCTGAAACTGACAACCCGACCGTCGCCAACGTTGCCGATCTGGCCGCAGACCTCGGAGGGGCAATCCTCGTCGGCCACTCGCAGTCGGCGGGATTTCCGACCCAGGCAGTCCTGAAGGGCAAAGGCGGTATCAAGGGCCTGATCCAGCTTGAGACCGGCTGCTTCTCCAACCTGACGGAGGAGCAGGTCAAGGCGCTAGCCGAGGTTCCCATCCTCGTGGTGGTTGGCGATTACATGGGCGACAACCCAGCCGCAGCCTGCGCCAAGGAAATGGAGCAGATCAAGGCGGCAGGTGGTGACATTACCTTCCTCTCGCTCCCCGACGTCGGGATCAAGGGCAGCACGCATATGTTCATGCAGGGCAAGGAGAACATCAAGGTCGCGGACGTCCTGATCGACTGGATCGACAATCACGTCGGCCAATAGGGACAGGACCTATGTCTTGAGATGCGGTCAACTGCGCGGAGCACGGCTGCCACCGGTGCATTTCGGTTGCGGTCCTTAAGAGAGGCTTGAGGGACTTTGCGGCGGGGATCTTCGACGCTACGGCTCCTGGGCTTCCCCGCGAGATTGAGATCTCGCGGGGAAAGGCCTCCCTTCATCTGAGCTTGTCCAGGACTGGCAATAGTTCAGAGGGATCGGGGCGCCGGGTGTAGTCGGGATTGACATCAGCATAGGCGATTAGACCATCACGGCCGATCACGTATCGGGCAGGCATTGGCAAACGCCAGTCCTGACCGGCATTGAAGTGTGAAAGGTTGCTGCCGAAGCTCTTGTAGACCTCGATAAGATCGTCCGGTAGCGAGAAGCTGAGGCCAAATGTTTCAGCGACTTCACTGTCCGGGTCGCTGAGGATCGGAAAGTTGAGTTTGTTGTCACGCTGGGACCTGCGGCTATTGGCAAGGGTCTGCGGAGAGATTGCCAACAACTGGGCGCCACGAGCTTCGATCTCTTCGCGCACGGCCTCAAGAGCCACAAGGTCCAGATTGCAAAACGGGCACCAGACACCGCGGTAGAAGGTCAATACGAGCGGGCCATGAACCAGAAGATCTCGCAAAATGTATATGTTGCCGTCGGGATCCGAAAGACTGAAGTCCGGCGCCCTGTCGCCCGCTTTCAATGCACGGCCTACCTGTCCGCTGTCTATGAGCGTTCGGGTGGCTCGATGCATGATTTCAATTTGCTCGGATGTCGGGACAAGAGGAAGACGACCGTTTTCAAAGTCGTCACGTAGCGTGTCTAGCTTGTCTTGCAATTTCATAGCTCGTCCTTTCAAAGCGGAACCTCCGCAACGGAAAGAAGGCTACGTCGACAGGCCGATAGCGGGTATCGCGAGACTTTGGACAACTGTTATTCGGGCAGCAAATGAGTGATCGCTGGCAGCAACTCACCGTCTTCATCAGGGTAGCTGAGAGCGGCAGCTTTTCCCAGACCGCGAGGGACCTGCGGCTATCCCAGCCCTCGGTCTCGCGGATCGTCACGGAGCTCGAGGAACGCGTCGGTGTCAAACTACTGATCCGCACGACGCGCCACCTTACCTTGACCGAGGCAGGCGCGACATTTCTTGACAAGGCGCGCGATGTCCTTGCGACGATAGAAGAGGCCGAATATGCAGCGCGAAGGACCGACTCGCTCAATGGCGTCATCCGGCTCGCCTTGCCGACTGCTTACGGCTCGCGGGCCATCATGCCGTTGCTGCCGAGTTTCATGGATGCCTATCCCAACCTTCAGGTCGACATTATGATGGCGGATGAAAGGCAAAACCTGGTCGTGGATGGTGTCGATCTTGCGATCCGCACCGGCACACTTCCCGACTCGACATTAGGCGCCAGACGAATCGCCTCTCTTGAACGAATAGTCGTGGCATCGCCTGCTTATCTCGCCAGGAAGGGCGCCCCCACCACCCCAAACGAGCTTACCGCGCATGATTGCATTCTCGGCCATGGCGCGTTCGGTCGAGGAGCATGGCGTTTCAAACAGGGCGAGACGGTGATCTCGGTGGAGGTCAAGAGCAGGCTCACGATCAACTCCGCCCCCGGCATCCCGGCGGCGAGCGTCCAGGGGTTGGGTTTGGCCGTTGTCTCCGACGTTATGTCGGCCGACGAAAGAGCCGACAACAGACTTGTCCGGGTGCTAGAAGGATATGCGCTTGAGCCTGCAGCGGTGTACGCGGTCTACACTTCCGGCCCAAAACCATCTCGAAAAGTCAAGGCACTGGTTGATCACCTGATCGCAGGCCTACTTCGACCTGCCGGCTAATCGCACATGCTGCCGTGGCTGATAAACGATTACACACCGTGTTCCTGTCATGGCGGTCACAAAGGAGCAGTTCGGAAATTGCACCAAAAGTTGGAGGTTCATTCCCGGGTGGCTGCTGCCGCATAAATCCAGTCGCCACTCATTCTGAGTTTGGCCCGGCTATAAGTAGGATGATAGCACTTTGCCGTAGACAGTCTTCCGAGCCCAATACTCATTCTCGGTTTCGGTGTGGTGCAGCCGATTACCGGACAGTTCGCTCCCGGCTCACGTCCGAGGTAATGGCAGGCCGAAGGTTCACACCCCTTCAAGAGCTACAATTCACTGTGGTCCCTCAGCCTTGCTCCTCCACAGGGATGACCGCGTGCCACCGCCGTGAATAAGATGCGTAAATGCCCCTAGCGAAGACCGGTTCAGGTGAGATTTTATCGTGGTATGGAAGCGCCAACTCTCAACGCATTTATAAACGCCCTTAGGGCAGGAGCCATCTGGTGCTGCCTCGGGTAGCAGATAAAGAGGCCCGGGAAAGGAGCCGACCAGACCTGCAGAAGTGGGACTAAACGACCATGCTGAGATATTCTGTAACGGTGTCTTCCATCGGAAAACCAATGCCGATCCCTTTGAGCGTAGCGGTGAGCGAGCTTTCTTTGTCGCTGAAGATCAGCGTATAAATTCTTAATTTACGCTTGCTTCTAAAGAAGACTGATTTATCTACTGCGGATAACTAAATAATTTAATATTTCCAAATTTAGAATTACTGATATTTTTAATTAAGGTTAATTGGAGGTTCAATGATGATCGTAGTTTTTATTTTTGCTGCCGTGGCCGCTTTAGGATTCTTCTTCTTCCACAAGCAGAAAGCTGCGGAATCAGAATATAGCCGCAGACAAGCACAAAGAGAAAGTGCGCCAAAGGTGCAGATTACTTCGGCGCCAGCTTCCTCTTCAACGCAACGTCCGTTTAACCCTAATGCAAATGCCAGCGACGCAGCGGCTTTCGCTCGCTCTCTGCAAATGTCTCCGGAAGAACGCGCAAGGCGTGCAAGGGGCCTTTGACCAGGGCACTTTGCGTCTTGCATAATCCCCCTGTTGCTTTTGTTTTCCTCGCTGTTGAGCAGGATGCTGCATGTGCTAACGCGCTCATGTAGGTTCCCGCTGCGAACATTAGGGGAGTACTTTAGAGGCGCTGCTTGTACTGCAGAACTAGCGAGCACTCCCGTAGGGCGCACGAGGAGAAAACAAGCGAAAGCCAAGAAGAGGAAGCGAGTATTCGCTCTGTAGACTCAATCGAAAGGAAAACTCAAACCATGAGTGATCTTGAGCAGGAACTTGCGAAATATATTTCACGAAGTAAGGAATTGTCGTCGGCATCTCTCGTTTGGAACCACAAGGATTTGTACCGCGTTGGCGCCGGAGTGAAGGAAGTCAAGATTGCATTCTCTCGTAAAACACGGGACGTCTCCGAAGCAGAACTTTGCCTTTTCAGATTGGCTAGACATCATCTCTCTGACGTTCTTCCAGATCAGAAGCAAGAAGATATAAGCAAGGCAATATGCGTTTTCGGAAAGCCGAAAATTGAGTTTGAAGAAGAAGACGAAGAGGGTTACATTTCTGAGGCGGATGTGGACCAACGAACAATGGATGTGCTGACCGCGAAAGCCAAAGAGATTTATTTTGGTTTGAATGAGCAGCAGAAAATCTCGGTGCGGACATCATTTGCTAGAGAGTTGTTAGCGCTGTGCCAGCAGAAATTTGGATATTCTGTCGCGACCGCGTTGAAAGTTCGCTGGCTTGATAATCTTTAAGCGGACTTCACATGTGACGGAATGCTGTTCAATATTTACATGGTTACCCATGTAAATTATGTTGCAAATGAATTAATGATAAATTTAGACGAAGTAAAAATGGGGTTGAATTGGTGGAAGACAGAACTAAAGGTTATGACAATGGAGACAGCTGTCCCAAATGCGGGCGCGGTATTATAACTATAAGACATACGACTGGAGAAAGGGTTGCATATGCGCAATGTTCGCGATGCAGCTTCAACACATTAAGGTAATAGCCGTTGCGCCGTGATCTTGCCCGGTTGAAATAGTCCATCTTGAGGCAAGGTCTGGGGCATTTTTAAGGTGCTGCCCGATTTGGGCCAGCGGGAGCTGGGATTTCCCGAGGTCATGGCTCAGTTGGGGTCAGAACAAGAGCAGTCCAAAATCGTACGCTAAGGGCGAACGGAATGAGAACTTACGCGACGTCGCTTAGAGTTAGCTCGTGGAGACCGCCGACCTTGACCAGTTCAAACTTTTTCAACTCGCCATTGGCCAGTGTCTGCAATTCCGACAAAGGTAAATTGATAGCGATTGTTAGATTAAAGTTCCCATCAGGTGGGACGTCAGGTGACAGCGGCAAGAGGGCAACCGGATGAAGCGCCGGTGGAGGTCCCAGATGAACATCCGTTATTCCGAAGACGGTGACACGGGCCGTTAAGATGTTGTTCGCGGTCCTCAGCCCGAGAACCCGACGCCGCTCCAATGTAACCACAGTTCGGGACTTTTGGCGATCTGCATGGGCTTTGGCAGCCCTCGCTATGCCGTTTAAACCTTCTCCCGGACTTTCAGTTCTCCGATCAGCACTAGGAGATTCTCTTTCTGCTTGTTGATCGCCTTCTGGATCTCCGGATCGACAAGACTGGTGAAGGTTACAGGGAAGAGGCCGAACAGCACAATGGTCGGTTTTTGCGTCCATTGCACCGAATGATCCACCGTGAGGCCGATATTCCAGTCCGGATCGATGGATGGCGTCGCGATCACAGTCAAGGTAGCTCCGGTTAGAGCGTTTCCCTTTCATGCTGGATCATATCCGCATGAATTGAAGTAGTTCTGAGCTTCTTGCGGTTCGACCGTAAGCGCGACTTTCTATGCGCATTGACGTAGGCGGCATCGCTGACCCGGCCCTCTTGCGTAGCGATATCCGGCTCTATCAGGCAGCGGAGGTTTTGGAGAAGTTGAACGGCAGCAGGTCGCCAATGTCGGCCGCTTCGTCGCGCTGCGGCAGCTCAGTGAGCACATCGCGTAGCCAGGTGAGTGGGTCGATCCCACAGGCGCGGCAAGTGAGCATCAAACTATAGACCATGGCGCTGGCCTTGGCTCCGTCAGCGGTGTCGCTGAACAGCCAACTCTTTCTGCCGGTGGCGAAGACCCGGATATCACGTTCCAGAATGTTGTTGTCGATCGGCATCCTGCCGTCGCTGATGTAGCGCGTCAGGTAATCCCATTGGTTCAGGGTGTAGGAGACGGCATCGCCGAGCTTGGTATCCGGTACGACCTTCGGCGCGATGTTGTCGAGTGGCCTGCTGCCGGTTTTTCGGACACGAGGTTAGGCTAATCCCACCTTGGTTTCAAAGTCATTGGGGCTGAGATACCCCAGTGTCGAGTGGCGACGCTTTGGATTGTAGAAGCGCTCGATGTAATCGAACACGTCCGCTCTGGCGTCGTTTCTCGTGCGATAAACCTTCCGTGCCGTTCTCTCCGTTTTCAATGATGAGAAGAAGCTCTCCATTGCTGCGTTGTCCCAGACATTTCCGGAGCGGCTCATCGAAAAGGTGATGCCGTGATCGCCCATGAGGCGCTGGAACTGCTCACTCGTATATTGGCTTCCCTGATCGGAATGATGCAGGAGCGCATCTGGTTTCCCTCGACGCCAGATCGCCATGATCAGTGCATCGGTGACGAGTTGAGCCGTCATGTTGGCATTCATCGACCAGCCAACGACACGGCGTGAGAACAGGTCGATGACTGCTGCGACATACAACCAGCCTTCTGCGGTCCAGATATAGGTGAAGTCGGCCACCCACTTCTGGTTTGGGCGGTCTGCCGTGAACTGGCGATCCAGGACGTTCGGCATGATGGCTGCGCGGTCACCGGCATCCTTTGGCAAGCCACGCCGTCTTGGCCTGGCCCTGAGCGCATTCACGCGCATCAGCCGCTCGATGCGATGGAGGCCACAGGATAACCCCTCTTCCAGCACATCGTGCCAGACCCGTCGAGCACCATAAGTGCGGTCGCTGGACTTGAAGCTCTGCGTGATCTTGTCCAGCAAGACATCATCATAGCGGGCGTGTTCGCTCTGAGAACGATTGAACCAAGCGTGGAAGCCTGATCGGGAAACTCCCAGCGCTTCGCAGAGCCATGCCACCGGCCAGATCGAACGGTGCTTTGCAATGAACGCGAACTTCATATCGCGTCCCTGGCAAAGTAGGCTGCGGCCTTTTTTAGGATATCGCGCTCCGCCTTCAGCTTGGCGACTTCGCGACGGAGCCGCTCAATCTCAAGCTGTTCCGGCTTCATCTGGCCTTTTCCAGGAAACGACTGGCTGGGATCGTCGCCGTATTCCCGAACCCATTTGCGCAAGACATTCTCGTGGATATCAAGATCACGAGCAGCCTGCGCAACAGTGACCCCACGTTCCCTGACAAGCTTCACAGCCTCAAGCTTATACTCGCGGCTGAATATTCGTCTTTGCATTCATGCTCTCCGGTTTCAGCAGGAACACCTTAACTCGGTGTCCACGAAACCGGCAGCAGGCCACTATGCGGTGAAACCTTCTCGTCCACATCTACTGGTGCCAAATCCATAGTTCCGTCTCCCAAAATCATGACAGAGCGGAACTATGCGCGAGCCGAAACCCTCTGGAAATGTGGGATGCTCGCAACGGTTACGTTGAATCTGGGCAGGCGCTATATTAAAGGGCTGATATCGAAGGCGAAGCACGGCATTTTACGTGATTTCACGGCTACGTTTCCGCCAAGAGTTTCCGGACGGCAGCTTCAAGTAGTTCTGGCGACGCACCCGCTAGGTTAACGCCGTCGCCTGCGTAGTAGGTTTCACCACGCTGGACCACGCGGTTACTGCCCTGCAACTGTCTAAGAACTGGCAACGCGGCCCATTCCTGAGCGACACCGACGGTAAATTCTTCGTAGTTTTTGTCTGGATTTTGTAGAAACGCTTTTCCTCCTCGGACTGTCATAAGCAGGTAGTCACCAATCAAATCCTGTGCTTGGTCATCAAAGAGGTCGTCTTCCTTCAAGCCGGCGTACTGATAGGCAGCCTGCAGCGTCCGCCGGACAATTTGATATTTTCCACAAGGTGAATGATCACCCATATGATCTCTTTGAAATGAAAGGACTTCTGCAATCGTCATCTCCACGAGTCTCGGATTATCGACATTGTCAGATCGGCCGTAAACTGCGTTGTAGTTTCCAGCCGCCTCGTATTTACCGATAAAGTCGAGAAAGCCGAGAACACCCTCGCGATAGGGGAATTCAGACTGAGTAGCCATGGTAAGCTTGAACTCGTCAATGAGTGCTCCCAATTTCTCGATAACAGGCTGCTTGGCGTGGAAGAGTTGAAGTAGCACAGCTTCACGAACAGTTGCTTTAGATGTTGCCGCGCCCTGAGGGAAAAGAGCTTCATCCGAACTAATTATTTCCGTCGATATCGCTTGTACTCCATCGATTGTGTCGGAAACCGCTGCGCCGTCATCTAGAACAGCGAAACGTAATAGCGCATCAATACCAATGCGATGTCCTAACGCCAGAAGCCATGCAGGCGGATCTATCATTCCCAATTTCAGCTTTAAATTGAATTGGATCTTGTTTGCCAAGATTGCTGCAAAAATAGGCTGGTATTTTGGTATCAGACGGTCAGCTTCAGTGAAACCTCGCAGAAGTTCAGAATAGTCGCCGTCATTGAGCAAGCTTTTCCATACTTCGGGGGCGAATCGAAAGGGGCCAATTGGCCCCGGCAGATTGAGGGGTGATACTGTGTTGTTACCGCTGTCCGTATTGCTCCACCTGCTTTCAACCCACGCAAGAAGCAGTAGATACTCCACGCTCATTCCGCCAGCCTGCCGATATTCGGTCACGATCTGTGCTGCGCGAGAAGCATCTCGATAAAAATCAACCAGACTGATCGGTTGCAATTCTACATTTAGTTCTCCCGGATCCAAGCGCCGGAGTGCTGCTTCTTCTATCCAGAGCGCAGGTGTTTGTCCCTCTCGGTAAACCTTGAGACGATTATTGATCGATGTCCCATCACCGATAAAGGTATAGACGCCGGTTGTTAGAACTTCGATCGCCTTGTCGGAAGTCGGATCAGCATAAACATTTACGTAAGGTCTGCTATTACGATAGGTGTACATGGCTACCTCTATTGTGGTGCATGCTTCAAAAGGTGCTCATCAACAAAGTCGCCAGGAGCAAGACCAAGCTCCTTGCGTTTTTCTTCAATCTTTTTGCGAATTCCCGGGGTAAGTCGATTGCTATCGCGACCCTCGTTCGCAACCCCGATGATCTTCATCAGGTTTTCGAAGCGAGCAGTGCGCTCACCTTCCACCTTCGAAAAGCTCTCACGTTTGGCTAGAGCCGGCGCATCATAAAAGTAAGCTCGCTCAAACTCTGTCTTGTACCCAAGTGATGTACAGCTCCCATTGCCTAGTAACTGTGAGACTTCTTTCTCGGTAAGTCCTTCGTTGAGTTGGGCGGCCGTTAGGCTGGGGTCTGCTGTTACTCTCCAGGTGTTGATCGTCTGTCTGGTTAAATTATCTATGCGGCCGGTTGGCTTTCGGCATAAGGCCGCCTGAAGGTTTCCTATATCTGGACCCAACGAACGTTCACTTGTACCCAGAGCGTTAGGATCGGGCGTATTTTTCTTCGGACCGACAATCCCTTTATTAGGATCGAGCTGTCTAATTCTCTCTTGTGTTTGCGTAATGAGTGAAACTTGCTTTGCGGCCTCTTTTGTAAAGTCTACCCTTCGGTCCTCAAGTGTCGCCACGGCAAGCGTATTGAAATCAGAGCTGATCGAGAGCGGCGAGCATATCCATTGATATTCCTGCCAGAGGCGTATGAGTTGGGATCTACTCGATATTGTCTGACGGGTCGCTGCTGCTTCAAATGCAGATTGCCGCCGGTTGACAATACGTAGAATATTTTCGGTAGACATCCCTTTTAGCGGATCTAAGCGAGAGATGTCGTAGAAAGCGTTTGCTGCACCTGAACCAAGGATCAGATATGAAAAAAGCTTCGACCCCGCTCCTTCAAGGGTCAGGATCCCCGAAACTACCGACTGAACCGAGGTACTGGCATTGCGGAACTTACTGTCGCGCAGCCTTTCCTCGAAAACAAGCTGGACGTAGCCACGGCAGCCTAAGCTGATCTCCCCAAATCCAGTTTGAAGTAATTCTTGAAACTCTTCCCTTTTCAGTGCGGAAGGACATTTTGTTGTCCCGCCAAGTCTAGTCGCCAGTCCGGCAGTCACACACATGGAATCAATATAAGAATCGAGATTAGACGCGTGGGATCTCGCGCGCGCCGCAGCGAGTTCCACGCCGGCACCTTGGATCAAGCTTTGTTCCGTACTCGGCTGGCAGGAAGAAAGGAAAAAGCACAAAAAAATAACCAAGCAGCGAAGTATCATTTTTCGCCTCACCAACGGTTTCTTTAATTGTATTCGAAGAGTTTTTGAATGTGCTGTGATCTGGAAACAGTTATTGCAGATGCAAGAGTGTAGTCAAGATGTCTTCCACAACTTTGATTCGAAAGTAATGGCGAACGCAACTGAGGAAATACTGGCTGGCAGGCTAGACGATGGCATGTAGACGATAGAGGCGGGTTACATCGAAGTTACATAACGTAACATGAGTACTTTTAATTATGCCTAGGCCTTTGAAAACATTGGTGCACCCGACGCGATTCGAACGCATGACCCTTCCTTCGGAGACGTGCGCAGAAGGAATGCAGCTTGTTACACGAAAGTTACATGAGGCACGGGAAGGGGGCTTTTCGCCGGACAAGCTATTGAAAATATTGGTGGGCCGGGTGGGATTCGAACCGACGATACCCTTGCAGGCACGCTGCATTTCGAGTTCGATGTAGCAGGCTTCTGGTTCTAGGCGCTCAGAGACCGAGACCCAGACCCTTCTTTAGCGACTGCTCGAGCTGATAAGTCCTTGTCTGCTGAGCAACATGCGCCCGTTCGACCAGCCGCGCAACGTCCCGGATGCGCCCGACCTCCTGAAGCCGACTCGTGCTTAGCCGCAAATCCATCTTTTTCAGCTCCAACCTGTTACGCGTTCCAAAACGTTTCTCGAGCGCATTTACGATCGCCTGTGCCTCTTCCAATGCCTGCTGACCGTCTGGTGTCTTCGTCATCTGCTCAAGGAACTGCGGCCTCTGCTCGCTGTCGAGCTGATCGAACGCTTTCAGGATTGCCTCGCTCTTCGGCGATAGACCCGGAACTTCGACGACATCGCGCTTCTCCCGTTGCCACTCTTCCGACCGGCGCGCTTCGTCCAATCGCCGCTCCCAGGTTTGCGCCGCATGACCGACATGGCTGGATAGACCTTGCGCACTTCTGAGCGACTGCTTGCGCTCGGCATTGTCACCGAAGAGACCAGTCTTGCCACGCAAAGTACCGAACTGTTCCGGCCGCTCCTGGACCGCTCTGACCAACTCGACTTTGTCGATTTTCTCATCCAGGATGAGGCTCTTGAAGGTGAGAGCAACGGTAAAGGGATCCTGATAAACCGGACTTGCCATCGATTGCAGATGCTCGATCTCACGCTCCAGATGCGGCATGGCATTGTCCCGGCCCACCTCGTCGACGGTGCGGTCGTAATGCGTAATCGCTGGCACGAGCGGGGCAGGGATGTTTTGCTGTTCTATGCGGTCCTGTTTGAGCTGTTCCGGCGTTCCGACAACACGCTCCTGCTGACGCGCTTTCGCTCCGACCGTGGCGACTTCCAGCTTCTCCGTTCCGCTGGTTCTCGACTGCAGCCCACGCCGTTCGGCAAACACCTGCTCATAATCGAGCGTGGTTTCCTTGACGCCGGAGCGGCCCATGCTGGCGACCATCTCCTTCATGTCTTTCAGCTCTTCACGACCGGCATAAAGCGTCACGGCATCCCGGTGACGGGTCATGGCGACATAGGTCAGGTGCCGGTCCATTGTGGAGGATGCCATGACGAAGGCGCGGTCGACTGTCGCTCCTTGAGCTTTGTGGATGGTGGTGGCGTAGCCGTGATCAAAGGATTGGTAATCTTTGACCGGTAGAGCGAGATGGCGGGCGTTGTTTTGTCCGCCCGAAGATCCGTCGAGCCGCAGATGTAGTGCGTTCGGCTCGACGGCTTCCACCGTCCCCAACATGCCGTTCTTGACGCCAAGATCCCGACTGTTTTCCAGAAGGACGATGCGGTCACCAGGCGCAAAGGCACGCTTGCCATTTATCGTCTGGTAGACGATCTCACGGTTTCCTTTGGCCTCTCCGTATCCTTGTTGACTGCCAGCTTGACCATCACCTTTCGCCAGCAATCCTTCCGCCTGGAGTCGCTCTCGGATGCCATCATTGATGGCACGAACATCGACCCGGCGATGGGCCAATGCAATGCGTGAGCCCTCCGGGTTCTGCGCCCGATCGGCAAGATAATCGCGGATCAATTCGGCGCAGGCCTGCTCCCGATCTTTGGCGAACCGAATGCTGTCGCGCTCCGCATAAAGCTGCAATCCTTCTGCGGTGCGATGGGTAGCAAAGGCAACCGACGCCTCCCGTTGCCAGTCGTGTCTCTGCCTTCGGATGTCTGTGAGTTCGACGGAGCCGATGCGCTCGGCAATGGCACGGAACGGCGAGCCTGCACCGATCGCCTGAAGCTGCTCATGATCGCCGACGAGAACAAGTTTCGCACCGCGTTTCTCTGCCTCTGCAACGAAGCGCGCCAGCTGACGGCTTGCCACCATGCCAGCCTCGTCGATGACGAGAATGTCGTTGCGGCCAAGCTCGTGTCTGCCAAGGCTCCAGCTGTACTCCCAGGATGCCAGCGTGCGGGCCGCAATCCCCGATGAGGTGGTCAATCCTTCTGCTGCCTTGCCGGCGAGCGCCGCACCATGAACGCGGTATCCTTGCTCCTCCCAAGCCTCACGCGCGGCAGACAGCATCGTCGATTTCCCAGCTCCGGCAAAGCCTATGACTGCTGCAATCTGTGTCGGCGAGGTGATGTGACGAACAGCGGTCCTTTGCTCATCGGTCAGACCCGATCCACCCAGCATCGCATCCTGTCGACGCAGTGCCTGGTCAATCTTGTTTATGCTCACGCCATGACTGTTTCGCTCCGTCATGCGCAGACTGCTCGCTGCCATCGCGTGCTCGACGCCGATCATCTCACGCGTCGAGTATTTCGCCAGTTTGCTGTTTTGCGCAGGCATTAGCTCGACGAGCTGCGGTGACGCCATGACAGCTGCAAAGGCACGCTGGAAGCCGTCATTGTCGTTGATGTAGCGATGAATGGTGCGGGCGATGTCATGGCGATCGAAGACGCTTTTCTCGTCGGTCAGGATCCGCAAAACCTCTTCCGGTTTTCTGCGGATCAGATCTGCGTTCTTCTTCGCCGCTTTCTCTTCCAAACGGGCACGAGAGACATCCAGTCCACGCCGTTCCATCTGGCTGGCATAGACACCCATATGCTCTGTTGGTGAAAGCTCCAGGCCACGGTCGAGATGCGATCGATGATCGACACGGATATCGAGACCGGCCTCCAGCAGATGGCGATTAGCATGGTCGGCAAAGGCCTTGCGGATATCGCGCATCTGCATGTGCGAGGTGGGTAGACCGTTCGCCAGCAACCACCTGTTCTCGCGCTCGATCATCGTCTTCTCGCCAAGGCCGTCTGGCGTTACCTCGCGCGTCGTCATCATCACATGCGCATGGACATTGCGGATGTCGCTCTTGCCCTGGGGAACGTGAATGGCGAAGTCGACGGCAGCACCGTAGCGGTCTGCGAGATCCTGGGCAAAGGCGCGGGCGAGTGACAGGCGGGCGTCGGCGCTGAGCTCATGCGGAAGAGCAATCTCGAACTCACGGGCAACGCGGGAATCCCGACGACGCTCTGCCCTCTCTGCAGCATTCCACAGCGCTGACCGATCCAGCGCCCAGTCTGCGTCGACATCGTCGGGCAGAACGACCTCGGAATGAACGACGCCCTTCTTGGCGGTAAAATCATGGGTGAGGCCGTCGCTTTCGTTGGTCAGCAGGCTTGCTGTCCGGTAGGCGATGGCTGCGACGGCACTTCGGCCGCCGGATCGGCTGACCGGCTTTGCGCTGCAATGATAGATCGCCATCATTCCCCCCGCGATAGACAACCCGACAGGCAGACAGTCTCCAACTGTGCCGTGTTCCTTTGCCAAGGGCGCAAAACACGCGCCAAAACCTGCTCAACTCGTAAGTGCGCCCTTGTGCCTAAACCGGGGGTAGCTCTGGGGAGGTCAGTATTCAACTAGCACAAATGCCAGTGGCCAATTGGAGAGGGGTTTCCTTGAATGCCGTGCTTTGACCCATCAACAACAGGGAGAGCAGGGATGCGCAAACCCATCGAGCAACGGATCAGGGAGCTGGAAGAACAGAAGAAAGCGCTGCAGTCGCGGCTGGAGAAGCAGCAGCGGGCAGAGACGACACGGCGCAGGATGCTGCTCGGATCGTTCGTTCTGGAGCGGCTGGAGCAGGACGGAGATGCCGCACAGCAACAGGGAGCGATGGACGGCAAGCAATTGAGACAATGGCTTGCTCGCGAGTTCCCGGCCTACCTCAACCGCGATGCGGACCGGCTGCTATTTGTCGATCTGTTGTGGCCACAGAATGACGCCAATGCCTCAACGCAGTCGACGCAGGGAATAGGATTGAACGGTGCTGACAATGAGGCTGCACTGACGCATCGAGATGACGCGCAACACTCCACGGGCGAGGACGGAGGCACCGTGCAGTCATGACGGTCTGGGGCTTTGTGAAGGCAGTGGTGACTGCACCATTTCTGGGAGCTATCTGTGCCGCGATCGGCTGGGTGAACGCGGGCACCATCATCGTCCTCGACTTCGTGGTGCATTGGGCATTCGGCCTGGAGCAGGGACTGATCAGTCAGGTTCTGTTGGTCGTCGCAAAACATCTGCCGCTCGTCTTCGGGGTGTTCGGGTTCATGGGGGCCTTCGTCTCCGAGGTGCCGGTACAATCCGTGTTCGGCACGGCACGCTGGGCCAGTGCAAAAGACATCGCATCGATGGCGGGGAAGGATCGTGCCGGTCTCATCATCGGACGCGATCCGCAGAAGAAGGCGTTGCTTCGCTATGACGGTCCATCGCATCTGATGACGATGGCGCCGACACGCACCGGCAAAGGGGTCGGTACCATCATCCCGAACCTGCTGACGCTTCAGCGCTCCGTCATCTGCATTGATCCAAAAGGAGAGAATGCTAGGGTTACGGCGCGGGCAAGGGAAGGCTTTGGCGCACTGCATGTGCTCGACCCGTTCGGGGTGACGGATCGGCCATCATCCTGCTTCAATCCGTTCGCGCATCTGGATGCCAATGATCTTGATATTGCCGAGCACGCCGGCACGCTTGCCGATGCTCTGGTCTATGACGAACCGGGGAGTTCTGGCGACGCCCACTGGAACGAGGAAGCCAGGGCGCTGATTGGCGGTTTGATCATGATGGTGGTTGCGAGCGAGCCACCGCATCATCGTCATCCGGCAACGCTGCGTGACTATCTGACGAGACCGCCAAAAGCGTTTGCCGATCTGCTGACACGGATGCAGGAGAGCAAATGCTGCGATGGTCTGATAGCACGTGCCGCCAACCGGCATTTGGGCAAATCCGATCGCGAGGCATCGGGCGTTTTGTCATCGGCGCAACGGCACACACACTTCCTCGACAGCCCACGGATGAAGCGGGTGATGGAGCGATCAGACTTTTGCTTCGCCGACCTGAAGCAGAGGACGCAGAGCGTCTTCCTGGTGCTGCCACCGGACAGGCTTGGCACCTATGCGCGATGGCTGAGACTGATGATCAGCCAAAGCCTGACGGAAATGGTAGGGACGCGCAACGGCGCATCACCATTCGAGAGCAGCATCCCGTCAGAAGCGGCCGCTACGACATTCGGCAAGCAGAGGAAAGGCGCCCTCGACAGCAAGCCTGTGCTGTTCCTGCTCGACGAGTTTGCGAGCCTTGGACGGTTGGCTGCTGTCGAGCGTGCCATGGGCCTGATGGCAGGCTATGGTGTGCAGCTTTGGCCAATCCTGCAGGATATTCATCAGCTTCGTGCGCTCTACGGTAAAGGTGCCAGTACCTTCCTTGCCAATGCCGGCGTGCTGCAGGTGTTTGGTGTCAATGACATCGAGACGGCCGAGCTTGTTGCACGCTCGATCGGCAAGCGGGATGCTCATTACATGACGGCGTCATACGGCGAGGGCAAGCAGACGAACTCGGAGCATATTGCTGCCCGCAACCTGATCAATGCGGACGAGATCATGCGACTGCCAGACGACAGAATGATCCTTCTTCGGCAGGGGCACTATCCGGCAAAGCTCAGCAAGATCCGGTACTACGAGGACAAGGAGTTCAAAGGAATGTTCGAGCGGATTTGAAAGCGACGCAAGCGACAAGCAAAGCGCTGACCTAGCCATCGACATCGAACGTCAGCGCGATTCAGCAAGCAATGAGAATGGGCACTCACTGCGACGGAAGATGGAGCGCGATGATCGAGCCTGTCCTGACGGGAACGCGCTCACCCATAGCGCCGAAGTGAGCGGCAGGACAGGCGTGCGTCTGGCTCTGAAGGTAGAGAGGGAAACGCCGATAACGCCATCGACGGGCAATACGTCCGACGACAAACGAAAGCCGCCTCGACGCCGCCAGGCGGCTTTCCGTTGATCAGATAAAAGTGGCAATCAGTCTTTGCGATCGAGCTCGTCTTCGACCTTGTCGCGGCTGTTGCCAACCGACTTGATCGCACCCTTCACATCGTCTTTCGGAACGTGTTCCTTGTTGGCCTCATAGCGGACTTCATGATCCTGTCCGCCAGCCACGCGTGCGCGATCCTGGTTACGGCCTCGTGTTGTCTCCGACATCGTTCTTCTCCTCATGTTGAGGAAGACTAACCCGGCAGGATTCTGCTGGTTCCAGTCATCAAATGGCGATTCACTGGCCTTCGTTTAGGTGAACTGTCTTGTGCGCAGAGCTTGTTCTGTCTTCAAAGACGTGAAACTCTCGTGAGAGATTGCATCCGCGAGAGACGACATCAGGGTGTTCGTGCCCGCGGCATCCCACCTCCAAAAGTCGACTAGCACTTTTGCCATTTGATGAATGTTGCGAAGCGTATAAGGTCCATGGGTACCACCAGCGCGATAAGATCGCAGCGACAATCGGAAGCCAGTCAGACCCCGTTCCCATGATGAAATCCTCCCTCGATCATATCCCGCATAGAAAGCAGCGAGAGCTCGCCCGTGCGCTTGAGATCCTGCACGAGGAGTTCGAAGATGCGTTGAACGAAGGCACCGCCGATTTCAAGAAGCGCGGACGCATTCTCAAGATCATCCTGTTTGGTTCTTACGCCCGGGGCACCTTTGTCGATGAGCCGCATACGATGAAGGGCTACCGCTCGGATTTCGATTTGCTGGTGATCGTCAACAATCGCAAACTGACCGACCATGCCACCTATTGGTACAAGGCGGCAGACCGGATCATTCGTGACAGCTTCATCGAAACACCGACACAGTTCATTGTCCACTCACTGCGCGAGGTGAACACGGAGCTGAAGAAGGGGCACTATTTCTTCTCGGATATCCGCAAGGAAGGCATTGTTCTCTACGAGCTTGATGATGAGCCACTGGCGGAGCCAAAGCTGTTGACAGCGGAAGAACGGTTGAGTGTGGCGCGCGAGCACTTCGAGGCGAAGGTGCGATTTGCGGAAGGGCTATTTGATGGATATCAGTTTCACCTGAGCAAGCAGCGATTTGGACACGCAGCGTTCGAACTTCATCAAACGCTCGAGCAAGCCTACTCCTGTGTGCTGTTGACGCTCACCAACTACGGACCCGCGTCGCACAACATCAAGTTCCTGCGCTCTCTTGCCGAAGAGCAGGATTTGCGCCTTGTGGAAGCATTTCCGCGAGATCACCATCGCCAGAGAGCTTGGTTTAACACGATCAATGAAGCCTACGTTAAGGCTCGGTATTCGAAGCATTTCGAGATCAGCGAAGAGGCTATGCTCTGGCTAGGGGAGCGAACTGCCCATCTCCTGGAATTGGTAAAGGTTGTCTGCGACGAGCATATCCAAAAGCTGGAGCGCGATGTCTCGCGCGGGGAGCTTTAGCGTCAAGACTTGATCGCCAGGCTGTTGGTTCAGCTATTCAACTCTTCAACTTGGCAAGCAACCGCAACTCGCGTCGTCATAGTGTGCTCACGACCGTCTCGGCCCAGTTCGACATGGTAGACCGCTCTGAGCTCTGGTTTGAGAAGAGGCGAAGTTCTTTCAGATGCGCGGCTTTGGTGCTGGTTCGCCATCGGAATCACCTGAATTCGGTTCGCCCTTCGGTTCTATCAGGAGAACCTTGACCTCGTTCTTTGCTCGGGGCCGATGCACAACCCCTTTTGGGACGACGAAAAGTTCGCCAGCTTTAACGGTGCGGGGCGGCTCCCCTTCGATATCCATTTCCATCTCGCCCTCCAGGACGTAGAAGAAATCATCAGTCGTGTCGTGCTTATGGAAAGGGTATTCGCCGATAAACCTGACGACCATCACGTCATTGTCGTTGTAGTCGGCGATCACGTGGGGATGCCAGTGGCTTGAAAACTGGTTCAGTTTCCCATCCAAATTGATTGTTTTCATTTGTGTTTCCTTGTTTTCCGAGTGCGTAGAGCAGGCATGGTTTCAGCTCGAGCTGGCCGCCAAAATTTCTTGACACAGAAGGAAACGGAGGGTCTTGAACGTTCGTGCACAATTGACTGGTCCCCTCGCAATCACCTAGTCCAGACTAGTCGTCCACCACTTCAGGCAGAAGCAGCATTTGCGAGCCACTCGTCTCATTATTCTGGCGGCGGCGAGCGACTTTGGATCTCAGCCAAGCGGCAAGCTTTTCCGGACGAATCCTAGTTCGACGGCATCGGAATTACTCGTGACATGGCGTTCGAGACGACAGGGAGTGATTTGACGAGCGGAAATGATGCACTTCTGGCACGGGCTATGACGCTCGCAGATTAATCGCTGGTTTTGACACGGTCTGCGTAATTTGTGCGAGGGTTTCCTTCGCCGTGTTCCAGGACAAGCGTGCGCGGAAGGCGTACTGTTGCCCATGGATGCGCCAATTCGGTTAACGTAGAGCGAGTGGCTTTCCTTCCGTCGGAAGCTTAGTGGGGATCTCTCATTTTTTATGTATCGAAGAGGCAGGGCTTTCAATCGGATTCCCGAACAGATCAACAGGTACAGGCTCAGGCAAACTCTTTTGCGTCGTCAGCCGGCCACCGAACGTTCGTGAACTGTTTGCTCGTCCAGCCCACAGCGCGAACTCGACCTTCTCTCCGGCCTTTATATCACGGTCTGCGATGAAATATCCTCGGTGATCAGGGGCGGTGTCATGCCCGGCTTTTTCATTTTCGAACAGGCAAACCTCTCCCGGCTTGGGCTTGTAAGCCATTCGATGTCCTCACTTTCCATGCGCTGGCCATATATCTTGATAGGCATTTGTCGAATACATATGGGATGCGCCAACCTTGGGTCCAAGATAATGGGTTGGGCTAAGTCGCTGCGGTTGGCACCCAGATTGCCGAAGTCTCGTCGCCATATGCTGTGGCGGTTCCGTCTAGAACACATGTTCCGACCCAGGCACACACGACTGCATCAAGGCAATCCTCGTAAGCTTTCAGTTCATAGCCTCGCGAGGACGGGTCGGGCAGGGGCAAAGCGGATGCCACGCCCTTGATGCGACCCTCCAGCAAGCTGACGATGTCTGACCAGACGCTCAAAAGCTTGTGCCGACGGTCTACAAGGCTGTCTTCCGGCCAGTACTTGCGGGACTTCGCGTGCTTGTAAGGGAGCCTTCTGTCCGCTTTTGCCAGTTCAATTAACGCCGGATGTGGATAGACTTCGATAAGCGCAGGAAAAGACGCGCCAGATGTCAGAAGTGGATAGCCGGATCGCGCGAACCCCATGGTCAAGTCGTCACTGAGCTGGCCTGGTCGGCTCTGGCTTGGCGTATGCGTACCAGCATGTCTCGATCCATAGAGTGAAGAAATCGCATTATCGGAAACGCGTCGCCCCATAATGGGGTTAGTCGACAAAGGCATGTCTATGGCGACAACACTGACAGGCGTGGCGATGAGTTCAGCCGTCTTTGACAGGAGAGCATGTGGATCAGGCGTCGAACCACAATGTCTGCCTTCTTCCAGGTCCTGATCAGAAAGGAACGCGTGATAAGACGCTGCAACTCGAACAAGTCGCCAATTAACGCCGTCACGTTCAACCAGAGCTACGCCACTTGGTTCTGTGAATGTCCATGCTGCATCAATGCCGAGAACTGCTGTCATAGAGCGTCGCTATCGCACGATCACACTGCTTGCGCCATCTCAACCGTCTCGTTTGCCACATATTGAGCTTTATCCAGCAAGCTCAGGAGCTGATCCAAGCTGTATGGCTTTGGCATGAAGACCCACTCTGGCGCGACGTCGGCGCTTACATCGCGACCCGAGACGACAATGACCTGCGTTCGCGGACACACGCCTGACACCATGCTCGCGAGGTCGAGGCCGGTGAGGTGTCCTGGCATGTCGACGTCAGTGACCAATGCATCAAAGGATGGATTACGTCCGATCGCCGCGACAGCTTCAAGAACGTTCGCGGCCTCCACGACAGTGTACCCGTCGTCCCGGAGCGCCTCAACCAACATCAATCTGATCAGAAGATCGTCTTCTACGACGAGCACGGTACGCTGGGACATGTGTGGCTCCAATGGCTATCGGTTACTCAACTTGTCCACGCCCGTTTCGATCATCCCTGCTAACCAGTATTTGCGAACATATTTAATTAAATCTGAATGACCTGGCGTGCACTTGAAAGCTCATGCGTCCGCCATCACATGAACGTAGCAAGAACATTCATAGGAGCCGTCATGACGACGTCTGGTGAAAAGCAACTTTCGAAGACCGCGATCCGCACCTTGTCGGCGATCCACCAGTATCGCTACCAGCGGCGTTCTGGTCGTGTTTGGCTGGTGGGCGACAACCGTATATCGACCTCAACGGTTGCCAACCTTGAACGAGGAGCTTTCGTTAGAGAGATCGCCTCGAATGGGGTTCCTCGCCTCGTCCTTACCGATGAAGGCAAACGCCTTATTGCCGGTGGCGGTGAGTAGCGGTTCAGGTATTTTAACACCAAATGGGCACTCTGCTCTCGCCGCAGTCGTGTGCGCTGGCAAGGAGCGTCTCAGGTCTGTTGCGCTTGGCGGCGGCCGCAGTGTGGTCCACCGGGCGATCAAGGCGCAATTTTTTTGCTAGTGCTCACTTTAAAAGATACCCAAACGTATCAATACTAACGCCAGCGATACGTTTGGAGATCATGCGTTGATGAAGTCCGAAACCTTGGTGGAAATCGGCGATCTTTTGAGGGCACTTCGGAAGGGCCTCGATTTGACGCAGGAAGAGGTCGCCGAGATGGCTGGCATATCGCGCCCGCGCTATCGCGAGATTGAGACCGGAACTAGCGCTGCCCGCGCGCGACCACCTTGGTGAAAATCGCGCGTGCAATTTAGTCTGGAGCTGATCTTCGTCCCGCAGTCAATGGTGTCGGCTGTCAATGCGCTGCTTCAGCCCCATGGCAGCGACGAGGATTTGCCAGCGTTCGTTTCTAGTTCCGATGGTGATGCCGATGCCTGATCTGGATTTCGGTCCAAGGCTTCATCTCGGCGCTTGAGGTGGTGCGAAAAGAGCGGAAGGTGGATGTTATCTCGATAGCCGCCGTTCGTCGTCGATCAAGGATAGACGATTTGGGAGCGACGTTCCCCATGTCCATAGCACGATGTTGAGGTCAGCGTCGGTCGTGCCGGGAGCAAAACTCCTGACGATCAGGCCGTGAAACCCGGCGTGTTTCAGATCCCGGGCAAGCTGCTGCGTTCGCGCTTCACCGCGCAGGTTCATCTCGTCTCGCCAAGTCGTGTTACTCAGCGTTTGAGGAGTGATTTGGTGTTTTTCGAGAAGGTTCTGGTCACGCGTATCGAACAACGGCTCGAAATCTGCGTCATAGGATACGAGCGTGGTCGGTTGCAAACTTCCCGCCTGATTTGCTTCTCTCAGCGCCGTCATGATGGTCAGTGACGTGTAAAGTGCTGGCATACCCTTTGGATTGAACCTGCCGCCATAAAGTTCGGCGCCTCGTCCAGAAAGCGGCTCACGGGCGTAGAGCGGATTGAGCGCTCGGTAGAGCTTGCCTTTATAGTGCATTGGCCAGGTCAGGCGTGGACGCCGGCATCAATGGCATCGATATAGTCGAGCACTTCATCAGCCCGGCCGTTTCGCACGAGTTGCATTGCGGTGTTGCCGGAAAAGCCTGAAAGGGGTTCTGAGCGATACCAGGCATAGGCCATCAGCGCAGATCCAAACCGAAGCTCAACCTTATTAACGACCTCGATCATTTCACGCAGGCGCCTCTGGGTCTTGTCCGATTTGATCCGCTCTTTGCGCTGGACTGCGTCTTTGCCGAGTCCAGCACTACGAGCGATATCTTCGCTTGTGGTATGAAGAACCTCAGCGATCTTGTTGGGCGCAAACAGGCCATCGTCAGCATATTGTGTCAGAGCCATATCAATTTCCTGCGCATTCTTCCGCGAATTATGACGCAATATAGCGTCATTCAAAGTGGCATTCAAGCCAGGGCGCAGACGCATGGTCGCTCAGGTGGCCTTCAGATGGCAGCCCGGCGGATCGATGTCATGCTCGTCAAAGAGGGATAATTGGCTTGTTTTCGAAGCGAATTCTAAAGTTTCGGCGCTGGAAGTCCTCCCGAAAACAGACGAAGACAAGTTCGAGATCATGGGACGCGTCGTGTCTGCCCAGAAGGCTGAACGAGGCGATGATGACGCCGTTATATCCACGGGTAATGCGAAACGCCGCGTTGCGCATCACAATCGCATCAGGATCTGCACGGTCCTCGCGACGCTCATAGATGACCCAGAAGCGGGCGGCTTTCCAGGTCACTTCCAGTAGTTCTCTTACTTTGGCGAGGAACTCTTCGGCGCTCATGGAGGGCCCCCACGGCAGCGGCGTCTCGCCGGCATCGTCTGCGACACTCAAATAGCCGTCGTATTCAATGCCGGAGTTGAGCAGTTGCTCGATCCTGGAAAATGCGTTGTCTTCAGAAATTGTCGTCTTGAACAGGATTGCCATAACCGGGCCGTCTCATCGATATCGGTGCGTTGCGGGTAGAACATCCATACGATGAATACCAGTGGTTTGCGCTTCAATTGAACGAGCGGAATTTATTGGGCACTGAGGTGGGCCTGCTTGGCGAAGCGATTGGTGGAATTTGTCGACGACTACGAGGGTGTTAAACCAGCGTCTGGACAGACTTCGAGTTGTCACCCGATGCGATGATTTGAGCTTTTGGCGAGCGAGGCTCGTTTATCTCGACCGCCAGGAATGTCTTGATCAGCGGTCAATTTTCTATGTCCGGTGAGCGACCATGTCAATTTGCTGACCCTATGCCGGTTTGCAGTCTCGCGGTTTGGAGTTCATGTGATAATGGATGGTTCTGAAAGTCACCACTGTATCGATCTGTCGGTGAAGGTTGGGAGAGGTGGCGTCCAAACCCTTGTAGCAGGATAGCTCATGCGCATCTTTCTTGTTCGTCACGGAGAATCCCTGGGTAATCTGGACGAGCGTGCTTACAGTCAGTTTGGCGATCACAATGTCCCGTTGACGCAGTGGGGATATCGCCAGGCGCGTGGAGCTGGATCTGTGATCGCAGCCTATCTTGCAGGACTGGCCGAACCGGGGTTAGAGACGCTTCGCATATGGTACTCACCGTTCATGCGCACCCGCCAAAGCAAGGACGCTCTACTCGACGCTTTGCCTGCCGAGAGCATCGGTAAGGTCCGCGAGGATTATCTCCTGCGGGAGCAGGATTTCGGGCTCTTCACGGAAATCTATGACCATGCTGAGCGCAAGCAGAAGTTTCCCGACGAATTCGAAAAATGGGCGAGACTACGCAGCAATAGCGGCAAATTCTATGCCCGGCCGCCCGATGGCGAAAGTCGTGCCGATGTAGCGCAGCGGATGCGGCTGTTCCTGCAGACTATTATGCACGAGGCGCGGCACGGCCACGACAATGTGGTGATTGTCGGCCACGGTGTTACCAATCGTGCCTTCGAGATGAGTTTCCTTCAGCATCCGGTTGACTGGTTTGAACGATCCGTCAATCCCGGTAATTCGGACATTACGCTGATCGAGGGGGCGCGCGAGATCGGATACACCTCCAGGCTGCTCCATCAAGCGAGTGATCGTCAGCCTGGCCAGAAGGAACTGCGAGAGGTATATGGCGCGCAGGTAACCGTTAGGCCAGGGCCGCAGGCATGAGAGAGCTTCATTGAGCGCTTCAGGTCGAAGATCAGCACATCAGTCGGAACCGGTTCGTTAACAGTTTTGGTCAGTGCGAGATTGTACACCGCTTCGACATTTCCCACTGGAACGGCTACCATAGGTCTACTCGCTGCGGGGGAGATGAAGAGATGGAGCAGGGCTCAGTTTTTAAGACCAATCGTGGTCAAGCGGTCCACGTCCCGAAAGCAGTCGCTCTGCCGGATGATGTTAAACGCGTCGATATCGTTGCGATCGGACGCACCCGCATCATAGCGCCGGCCGAGGAGATATGGGATAGCTGGTTCGACGGACCCAATGTGACGACTGACTTTATGGATGGGCGCGACCGGCCTGCTGCGCAGGAGCGCTAGGCATCGAATGTCAGGAATTAAGCGACAACTCTAGCCATTGAACGCTCCGCGGTTCGCATGGTTTGATCCACCAATTCGCTGTGGTCTCGGACACATGACACAAGGGAAATTCAAGATAGTCAGTGCCCGGATGAGAGGCGTGGATGCGGTTTTGGCCGACACGTCTCATACGTTCGGTCGACATACCCATGATCAATTCGGGATCGGCGTCATCCTACGCGGTGCGCAGAGGTCCATGAGCGCACGCGGCATCGTGGAGGCTGAGGCCGGCGATGTCATCACGGTCAATCCCGGCGAGGTGCACGATGGCTCACCGTTGGGGGAGAACGGCCGAGCCTGGCAGATGCTCTATTTCGACCCGGCTGCCGTGGCTGGCGCAATCAGCGACCTGACGGAAGGTAGTGCCGGCAGCGCGGAGTTTTCATGCCCCGCCTTGCGTGATCCGGCATCGGCGGCGTGTTTACTGTCTCTCTTCCGGGCGGTCACTGATCCGCACGGCGGCCATAGCGAGATCGAAGGTAGGGAGAACCTGTTGCGGCTGCTGTCACGGCTTATCGAGCGCCGAGATCAAAAGCCACCAAGTGCCCCCACGGCAATTGGCCGAGCGCGCGAGCGTATTGACGATGATCCCTCTGCGCCGCTGTCGCTGGGCGAGTTGGCTGCAATCGGCGGGGTCAGCGAGTTCCAGCTTGTGCGAGGCTTCTCGAAGGCGACTGGCCTTACGCCACATGCGTATCTCGTCCAGCGCAGGCTGCAAAGAGCGCGACAGATGATTGCCGGTGGCACGACGTTGGCGGATGCGGCGCATGCATGCGGCTTCGCCGACCAAAGCCACATGACACGGCTTTTCATCCGCGCTTACGGCATGTCGCCCGGCGTCTACGCTGCCGCGATGAAGTAAGCTGCAATTTCCTTCGAGACGTTGCACGGCGAGCCCCGGCATATGGTTCGAGATCAACCGAGCCAAAAATATGCCCACACAGTTTCGCTACGCACCTGAAATCCGACACCAGTTCCCGCAACTTTGCTCACGCACGCTCCTTGTAGACGGCATCAACGCGAAGTCCGATGCTTCCATCGAGATCGCGCGACTAAACGCAATTGCCGACAAGCGGCTTGTCGCTGCCAGCGAAGGCGAGTTTCCCGAGATACAAGCGTGGCGGCGCGCCTTCGCCGCGATGGGCCTGAAGCCGACGCAATATCGATGTGCGTCCGAGGCTCTATTACGTCGCTACCGGAAAGAAGGGTCACTTCCCACCCTTCATCCGCTGATCGACCTGTGCAATGCGGCTTCGCTTGCCTTCGCTATTCCGGTCGCGGTCTTTGATACGAGCAAGATCATGGGCACGCTGACCGTGCGGTTTGCTCGCGGCGACGAAACCTATGAATCCTTTTCCGGTGACATCGAGCATCCCGAAACCGGCGAAGTCATCTTTGCCGACGATGACGGACGCGCCCATGCGCGCCGCTGGACGAACCGGCAAAGCGGCTGGTCCGCTGTTCGTTCCACTACTGCGCAAGCTCTGGTCGTCACCGAAGCCCTGCACGAAATGGGTGATGAGGATACCGCCGCCCTCACATCCTCGCTTGCCGCGGCGCTGTCCGCGATCTGGCCCGCCGCTGCGCTAACACGAATGGAACCGGTATGACGCTTGAATTTCTACTGACCTCGTTGATCATTGTCGCATCGCCCGGTACCGGTGCGATCTACACGATGGCCGCCGGTCTCTCGGGCGGCGCACGCGCTAGCCTCGTTGCGGCCTTCGGCTGCACGCTCGGTATTGTCCCGCATATTCTGGCTGCGATCAGCGGCCTCGCCGCCCTGCTGCATACAAGCGCACTTGCCTTTCAGATCCTCAAATACCTCGGGGTAGCCTATCTGCTCTACATGGCATGGTTGATGTTCCGTGATCGCAAAATGCTGAGCCTGAACGAAGAGGCAAGCACCAAGAGCGTTCGGCAGGTGATCGTTTCTGCGATCCTCATCAACCTACTCAACCCTAAGCTCTCGATTTTCTTCTTTGCCTTCCTGCCGCAATTCGTGCGGCCCGGCGATGCAGCACCTGTTAGCAGTATGCTGGAATTGAGCCTGGTGTTCATGGCGATGACCTTCGTGATCTTCGCTACCTATGGGGCCTTTGCCGCCGCTATGCGGCGGCACGTACTATCCAGCGCTTTGGTGCAAGTATGGATGCGGCGCGGTTTCGCGGTAGGTTTCGCTAGCCTTGCTGCGCAGCTGGCATTCACCCAGAGATGAAGTCACTGTCGCAAATTTATTGACTCTTGAAATCTGGCTTAAGTGGGCTGGCTGCAAGCCGTGCGGGCGCGATGCGCGCAGACCCTTGCACGCCATGCTCCCGTGTGCCCGTTTGTCTCGCGAGCAGCATTTACAGCATTTACAGCATTGCTGTATTTTATGGATCCCACTACGAGACTTTGCTAGCGTCGCTATGAAAAATGGGAGTGCGATTGGTGCCAGGGTCAGGTAATTCCTACACGACGAGTGATCTTTCCAGGAAGTCTGGTGATATTATCGCTGAGGCGCTTCGTCATCCGGTGACGATCATGCAGCGCAACAAGCCTCGTCTAGTCCTTCTTAATATTGAGGATTATGAACGCCTGATGCGGCGGTCTGATCTGCGTTTGGTCGACACCATTGATAGTATGTCTGAGGCTTTGCTGGACGAATTTGAGGCAGCGGTCGATGCGTATGCGGAAACTGAAGAGTTGGTTCGGTGAGCGGTTTCAATGAAATCGAGACTGCAGTCGTAATTCGTTACCCTTACCTGTGGAGCCGGGAGGCGCCCCTTGTGAAACTGAAGGTCGAAAAGGTCGACCTGTAGTTGTTGGCGTAAGGCTCGCCCGTCCGAATGGCGATCTGGTTCTTTTCTTTCCTATTACGACGAAGCATCCGGAAGCTAATCGTTTTGCTTTTGAGATCCCGGCGATCGAAAAGCGTCGTGCTGGTCTAGATGCAGATATACGGCTCTGGATCATTCTGGATGAGTATAACAGCGACGTCATCGGGCATTCCTTCTATCTTGAGCCAGAGCCGCCCGTGGGACGGTTCAGTAAAGCGTTTTTCCTTCCTATTCTTCGGGAGTTTATCGCGCGTCGTCGGTCGTCCAGCGAGGTCCACCGCGCTCGATAGTGTATGATCTTTTTAACAGTTTGTGCGACCGATAGCTGGTTTTGAGCGACATGGAGAGCGTTCAGACTAAACTTTCCGTCGACAAGCATGGGCTGATCAAGTGGCCCGGCTCGATGACATTTGCTCCGTTCAGTTCGTGTTCCGGATGGCCTGCAGCCGGCGCGAGGCACACGAAATCTCGATCTGAATGTCTCAGTTGACACCGGTGATTCCAATCACGTTTTCTCGGGCGCTTCGAGACTATCGATCTTGCGAAGCTTGGGAAAACGCGCCGCCCAGATGGCTGCGACCATAAGCGTGCCGATTCCTCCGATGACGACGGAGTGCACCGCGCCGAAAACGGAGGCCATGCTGCCCGCGCGAAATTCGCCCAGTTCGTTGGAAGCTCCGACGAAGACCATGTTGACGGCGTTGACACGGCCACGCACCTCATCCGGTGTCCAGAGCGCGATCAGCGTTTCACGAACATAGACCGACACCATGTCCGCTGCGCCCATTACCACCAGGGCGGCAATGGACACCCATGGCGTAGCTGAGAGCCCGAAGACCACCGTTGCGGCACCGAAGAGGGCAACGCCTGCAAACATCATCACGCCGGCATGGTGGCGGATTGGATGGAAGGCCAGAAAGATTGCGACGAGGATCGCGCCAATGCCTGGTGCCGCGCGCAAGAGACCAAGCCCCCAGGGTCCAAGCGTCAGCACCTCCTTGGCGAAGATCGGCATCAGCGCCACCGCACCACCCAGAAGAACTGCGAAAAGATCGAGAGAGATCGCGCCCAGCACCACCTTTTCATGAGAGATGAACCGGAAGCCTGCGAGCATGCTTTCCAGCGTCACCGCGCGTGGTGTTGTTCGCTGCTCCGGCTTCCTGATCATGAAGGCAAGGATAGCCGAGAGCGCAAAGAGCGCAAGGGCGACCGAATAGGAGACTACCGGGCTTGCGCCATAGAGCAGGCCACCGGCAACCGGGCCGAGAATGGACGCGAGTTGCCATGACGACGAGTTCCAAGCGATCGCATTGGGCAGATCACTTTCCGGCACCAGATTCGGCGCAAGCGACTGCACAGCCGGACCCATAAACGCCCGCTCTATGCCGAACAGGATGAGAATGAGGAAGACGAGCGACGGCGTAAAAGCATGCGCCAGGGTCAGTCCCAGCAGCGCTGCCGCGCAGGCACAGGCAACGAGTAGGCAAAGCGACATGATCATGCGGCGATTATGACGGTCTGCGACCGTTCCGGTTACCAGAATGAGAAGCAGCGATGGCAGGAACTGAAAAAGCCCGATCAGGCCCAGATAGAAGGCGTTGCCCGTGACCTCATACATCTGCCAGCCGACCGATACGCTGACGATCTGCACTGCAAAGGCGGAGAGGAAGCGTGCGGAGAAAAATTGCCGGTAGGCGGGATGGCGAAATGCGCCGAAGCGGCTTTCACCGGCTAATAAGGACATTGTGCTGATCTCTTACAAATTGGGTACGGCTTGGATAGACCATGATGTCATATACTACGAGATGGCAATGCACTTTAGTGGCTGGAGATATTCGCAAGCAATGTGAAACCCTTTTTCGAGTTTCGGCGACAGGCTTCGCTCGATCTCTATTGTCCAAGGGTTTTGGTCTGGAGTGTGAGCAGAAGATCGATCTCGGGACCGGCCGCCGCCGCTGTTGGCACAAGGCTACAACGGCAGCATTTGACCTCATGAACGGGGTCGGACATAGCATTAGGGCGAGCTCCCCTAAGTCGCGGACGATGTGGAAGCAACTGTTGTCTGGCAGAGATCTTCAGGATGAGGACGGAGAAGAGGCGTGATGGATATTGACAATATTTGCTACGCTTCCGATGATTTCAGGAGACCGAAAGGGCAGTCTGATGCCATCCGTTAGCATTCAGGTAAAGATCAGTGGGGCTTTGCAAGACCATATACAGCGTCAAATCGACGACGAGGGTCTGTATGAGAACGCAAGCGAATACATCCGTGCTCTGATCCGACGAGACCTTCACACGCGAGACGAAGCGTGGGAGGCTCTGCAAAAGGAACTGGCTCCTGCCATGCGCGCGGATGATAGCGAGTTTGTGACAGTGATCGCCGATGATGTAATCCGCCGCAACAAACGCGGCTGATCATGCCCGCGTACCGTTTTTACGCCCCTGCTGACGCAGCGCAGGATAAATTTGGCAAGACACCGTGGAGCAATGGGCGAAGCGCAAGCCGAGTCCTACCTGAGAGGGCTGCACACGCACTTGCATCGTCTCTGCGACAATCGTCTTCTCTGGCTCCCGCAAAGGCTTGCTGTGCCATCCGGCATAAAGCGTGAGGCCTATTTCAGCCGTTACGTTACGAGCGTCACTATCTGTTCTTCCGGACGCTGGATAACGGCGATCTGGGCGTGATGAGCATTTTGCACGAGAAAATGGATATGGCGGTTCGTCTGAGAGAAGATCTTGCCGCCCTCGATGCTAACGGCGGGAATTCTGTCTGAATCAGCCAAAGGTTAAGCCTCGGCAGCAATTCATTGTTTAATCTCGCCAACGCTTAGCCCCCAGATCGAGGGTGTTTTTACGAAATTGGCCCTGAGCGGTTGATAGTCTTACGGCAAGCGAGTGGTAGTGAAAGTTAACCTCAGCTATCCAGCGCCTTGAGAAATCGCTTGGGCGGTTTGCCGGAATGATCGCGGCGTTGGTGTGTCACGAAGAAAGGCCGGTTTGCTATTTTAGCAAATAAGTCAGTTTGACTGAGTTTTTAATGTATTTAATAAACTTGAGTTGGTTTCAACATTTGGTATTATACTCAGTATGGCTGAGCAACGCGTGTCACTTTTAAACCGACTTGAACGAGATCTTCCCGAGGGACTGGTCGTAGATGCCGCATGGCTTGAGGAGCGTGGCATAGCCAGCAATCTGCGCGCTTATTATGTCAAGAATGATTGGTTGGAACAACCAGTGCGCAGCGTCTATAGAAAACCACGCGGCGAACTAAACTGGCAGCAAGTGGTCATATCGCTCCAGACTCTGCTTCTGAGAACGCCGCTTTACGTTGGCGGCCGTACTGCGCTGGAGCTACAGGGCTATGCGCATTACCTCTCTTATGAGATAAAGACCGTCCACCTTTACGGTGTTGAAAAGCCACCTGCCTGGTTGGGCAAGCTGAACCTTTCCCAGCGCTTTGCTTATCACAACAGCGCGACCTTGTTCCCCAACGATCCGACCAGCCAGGGGCCAGGCGGTGCATGGCATACCGCCGATGGACAAGGATGTGGCCTTACCACTGTTGCGTGGGGGCATTGGGACTGGCCGCTGATGCTTTCACAGCCCGAACGGGCCTATCTCGAAATGCTCGACGAGCTGCCGCGTCACGAGAGTTTTCATCAGGCCGACATGATCATGCAAAATGCTGCAAATTTAAGTCCAAGGCGGCTGCAAAAACTGCTGAAAGATTGCAACAGCGTGAAGGTCAAGCGGCTTTTCTTCTTCTTTGCGGATCGCCACAGCCATGCTTGGCTCAAGCGTTTGGATAAGACGGCAATCGATCTGGGCAAGGGTAAACGTATGCTTGTCCCTGGCGGCAAGCTTGATCCGGCCTATCTCATCACCGTACCAGAGGATCTCGATGCCGTTTCGTGACCAGTACCAAGCCCAGGTCCGGCTGCTGATGCGCCTCATTCCCATTGTTGCCCGTGAAACATGCTTTGCTCTAAAGGGCGGTACGGCGATCAATCTGTTTGTGCGAGACCTGCCGCGTCTCTCTGTTGATATCGACCTAATGTATTTGCCCATGCACGAAAGGTCTGAGGCGCTGGTGGAAATCGACGCTGCCATGAAACGCATCAAGACTTCCGCATTGGCAGATCTGCGCGGCGCACGCGTCACCGAAAACGTGCATGATGGCGCTATCTTGCGGCTGCTTGTGATGGCAGAGGGAACGCAGGTGAAGATCGAAGTCTCACCCGTCCTGCGGGGTGTCGTTTACGAACCGTTCATCGCTCCCGTCACCGAAGCCGTAGAAGAGGTGTTCGGCTTTGCGGAAACCAATGTCGTTTCATTCGAAGACCTTTTTGCGGGCAAGCTTGTTGCCGCGCTGGACCGCCAACATCCGCGCGACCTTTTCGATGTGCGGGGTTTGCTTACCCATGAGGGCCTGAGCGACGAACTTCGCGAAGCGTTCATTATTTATCTGCTTAGCCACAATCGCCCGATGGGTGAAGTGCTGTCGGGCCGCGTCAAAGACCTTGCGAATGAATACCGCAACGGCTTTGAGGGCATGACCGAGGAGGTCATTGCCATAGAAGAACTTATTAAGACGCAGCATGAAATGATAGAGACACTGATCGGAGGAATGCCTGATCATCACCGTGCATTTTTGATCGGCTTTGAGCGCGGTGAACCGGACTGGTCACTATTGAGGATCAGCCATGTCGCAGAACTTCCGGCGATCCGCTGGCGGCAGCGCAATCTGGATAAACTCAATCCCGAACAACGATCCGACCTGGTTGAATTGCTGCGGGCCTCCCTTGAAAGGCGCACAAAGTGATAGGAGCTTTGCGGTATGGTCCCTGATCAGGCTGCCGCTCTGAGGTCGAAATTTGCATGGATCACGTCGTAGGGGACATGAATCTTTCCGTCTCCAGTTTGTTCGAATATACCCCACTCCAACAACTCGGACGTGTCCTCGTGTACGCGTTTGACGTCACGTTCGACGGCCCTGGCAAGTCCGCGTATACTCGAGGGGCCGATCTTCTGAAGATGCTCGATCAATTCCCATCTTTTGGGGCTAATGACGGAAAAAAGCTGCGCCGGCGACGAGAAGGTGAAGACTGCGACAGGCTCAGAGGAATTACCTGAGCGCATTGCGTTCGTTGCCCTGACGAACGCCTCTTCAAGGGCAGCTTCACTGTCTGCTCGGATTTGAATTAAGGCTTCTCTCATGGTTTCTGCCTCCTCTTGATTATTTCCTTCCGAAAATCGGATAGGAGGGTATCGGTCGTCGTGAACGAGTAAGGGTGTTCGGCTCCGTCAAGGTGACGATGATCGCCTTTACCGCGTTCGTTGTCGAAACCGTCGATGCGGCGACCGTCCTTTCCGTAAAACAGTCGATACTTGAACAGGTGCGTGCTACCAAGAACGGGCTCGGGCACTTTCCAGACAACGATCTCGACGATCGCACCGTCTGGCAAAATAGTTTTGGAACGCTCGATAAGTACCGCCGCAATCATGTTGTCATTTATGCCATCGCTTTGGTTTTTTGTCAATGACGGCAACGGTGGCGAGAGAGGGCCTTGTGGTATATTGTACCTATAAATACTTAATTAATAAATATATTGTCTATTTTATACTATGTAGACAGAATAATTTACTATAGTACGGATTGGCTCGCGTGATTACGAGCGACGACGTGAGTTCACTAGTGGTAGGGATTGGCGCGTTTAAAGCGTAAATTTGCTGAGGCGGAAAAATATAAATTAATTAAAGCTATCTCGAGGGAAGAGGTTTGGCGTGGATTAGTTAGGGTGCATTTGTTTGCTAGGACTGATAAGTCTGACTGCTATAAATAGATGATTTTATAGGTTTTATGGTTTTGTGCGAAATCAAAATGATGGCGAATCCTAGGGAGTACAGGTGAGAAGGCAGATCGGAAGGGCAACAATAATTGGCGGCGGTCAATCTTAATAACAATATCATGATAT
>NZ_JBNWDI010000013.1:0-91731 GCF_053521965.1 Rhizobium sp. 22-785-1 | reverse complement strand
CGATGAGATCAAGGCAATCAGCGCCAAGGCACTGTCTGGGCTGAATGTCTCCAATCTCAGCACCGACAACATCGCCGCTCTGACCAAGGCTCAGGTTGGTTCGCTTTCCTCGGCGCAGTTTGCAGCTCTGTCGACCGACCAGATCGAGGCGCTCACCTCCGCGCAGGTTGCTGGCCTTACAGCAGCTCAGGTCGGTACACTGGACAGTGCCGAACTCGGCCTGTTCACGACGAGCGAGGTCACTGCATTCAGTGCCAGTGCCATCGCCGGTCTGTCTACGGCCGCCATCGGTGGCTTGAGCACGGACCAAGCGCGTGGTCTGACGGCACAGCAGCTGCAGGCAATGAGCAATGCGCAGGTCGAGGCTGTCATCGCAGCCTACAATGGGGTCTAAGACAAACGATCCATGTCCGTAAATCGTATCGACTTACGGGTAGCAGATTGACCAACGGCGCGGCGGCAAGCCGCGTCGTCCATTTCTTTGCAAAACGCTCCGAGGCATCGTGCGTTATGGAGGTCCGTGACGCTTGAGATGTTCGCGGCCCTGCTGCACGTTGATAAGCGTCTTCGGGAAAGCCAATCTCGACGGCGCGATCCGGATCGCAGCCGCTTCTGTCTTCAGTCTGAAGGTGATATCTTTTATCGCTCAAGCAACTCGCCGCTAGAGAAACCTTTTCCCGACAGAAGATGGCTTTAAGTCCGGCAGTTTTGTGAAGTAAAACACATCCAGCCACAGGCAAGTTATTAGCGATAATAAAGAACGGTGCATCTCCACGCCGTTCATTAGCTTTTTAGCCCTGTTGCAGGATGTCATGACAGCCAGCCCCGTTTCACCTCCGTATGACGTCTCCACTCCATCCGCTCTCGATCTCGCGAGGAGCCAGCGACTGGGCGTGATGGAATTGTTGACTGTAACCGAGGCGCTGAACGCTTCAGGTCAGTCGGCTGCGGCAGCGGAGCTCTATAAGACCTGGGTTGCCTTCAACGACAGCAACCCTGCGATCCATATGGCCTACTTCAATTACGCCGTGACGCTGAACAAGCTTGGAGATCGAGCCGGTGCCGTCCAGGCTTTCCGTGCGTGCATCAAGGCTGAGCCAAATTTTGCGCCGGGTCACATCAACCTCGGGCGAGTGCTCGAGGACGCAAGTTTGATCGGCGATGCGGTGGAGCAATGGTCGAAATTTGCCGAAGCGACCAAAAGTATCGATGCCGATGCGGTGCAACACCGATATATGGCATTACAGAACATCGGTCGTGTTCTTGAGGGCACGGAAAGGATGGAGGAGGCGGAAAGCGCCTTGCTGGGCGCATTCGAGCTTCGTCCGGAATCGCCGGAATCCGGCCAGCACTGGCTTTCTTTACGTCAGCGCCAGTGCAAATGGCCGCTGCTTGTCCCTTCCAGCCACATCCCGCCGCGCAAGATGCTGGACGCCATGTCTTCGCTGACGCTAAGCTGTTTTGCCGATGATCCAATGTTCCAGCTTGCAAAGGCATATCGCTACAGCAAGATGTTGGTCGGTACGCCGCCCGATCCCGGTTGCTTCCCGCGTCGGTCGCCAAAACAAAAATCTGGAACGGGCGAAAAGCTGCGGGTCGGCTATCTTTCATCGGATCTGCGCGACCATGCTGTGGGTTTCGCTCTGTGCGAGGTTCTGGAGCTGCACGACAAAAACAATCTTGAGGTTTTCGCTTACTACTGCGGGCCAGCACGGACCGGCGACGCGACGCAAGATCGCATAAAAGCAGCCGTTCATACCTGGCAGGATATCCACTCTTTGGATGACGCCGCGGCTGCATCTCTGATCATCGCCGATGAAATCGATATCCTGATCGACGTGAACGGGTATACCAAGGACGCAAGGGCACGGATATTTGCGTATCGTCCTGCGCCGATCATCGTCAGTTTCTGCGGTTATCCCGGGTCGGTGGGTAGTCCATTCCACCAGTATCTGATTTCAGACGGCTACATGATACCGCCGGAAAACGAAATCTATTACTCGGAGAAAGTTCTGCGCATCGCCTGCGATCAGCCGCTCGACCGCAAGCGTCCCATTGCTGCTCGACCAACCCGCGCCGACGTCGGTCTGCCGGAGGATGCGTTCGTCTATGCCAGCTTTAACGGCATGCAAAAGATTACCGAGGAATGCTTCACGCGCTGGATGACGATCCTTTCAAACACATCTGGCAGCCTGCTTTGGCTGCTGGGAGGTGGGGAGGACGTCAATCAGCGACTGAGAGAGTTTGCGCAAAACTGCGGCGTGTCTGCCGACAGGCTGGTGTTTGCCTCAAAAGTTCCCAATCCCCACCACATCGCTCGCATCGGCGTCGCGGATCTGTTTCTCGATACATTTCCCTATGGAGCTCATTCGACCGCGGCAGACGCGATCACATCGGGTCTGCCGGTCCTCACGATGTCGGGCAAGACATTTGCCGCCCGCTTCTGCGGCAGCATCGTCACCGCCGCAGGTGTTCCGGAAATGATTTGCAGCTCGCCGGACGATTATGTTGCTCGCGCCATCGGTTTTGAGCGGGATCGAAAAAGCCTCCTCGCGGTCAGGGAATCGATCGCACGGCAACGCGAAACCAGCGTATTGCGTGACATTCCCGCCCTGGCGCGGCGTCTGGAGGAGCTATTCTGGCAGATGCAGGGTGAATGCGAACGCGGCGAGACCCCGGTCCCGGACCTGACCAATCTCGATCTCTACTATGAACTGGGCGTCGAATCCGTACTGGAGAATATCGAATTCGAGGACGAGCAAAGTTATCGCAGTCGTTACCGCAAGAAGCTCGCGCACCGGCACGACTATTCGCCTATTCCCTATGATAAACGCCTTTGGCAGAAGCCCTGAGGCAGGATCGCCGGGACCTCCCGTTCAATGTGATGAGATTACCCGGCGTAGCCGATGCCAACCTGCTTCTGGCCAAGAGCCTGAAACACCGTCTTTATGATGCCGGCGCGGTCTAGGCCCGCTTCCGCATACATGGTTTCGGGCTTTGCCTGTTCGACCCATTGATCGGGCAACGTCAGCGTGCGGACCTTGATGCCGGTGTCAAGCAAACCGGCCCCGGCCATAAAGTGCAGAACTTGCGCTCCAAAGCCACCGGAAGAGCCTTCTTCGATTGTGACGAGAACTTCGTGATGGCTCGTCAACTGGCGGATAAGCTCGAGGTCGAGTGGCTTGGCAAAGCGTGCGTCCGCAACCGTCGTGAACAGCCCGGCGGCATCGAGGTCCTCGGCTGCCGCCAAACACTCGGCGAGGCGCGTGCCGAAAGAAAGAAGCGCGATCTTCGATCCCTCTTTGACGACGCGGCCTTTACCAATTTCCAGGAGTTCGCCGCGCACTGGCATGTCTATGCCAACACCTTCGCCGCGTGGATAGCGGAAGGAGATCGGGCCATCGTCATAGGCAGCAGCAGTACGGACCATATGCTTCAATTCCGCCTCGTCTGAGGCGGCCATCACCACCATACCGGGTAGGGTAGCAAGGAAGGTGGTGTCGAACGAACCGGCATGGGTGGGTCCGTCCGCACCGACAAAACCGGCGCGATCGATCGGAAAACGCACCGGCAAGCCCTGAAGCGCGACATCATGGACCAACTGGTCGTAACCGCGTTGCAGAAAGGTGGAGTAGAGCGCGCAAAAGGGCTTGTAGCCTTCTGCGGCAAGACCTGCGGCAAAGGTTACGGCATGCTGCTCGGCGATACCGACGTCGAAGGTGCGTTTGGGAAAGAGCTCGGCGAGCTTATCGAGCCCCGTGCCGTTCGGCATCGCGGCGGTCACGCCGACTATCTTGTCGTCCAGTTTTGCTTCCTGCACCAGCGCTTCTGCAAATACAGAGGTATAGCTCGGCGCGTTCGGCTTTGCCTTGGCCTGCGTGCCGGTAATGACATCGAACTTGTTGACGCCATGATACTTGTCGGCAGCGGCTTCGGCAGGCGCGTAACCCTTGCCCTTCTGCGTCACGACATGGATCAGCACCGGACCCTTCTGATTGTCGCGCACATTGCGCAGCACAGGCAGAAGATGGTCGAAGGAATGGCCATCGATCGGGCCGATATGGTAGAAGCCGAGCTCTTCGAACAACGTGCCTCCGGTCACATAACCGCGTGCATGGGTCACGGCGCGGGTAATGGCGCGGTCGATCGTCTTGCCGAGATAGGCGGTCAGCTTCTTGCCGAAATCGCGAAAGCCCATATAGGTGCGGCCAGATGCCAGGCGCGCCAGATAGGCGCTCATGGCGCCGGTCGGCGGTGCGATCGACATGTCGTTGTCGTTGAGGATGACGATCAACCGCGCGTCCAGCGCACCGGCATTGTTCAGTGCTTCGAAGGCCATGCCAGCCGACATGGAGCCATCGCCGATGATCGCGATCACCTTGCGGTCGCTGCCGTCCAGCTCCGCCGCGACGGCCATGCCAAGACCGGCGGAAATCGATGTGGAAGAATGCCCAGCGCCGAAATCGTCATATTCGCTTTCGGCGCGCCGTGTGAAGCCGGAAAGCCCCCCTTCCTGGCGTAGCGTGCGAATGCGATCGCGCCGTCCAGTCAGGATCTTGTGTGGATAACATTGATGGCCGACATCGAAGATAAGGCGGTCGTCAGGCGTATTGAAAACCTTGTGGATCGCTATTGTCAGTTCCACAACGCCGAGGCCAGCACCCAGATGTCCGCCTGTCTTGGAAACGGCGTCGATCATCTCGTCGCGCAGTTCCCGTGCAAGCTGCGGCAGGTCGCGATCCTCGATTGCTTTGAGATCGGACGGGAATTTCACCCGGTCAAGCAATGGTGTGTCTGGCATTCCGGTCAAATCGTTTGGCCTTCGTGTTCTTTAAAATGCACCCTTTAGATGGGGGAGAGTGCAGCCTTCGGCAAGCAGTTCTTCGTTCTACAGCATCGGCCCGAAAATCGAAATCGATTTTCGGGAGAGCCCGATGGGTTCAATTCAAGCAGTCAAGAGCGTCCATTGCGCATCCGTAGGGACGGCGCTTTATCGAATTTCAGCCTTTGGGCAAAGGCACAAACTCGTCTTCATCGCCCGGCACGATATCGAAACGTCCGGTTCTCCACTCTTCCTTGGCCTGCTCTATGCGTTCTTTTGATGACGATACGAAATTCCACCAGATGTAACGCCGCGAGTTCAAAGCGGCACCCCCAAAGAGCATGATATGACAACCATCGGCGCCGCCCTTCAGCGTAATATCGTCGCCAGCGCGAAAGGCGAGCAAGTGGTCGCAGGCAAAGATGTCGCCGGCGACTTCCAGCGAACCGGACAGAATATAGATCGCGCGCTCCTCGTGATCGGCTGGAAACGGGAACTTCGCACCGGCTTCGAGCGAAAGATCGGCATAGAGCGTGTCGGTAAAGGTTTTGACCGGCGAGCGTAGCCCCGCGAAGTCTCCGATGACGACGCGCCCCGTTGCGCCGGTGGCATCGATAAGCGGCATGGCACCCCGCTCGGTATGGGAGAACTCCGGTGCGATTTCTTCTCTATCGTCGGGAAGCGCAAGCCACGTCTGAAGACCGGACATGGAGAAGGGGTGTCCGCGCAGATTCTCCGGTGTCCGCTCGGAGTGAACGATGCCTTGGCCCGCCGTCATGAGATTGATATCGCCAGGACGTACCACAATTTCAGTACCCAGACTGTCGCGATGCTTGATCTCGCCATCGAAGAGATAGGTGACGGTGGAAAGCCCGATATGGGGATGAGGCTTCACATCGAGCGCTTCCCCGGCTTTCAGAATAGCGGGGCCCATTCTGTCGAAGAAGATGAATGGGCCGACAAGGCGACGATCGCGGGTTGGCAAAGCACGACGGACAGAAAATCCGCCGATGTCGCTTGAGCGCGGAACGATCAGGTTTTCAATCGCATCGCACGCGAAGGCATCACCAGCGGCGGGATCGTTGCCTGGGAAAAATGACATGGGATTGCTCCTCAATCATGGGTCACCCGCAGACTACCACGATTTGATGCAGTGCGTGAGCGTTCTCTCAAGAACGCTCGGGCTGGCATTCGTTGGTGCCGAGATCGTCATCGCACGGCTGCCAATATATCGCCGGCGAGCTAGGGCCAGTTAGAGCCTTATTCGCCGTCGAGCGGCTCAACGCCCTGCGGCTTGCCTGCGCGATCTAGACGAATCTTCTCGATGCGCTTTTCTGCGGTCATCAGCAATGCTTCGCAATGCTTCTTCAGTGCTTCTCCCCGCTCATAGATGGCGATGGATTCATCCAGGGCTACATCGCCGCGTTCCAAGCGGGCAACAATGCTTTCCAGCTCAGCGACGGCCTTTTCAAAAGAATAACCGCTGACATCGGCTGTGTTGGCATTTTCCGTCATGTTCAACCCTTCATCATTCTCAAGATATGCATGGCCGCCGATTCCGCCAGCCCTTCCAGATCATAGCCACCTTCCAGGAGACTGACGACCCGGTTACCGGCATATTTATCCGCCATCTCCAGAATTCGCCCGGTTGCCCAGTCGAAGTCCTCGCCCACCAGATTGATGTGCGCCAGCGGGTCGCGGTGATGGGCATCGAAACCTGCCGAGATAATGATCAGGTCTGGCGAAAAATCTGCGATTGCCGGAAGAACCCTCGATTTGAACGCCTCACGGAAATGGTCGCTTCCTGTATTGGGGGATAGCGGCGCGTTGACGACGTTGTTTTTCACGCCTGTTTCGTTCTTCTCACCGCTCCACGGATAAAGTGGCATCTGGTGGGTGGAACAGAAGAGCACCGAGGTATCGTTCCAGAAGATGTCCTGCGTACCGTTGCCGTGGTGAACGTCCCAATCGACGATCGCCACACGCTCCGCGCCATGCACCTTCTGTGCATGACGCGCGGCGATCGCGGCGTTGTTGAAGAGACAGAAGCCCATGGCCTTTTCGGTTTCGGCATGATGGCCCGGCGGACGGCTTGCAACGAAGACGTTGTCAGCCTCGCCGGTAAAGACGTCGTCCACGGCAGCCATAGCTGCGCCAATGCCGGTCAGAGCCGCTTGCAGGCTTTTCTGTGAGGCATAGGTATCGGCCTCGACCCGGTTGATCTCGCCTTCTTCTTCCGGGATCTGGCGCATCACCGACAGAAGGTGGCTTTCGGGATGGGCGAGAAGCACGGCATCTTCATTCGCCTGAGGCGCCTGCTTGCGGTTCAACCGCTCGAAATTGGGGTGTTCGAGGGCGATGTTGAGCGAGCGCAGCCGGTCGGGCCTTTCGGGATGCCCGTCGGGCGTGATGTGCTCCAGGAAGATCGGATGCTCGTAAAGCCGGGTGGCCATGATTGGCTTACTCCTGAAACGCGTGAAACTTTGAGTTAGGCCCGCTGCGGCAGCAGTGGATAGCCAGCCACCACGGCGCGACCGGCAAGCGCTGCCACCACGGCCTTGATCAGGTCGCCCGGAATGAAGGCCATGGAACCGAGGAAGGCCTTGCTGAAGCCGATACCGGTTGCAACGGCAAGATAGGTAATCCCAAAGGCGTAAAGCACGATCACGCCACCGGCGACGCTTGCCAAGAAGAAGCCGAGGCCCTGAGTCAATGCAGGCTGGCTTGCTTTTACAAGGTGCTCCGAAAGAGTGCCGGTCACGAAAGCCGCAGCGATCCAGCCGATCAGGAAACCCGTCGTCGGCGTGGTGAAAATGGAGAGCCCGCCTCTGCCGCCCGACAGAACAGGCAGGCCGATGGCCGCAATCAGGATCGTCAGCAACACGGCAAGCGCGCCGCGCTTGGCGCCTAGCACGACGCCTGCAAGCATGACTCCCAGCGATTGAGCCGTGATCGGAACGGGAATGAAGCCGAGTGTAATGGGCGGCAACAAGCCGAGCGCGATGATGATGGCTGAAAACAGCGAGATCAGAACGAGGTCACGGGTTTTCATGAGGCGTCTCCCTTTTGTCTGAGTGAGGTTTGACCTCTGAAGCCGCGCGCGTCAATGGCGTCGGCGATCGTGTCGGCATCCTTCAACGTCATAATGATGAGCGGTACGAGAATGCTTTTGAGCTTCACACGGCTGCCGCGTGCGCGGTGTGCATCGCTCAACGTGTGATATCGGCTGATGATCTCGGGGACGAAGCGAACCACAAGGCCAACCGCGAGGCCCACATCGGCTGGCTTTGCCAGGCCGAGCTTCTCAAGTGGGCGAAGTGCATAGGTGATCTCGTCCATGAATTGCGAGATGCTCACACTTGCGGTTACGGCGGTCGCCAGCAATGTCAGAGCGCTCAACCTCAAAAGCGTGACGGTGGCATCCATCGCAGGGATCAGCAGAAAGCTGAACGTGGCGATGATCGCGATCGTCAGAAAGACCGGGCGAAGGCGGGAGAGCGTTTCGCGCAACCCCAGTTGCGCCTGCCAGAGAATGAAGCCTGCCAGAATGACCGCAATGCTCAGGATTAACGTATCACGCGTGAGAAACAGGCCGGCGCTGAAGGCTGCCAGCGTCAACAGCTTCACGCGGGGCGAGAGCCTGTAGAGCCAGCCCGTTCCCTCGGCGTAAAGGCTTCTCATGAGAGCGCGATCTCCCGGTACCGGGCAATCACCTCTTCCGGCTCGCCATCCAAAACAAGCCTAGCCTGATGAAAGAGCAGAACGCGGTCGAACGTTTGAAGCAGGGGAAGGTCATGGGTAATGACCAACACATCCTGCTCCAAGCCGAGGATAGTCCGCTCCACCACCGCGCGGTTCTTCAGATCGAGTTGATTCGTCGGCTCGTCCAGGATCAGGATGTTTGGGCCGGTGATGGATAGCGCCGCAAGCGCTGCAAGCTGCAACTCGCCCCCCGATAGTCCATGGGCACGGCGGTCTGAGAGATGGGCGATGCCGAAACGCTGCAAGGTTGCCGCCACAGCCGCATCGACAGCGATTTTGCCAACGCCGCGGTTCTTCAGTCCAAACGCAATATCGTCGCGAATGATCGGTAGGATGATCTGGTTTTGCGGGTTCTGGAAGACAAAGCCCACCTGTTTCAAGACAGCATCGGCATCCTTGATCGTATCAAGCCCATTGACGATGACCCTGCCGGTGCTGGGCTTGGTAAGGCCGTTGATCAATCGGGCAAAGGTGGTCTTGCCCGAACCATTCAGGCCGATCACGCCAATGCGTCGCTCCGACAGCGAAAGATCGAGCGGCGCAAGCGCTGTTCGCCCCTCGAAGGTCACACTCGCATTCTGGAACTGAATGTCCACGCCGTTTCCCCTAATCGTCCGTTGCGCTTCTATAAACACAAAGACGCTTTGGCGAAATAAAGAACAAAAAAAGAACATTGATTTCGAGGCGGGAGACTCCTAGAGTTCAGGGCATGGCGATTCTGGTTTCCAACGAAGCAGCACGGCGTATTTTCCTGGCGAGACAGGGTCTTTCGGCACCGCCGAACAGGGCGCTGTCGAAGGATGGATTGCTCGAACTTATCACGACGCTGGGCTTCGTGCAGGTGGATAGCATCGCCACGGTAGAGCGAGCCCATCACCAGATCATCTTCTCCAGAAACCAGACCTACAAGCGGGAGCATCTGACCGCGCTCCTGGAAAAAGACCGAACGCTTTTCGAGCACTGGACGCATGACGCGTCGATCGTTCCGACAGCCTTTTATCCCTACTGGAAACACCGATTCCGTCGCCGCGAACCGATCATGCAGGAGCGCTGGCGTAAATGGCACGGGGAGGGGTTCGATTCCGCCTTCGAGGAAACCTACCGGCACATTGCCGAAAACGGTGCAGTCATGTCGCGCGACATGAAGGCAGAGGATCATCAATCCGGTGGCTGGTGGAACTGGCATCCGTCCAAGAAGGCACTTGAATATATGTGGCACACCGGCAGGCTTTCGATTGCCCGCCGTGTGAACTTTCAGAAGGTTTACGATCTCTCAGAACGCGTCATTCTGAAGGAGCATTACGATCGGGACGTCAGTCATGAGGGGTTCATCGATTGGGCCTGCCGTGAGGCGCTATCCCGCCTGGGCTTTGCGACATCGGGAGAAATTTCCGCTTTCTTCGATCTGGTAACGCCGAATGAGGCGAAGGACTGGGTGATGGGTCACCGGGACGAATTGGTCGAGGTCTCGTTGATCTCTGCCAATGGCGCGAAGGAGCGCGCATCCTACGCCTTTTCGAGTTTCGCACAGGAGATGGAGGCGGAGGCGTCACTCGAGCCGCCGCAGCGGGTCCGGGTTCTCAGCCCCTTCGATCCGCTGTTGCGCAACCGCGCCCGCACCGAACGCCTTTTCGCCTTCTTCTATCGTATCGAAGTCTTCGTGCCGGAGCCGAAGCGCCAATATGGCTACTATGTCTTCCCGCTTCTCGAAGGCGATCGCATGATCGGACGCATCGACATGAAGGCCGAGCGCAAGAACGGTTCGCTCGACGTCAGACGGCTCTGGCTGGAAAAGGGCGTACGACAGTCATCCGGTCGGTTGGAAAAGCTGGATGCCGAATTGAATCGGCTGGCAAAATTCACCGGCGTGGAGAGTGTGCGGTATCTCGATGGCTGGCTGGCAGGCCCGCACGATACCGCGCCTGCCAGTCTTGCCAATTAGCAAAGCTCCGTCGAAGCAATCTTGATGCCGAAACCTTCCAGGCCTACATAGTGGCGCTCGCGCGTGGTCAAGAGCTTGATAGAGCTGATGCCGAGTTCCTTCAGGATCTGCGCGCCGAGCCCGATCTCCAGCCATTCTTCTTCGCGCGAACGTGCCTGCTCATGAGATTCGTCCGCATCGCGCGACTTGCGACGGCCTTCGACCTTGCCGACGCCCACGGATCCCTCGCGAAGATAAACGATGACGCCGCGGCCTTCCTCGGCAATCTTCTGCATGTAATGCCGCACCGGCTGTTTGCTGCCGAAAATGTCGTCGGCAACGTTTTCCGGATGCAGGCGGACCGGGATATCGACGCCATCGCGGATATCGCCGAAGATCACCGCCATGTGCTGCATCGGATCCCAGGGCAGGGAATAGGTCTGCGCCTTTGCCGGTCCGAAAGGCGTTTCAATGGTAAATTCGCTTTCCATCTCTACCAGCGTTTCCTTACGCTGGCGGTAGGCGATCAGATCGGCTACAGAAACCTGCTTCAGACCATGGGTTTCGGCAAAGCTCGAAACCTGTGGGCCGCGCATCACGCTTCCGTCATCATTGACGAGTTCGCAGATGACGCCGATTGGCGGTAGGCCTGCCAGCTTGCAAAGGTCCACGGCAGCTTCCGTATGACCGGAGCGCATCAGCACACCGCCCTCGCGGGAAACCAGCGGGAAGATGTGGCCAGGCCGCGTAAAATCGGCAGGACCGACATTCGGATTCGCCAGATTGCGCACCGTCAGCGTACGATCGTCGGCGGAAATGCCCGTCGTCGTGCCATGCTTGAAATCAACCGAAACGGTGAAAGCCGTCGTGTGTGCACTGTCGTTTTCTGCCACCATGGCATTGAGGTTCAGGCGCTTGGCCTCCTCGCGCGGCATAGGCGCACAGACGATGCCGGATGTGTGGCGCACGATGAAGGCCATCTTATCGCCGGTGCAATGCACGGCTGCAACGATCAGGTCGCCTTCATTCTCGCGTCCATCGTCGTCCATAACCACCACGATCTCGCCTGCCTCGAAGGCCCGGATCGCTTCCACGACACGTTTCTGATCGTATGCCATGCTGTTTCTCCTGTTTATTTCAGTCTGCCGGTCTGGCCGCGATCGCGCAGATAATGATCCGCTATCGTGCAGGCAACCATGGCCTCACCGATCGGAACCGCACGGATGCCAACACACGGATCGTGACGGCCCTTGGTGCGAACATCGACATTGTTGCCGTCGGCATCGATCGACTGACGCTCTGTCAGAATCGAGGATGTGGGCTTGATGGCAAAGCGGGCGATGATCGGTTGACCCGTGGCGATACCGCCGAGAATGCCGCCCGCGTGGTTCGACAGGAAGAATGGCTGGCCGTCACTACCCATGCGCATCTCGTCAGCATTCTCCTCACCGGACAGCTCGGCGGAAGCAAAACCGTCGCCGATCTCCACACCCTTGACGGCATTGATCGACATGAGATTCGAGGCGATGTCCTGATCGAGCTTGGCATAGATCGGCGCACCGATCCCGGCCGGAACACCTTCCGCCACCACTTCGACAACTGCACCGATGGAGGAGCCAGCCTTGCGGATCGTGTCGAGATACTCCTCCCAGACAGGCACCGTCGCCGCATCCGGGCAGAAAAACGGGTTTTCGTTGACCTGATCCCAGTCCCAATTGTTGCGGTCGATCTTGTGCTTGCCGATCTGTACCAGGGCAGCGCGAACGCTCATGCCAGGAACGACTTTCCGCGCCAACGCGCCTGCGGCCACACGTGCTGCCGTTTCCCGGGCAGAGGAGCGGCCACCGCCGCGATAATCACGGATGCCATATTTCAGATCGTAGGTGAAATCCGCATGGCCTGGGCGATAGCGCTTGGCGATCTCGCCGTAATCCTTGGAGCGCTGGTCGGTATTTTCGATCAGCATCGACACCGGCGTGCCGGTGGTAATCATCGTTTCACCGTCCTCATCCAGCATCACGCCGGAAAGAACCTTCACGATATCGTCCTCGCGTCTTTGTGTGACGAAACGGCTTTGGCCTGGCTTTCGCTTGTCCATCCACGACTGCACCTCCGCAAGCGTGAAGCGAATGCCGGGCGGGCAGCCATCCACCACGCAGCCAAGCGCTGGACCATGGCTTTCGCCCCACGTGGAAACGCGGAAGAGATGACCGAACGTGTTATGCGACATGACAATAGAACCAGATCAAGCGGTGTTTCACATAAAGAGACGCGATTTCAAAATAATGCGCGGTCATCTCCATAGTGGAAAAAGCCTGGAAGGCAAAAGCCTTTCTTCAGGCAGGCCGGACCTGACTTGTCAGGAGACACGGCGTAATCCCCGCTGCATTGCGAAACTGGAAAAATCCTGCGCGGGAAGCGGCTCTGCAAAGGCAAATCCCTGTAGAATGTCGCATCCCATATCGTGCAGCATGGCCGCATGTTCTGGCGTTTCCACACCTTCTGCAACTGTCTCGACGCCGAGCGAGCGCGCAATTTCGATGATGGAACGAACCAGCGCGCGTTCCTGCGGCGAATCGAGGATGGGCATGACCAACTGACGGTCGATCTTCAGCCGTTTCGGCTTCAGGCGCAGAAGGCTGATGAGAGAGGTGTGGCCGGTGCCGAAGTCATCGATCTCTATATCGATGCCGAGCTCCTTCACCTTATCCAGATTTTGGACGGCCGCTGCTTCGCTATCGTCCAGAAAGATGGATTCGACCAGTTCAAACGCAACCTCACCTGGGCCGATCTGAAGTTCCTTCAAGCTCTCCAGCAGGTGTTCGTCATGCAGTCGACGGATCGAAACATTGACCGAAACGCGCGGGATATTCAGCCCTTTCATACTCCACACACGTCGATCCTGCAGTGCGGTGTCCAGCGTGAGGCGATCGAGTTTCTGAACGACGTTCAACTCTTCTGCGATATCGAGAAATTTCTCCGGCGTCAGCAGACCGCGCGTCGGATGGCGCCAACGAACGAGTGCCTCCATACCGGCGATTTCGCCTGTTCTGGCGCAAAGCTGAGGTTGGTACCAGGTCTCAAACTCACCGCGCTCCAATCCGGCCAGAATTTCATCGGCGGTCCGCTTGTGGTTGACGATGTCCGCCTGGAGATTTTGCGTGAAGAATTCGTACCGGTTCCGGCCCATGGCTTTTGCCCGGTAAAGCGCAAGGTCGGCATTGATGAGAATTTTGCGGGCGTCGCTATAGTGATTTTCCCCGAATGCGATGCCGATCGAAACACCGCAGCGATAGGTAAAACCCTGAAAGTCAAAAGGCTGCCGAAAAGCGGCGATGATATTGGATGCGATGGAGGTCACGACGTGACAGTCATCGGCGTGAGGAATGAGAATGACGAACTCGTCTCCGCCTATACGCGCAATGATGCCTTCGTCGCTGACGTTGAGACTGAGAATCTGCGAGGCTCGCACCAGTGTCGCATCTCCCGCTGCATGCCCCAGAGTATCGTTGATCTGTTTGAAGCGGTCGAGGTCTAGGTGCAATATGGCAAAGCGCCTGGTTTTGGCTTTCAGGGAGGCCAGCCTGTCGAGTTCGAGATCGAGCTTGCGGCGGTTGGCAAGCCCGGTGAGTGGATCATGCAACGCATTGTGCTCGATGCGTGACTTGGCTTCGACCAACTCAGCATTGCGCGCCTCAGCCTCTTCCTTGGCAGCCTTCAGCTCCTCTGCCAGCCGCACGTCGGCGGTGATGTCGAAGGCGATGCCGACAACTTTTCGATCTCCATCGCGATCGGTATGGATGCTGCCCACGGATCGAACATGGCGCATTTCCCCGTCGGGAAGGAGGACGCGCTGGACACTGGAAAAAGGAAGATTATTCGCTGCCGAGTGATCTGCTTCGGCCGCTACCTTCTCCCGGTCGTCGGGATGAAGGCAATCCAGCCATTGATTTCGCTCCGTATAGCCTGTCGTATAAGTGAGGCCATACAACTGGTGCATGCGCCGGTCCCAGTAGGCGGTGTTGTTGGAAAGGTTTGCTTCCCATATGCCGCAATTATAGGACTGAAGCGCAAAATCCAGACGCCTGGACAGCTCCATCAAGTCGTGCTCGCGCGAGGATAGCTCCTGGAGGGCGAGTTCAAGCTCAGCGTTTTTTACATGGCTGCTGTAGACGGTGCTCTTCAGATTTTCAGCCACCTTCATATCCGAGGTGACATCCCAGATGATCCCGCTCATATGGCTGACGCCATCCGGTGTCTGATAACTCGCTCCAGCGGCTCGCAGATGGCGGATTTCTTGCAGTCCGCATTGCACCCGGTAGACCTCGGATTGCGTCTCTGCTCCCTCGGCGCACCGTGTCAGAAAATCAGTGATAAGCCTCCGGTCCTCCAGCAAGACCGTGTCCAGCCATTCCGACAGCGAAATCTCGCTCTCGGTCAACGAAAAGCCGTGCAGGGCCGCCGCACGCCCGTCGAGGTAGCAGGTCTCGCCTGCCTTGAGCCGCCATATACCGATCTGTGAAGCATCCATTGCTAGTTTCAGGCGCTGCGATAGCTCCAGAACCTTGCTTTCGCGGACATGATTCATTGTGAGGTGATGATTACGCTCGGCAACAAGAAGAAGGATTGCGGTAAGCGGTAAGGCAATCCAGAACGACGCCACGTCGATTAAATAAAGAAGAGTGAGCGATACTCCCGCTGAAGCACCGAAAAGCATTTTTTTTCTTCGGCTTTTCTTATCTACGCCACTCGACGACGACGATCTTAGTTGCAATTCAAACAGCCTCTGAACCAAGGTCAATAATGATATTCGAGTGCAACCCTAAAACATAATCTAAAACAAATAGTATAGTCGGAGTTACGATCTGCAGGTAACCGCTGGAACCGGAACGAAAAAACTTCAAGGGTTTGTTATTGGTTAAAATCCATTCATCAATTATACCGAAAATGACATTGTTCTGGGCAAATTCCGCCACATTCCGGAGAGAAATCTTGATGCATGGAAAACTAAAGAACAGCCTGAAGGAGGCTAGAAACATGCGCCTGATGATTGCCGCACTTTTAGCCACTGCCAACCTGTTTGCACCTCTGAACGCCTATTCACAGAGCGTGGACTTGGAATCCACCATCAGCAGAGTGGATGTGAAGGGCCTGAGCATTACGCTTGCCGATGGCAAGAATTACAAGGTTCCGGAAGAGTTCAACTTCGACGGTCTTCAGCCCGGTGTGAAGGTTCTGGTCTTCTATACGGAAGTCGACGGAAAGCGCGTGGTCGACGATCTTGAGGTTGTTCAATAAGATACGATTTCGTATCGCGTCCTTTCGGAGCGCCCTGAGGCCGACGTCGCGACGATCGGTCTTCACCAGGGCAGGACGGCTGGTACCTTAGCTTGCGGCCTCTTTTCAGGATTACCTAACGCCTTGCGTAAATAAAACCGACGACCGATGCATCCATATTCACGCTGGAGCGGCTATCAGATCGGATCTGCGGCATCGATCCACTCAGCCAGATTCTTCTCGGTCTCCACCTTCAAAATCCTGTCCTGCGGAATGGGAATTTCTGCCGCCTCATCTTTTTCCATGCCAGACACCAGCCTGAAGATGCTGCGGATCACGCCGCCGTGGCACACGCACACGGTTTTCCGCTGGACGGACGACAGCCAGGCACCGATGCGCCATGAGAGGATTTCGTAGCTCTCTGCATCCTGTCCAGGGGGGATAAAATCCCACTTCGCTGTCTTGCGGGCTTTGACACGATCAGGAAACGCGAGCTTAAGTTCGGGGAGGGTGTAGCCTTCCCAGTCACCGAAGGAAACTTCTACGAGCCGATCGTCTGTCCGATAATCGGTGGGGTCGAGACCCATGGCACCGCGCACCAGTTCCATCGTTTCGCGGGTACGGCCAAGCGGACTGGCCACATAATCGAATTCTGTAGCTGTTGGTCCTAGAACGCGAGAGAGCGCTTTACCATTTCCAACGGCCTGAGAGCGGCCGAAGTCGTTGAGCGGGATATCCTTTTGGCCTTGGAGCCGTCTGATCGCGTTCCAGTCTGTCTGTCCGTGGCGGATAACATAGACCAGCACTGCAACACCCCTGCTTCTTCAACTCTGTCCTTCCAAGGCTTGACTGTGCCACACGTCAAAAATGAGGCGGCACAGCACAGATCCTGAACGGTTTTAGTCCTTTACGACAGAGATATCAGGTGCGTCTACGGATTTCATACCGATCGTGTGATAGCCCGAATCCACATGGTGGACTTCGCCCGTCACGCCGGTGGAAAGGTCGGAGAGCAGGTAGAGCGCCGACTTGCCGACTTCTTCGATGGAGACAGTGCGCTTCAGCGGAGCGTTGTACTCGTTCCACTTCAGAATATAGCGGAAGTCGCCGATGCCGGCGGCCGCAAGAGTCTTGATCGGGCCGGCGGACACCGCGTTGACGCGGATGCCACGGCTGCCGAGATCGACCGCCAGATAGCGAACGCTGGCTTCCAGTGCTGCCTTGGCAACGCCCATGACGTTGTAGTTCGGCATGACCTTTTCGGCGCCATAATAGGTGAGCGTCACCATCGAGCCACCGTCGTTCATGATCGGCTCGGCGCGCTTTGCAACGGCTGTCAGCGAGTAGACCGAGATGTCCATGGTGCGGTTGAAGTTGTCGCGGCTCGTGTCGAGGTAGCGACCCGTCAATTCGTCCTTATCGGAAAACGCGATCGCATGCACAACGAAATCGATCTTGCCCCAATGCGCTTCGAGATTGGAGAACACGGTATCGATTGTTTCGAGATCGGTGACATCGCAGTGGCCGGCCATGAAGGCGCCAAGTTCCTGAGCCAGCGGCTCGACACGCTTCTTCAATGCGTCGCCCTGCCAGGTAAAGGCGAGTTCGGCACCGGCATCGGCGCATGCCTTGGCAATTCCCCAGGCAATCGAACGATTGTTTGCGACGCCCATGATAAGGCCGCGCTTGCCAGCCATCAGGCCGGATGTCTGAGCCATTTGGTGCTCCCTCATATTCCAGATTGATCCTGCCTATGGCATAGGCAGAACCACTGTTCAAGAAGGCCTCAGATCATCTCATGTAAGGGAACGTAACAAAGGGTGCGTTGTTCACCGCTTTCACGGCAGTGTCACAGATAAAGACCTTCGCGCATATGGCGCATCAAATCTGTTACTTTTGCATCCGGCGTTTCGAGAAGGACGATGCGCAATTCGACGACGAGATCGCCAAATGTGCCGTCTTCCTTCTCCAAGCCTTTACCTTCTACGCGAATGGCCTTGTCCGAACCCGACCAGGCAGGCACGGTCACCGGCTGTTCACCGCGAGGCGTAAGAACCTTTGATTCACAACCCAGAACCGCATCGGCAAGGGCAAGTGGCAGAGTTGTGTGGATATCGTATCCCTTCACGATAAAATCGTCGTCGCGGGCAACGAGAACGGTCACGACGAGATCGCCACGCGCAGCTTCCGGCAACTTCAATCCTTGGCCCTTGAGCCGCACCACATGTCCATCCGTGGTGCCCGCTGCCAGTGGCAAGCGAACGTCGCGCTCATCCGGCATGCGGATCGTCACATGTCTCTGGGCGATGATGTCATTGACGGTCACGATGGCTTCCGCCGTCATGTCGGGTACTTTTTCGATTGCCGGTGGCGCGCCGCGGAAACGGCGGATGAGCGCGTTGAAGAAGCCGATTGCAAGCGAGTTACTCGCATCCGTTTTTTCTTGATTGGGCGCTTCGTCAGAAACCTCCGCCGCTGTCGATTTTATGGGATCCGCGCCGCCTTTTACCTTTGCCTCCGCACCGAAAATTCGCTCCAGCATATCCTCGGGCGATTCTGGCTTGGCGCTTGCGGAGTTAACAGGATCGGCGGCGTTTGCCTCGGTTTCGCTGGCGGCTTTTGCATTGCGTGCCTGCGCCCTGGCAAGTTCTTCCATCAGCCTTTCAGCTGCTTTTGCCCGTTCCGCCGCCTCGCGGGCGGCGGCACGCGCGGCCTCACGCTTCTGCATGATTGTTTGTTCACGCTGCTTGCCGTCCGCGGCGCGACGCGCCTGATCGTAGAGACCACGCTTTTGCGGATCCTTCAGCAGATCGTAAGCCTGGCCGATCTCAGCGAAGCGTGCGTTCGCATCTGGATCATCCCGATTTTGATCAGGATGAATGGTCTTTGCCTTGGACCGCCAGGCTGCCTTTATCTCGTCCGAACCGGCATCGCGCTTGACGCCGAGAATAGAATAGGGATCACGCATCCGAACCACCAGTTACGCCCGAAACTCCAGCCGCGCCTAAGCGGCATGAAACAGAACAAACCCAGACCTGAACGTGCCAACATGCGAAAATGTTGCACGATCAGTGTCTTGAACTGGAAGGGACTGTGGCAAGAACTTGCTAATCAGACCTTTACGCGCCGGTTAGCAGGCGGATTGCAGATCTGATCTCTTGAGATAGGGTAAATGCTTTACTTCTGATCGAAGCGGGTCATCAGCCATTCGCCTGTCTCGGAAAGACACGCCTGACCCGTATAGCTCGCAACGCCTTCGAAGGAATGGCGCGTGGTGTTGAAGTTGCGGCAGACGAAGCCTGTGCTTCGGTCTTCCGTAATGCCTGTCAAGACGCCGGCGCTGCCGGTTGCCGTATTGGCCCATGGAACCGGCGACCCGGCGACTTTCACCAGATCGGCGGAAGTGACCGCGTTGCGGATCGTCGCATCGTCCGACAGAACCGGCGCGGTCGGCTGGTTCGGGACAGACGCGGTCGAGAGCGAGCGGTCGACTTTCTCGCCACCGAAAAGATCAAGACTGACACAGCCGGTCAATGCAACGGCAATAAAGCCGGCGGCAAAGACATTGACAACCGATGACAGGAAGCTCTTTGTGCGACTGTTCGACTTTGCTATGACGATCACCATCTCTTACCCAGATATCATTTCTGGTGTGCAAATCAGCTCTGGAGCATTTTAGTCAATATGTCGGAAACGGGGTTAACATCTAGTGACTTCACGGAAGAAAATGAACCATTCGCGCTTTTCGCTGAATGGTTGCGCGATGCAACCGCGTCCGAAATAAACGATCCAAATGCGGTAGCGCTTGCTTCGGTGGACGAGGACGGCATGCCAAGCGTGCGCATGGTGCTGCTCAAGGCGGCAGATGAGCGTGGCTTTGTGATCTACACCAATTTCGAGAGCCGCAAGGGGCGCGAGCTTCTGGGGCAACAGAAAGCCGGTCTCTGCTTCCATTGGAAAAGCTTGCGGCGACAGGTTCGCATTCGCGGACTTGTGGAAGTCGTATCGGACGAAGAAGCGGACGAGTATTACGCCTCGCGCCCACGTGGCAGCCGCATCGGAGCCTGGGCCTCAAAGCAATCCCGGCCACTCGAAAGCCGCTTTGCGCTGGAAAAGGCGGTAGCCGAATACACAGCGAAATACGCTTTGGGAGACATTCCGCGCCCTCCATACTGGTCCGGCTTTCGTATCAATCCACTGACCATCGAATTTTGGCATGACCGGAAATTCCGCCTGCATGACCGGGTTGAGTTCCGCCGTGAAACCACTGACGCCCCTTGGACGAAAGTTCGCATGTATCCATAAGCGAAACGGCCGTCGACAGCGGCGGCCGAAGAGTACTCAGTCTCACGGCAAGATGACACAGGCGTGGGACCGCTGACCGCTCGCGGACGTGCGAAGAAAAAGACCATTGATGAGATGAGGCAAGACCTCTCCGGCGAAGTCGCAGACCTGCACGGCCACGTGCTTCTTCTTGCCTATCACACTCACCTCGATCTCAGAAATTCAATCGAGCCAGAGTGGCGCTTCGATTGTGCTGGCAATTAGCTGCGCATACTGGCAGCAAGAAGCAGAGCGGCGACATCCGAAAGACCGGAGCAGATCGCAACACATTTCTCCCGCACCCTCTCGTTCGCTGGCGCCACGTCGGGGACCATCACAGCCATCGTCCCGGCGGAGGATGCGGACTGAACGCCGTGGTAAGAATCTTCCAGAGCCATGCAGTCTTCCGGTGCAACGCCAAGACGCTTCGCTGCGGTGAGGTAGGGCATGGGAGCGGGCTTCGGTTCCTTGTAATCCTCCCGCGCCACGATGTGATCGAAACGAGCCAGGAGATTATACGGTCCGAGGTGCCGATTGACAGATTCGTGCCGCGAGGATGTGGCGATGGCACGCGGCAGATTGAGATCGTCCAGCAGATCTAACATCGCGACAACGCCTGGCTTCAATGCCACGCCGCCGGCCATGCTGATGGCCAGATGGCGAAGCCAAGCGTCGCGAAACGCGGCCATTGGAAAATCAGCACCATGTTCGGCAATGATCGTGCCGCTGATGACATCCCACGGACTTCCGCAGACGCGCTGGTAGAGCTCGACCGGTAAATCGTGACCACCCTCTTGAGAGGCAGCAAGAAAGGAGTCGCGGTAGAGCGTCTCACTGTCGATAAGGAGGCCGTCCATATCGAAGATGACTGCTTTCGGCATGCGGGGTAACGTCATATGTGTGCCTCACCCAAAACGAAAGACGCGCTCGCCAAGACTCTCGAACGGGCGAATGAGATAACCATCCGGATCGGCGATCACGAATTGCCGGTTGCCCACCTCCGTCTCTGCCTTGCGATACCATTTCTCTTCGACTGGGAGAAACAGCGGCACGCGGGCCAGTTCCAACCTGTCGAGGATAGGCTGTAGGGAGGGGACCGCGAGTTGCAGGTTCATGCCCCGTCCAAACGGATAGGTGATTGGCGCATCTTCCAGATCAAAGGTGCGTCCCGCACCAAGCTGGTCGATCATCAACTGCGCGTCGCCGAGCGCAAGGTACGTGAAGCCCTCTTCGGGCCGCTCGTAGACGACATGAAAGCCGATCAGGTCACAATAAAATGAGCGGCTCTTGTGCCAGTCGCTGACGGCCAGTTCGGGAACGAGTGCATTGGAAACAAAGGTCATCTTTTCCTGATCAATGGGAGGGCAATTATTGTGCGGATACCGGAGAGGTTGTGGAATGCAGCGCCCTGCGGATGAAGTCCGACTTGGCGGCTGTGTAGGCATCGCCGTTATCTTCGTATTGCTTCGCGAGCGTCATTTTAAGTGTGGCATAGGCATTGGCAAGAGCGGGGTTTTGACGAAGAATATTACGGAAACGCACTCTGTCGTGGTGAGTTACGCTATCTGGCGGGCAAAGATAAACGCGCAGACCGGGCAACGGATCCGGAGCCGTGACGGCCCCGACCATAAAAGCGAATACTCCATCGCCATGCCGAGATCCGCGTGGCTCGAACCCTGCAGCTTCCATGCGTGCCCTGCTGTCTTGCATGAAATCGAGGTGCTTCACGACGACATCGATATCGACATAGGGCTTGGCAGAAAGATTATGGACCGCCGTACTACCGACATGCTCGATGTTGTCGAACATGCCTTTTAACAAAATTTCCAGGCGGTGTTGGGCATCGGAATAAACGCTCGGCCAGCCGGAATCGTAGGGAACGATCTTAAAGAGCGTCCCCATTCGTAAACCTCAAGCCTTGGTGCCGCCGACGGTGATCTGGTCCATCCGCAAATGCGGTTGCCCGACGCCGACCGGAACCCACTGACCAGCCTTGCCGCAATTGCCGATGCCGGTGTCGAGCTTCATGTCGTTGCCGATCATGGTGACACGCTTCATTGCTTCCGGTCCGTTGCCGATCAGCATAGCGCCCTTCACCGGCGCGCCAATCTTACCATTCTCGATGAGGTATGCTTCCGTGCAGCCGAAAACGAATTTACCGGAGGTAATGTCCACCTGGCCACCGCCGAAGGACACAGCGTAGATGCCCTTCTTGACTGACGCGATAATCTCTTCCGGCGTCTTGTCTCCACCAAGCATGTAAGTGTTGGTCATGCGCGGCATGGGAACGTGCGAGTAGCCCTGGCGACGACCATTGCCTGTCGCCTGCATTCCCATCAGTCGCGCGTTTTGCCTGTCCTGCATATAGCCGACGAGCTTGCCGTTATCGATCAGGACATTATAGCCGGAAGGTGTGCCTTCGTCGTCCACCGTAAGCGAGCCCCGACGATTGTCTATGTTGCCATCATCGACGACGGTGACGCCGGGTGCCGCGACCATTTCGCCAAGCAGACCGGCAAAGGCCGATGTCTTCTTGCGGTTGAAGTCGCCCTCCAGACCATGCCCGACGGCCTCGTGCAACATCACGCCAGGCCAGCCTGCGCCCAGCACCACATCCATTGTACCGGCGGGCGCGTCGATGGCAGTGAGGTTGACCAGTGCCTGGCGCAATGCTTCGTCCGCACCGCGCTGCCAGCTTTCCGTGGAAATGAAGTCGCCAAAGCCGACCCGTCCACCAATGCCATAGGAGCCGGTTTCCTGGCGGTCGCCTTCGCCAGCCACAACGGAAATGTTGATGCGCGTCATGGGGCGAATATCGCTGACACGGTGGCCATCGGCACGAAGGATGTCGACAATCTGCCAGCTGGCGGCAATCGATGCTGTAACTTGGCGGACTTTGGGATCCTTGTCGCGCAGATAAGCGTCGATCTGCGTCAGAAGCTTCACCTTCTCCTCGAAAGAGGGCGAGCCAATCGGGTTTTCATCGCCATAAAGCTTTTTGTTGGTGCGCTGAGGCGCTGCTGCATATGAGCCGGAATATCCCTTTGTTACGGCACCCACGGCATCTGCCGCGCGCTGCAACGCTGCGGTGGAAAGCTCGCCTGCATGGGCGTATCCGACTGTCTCGCCAGCGACTGCACGAAGTCCGAAGCCCTGGTCGGTATTGAAGCTGCCGCCCTTGAGGCGGCCATTGTCGAAGGTGAGCGATTCCGCTTGGGCATGTTCGACGAACAATTCGCCATCGTCGGCGCCGCCGAGAGCGTCTGCCACCCGGCTGCGCAATGTGCCCTCATCGCAATCGAAAAGCGTCAGAAGGTCATCAGTCATCGCGTACTCCAGGCGTCAGCATCAATCATCGTGAATGTGATTTAGGTGCTGGCGTTTAACGGCGCAACCCACACATCATAGCCTCGCGGAGAATTGCGGAAATAGTTGCGTCCGAAGACTGCCGGTCTGCAAGCTCAAGGCAGCGCGTCGTAACCTTCGGCAAAGCCGGTCAGTTCGATCGGAATGCCGACACGGTCCTGATCGACCGACTCGCGCAACGCAAAAACGGCGTGCTTGCCGGCGCGCAGAACTTTCATCAGCTCGTCGTCGATATCCACTTCCACATAGCAGCCCTCGGAGAAGCAGCGGGTGAAATAAGCACGGCCGATATTGTTGTTATCAATATAGAGTTCCATTCCATCCTTCAGCAACACGCCAAGCGGCGCAAGGATGCGAAGAATGCGCGACTTGCGATCGGCCGTCTTCAGTACGACGACCGACAGCCCGACTTCGGGACGATCGTCGGCAATTACGTTCTGCATCAATGCGCATTGTTCCTCGGATGCGCCAGCGGGCTTGTCGCAGATCACCGACCAGTTGCCATGCGTGGATTTCGGCGTGCCAGGCGGTTGCTGGGCGACGCTCGTGCCGGACGCGAGAAGAGAGAAGCCGGCGGCGACAAAAGCGGCGCGCGCAATCGGGGGCAGACGCATGGATACCTCTGGAATTCGAATCAGTGCGGTTATTTTGACTTCCGATACTGGAAATGAAAGAGCCGCGCTCCTCATTTCCAAGTGAGTGCGGCCAAAATAGGACCTGCTGTTGGTCAAATTGCCGCCAGCCAGAGAGCCTGCGCATCTTTGGCGTCCAGTTTCCATGTGCCGCCGACGCAGGGTGCCGAGACAAAGTAACGGACTAAAAATGCCCCTCTACGAAAGCTGGGCGATATTGCGGCGGCGCGCAAACTATGATTTGAGTCTAAACTATAAGCATGGATTCTGCGCCTGGGATTGATCATAATCAGGTGCGTGAGGGAGAGGTACCGTGATTACTAGGATTAACGCAGCGTTGGCGGGCACGATCTGTCTGCTCTCGGCTGTCGGCGCAAACGCCGATCAGCCCAAAGAGTGGCAGATGGGATTGCAGGAGGCCGCAACGCCGATCATGCACGAAATTCGTTGGTTTGAACAATATACCCTGTGGTTTATCGTTCCCGTGACGATTTTCGTTCTCGTCCTGCTCATTCTCGTCGTTGTGAAGTTCAAGGCGTCCTCAAATCCGGTTCCGTCCAAGACTAGCCACAATACGGCAATCGAGATCGTCTGGACGCTAGCGCCGGTCCTCATTCTTCTTTTCCTGGCTTTCCCGTCCTTCAATCTTCTCAACGCGCAGCTGACGCAGCCGGAAAATCCGGACCTGACATTGAAGGCGACCGCCACGCAGTGGCAATGGAATTACGAATATCAGGCGGCAGAAGGCTCCGAGCCTTTGGCGTTCGACAGCTACATGCTGAAGGATGTAGATCGCGCTGCCGCCGGCAAGGAGGATCACGCTCGTTACCCGCGTCTTCTGGCCGTGGACAATGAGATGGTCGTTCCGGTGAACAAGACCGTGCGTCTTCTCGTCACTGCTGCGCCGACGGACGTTATTCACGCCTTCGCGATGCCGGCTTTCGGCGTCAAGATCGATGCCGTTCCAGGCCGCCTGAACGAAACCTGGTTCAAGCCTGAAAAAGAGGGACTTTACTACGGTCAGTGCTCCGAGCTTTGCGGCAAGGACCACGCCTTCATGCCGATTGCCATACGGGTGGTTTCCGAAGAGCAATACAAGACCTGGGCTGCTGCCGCTGCTTCTGACTTGAGCGGTGCCAACCGGGCGCTGATGGCTTCTGTGGATGGCGCAAGCGCCCTTCGCGTCGCCGCGAACGAAACCAACTAAGGCAAGGAGTGAGGACAATGGCTGGACATTCCGCACACGACGACCATCGCTCTCATGATCGTGCCGCCCACGACGCTCATGGCGACGACCACGCGCATCACGATCATACGCCGAGCTTCGCGCAGCGTTGGTTCTTTTCGACCAACCACAAGGACATCGGCACGCTCTATCTGATTTTTGCGATCATCGCCGGCATCATCGGCGGCGGCCTATCGGTCGTTATGCGTATGGAGCTGCAAGAGCCTGGCATCCAGATCTTCCACGGTCTGGCGACAATGGTCTACGGCTTCGAGGGTGACGCTGCCATCGACGGCGGCAAGCACATGTACAACGTGTTCACCACCGCGCATGCGCTCATCATGATCTTCTTCATGGTCATGCCAGCCATGATCGGCGGTTTCGCCAACTGGATGGTTCCGATCATGATCGGTGCCCCGGACATGGCTTTCCCGCGCCTCAACAACATCTCCTTCTGGTTGATCGTTCCTGCCTTTATCCTGCTTCTTCTTTCGCTCTTCGTCGAAGGGCCGGCAGGTGCCTATGGTGTCGGTGGCGGCTGGACGATGTATCCACCATTATCAACGAGCGGTATGCCGGGGCCAGCGGTCGATCTTGCGATTTTTGCGCTTCACGTAGCCGGTGCCTCTTCGATCCTCGGTGCGATCAACTTCATCACCACGATCCTCAACATGCGCGCGCCTGGCATGACGCTGCACAAGATGCCGCTCTTTGCGTGGTCTGTGCTTGTCACTGCCTTCCTTCTTCTGCTGTCGCTTCCGGTTCTGGCAGGTGGCATCACCATGCTTCTGACCGACCGCAACTTTGGCACGACCTTCTTCTCTCCTGAAGGCGGCGGCGATCCAATCCTCTACCAGCACCTGTTCTGGTTCTTCGGTCACCCGGAAGTCTACATCCTGATCCTGCCTGGCTTCGGCATCATCAGCCACATCGTATCGACCTTCTCGCGCAAGCCGATCTTCGGTTACCTTGGCATGGCTTACGCCATGGTCGCAATCGGCGCCGTCGGCTTCATCGTGTGGGCGCACCACATGTATACTGTCGGTCTGTCGCTCGAAGCGCAGCGCTACTTCGTCTTCGCAACCATGGTGATCGCGGTGCCGACCGGGATCAAGATCTTCTCCTGGATCGCGACCATGTGGGGCGGTTCGCTGACCTTCACTACACCGATGATCTGGGCGATCGGCTTCATCTTCCTCTTCACAGTGGGCGGCGTCACGGGCGTTCAGCTCGCCAACGCCGGTCTCGACCGTTCGCTTCATGACACCTACTACGTGGTGGCACACTTCCACTACGTCCTGTCGCTTGGCGCGGTCTTTGCGATCTTTGCCGGCTGGTACTACTGGTTCCCGAAGATCACCGGCTACATGTATAGTCAGAAGATCGGCAATCTGCACTTCTGGGTCATGTTCGTCGGCGTCAACCTGATCTTCTTCCCGCAGCACTTCTTGGGTCTTGCAGGCATGCCGCGTCGATACATCGACTATCCGGATGCTTATGCGGGCTGGAACCTGGTTTCCTCTTATGGTTCCTACATCTCTGCGGTCGCCGTCCTGATCTTCCTCTTCGGCGTATGGGAAGCCTTCGCCAAGAAGCGGATCGCTGGCGACAACCCGTGGGGTCCTGGTGCCACTACGCTGGAATGGCAGCTCTCGTCTCCACCGCCGTACCACCAGTGGGAGCAGCTTCCGCGTATCCGCTGAGGCATTTTGTCCGAGCGTTTTGTCCGGCGTACCATGATAAGTGTCAGTTTTACGCCGGACGAGATGAGCAAAGACGCCGCATTGCGATGGGGCGTCTTTCGGGAAAGCAGGAAATAATGACCGTTATTGACAATCGCGACACGCTGGCAATCGAATACGCTTCGCTTTCGGAAGCTGGCGCGCGTGATTATTTTGAGCTGTTGAAGCCCCGCGTCATGTCGCTGGTTGTGTTCACGGCCTTTGCCGGGCTCATTCTCGCACCAGGCACGATCAATCCAGTCCTCGGATTGATCGCAATCCTTTGCATCGCGGTAGGGGCAGGGGCCTCTGGCGCGTTGAACATGTGGTACGATGCCGATATTGACGCTGTCATGTCGCGCACGGCCAAGCGTCCTATTCCATCCGGACGGGTTGCGCCGGGTGAGGCTTTGGCCTTCGGACTGACGCTTTCGGTCTTCTCGGTTGCCATCCTGGGCCTGGCCGTCAATTGGTTTGCTGCCGGTCTTCTCGCCTTTACCATCTTCTTCTATGCCGTCGTCTATACGATGTGGCTCAAGCGCTCGACGCCGCAGAACATCGTTATCGGCGGTGCTGCTGGCGCATTTCCGCCCATGCTCGGCTGGGCTTGCGTGACCGGCAATGTTTCGCTGGATAGCACTATCCTGTTTCTGATCATCTTTCTTTGGACGCCCGCACATTTCTGGGCCTTGGCGCTCTTCAAGATGCGCGACTACGGCTCTGTCGGCATTCCGATGATGCCGAATGTGGCCGGCGAGCGCTCGACCAAGAACCAGATGATCGTCTATTCCATTTTGACCATGGCTGTCGCTGTGGCCCCCTATTTCTCTGGACTTGCAGGGTTGAGCTATGGCATCTTCGCTGCGATCCTCAGCATTATCTTCGTCTACTGTTCCATCTCCGTTCGGCGCATGCCGGATGGCGACGACAAGATGATGCCGGCAAAGAAGATGTTTGCCTATTCGGTGTTCTACCTGTTTGCGATTTTCTCCGCCCTTCTGGCCGATCATCTCGTGCCGTCCTTTGTCACGATGTTCGGAGGCGCGGCATGATCGAGACCGTAAAGCTCAACGAGGCGCAGAAGAAGTCGAGGCGTGGGCGTAACGTGGCGCTAGGCCTCACGCTGGCGGCTCTGGTGGTCCTGTTCTACGTCATTACCATCATCAAGATCGGCGGTCATTGATCGAACGAGCTAGGAGGGGGAGATATGACAGAAGCACAAAAGATGACCGGAAGCAGAAAGACGAGCAATGGCTCGATCCTCGTGCTGTGTCTTGTCTTCGTCTGCGGCATGGTTGGCATGGCCTATGCCTCTGTGCCCCTCTATCGCCTGTTCTGTCAGGTTACCGGCTATAATGGCACCACCCAGCGCGTCGAACAATATTCTGACGTCATCCTCGACAAGACGATGAAGGTGACGTTCGATTCCAACACGTCCAACGGTCTCAACTGGGACTTTCGTCCGGTGAATAAGATGGTCGAGCCTCGGATCGGTGAGACGATCCAGGTGACCTTCAAGGCTACCAACCGTTCGCCGGTCGCAACCACGGGCACCGCCGTGTTCAATGTGACGCCGATGGAGGCTGGTGCATACTTCAACAAGGTGCAGTGCTTCTGCTTTACCGAAACGACGCTTCAGCCGGGTGAAACGCTGGAAATGCCGGTGGTGTTCTTCATCGATCCGGAGATCGTCAATGCTCGGGAAACGAAGAACATTCATACATTGACCTTGTCCTACACATTTTACCCGTCGAAAACGGAAAAACCGGTTGCGTCCTTACCGGCAAAGACTGAACGTGACGAGACGAGACTTTGAGAGAGGGAGGCGTGGTCGAAAGATCGCGCCATGGAATGAAACGGTCGTCTGGCTTCAGTTCAGAGAGACGGTTTAGCGAGATTGGGAAGAGCCTTCGGGGATTGATCACATGGCAGACACGCATCAAAAGAACCACGACTACCATATCATAAACCCGAGCCCATGGCCGCTTTTGGCATCCATCGGTGCATTCGTGCTAACCTTCGGCGGCGTCTGTTATATGCGCTACCTGAATGGCGGCTCATTCAAGCTGTTCGGTCTTGAACTCGCCACTCCCTGGTTTTTCTATGGGGGCCTGGCCATCGTGCTTTACACGATGTACGCTTGGTGGGCTGACACGATCAAGGAAGGCAATGAAGGTCACCATACGCCGGTCGTTTCGCTGCATCTGCGCTACGGCATGATCATGTTCATCGCCTCGGAGGTCATGTTCTTCGTTGCGTGGTTCTGGGCCTATTTCGATGCGAGCCTCTATCCGCATGAGGCCATTCAGGCGTCGCGACTTGCCTATACTGGTGGTCAGTGGCCGCCAAAGGGTATCGAGGTCATAGACCCATGGCATCTGCCGCTCTACAACACGGTGATCCTGCTGCTGTCGGGTACTTGCGTCACCTGGGCCCACCACGCTCTGCTGCATAATGACCGCAAAGGTATGATCGCCGGTCTGTCGCTGACGGTTGCGCTCGGCGTTCTTTTCTCTGCCGTGCAGATCTACGAATACATGCACGCTCCGTTCGACTTCAAGAATTCGATCTATGGCGCGACATTCTTCATGGCGACGGGCTTCCACGGTTTCCACGTCTTCGTCGGGACGATCTTTCTGTTGGTTTGCCTGTTCCGCGCAATCGCAGGCGGTTTCACGCCGAAACATCATTTCGGCTTCGAGGCTGCTGCCTGGTACTGGCACTTCGTGGACGTCGTCTGGCTCTTCCTCTTCTTCGCTATCTACATCTGGGGTGGTTGGGGCGCGCCACTGGCTGAGGCGGGTCACTAACCGGCCTTGCAGTGGAACGGTGCATTGCTCCGCTCCATTTGATCATGAAGACCAGGCGTCGCTGATTGAGCGACTGGTATAAGCGCGGCGGATTGCTGCGCTTATTGATCTAAGGAGGCCGGAGGAGCCATGATGCAGAATACAGGCGAGTTCCCTCCTGTCGATCCAATCAAGGTCGGTCTGCAAGGCTGTTGCCCCCGTTGTGGGCGGGGGAAACTCTTCGACGGATTTCTTAAACTGAAGCCACATTGCAGTGCCTGCGGACTGGATTATGCATTCGCAGACGCTGGCGATGGTCCGGCTGTCTTCGTTATGTTGATCGTCGGGTTTCTGATCATTGGCCTTGCCCTCTGGTTCGATTCCGTCTTCGCGCCACCCGTTTGGCTTCACGCCTTGATTTGGCTACCCCTGACAGTCATCCTTTCGCTGGTTCTTTTGCGCAAGCTGAAGGGCATTATGGTGGCGCTCCAATATCGCAACAACGCCAGTGAAGGCAGCATCGATCATGGTTGAGCATGGTCCCCTCAAGCCTGCCCACCGGCGACTGTGGTTTGCTGGTCCTCTGGTGCTGCTTTTGCTCGTCATTCTTTTGGCGCTCGGCACATGGCAGGTGAAGCGGCTATATTGGAAGGAGGCCCTTCTCAGCGAGATCGAACTGCGCGTTCACGCCGCACCTATTGACCTTGCTGAGATCGAAAGGATTGCCGCCTCCGGTGGCGATATCGAATACCGCACCGTTCGGCTCTCTGGCGTTTTCGATCATTCGAAGGAGCGGCACTTTTTTGCCACGCATCAGGGACAGACCGGATACTACGTCTATACGCCGTTGAAGCTTGATGACGGACGGGAGATCTTCATCAATCGCGGCTTCGTCCTTTACGATATGAAGGACCCGGCAAAACGCGAGCAGGGGCAGATCGCGGGGCGTGTCACCATCGAGGGGCTGGCGCGTGCGCAGCTTGCGGCAAAGCCATCCATCATGCTGCCTGACAATGACGTCGCCAAGAATATCTTCTATTGGAAAGATATCCGCGCCATGGCGAGAAGTGTTGGTCTCTCTCCCGGCGCGCTGGTGCCGTTTTTCGTCGATGCCAATGGCGCCGCCAATCCGGGCGGCTGGCCCAAAGGCGGCGTGACGCTTATTGATCTGCCCAATAATCACCTTCAATATGCGATTACTTGGTACGGTCTTGCCGCTGCCCTTGTCTTCGTGGCCGGTTTTGCCTATGTGCGGAGCCTCAAAGGCCCAAGGGAGTAGGGTACCTCGCGCACGCGCATCCAATTGCGCCGAAGCGAGCGGTTTTACGTAAAATGGGAGGCAAAGGAGCAGGAATGAATATGGCCGTTTCCAAGCCGCCTCTCACCATCAGGCTCTGTGGCCCGCGGGGTTTTTGCGCCGGGGTCGATCGTGCCATCCAGATCGTGGTGCTGGCGCTCAAAGCTTATGGCGCTCCTGTCTATGTACGCCACGAGATCGTTCACAATCGTTATGTGGTCGAAGGACTTGAGGCGAAGGGTGCAATCTTCGTCGAAGAACTGAACGAGATTCCGGCCGAACATCGCCAGCAGCCCGTGGTGTTTTCCGCTCATGGCGTGCCGAAATCGGTGCCCGAAGACGCGCAGGCGCGCAATCTCTTTTATCTCGATGCCACGTGCCCGCTTGTCTCCAAGGTCCATAAGCAGGCCATGCGCCACCAGCGCCTTGGCCGCCACGTTATTCTCATCGGCCATGCGGGTCATCCGGAAGTCATCGGTACCATGGGGCAACTGCCCGAGGGGACGGTATCTCTCATCGAAACGGTCGAAGATGCGGCGCGTTATCAGCCTATCGACCCGGAGAACCTGGGCTTCGTGACGCAGACGACGCTATCCGTCGACGATACTGCGGGCGTCATTGCCAAGCTGCAGGAACGCTTTCCGGCCATGCAGGCGCCGGCGGCGGATAGTATCTGCTATGCCACCACCAACCGTCAGGATGCAGTGAAACAGGCGGCACCCGGCTGCGATCTTTTCATCGTCGTGGGCGCGCCCAACTCCTCGAATTCCAAGCGTCTGGTGGAAGTAGCGTTGCGCGCTGGCGCGAAGCGCTCTGTTCTGGTTCAGCGTGCTGCCGAGATCGACTGGGATGACATCGGTGATGTGCGCACCATCGGTCTTTCCGCAGGTGCATCCGCACCCGAAGTCATCGTCGACGAGATCATCCAGGCTTTCAAGGAGCGCTTCGACACCACGCTCGATCTGGCCGTCACCGTAGAAGAGACTGAACATTTTCTGGTGAATCGCGAACTGCGCAATATTGAACTCACCACACAAGACATGGCATTCGTGAATGGCAGCGCAAGCGATGCGCTTCCGCCGAAGGCCGTGCTGAACGTCTGACCCTATCCATCCTCTTGCAAGAGAATTCCATTGGCAGTTTACACAGACATCACCGAAGATGAGCTGAAACAGTTTCTCGGCCAATATGACGTCGGCGAATTGACCTCTTACAAGGGCATAGCCGAGGGTGTCGAGAACTCCAATTTTCTGCTTCACACCACCAAAGATCCGCTGATCCTGACGCTCTACGAGAAGCGGGTGGAAAAGTCCGACCTGCCGTTCTTTCTTGGGTTGATGCAGCATCTGGCCGATAAGGGCTTGTCATGCCCGCTGCCATTGCCGCGTAAGGATGGCGAGTTGCTTGGAGAGTTGTCCGGCCGTCCAGCAGCACTGATCTCCTTCCTCGAAGGCATGTGGCTGAGAAAGCCTGAAGCGAAGCATTGTCGTGAAGTTGGCAAAGCTCTGGCGGCGATGCATCTGGCGGGTGAAGGTTTTGACCTCAGACGGCCTAACGCACTTTCGCTCGAAGGCTGGAAGGTGCTTTGGGAGAAGTCTGAAGCCCGCGCCGATGAGGTGGAGAATGGTTTGAAGGGCGAGATCGATCCGGAGATCGCGTTTCTGGCGGCCAATTGGCCGGGCGATCTGCCGTCTGGCGTCATCCATGCCGATCTGTTTCAGGACAATGTCTTCTTTCTGGGCGACGAGCTTTCCGGGCTGATCGACTTCTATTTCGCCTGCAACGATCTTCTCGCCTATGACGTTTCGATCTGCCTCAACGCCTGGTGTTTTGAGAAAGACGGATCCTATAATGTCACCAAGGGCAAGGCATTGCTTGAAGGCTATCAGTCGGTACGCCCGATGAGTGAAGCCGAACTGGATGCCATGCCGATCCTGGCGCGTGGTTCGGCGTTGCGCTTCTTCCTGACTAGGCTCTATGATTGGCTGACGACGCCAGAGGGCGCTCTTGTGGTGAAGAAGGATCCGCTTGAATATCTGCGCAAGCTGCGGTTCCACCGCTCCATCGGCAACGTGGCCGAGTATGGATTGGCGCAATAATGAAGCATGTCGATATTTTTACCGACGGCGCCTGTTCCGGCAATCCCGGACCCGGCGGGTGGGGCGCCGTTCTTCGCTACGGGGAGGTTGAGAAGGAACTGAACGGCGGCGAGGCCGATACCACCAATAACCGCATGGAACTGATGGCGGCCATCGAAGCGTTGAATGCGCTGAAGGCCCCTTGTGAGGTCGATCTCTACACCGACAGCGCCTATGTTAAGGATGGCATCACCAAGTGGATTTTCGGCTGGAAGAAAAAAGGCTGGAAGACCGCCGACAATAAGCCGGTCAAGAACGTGGAATTGTGGCAGGCGCTGGAAGCAGCCCGTGAGCGCCATAAGGTGACGCTGCATTGGGTCAAGGGACATGCCGGACATCCCGAAAACGAGCGCGCAGACGAACTGGCGCGCAAAGGCATGGAGCCGTTCAAACGACGGTCATGAAGCGATGGTGTAGTCTCAAAGCGAGTGCTGCAGCATCAAGGAGGAGGGACACATGACGATACTTCACTGCGTATTTCTGCGGTTTAAGTCCGCAACCACCACGTCCGAAAAGCAGGCGATCTATGAGGCGATCACCGCGCTGAAGGATGTTATTCCCGGCATTTCCGACATTAGGTGCGGCCAGAACGTTTCATCCGAAGGGTTGAATGGCGGCTTCCTGGATGGTTTCATCGTCACCTTCGAGAGCACGGAGGCACGCGACGACTATCTCGTGCACCCCGACCATGTTGATGTCGGAGAGCGCCTGGCCGGTCTGACCGATGGTGGCCTGGCTGGCATCCTCGTTTTCGACATGGCTGTTTGACACCAGCAGCGCAATTCTCAATGTCTTCAATAAGTCGCCTTCGTCACCAGCTTCAGGGGGACGAAGGCCACTTGGTTTCATCAACTGGACTTGTTGATAGCGTCTGCAATCTTGTCGACATTGTAGCGGAACATCTTCTCATAAGTCGGTGCAGGGCCGTTCGCTTTTGATAGCGACTCGACGTAAAGTTCTCCGCCCGGTGCAGCACCCGTTGCTTTCGCCACCTGCTTCACCAGCCGTGGATCGTTCGAGTTTTCGAAGAAATAGGTTTTGACGTGTTCGGCCTTGATCTGCTCGATCAGCTTTGCCACATCTCCGGCAGAGGCTTCCGTTTCCGTGGAAACGCCGAGCGGCGACAGGAACGTGACGTTATATTCGCGTCCGAAATAGCCGAACGCATCATGGCTTGTCAGAATCTTGCGGCGATCCTGTTGGACGGAATCGAACTTCTGGTGAGCGTAACGATCCAACTCGTCGAGTTTCTGGATGTAGGCTGCAGCATTTGCCTTGAAGTCGTCCTTATCCGCCGGGTCGACAGCGGCAAGCGTCGTCTCGATGTTATGGACCCACACCTTGACGTTGACCGGGCTGTTCCAGACATGGGGGTCGGTCACCGTCTTGCCGTCCTCGTCCATCTCGCGCGTCTTGATGCCTTCCGAGACATTGACGGGCGCGCCCTTGTAGCCTGAAGCGGAAATAAGCCGGTCCATCCACCCTTCCAGACCCAGTCCGCTGACGAAGACAACGTCGGCAGCCTTAAGCTTTTTTGCATCTGTCGGCGAAGGCTCGAACTCGTGCGGATCGCCATCCGGCTTGACGAGGCTGCTGACCGTAACATGCTTGCCACCAACTTGCTTCACCACATCGGCAAGCACTGTGAACGAAGCCACGGCTTTTACTTCCCCAGCAGACGCGCAGGTAGAAAAGGCCATGACGATTGGAAGAGCTGTCGAGAAAAGGAAGAGGCGTGGTGACATTGGCATTCTCCTAAAATTAGCCCTTCAGATGAGGGCGGGTGAAAAGGCGCGAACCGAGGCCCGCAGGCGCAACCAGTATGGAGAGCCCATAAAGACAGGTGGCTGCAATGATGATGGTGGGGCCGGACGCCGTCTCGAAATGGTAGGAGGCAACGAGGCCGAGATAGCCCGAGACTGCGGCACTGCCGCCGGCGATCGCAAGCATCGCAGGCAGGCTGCGCGCCCATAATTGCGCGATCGCCGCCGGAAGCATCATGAGGCCCACCGCCATTAGCGTTCCGAGTGCTTGAAAACTTGCGACGAGATTGAGCACGACCAGCAACAGGAAAGCGACGTGATAGATCGGTCCGCGGCCGCCCACGGCGCGCAGGAAGCCGGGATCGAAACATTCGGTCACGAGCGGGCGATAGATAAACGCCATCACCACCAGCGTCAGCGATGTAATCGCGCCAATCTGAAAAAGTGCGGGCGCATCGATGGCGAGGATCGTGCCGAAAAGCACATGCAGCAGATCGACATTCGAGCCATGCAGCGAAACAATTAACACCCCTAGCGCCAGCGATGCCAGGTAGAAGCTCGCAAAGCTTGCGTCCTCCTGGAGCGGTGTCACGCGGCTGACGATGCCGGAAAGAAGCGCGACGGATAGCCCCGCAACGAGACCGCCAAGGCCCATGGCCGTGAGCGAGAGCGAACCTGCTATAAGATAGCCGATGGCAGCCCCCGGCAGAATGGCGTGGCTCAGCGCATCGCCCATCAGGCTCATCCGTCGCAGGGCGAGTAAAACGCCGATGGGGCTTGCCCCAACCGAAAGGCAAAGGCAGGCGACGAGTGCGCGGCGCATGAAGCCGTAATCCTGGAACGGCGCAACGAAGAGATCATAGGCCGTCATGCTGCTGGCTCGCAGATGACGCTATTCTCATCCCAGCGCTCGGCCATGGCGCGCGCACGCAGAAGATTGACAGACGACATGACGTCATCGGTCGCACCCCAGCCAACCAGTTCTCGGGCAATCAGCAAGGTCTGAGGAAAGTGCGCCCGTACCTGATCGAAATCATGCAGCACGGCGATCACGGTGCGGCCCTCGCCATGCCAGCGCGCGACGATGTCGAGCAGATCGCGCGTCGTTCTGGCATCGATAGCAGTGAAAGGCTCATCCAGCAGAATGACCTTGGCATCTTGGACCAGAAGCCTCGCGAAAAGCACACGCTGGAACTGCCCGGCTGAGAGCGAACCAATCGGTCGCTTCTCGAAGCCCTCAAGACCCACGGCCGACAATGCGTGGCGACCTGCCTCCAGTTGCGCGGTCGTGATGCGCCCAAATGCGCCTGCTGATTTCCATGCACCGAGCAGAACCGTATCTAGCACCGAAATCGGAAAACGCCGGTTGATATCCGCAGCCTGCGGTAGATAGCCAAAATCAGTCCGATTCAAAGCGTGGATGATCCGACCTTCAGATGGCCGCAACTCACCGATAATGGATTTCAGCAACGTTGATTTGCCTGCGCCGTTTGGTCCGGCAATGGCCGTCAGGCTTCCCGCATGAAAAGCACCGGAAACATGATGAACCGCCGGGTGCCGCTCATAAGCGACAGTGAGGTTTTCGACCTGAAGAATGGGGACGTTCGTCATGGCAACACAACTGCCCAATATATCGCAGCCCAGAGGGGCAAGAGAAGCAGGAGAGCCAGAAGAAGGCGTTGAGCCGAAGACTGGCGTAGAAGGGGAGGTAGGGTCGACAAACGCATGGCGCGCTCACAAAAATGTTATACCGTTACTGTTATGGTGTAACAATTGAGGCGGAAGAAAGGCGGCTAGCGGCCGCTTCTTTAGGCTTGATGATATCCCTTTACATGGAAAAGGCCCGACGCGATGCCGGGCCAATTAGAGTTCACGTATAGACTGGAAGATCAGAGCTGTTCGATCATCGTGGCAGCCGAAGACACCGTTGCCTGGCCGGGATTGTCTTCGACGTTCAAAGACTTGACCACGCCGTCATCGACAAGCATGGAATAGCGCTTGGAGCGCACGCCGAGACCGCCGCCGGAAAGGTCGGCATCGAGACCGAGCGCCTTGGTGAAGGATGCGTCCCAGTCCGCTAGGAAGTGGATCTTGCCCTGGCCGCCGCTCGATTGCGCCCAAGCGCCCATGACGTGCCAGTCATTGACGGCGACGACGGCGATGTCGTCCACACCGCGCGCGAGGATGGCGTCACGGTTTTCCAGATAACCCGGCAAGTGGTTCAACGAGCAAGTTGGCGTGAATGCTCCGGGAACGGCGAAGACGACAACCTTCTTGCCGCTGAAAAGCTCGTCGGTCGTGGTTTCGACAGGGCCGTCCGCTGTTTTTTCCTTGAAGGTTGCGGAGGGCAGCTTGTCGCCGATCTTGATGGTCATAATATCGCTCCTGTGGCAATGACGGCGCGACTATAGAGCATCATCGAGAAAACTGTGAAGTCGTTTCTTGATCCCTGACGGGCGTTATTGTGCTGGAAAATCTAGCGGCGCTTCCATGGCCCGGGAGCCGGATTTGACCAGAATCTGCCAACTCTGGCCTTTCGGATTATAGCTCTTCGGTAGGCCCTTGATGTTCATGTAAAAGGAAAGCTTGCGCTTGTCGCGCACCAGATTCTGCGGCTCGAAATAGGCATAGCCGGACGGGCCGGCGACATAGATATCGGCCTCTTTCGGAGCACCCTCAGGCAGGTGTAACTCCACGCCGAGCAGTGTCTTGTCGGGAGTGATGTGAAAGTTCACAACTTTGAAGTCGTCTGTTGGTGCCTCTGGAAGGCTTGCCTTGCTTGCCTCGATGAAGGCAAGCTCTTCTTGCGTGGCCTGTGCCCTTCTATCGATCTCGAAACCCGCTTCAAACGGAATACAGATATTGAGGCAGACGCCGATAAAGGCCGTCAACTTAACCACATCTGCGTCGTGCCCTGCACTGGAATGAAGGGTGAAGGGAAAGTTCACCGGCTGGTCATAGCCGATATCGGTTATATCGTCGTTCTTGATCAGCTTGGGCACGGGGAATGCCATGGAGGCCAACGTCACGCCGCTTGTCGGATCTGGCTTGAGTTGCGGTGGTATGCCCGCTTCTCCTGGTTCGCGCCAATAGGTGATCCAGCCGGGCTTCAGTTCGATTTGAAGAACCGCTTCGATCTTGCCGCTAGGGTCTGCGGGCAGGCTGACGATACGCATGCGCCCGCCCTCGCTCGTCGCCCATTCGCTCGTATCGGCCCTGGCGATTTGCCCGCTGGCAAACATCGCGACGAGGGTGAAGAGGGCGATCAGAAATGTGCGAAAGGGGAGGTAAATCGAACGGGTCATGCTCTTCGTCTAGCGCAACAGGCTAGAAGTCACCAGTTACGATTTTGTCCCACTTATCATTTTCGGTTGATTGATGGGCCGCTATGCAGCATCCTTGCCAAATGGTGAAACCAAACCGGCGTCGCTACGGGGCGCTGAAAAGGGGAGGTGCTCTTGGCTTTTTCGACCCTCATGGACAAAAGGGAACGAGGCTTTTTGGATGGTCAGTTTCTGATCGCCATGCCAGGTCTGGACAACAGCGCCTTCGAGCGCTCAGTCATCTATATCTGCGCGCACTCTCAGGCCGGCGCCATGGGTTTCATCATCAATCGAGGCCAACAGATTACCTTCACCGATGTACTTCTGCATTTGAAGATCATGGATAGCAACGACGCGATCATGCTGCCCAATCGCACCCGCGATTTTCCGATCCAGTTTGGCGGACCGGTAGAAGCGGGCAGGGGCTTCGTGCTGCACTCGGATGATTACTCAAGTGAATCCAGCATTCCCGTCAGCGACGATATCTCGTTGACGGCGACGCTCGATATCGTGCGGGCAATTTCCAACGGCCGTATGCCGCAGCGTGCCACGATGCTGCTAGGTTATGCTGGCTGGGCACCGGGACAGCTCGAAAACGAGATCGCCAATAATGGCTGGCTGAATTGCCCGGCATCGGAAGAACTGATCTTCGATCGTTCTCTGGACGACAAATATGAGCGAGCCCTTGCTTTGATGGGGGTCGATCCGCGCATGCTCTCAGCCGAAGCAGGGCACGCTTGACCTTGAGATTGAAAGCTTGAGATCAGCAGGAACAAAATTATAGTGGTGACGTTTTCTCCCCGGTAGCCAGCACCGAGCCTGGCATGAAACTAGGGAGAATGATCATGGGTAGCACGTCCGACAAGATCGCTGGTAAGGCAAACGAAGTTGCTGGCAAGGTAAAGCAGAGCGTTGGTTCCGCTACCGGCAACGACAGCATGCGCGCCGAAGGTGCTGCGCAGGAAACCAAGGGCAAGGTCCAGGTCGCTGCCGGCAAGGCCAAGGACGCCGTCAAGGACACGGTCGACAGAATGTAAGACGACTGCGACCTCTTAGAGATAAGACGGTCGCAACCTTGATGACCTTCGCAGGTCCCTGGGCGCATGTGTTGAAGTTCGGCACATGCGTTTTTTTCGCTTGTGCGAGCAATTTCCCCAACCAGTCGTGATACCCAGGAGATAGGGATGCAACTTTTCTCGTGTGCTGCGTGCGGGCAGCCCGTCCACTTTGATAACCGGTCCTGTGTTCGATGCGGCCATCGGCTCGCCTTCGTACCGCAGACGCTTTCAATGGAGGCGTTGGATCCAGCAGGTGACCCGTTGTGGACGCTGGTATCGAAGCCGGATCATCAGGTTCGCTTCTGCGCAAACGAAGTCAACGACATCTGCAACTGGGCTATCCCGGCCGATAGCGAAACACCCTTCTGCCCCGCTTGCAGCCATAACCGTCTGGTGCCGGATGCCTCGACCCAGGAAGGAATCGAGCAATGGCGGCGCCTTAGCCAGGCGCAGCGTCACCTCTTCTATTCCATGCTGCGCTTGAAACTGCCTCATCCGAACCGCGATTCCGACCCGCAAGGTGGCTTGGTGTTCGACTTTCTGGTGGATGAAATTGCTGCCGACGGTTCGGTCATCCCGGCCATGACAGGTCACGACGAGGGGCTGATTGCGATCCGTGCGGCTGAAGCCGACGATGTCACGCGTGAACAGGTTCGCGCCAACATGAACGAACCTTATCGCACCATGCTTGGCCACTTCCGCCATGAGGTCGGGCATTTCATCTGGAATAAGATGGTGCGTGACGCTGGAAGGCTTGACGCGTTCCGCGCCGCCTTTGGCGACGAGCGAGAGGATTACGGTGAGGCCCTGAAACGCAATTACGAGCAGGGACCGCAGCCGGGATGGCAGGAAACCTATATTAGCTCCTATGCATCAGTACATCCATGGGAAGACTTCGCCGAGTGCTTCGCACACTATCTCCACATCGTCGACACACTCGAAACCGCCCATGCCTTCGGCATCGCCATCGAGCCGGAAGGTCATGAGGAAATGGCAACCGAAGTTGCCTTTGACCCTTACCGTGCCAGAAGCGCACAACGGTTGGTCAACGCTTGGGTACCGCTGAGCGTAGCGCTGAACTCCATGCAGCGCAGCATGGGAGAGGCCGACCTCTACCCCTTCGTACTAACGCCCGCGGTGGTGGAGAAGCTGCAATTCCTTCATGATCTCTTGCATGAAAAAATTCCAGCCAACTCGGATGCGCCCGATAGCGCAGCGCAGCACCAAGGCGGGGCTCAGCCTCAGGCCGAACAGCAATCAGGCGCGCTTGAAGACCTGAAAGCGCTCGCGTAGTAGCCTAAGCGCCGCATCTGGCGTGTCCGGCGTACCGAAAAGGAAGCTTTGCCCGTAATGACAATTCATACGGGCAAGCTCTGCCGCATCTTCCGGCGTTTCGATACCTTCTGCCACCACTTGCATTTCCAGCGCACGCGCCATGGCGATGATCGAGCGGAGCAGGACGTTCCGCTTGTCGCTCGTATTGGCGATCAGTGCCTTATCCAGCTTGATCGTGTCGAAGGGGAAACGTGTCAGGTAGGCAAGCGAAGAATAGCCAGTGCCGAAATCGTCGAGCGCAAGGCTTAAGCCGGTTTCCTTGAGCTTGGCCAGCACGAGACGCGCCTGTTCAGGATTTTCCATCACGATGGATTCTGTCAATTCCAACTTCAACTGTTGGGGATTGCAGCGTGTTCGCTGAAGCATGCTGCGAACGTCGTTGTAAAGTTCGTTGTTCAACAGCTGCGAGCTTGAAATATTGACCGAGATAAAAATTGGAAGCTTGTCGATAGCGTGCTGCCAGTCCATCAGGTCGTTTGCTGCCCGCTCGAGCGCAAACATGCCGAGCGGCTCGATAAGGCCCGACGCTTCGGCAATCGGAATAAACTCGCTCGGCGGAATGTTTCCGCGCTTCGGATGCTCCCAGCGCATCAGGGCTTCGAAGCCCGCGAGATCGCCATTGTCTAGTTTGACGATAGGCTGGTAGGCGAGCGAAAGCTCCTTGCGCTCAAGTGCGCGGCGCAGATCGCTTTCCATTTGCAGACGATCGGTTCCAGACGTTCTGAAGGCTGGACGGAAAGGCTCGACCCGGTTGCCGCCCGCGCGCTTGGCGCGATACATGGCAAGCTCAGCGTCGCTCAACAGTCCCGGAGCATTTTCCTGCTGGTCGATCCAGGAGACCAGACCGATGGAGGCGGTCAGCACGATTTCGCGGTTGGCGAAATTGATGGGTACCATGATGGCCTTGTTCACCGCGTCGGCAAAATCTGCCACGCGTTGCGGGTCGCGCTCTGACACCAGGATCAGGCCGAACTCGTCTCCGCCCAGACGTGCCAGCGTATCCTGCGGTTTGAGGAGACGGCGTAGGCGGCGCGTCAAGGCAATCAGAATATTGTCGCCGGCAGCGATGCCAAGCGTGTCGTTGACGAGCTTGTAGCGGTCGATATCGATCGCCATGACCGTGGGGCGAACCGTATCGCCATCCGGCGCAAGGTTTAGCACCGATTGCAGGCGGTCGAGGAAAACCTGGCGGTTTGGAAGGCCGGTCAGGTTGTCGTTCAGCGCGTCCTGCAACAGTCGCTCGACGGAATTCTTTGGTTCGGTAATGTCGGTAATGGTGCCGACACATCGAATGATTTCACCGTTGGAGCCGAGCACAGGCCGAGCTCGAATTTGCAGCCAATGGAAATGACCATCCTCGGCGCGAATGCGAAACTCGTGGTTCAGTCGGCCCTTGCGATGGTCGAGCAACACGTCGAGCGTTGCCTTGAAGCGGTCGCGGTCATCGGGGTGGAGGCGCGGCAGCCAGTTGCGCGCAGCGCCATGCATGGTGCCCGGATGAAGGCCAAGCTTGATCGAGACGTCTGGCGTCGTAACGATACGGTCGCGCGTGACATCCCAGTCCCAGACAGTATCGCCACTCCCGGTCAATGCCAGGGATTGACGCTCGAGATCGGAGAACAAACCCTGCTGATAGGCACTTCCTGCAAAGGCGTGCTGAATGACGGTAAAGCCGATCAAAAGCACGATCAGGACCAGGCCGCCGCCGAGTGCTGGCTGCACGATGTCATTGTCCAGTTGCCCGGTCACTGTCAGCCACCCGCCGAAGAGCCAGACCAGGATCAGCGCCCAGGATGGCACCAGCAAAATGGCGCGGTCGTAGCGGTTGAAGCCGAGATAAATGATCAGCACGATGCCGACGGACGCCGTCAGCGCAAAGGAAACGCGCGCGATGCCGGATGCAATGGATGGATCGTAAATCGCGACGCCGAAAAGCGCGCCGAGACCGATGATCCATGCGAATGTGGCATAGCCCAGATGCGCGTGCCATCTGTTCAGATTGAGATAGGTGAACAGGAAGACCACGAAGCTGGAGGCGAGCGCCACTTCGGCGCCCGCCCTCCACATTCGCTCGTCGCTCGACGTCACGGTAATCAGTTTTTCCAGAAAGCCGAAATCGACGCAGATATAGGCAAGCACGGCCCAGGCGAGAGCTGCGGATGCGGGCAGTACGGACGTTCCTTTGACCACGAAAAGAATTGTCAAGAGGACAGCCAGCAGACCGGCAATACCAAGCACGATACCGCGATAGAGCGTGAAGGCGTTGATCGTGTCCTTGTAGGCTTCCGGCTCCCAAAGATAGAGCTGCGGCAGTTGCGGCGTGGAAAGCTCGGCCACGAAGGTGATGACGGCACCCGGGTTCAACGTGATGCGGAAGACGTCGGCATCGGGGCTTGGTTGACGATCCAGCGCGAAGCCTTCGCTCGGGGTGATGGCGATGATGCGCTGCGAGCCGAGATCGGGCCAGAAGAGCTTGGAATTGACGAGACGAAAGTGCGGCGCGACGATGACGCGCTCAAGCTGTTCTTCCGAGACGTTGGCAAGCGCAAACACCGCCCAATCGCCCTGATGGGCGGGAGAGCTCGCCCGCACTTCAATGCGTCGACGAATGCCGTCCGGCCCAGGCGCCGTCGAAACCTGAAACGCCTCGCCCTGATTGGCGTAGATATCGGTAGTGGCCGTCAAATCGAGCGCAGTGTCATCGCGAGAAATCTTCACCGGCTCGAAAGCCGACGCTTGGCTTGACAGCAGCGCACAGAAAAACAGAAGCGCCGTCGCACATGCTTTCGCCGGTATGCGTTTCAACATACGCGACACGAGGCTCATATATGTCATCACTCTCACTGAGTCCCGCCGGAAACGCGTTTGTCGGCAATCAGCGAAAACATGGCATGGTCCCGCCATTCGCCGTTTATTTTCAGATATTCGCGCAAGAGGCCTTCCCGCTGAAACCCGGCATTTTCGAGCAGCCGGATGCTTTTGAAGTTGTCTGGAATACAGGCTGCCTCAATACGGTGCAACTGAAGTCCATTGAAGATGTAGGGTATTACCAGTTTTAATGCGGCAGACATATGGCCATTTCGAGCATATGGCTCACCCATCCAATACCCGATCATACAGCTTTGCGCCGCACCCCTGCGGATGTAGCCGATGGTGATGCCTCCGATCAGCGTATCGTCCGATAAGAAGAGCAGCAGAGATACGGCCGTGCCGGACGAGAATTCCTGGTTGTTGCGGGTGACGCGCACGCGAAACGAACTTTCGGTCAGTTCGTCGCTGCGCCAGGTCGGCTCCCATGGCTGAAGAAAGCCGCGGCTTTCCGAGCGTAGCTTGTGCCACTGCTTGAAATCGGAATAACGCGGCAGTCTCAGCAGGTAGTTTGCGCTGCGAAGTTCCGGCGTATCGCTATTGCGGTAGAGAAAGCGCAGCATTTAGTCGTCCAACACCATGCTGCGGGGCAGTCTGTTCCGTCAGCCGTTTGCGGTTATCTTCATCGAAGGCGCGACTGAAAGGCCCGCCGTGATGTCGGACAGCGGCGCCAGGTTTTCCAGCGGACCGATGGCTGACAATGTCGGGACTTTATCGAAAAACAGACGCCCTGCAAGATCGGTCAGCCGCTCACGGGTGATGTCGCCAAGGCGCGTCATCATCTCGTCATTGGGAATAGGACGACCGTAAAGCATCATCTGGCGCGCAATCTGACCTGCACGTGCAGCCGGGCTTTCCTGCCCCATCAACAACTGTGCGCGGATTTGCGCGCGAGCACGGTCGATTTCTTCCTGATGGATGACGTCAGAGGCCTTGCGCAGTTCCTCGGTGATAACGGGAACCAGTTCCGCCAGATCGCTGCTGCCGGTTGCGGCATGAATGCCGAAAATGCCGGTGTCTGAAAAGCCCCAATGGAAGGCGTAGACCGAATAGCAAAGGCCACGATATTCACGCACTTCCTGGAAAAGCCGCGACGACATGCCGCCGCCGAGAATATTGGCGAGAATCTGCGAGCAATAGAAATCACGTGCGTGATAAGCCTTGCCTTCGAAGCCGAGAAGGATCTGCGCATCCATCAAATCGCGCGTCTCGCGAATTTCGCCGCCCGTATAGATTGCTTTCTCGATGATCGGAGTCGTTTCAGGCTTCTGCGGGAGGCTGGAGAAACGCTGCTCCACTTGTTTGACAAAGGTTTCATGATCGACGGCACCGGCCGCGACAACAAAGATCCGGTCGGTGGTGTAATTCCGACCGAGATAATGGCGGATCTGGGCTGTGGTGAAAGACTGTACCGTTTCCGGTGTGCCGAGAATCGGACGACCGATCGTTTGGTCGCGATAGGCGACACCGGAAAAATTGTCGAAAACGACGTCGTCGGGCGTGTCCGTAGCAGCACCGATTTCCTGTAGGATGACGTTCTTTTCGCGCTCCAGTTCCGCCTCGTCGAAGGCGGACTCGGTCAGGATATCGGCCAGAATATCGACTGCCAGGGGAACGTGATCCTTCAGCACACGGGCATAATAGGATGTGGTTTCGGTGGACGTGGCAGCGTTGACTTCGCCGCCGACATTCTCGATCTCTTCCGCGATCTGCCGGGCGGTGCGGCGCGCCGTGCCCTTAAATGCCATATGCTCAAGCAGATGAGCGATGCCGTGCTCGTCATCCGTCTCGTTGCGCGAACCCGATTTTATCCACACACCGAGAGCAACGCTTTCGAGGTGAGGCATTCTTTCGGTCACGACTGTCAACCCGGACGAAAGCCGGGTTACGTTTACATTCATTTCCACGTCTTTCCGCGTCGGTCAGTCCTTGGCGCGAGCATGCTTGCCGATGAAGGTCTCCACCGCCTCAAGCTCTGCTTCCAGGACGTCGAAACGCTCCTCCCGGTTCATAAGATCAGCAAGCCATACTGGTAGGGCAGGATCGATTGCGCAAGCGGATTTTACAGCATCAGGGAATTTCGCCGGATGCGCAGTCGAAAGAACCACCATCGGACTGTTTGTTTTTTCGTGCTTTTTCGCAACATACACCGCTGTAGCGGTATGGGGATCGAGCAGGTAGCCGGTCTCGCTTAGTGTGTCGCGAATGGTTGCCGCGACCTGCTTTTCGGTTGCGCGACCCGCGCGGAAGTCTCGCTTGATCACCTTCATCGCCGCTTCGGAAATCTGGAAGGCGCCGGATTGCTTCAGGCCATCCATCGAGCGCTTGATCTCGTCCGAGTCGCGATCATAGGCTTCGAACAAAAGGCGCTCGAAGTTTGAGGAGATCTGGATATCCATCGAAGGCGAGGTGGTGGCGTGAACGCCGCGCATCTCGTAACGACCGGTCTTTAGGGTGCGGGCCAGAATGTCGTTGTCATTGGTGGCGATCACCAGCTTGTCGATTGGCAGGCCCATCTGCTTGGCCACATAACCCGCAAATATATCGCCGAAGTTGCCGGTCGGCACAGTGAAGGAAACCTTGCGATCGGGCGCTCCGAGCGAAATCGCGGTGGTGAAGTAATAGACCACCTGCGCCATGATGCGCGCCCAGTTGATGGAGTTCACGCCGGAAAGCTTCACGCCATCGCGAAATTTCGCGTCGTTGAACATCTCTTTGACAAGGCTCTGGCAATCATCGAAATTACCATTGATGGCAAGCGCATGCACGTTGGAAGCAGTCGAACTCGTCATCTGACGCTGCTGGACAGGCGAAACTTTGCCATGCGGGAACAGGATGAAGATGTCGGTGCGATCGCGACCGGCAAACGCATCGATGGCGGCACCGCCGGTGTCGCCGGACGTGGCGCCAACGATCGTTGCACGCTGGCCGCGCTCGGCCAGGGTGTAGTCCATCAGCCGAGCCAGAAGCTGCATGGCGACGTCCTTGAACGCCAGTGTCGTTCCATGGAAAAGCTCGAGAATGAAGCTGTTCGGTCCGGTCTGGACCAGAGGGGTGACAGCTGGATGACGGAATGTTGCGTAGGCGTCGTCGATCATCGAACGGAAATCCTTTTCAGGAATTTCCCCGCCGGTGAAGCGGTAGAGAACCTCAAAGGCGACTTCCTGATAAGTCTTGCCGCGAAGGGCGCGAATTTCCTTCTTTTTCATCTTCGGCCATTCGCTCGGCACATAAAGGCCGCCATCACGCGCAAGGCCTGCAAGCAGCGCATCGGAAAAACCAAGCGATGGGGCGCTGCCCCTGGTCGAAACATATTTCACGGAAATCGTCCTTCGTCGTCGTCATCAGTTCATGGCTGACAAACCGTGTCTGCGGGGTTTCTCGCCCATTTCGCAAAAATGGCACAAATCCCAACGCAACCATCGATTTTTCCCAGCGCCGCTGCTATAGACCATCGCCGACAGGCAAGAAAGGCCAATAAACAGCATCTGCGGCCTGTTGCGGAATTGTTTTAGAGGGTGGAACAGAGTGACAGGGACTATTTTGCGTTTATCCGCCGCAGCATCGCTGCTTGCCGTGCTTGCGGGTTGCAATTCTTCCAATCCGTCCGACTCGCTGGCGGTCAATCCTCCGGCACAACAGGCCAATGTGGCGCCCGTCGTGCAGGCGACTTGCCCGCCCATCACCGTGCTCGACAGCAACGCAGTGCATCAGGTCTATGCAGGCGGCGCAAAAGGTGATCCGAGCAAGCTCGTCTACCAAGCATCCATATCCGATACGACTCGCTCTTGCAGCATGAACGAATCGACCTTGACGGTAAACGTCTTTGCACAGGGACGTGTTGTTCCTGGGCCTCTTTCGAAGCCTGGCCGCGTCAATCTGCCGATCCGCGTCACTGTGAAAGATGGCGACGGTGAAATCTTCTCGCAGGTCACCAGCCTCGGCGTAGACGTTCCTGCCGGTGACGCAGGCACGCAGTTCATCTTCAACAACCCGAATGTTGCTATTCCGAATGCTCCGGGCGGTGCGTCCAAGCAGACCAATGTCTTCATCTCCTTCGATGCAGGTGGCGCTAAGGCAGGCGGCAAGAAGAGCGGTCGCAGGGGCTGAGACCAGAGGTCTTTGTCGACGTTTTCGAAAGCCGGATCGCGTCAAGCGGCCCGGCTTTTTTCATGGGTTCAAATCGCCCATTCGGAAAGGGCGGCGATCGTCGCGGGCAGATCCTGCATGCGGGAGATCACTGTCTCGGCACCAGCGTCGGTCAGCTTGTCCGCATGGCTCGGATAGCTGTGCGATGCTCCGGTGAAGCCGATGACGCGCATGCCAGCCGCGCGCGCGCCGGTGATGCCATGAACCGAATCTTCGATCACAACGACCTTGTCAGGCGAGACGTCGAACTGCTTGGCGCCGTGGAGGAAAATGTCGGGCTTCGGCTTGACGCGATCCGCTCCAAGATCCTTGGCGGAATAGACATGGCCCTCGAAATAGGGCTTCAAGCCGACCTTCGTCAGCATCATGTCGAGCCGGGCGCTGGAAGAATTCGAGCAGATGCAGCGCTGTGTCGTCAGGCGCGACAGGGCAAATTTCACGCCGTCAATGACTTTGACGTCGCGTGCCAGGCGCGCATCCAACAGCTTTTCCGACTTATCAAGCAGCGTGGCAGAGAGCGGAATGCTCGCCTCCCGCTCGACCTCCAGCAGGATGTTTTTCCATGTCATGCCGGAAAAGCGTTCGCCCATCTCCTCGACAGAAATCGGATAGCCGGCCTCTGTCAACAGGCGGGATTCGACTTGTGCCGCGATGATCTCTGAATCGACCAGAACGCCGTCGCAGTCGAAAATGATAAGGTCGAAGCCGCTCATATGCGCTCCTTGATGTCGGTAGAGGAATTGATGGGGTGGCTGGCTTTTAGACCAAGTGCTGTAGAAGCTCAACCAGCTGGAATGCAATGGAGCTTTGCGGCTACACTGTCGCTCGACAATCCCGTGACCTCGCCCTATGTCAGGTCATGGTCAAGATTCCAAAGCCCAAGCCAGACGATACGATTGCCGCCAAGATCAGCCGCACGCTTGCCGAGCGTATCGTGCGCGGCGAGCTCGCGCCCGGCGAAAGGCTGAGGCAGGACCACATCGCTGAAGAATTTGGCGCCTCTCATGTGCCGGTGCGGGAGGCATTTCGCCGTCTGGAGGCCCAGGGGCTTGCTGTCAGCATTCCGCGCCGGGGCGTTCGCGTTGCTGATTTCGGTCTGGCCGATGTGCGCGAGGTGGCGGAAATGCGCGCCGCACTCGAGGTTCTGGCACTTCGTAATGCCATACCGAACCTAACGGATGCCATTCTTACCGAAGCCGAGGCTGCGACCCATGAAGGCGACGACGCGCAGGATGTTCGCCATTGGGAAGCGGCGAACCGTCGCTTCCACAGGCTCATTATCGCACCGTGCAACATGCCAAGGTTGATGGAAGCCATAGACGGGCTTCATGCTGCAAGCGCCCGCTTCCTGTTTTCCGCCTGGCGAGCTGGATGGGAGCGACGCACAGACACCGATCACCGCGCCATAATCGATGCGCTTCGCGATGGACGTGGTGAAGAAGCGATTCGGATATTGCATGGTCACGTGCAATGGATCGGCCGCACGGCAGTTCGAACGCCGACCGGCTCGACGCGCGATGCCTTTTCAATCGTGGGATAGTGACCGTCTTTGCAGTGGGAGTCAGTCTGCCACGTTGATCTCGGTGCGTTCGGACGCTGTCACCGTAGCATTGACTTCCTTCGGCTCGCGATTGGTCTTCTTGTCGTAGGTCACTTTTACCGAATATGTCCCGGGGTGAAGCGTTTCCTGGTGCGTCGTTCCGTAGCGCCCGGAAATTTCCTTCTGCGTCCCCTGTAAGTCCTTGGTGGTTTCGACGATGTCGATTCGCTCCGCTTTCGGGGCCGAAACGGCAAGGACGCCAGCATCGAGATCGACAGTAAGATCCGTGCGCTGGCCGGCTGTCACAATGAACGGCTTTTCAACGCTGACCTTGCCGAGGCGCGCCCTCATGATGAAGTTTCCGGCCGGCATCTGCATGATCTTGCCAGGGCCATAAGTTCCGGTGATTGTCTTACGAGTACCGTCCAGCGTGTCGGTTTCGGCAAGTGCCTCGAAGCGGATGCCGTCCGTCTCCACCTTGCGGCCGCCTTCCTTGTAGACGGCATTGGCCACGACCACGCCGCTTGGAATGATAACGTCGTGTGTCAGCGTATCGCCCGCTTTGACGGTAATCGTTTCTTCTGCCTCAGCTGGACCGATACGGCCCTGAAGCTTCAACTCGCCAGCGGGAACGAAAATTTCCTTTGATCCGTAGACACTATCGTTGAAATCGTCCTGCGTGACTGTCACGCGCGCAAGAGGCTCAGCCTCCTTGCTTTCCGGGCTGCGCTTAGGAACGATCGTCAGCTGCGCGGCCTCGAAATCGACCGCAAGGTCCGTCACGCCGCCGTCCTTCACTTCGAATGCGATTTCACGACTGATACTGCCGAGAGAGGCAACGGCAACGTAGCGTCCGGGCGGAATCTTTTCCTCGAAGGTCGCATCGTACGCACCGCCGACATTCTCGTCGCTGCGGCCACCCATGCTGTCTGCCTTGTAGAAATCCCAGCGAACCTTGTCGCTATCGCCAAGCGACGGGCCGCCGCTGAACATCACGGCATTCGTGCGTACATTCACTTGCGGCTTCGGCGCCTGCGGCGCAGCCTGCTGGGAAAAGGCGGCGCTGGCATAGAGCGTCGCGGCGATCATTAAGGCTATGCGCATTTTCAACTTACCCCTGCACCCGTCACTGGCACCATAATACCGCCAGCGTGGAAAATTCCTAAATCAAAACGTTAAAAATAATATCCGGTTCCATTCCCATCTTTTTGGGATTTTTCAGGGGTTTGTTCAGCCTTTGATAACCATCTTCGGTAACCATAAGGCCAGTTCAGTTGAGTAAGCGTATGGAGCGAGTACCCATGGCATCAGTGTTTCCACTGGCCGATTTTCGGCGCGCCGGTTTTGATCTTGCAGGCGAAAGCGATGCCTGGAAGGACAGCATCATCAAGGGTGACTGCGTCGCCGCGCTCGAAGCGCTGCCGAGCCAGTCAGTCGATGCGATTTTCGCCGATCCGCCCTACAACCTCCAGCTTGGCGGCGCGCTGCATCGCCCCGATCAGTCGCTCGTGGATGCGGTTGATGACGAGTGGGACCAGTTCGCCTCTTTCGATGCCTATGATGCCTTCACCCGCGCCTGGCTTCTGGCCTGCCGCCGCGTGCTGAAGCCCAATGGCACCATCTGGGTCATTGGTTCCTATCACAACATTTTCCGTGTCGGCTCCATCCTTCAGGACATGAACTTCTGGATCCTGAATGACATCGTCTGGCGCAAGACCAACCCCATGCCTAATTTCAAGGGTCGCCGTTTCCAGAACGCCCATGAAACGATGATCTGGGCCAGCCGCGATGCGAAAGCCAAAAGCTACACCTTCAATTACGAAGCGCTGAAAGCGTCCAACGACGACGTGCAGATGCGCTCCGATTGGCTGTTCCCGATCTGCAGCGGCTCGGAGCGGCTGAAGGGCGATGACGGCAAGAAGATCCATCCGACTCAGAAGCCGGAAGCGCTACTCGCCCGCGTCATCATGGCCTCGACCAAGCCTGGCGACGTCGTGCTCGATCCTTTTTTCGGCTCCGGCACCACGGGTGCGGTGGCAAAACGCCTTGGCCGTCATTTCGTCGGCATCGAGCGCGAGCAGGATTACATCGACGCAGCCTCTGCCCGCATTGCCGCGGTCGAACCGCTCGGCAAGGCTGAACTGACGGTCATGACCGGCAAGAAGGCAGAGCCACGCGTGGCCTTCAACGTTCTGCTTGAAAGCGGTCTGGTGCGCCCGGGTCAGGTGCTTACGGATGCCAAACGTCGCTACACCGCAATCATTCGTGCCGACGGTACCGTCTCGTCTGGCGGCGATGCAGGTTCGATCCATCGTCTTGGCGCCAAGGTTCAGGGTCTTGATGCATGCAACGGCTGGACCTTCTGGCATTATCACGAGGGCGACGTCCTCAAGCCCATCGATGATCTCAGAAGCGTTATCCGTATGGAATTGGCCAAAGCCGAGTAGTCTGCGATCCACCGCCTCGTGCTGCTTTAGCCAGATACTTCATCCGGTTTTAGTACCTTCAGTCCCGGATGAAGAGCAACCAGGGCTCGGCGTTTACCAGACGCCGGGCCCTGGTTTTATCATGTTAGAAATACCGAATTTTCATGAAATATTTCAATCGCATGGACAGCTTCGAGCAAGTAAGCCTCTTTAATCAGTCACGCCAAGGGAACGACAGCTAACCGCCGCCGCATCCATCCGCGGGCTTTTAGAAGCGCCCCTGGTGACTGATGTGGAAAGCCAAGAAAACGGAATGCTCCCCCACATTGACGATTCTTCGATCTGGCCGCTTGCGGCTGGACTGGCGCAGGACGGGGACCGCCATTCCCGCCTGCGCCAGGGATTCTCAAGCCTTGATACCGTAGTCGGCAAGATCCGCCTTCAGCTTTTCAGCACTCGTAAAATGCACGGCCTGCCAGCCGGCCTCCTTCGCGCCTTCCACATTGGCAATCGTATCGTCGATAAAGATGCTGGTTTCTGGATCGAGCCCGAACGTCTCCGCATGGAGAGTGTAGATTGCTACATCCGGCTTGATCAAACCGACATCGCCTGACACGGTCACGCCGCGCGATAGTGTCAGGAATGGATACATCTTCTGCGCTTCGCGAAACGTGTCGGACGCGAAATTCGTCAGCATCGTCACGTCATGGCCGCTGTCGATCAGACCTTTGAGAATGGCGACGGAATCGTCATAGGAGTGGGACACCATCTCGTGCCAGTGCTTGCGAAAAGCGCGAATGTGCTCTTCTCGATCGGGATGGCTGTCCAATAGCAACGCCTCGGCATCTTCCCACGTGCGACCGCGGTCCTGTTCTATATTCCAGTCATGGGTGCAGACGTTTTCGAAGAACCAGGCGCGTTCCGCATCGTCGGGGATCAGGCGGCTATAGGGAATGTGCGGATCGTAATGAATGAGAACCTTGCCGATATCGAAAACGATATGATTGATCTTTTTCATGAAATTGTCCTGTTGCTTCAAATCGCCCGAGATTTGCGGCTTGATGCCGCAAATGCCAATGGAATAGCCTGTGAGATTGCCTTTTTCATCACCGTCGGCAGTGCCTGGGCATCAAGATTTGTGACCGGCTCCCACCATCCGTCATCGTGCCGAAGGTCACTTTCGACTTTGACCCGATAGATCGACAGCCTGAGCTCGAAATGCGTGAAGACATGCACGATCGTGCCTGCCGCTTCCCAGTCGGCGTCAAAAGGCGCATGCGACGTATCGGTGCCGCCATCCAGGCGGGCGGTCCAGGCTGTGGTCGGCACTTCCGTCATGCCACCGAGAAGACCACTTTCGACGCGCCGTCGCAGAAGGAGCTCACCCCTGTCATTGACGGCAACGAAGGCCGCTCCAACGCGGACGGGTTTGTCCTTCTTCTTGGCCTTGACCGGAAAGCGCTCCGGCTCATCCTGCGCCAGGGCAAGACATCGGCCATTAAACGGACAGAGCGCGCAGGCGGGGCGCTTCGGCGTACAGATAGTGGCGCCGAGATCCATCATCGCCTGGGCAAAATCGCCGGGGCGGTCGCCAGGTGTAATCTCTGCAACTCTTGCTTTCATCAGTGGTTTTGAGGCGGGCAACGGCGAATCGATCAGGAACAGGCGTGAGATCACCCGCTCCACATTGCCATCCATCACCGCAGCCTTCCGGTTAAAGGCAATGGCAGCCACAGCCGCCGAGGTATAATCGCCAATCCCAGGAAGAGCCTTCAAACCGTCCTCGGTATCGGGAAACCTGCCGCCATGCTGAAAGGCGACCGCTTCGGCGCATTTCTTCAGGTTTCGCGCACGCGCATAGTAGCCAAGCCCCGCCCAGGCGGCCATGACGTCCTCTGTCGGCGCTGCTGCAAGATCGTCAACGGTCGGCCATGCGGCAAGAAACTTTGTGAAGTAAGGCTTCACGGCTTGCACGGTCGTCTGCTGCAACATCACTTCGGAAAGCCACACATGGTAGGGATCGGCCCGCAACCCCTTGGCCCCCATCGACGGCGAGGTTCTCCACGGCAGGTCGCGGTGGTGGCGGTCATACCATGCCAGCAGCAGCTGAGCATAAGCCGGCCCTTCGATTTTATGCAGCATATGTAAAGTCTGTTCCGATTTGGCTGAGGGCGTTTCCAATCGAGACGGAAACGTCCTATACTTGGTCCATACGCTTCGCCCGATCAAGCCACGAGTATAGAGTTGTGACTATGCGACCACCCCGTAAAGGTGTCCTTCAGATTGCCGAAGTGGCAAATGGTATCATCGATCCCGTTCTAGCAAAGCGTGCAGGAATAAGCACCGCGCTGCTTGGTTCATGGGATGAGATTGCCGGCACTGATTTCGCCGATTGCACCCGCCCTGAGAAGATCACCTGGCCACGCCGCGACGAGGGGCCGGATCGCGGCGGTTATCAGCCCGGCGTTTTGACCATTGCGTGCGAAGGCGCGCGCGCTCTTTTCCTGACCCACGCGCAGGGCGAGTTGATTGCCCGCATCAACGGTTTCTTCGGCTTTCCTGCCGTACGTCAAATCCGGATCGTGCAAAAGCCGGTTTCGGCGGCATCGACGCGCCGCCGCAAGCCGCAGCCTTTGCGGGGTGAGGCAGCAAAGAAGCTGGACGACATGATGCAGGGCATAGAAAGCGAGGCGCTGCGCAAGGCGGTGGAGCGCCTCGGCACCGCGGTCATGCAAAAGCGACCGAAGGGCAGGACACTCTGAAGCAGGCTATGTTGTCGAACAGTCCTTGACTGGTCACAATTCTTTGACAAGAACAACACCACTCGCCGCTTGTTGGAAACGATGTGTGGCTATATCGCAATCATAGACATTTGCGTCTTTCACAAACAGGTGCTTCCATGCATGTCCCAGAACTGAACCTCACCCGCCGCGGTCTTCTCGGCACTGTCGCCATGGCCTCTGTCGCAGCCGCACTGCCGGTTGTTGCTGGCAATGCCTTTGCACAGGATCTGCCGGAATCTTCCGGTAACGTCGACATGGCTGAGGTCCTGAAGCCCGGTGCCCTGCCGGATCGTGCGTTGGGGGACAAGAACGCTCCTGTGAAGATCGTCGAATACATGTCGATGACCTGCCCGCACTGCGCACACTTCCACAACACGACATTTGAAGAGATCAAGAAGAAGTACATCGATCCCGGCAAGGTCTATTTCGTCATTCGCGAATTCCCCTTCGATCCACGCGCCGCCGCCGCCTTCATGCTGGCTCGTTGTGCGCCGGAACAGCAGTATTTCCCCTTCATCTCCATGCTGTTCAAGCAGCAGCAGAATTGGGCCGCTGCCCAGGATGCGCGCGGAGCTCTGTTGCAAATGTCGAAAATGGCCGGTTTTTCACAGGAGAGCTTCGAGGCCTGCTTGACGAACCAGCAACTTCTGAATGATGTGAACGCGACGATGCAGCGCGGCGCAACGGAATTCGGCGTCAATTCCACGCCGACCTTCATCATCAACGGCAAGAAGTATTCTGGAGACATGTCGGTTGAATCCATGTCGGCCCTTATCGACAGCCTTCTGTAATCGACGCTACCGCATTTTGACGGGCGCCGGATATGTCCGTGCGCCCGTTTTCGTGTCTCGGGCGCGATGGGGCGAGGCCGCGGCATGAAGTTCAACAAGCTGCGCCTCCTGGGTTTCAAGTCCTTTGTCGAGCCCTCTGAATTCATCATCGAGCCTGGCCTGACGGGTGTTGTCGGTCCGAATGGCTGCGGCAAGTCCAATCTTGTCGAAGCGCTTCGCTGGGTGATGGGCGAAAACTCCTACAAGAACATGCGCGCCTCCGGCATGGATGACGTGATCTTTTCCGGATCAGGCAACCGTCCTGCTCGCAATACCGCAGAAGTCGGTCTTTATCTCGACAATTCCGACCGTACGGCTCCTGCCGCCTTCAACGATGCCGACGAGATCCAGGTCACGCGCCGTATCGAGCGCGAGAACGGGTCTGTCTATCGCATCAATGGTAAGGAAGCCCGTGCCAAGGATGTTCAGCTTCTCTTTGCCGACGCCTCTACCGGGGCGCGGTCGCCCTCCATGGTGGGGCAAGGCCGAATCGGCGAGTTGATCAACGCCAAGCCGCAGGCACGCCGTCAGTTGCTGGAGGAGGCGGCAGGTATTTCCGGCCTGCATTCGCGTCGCCACGAGGCGGAGTTGCGTCTGCGCGCTGCCGAAACCAATCTGGAGCGGTTGGAGGATGTGACCGCACAGCTGGAAAGTCAGATCGAAAGCCTGAAACGCCAGGCCCGCCAGGCCAACCGCTTCAAGATGCTATCTGCCGATATCCGTGCGCGTGAAGCCACACTGCTGCACATCCGCTGGGTGGATGCCGCTGAGGCCGAGCGCGAAGCGGACACCGCCCTGAACCTTGCCACCAATCTGGTGGCTGAAAAGGCGCAGCGGCAAATGGAAGCCGCAAAAGAGCAGGGCGTGGCCAGCTTCAAGCTGCCCGAACTGCGAGAGAACGAGGCGAAGGTTGCCGCCGCGCTGCAGAGACTGCAAATCGCCCGCACGCAGCTGGACGATGAAGCAAACCGCTTGCTTCGCCGCCGCGATGAACTGGCACGCCGCCTGTCGCAGCTTGGCGAGGATATTCAGCGCGAAGAGCGGCTTGTTTCGGACAATGCCGACATTCTCGCCCGCCTCGATACGGAGGAAGCAGAGCTTCTCGACATTCTTGCCGATTCTGGGCGCTACGCCGAAGAAACACGCGAGGCTTTCGAGGAGGCCGCTGCCAAGCTTTCAGAAAGTGAACGGGTCTTTGCGGCATTGACCGCAGAGCGAGCCGATACCGCCGCCTCTCGCGCCCAGCTTGAGCGCTCCATTCGCGATCTTGCCGACCGCAAAATGCGTCTGGAACGACAGTCTTCAGAGGCAGCCTCCGAGATCGACACGATCGATGACAAGTTGTCGCAATTGCCTGATCCCGCCGAAAGGCGTGAGAGCGTCGAGGCAGCGGAAATGGTGGCAGAAGATGCGCTGAGCTCCGTTGTACAGGCGGAAACTGCGGTTGCTGAAGCGCGCTCTGCCGAATCCTTTGCGCGCGGGCCGGTGGATAGTGCCCGCAATCGCCTCAATGCGCTGGAAACCGAAGCCCGCACCATCTCTAAAATGTTGGCAGCCGGTGCCGCCTCCGGCTCTTATACTCCTGTGGCGGAAGAACTGAAGGTCGATCGTGGCTTCGAGGCGGCTCTTGGCGCTGCCCTTGGCGACGAGCTTGAAAGCCCGCTCGATCCGGCAGCACCCGCTTACTGGACGGCGAACGGTGACGGTGCGAATGATCCAGTCCTGCCCCAAGGCGTCCTGTCACTCCTTTCCCACGTGTCAGGACCTCACGCACTGATGCGCAGCCTACGCCAGATCGGCATTGTGGCGAGTGTGAAGGAGGGGCAGGAGTTGATGCCGCAGCTTAAGGCCGGTCAGCGTCTGGTGACGAAAGAGGGTGCTCTCTTCCGGTGGGATGGGCATGTGGCGAGCGCCGATGCGCCGGGAAGTGCAGCTCTCAGGCTGGCACAGAAAAATCGTCTCGCGGAAATCGAAAACGAAATCGATGAAGCCCGTTTTGCACTGGAAGAGGCGGAGGAACGGCTGTCTGTTTCGACGGATGCGATCCGCATGGCGGAAACTGGCCTGACCGAAGCGCGTGAGCGCAGCCGCCTTGCCGCCAGACAATTGACCGAGGCACGTGATGCGCTCTCCATGGCAGAGCGTGCGTCCGGCGACCTTCTACGCCGTCGCGATGTCGTTTCCGAGGCGTTGAACCAGATCGGCGGTCAGATCGAGGAGATCGCCGTTCAGGAGGAAAATGCACGAATAGAACTTGAGAACAGCGCCGATCTTCCGGATATCGATCAGCGGCTGCGAGATAGCCAGCTGGAGGTTGCCACCGATCGCAGCCTTCTGGCGGAAGCACGTGCGCGCCATGAGGGATTGAACCGGGAGGCGGAAACCCGTCAGCGCCGTGTCACTGCCATCGCTCAGGAACGCGCGACCTGGGCTGCCCGTGCCGCAAGCGCCGCAGACCACATTGCCACACTCAGGGAGCGCGAGGAGGAAGCGCGCGACGAACTCGTGGAGCTCGATATTGCACCTGAAGAGTTTGACGAGAAGCGTCGTAACCTCTTGACTGAACTCCAGAAGATGGAAGAGGCGCGCCGCGCCGCCGCGGACCGCCTGGCCGAAGCGGAAAATCTCCAGCGCGACGCCGACCGTGCGGCGGCAACCGCACTCTCCGAACTGGCGGAAGCGCGTGAAAAGCGCGGCCGCGCCGAGGAGCGGCTCGTCTCTGCCCGTGAGAAGCGTCAGGAGAGCGAGAGCCGCATTCGCGAGACTTTGAATGTGGAGCCGCAAATGGCGCTGCGTCTCACTGGATTGGCTCAAGGGGCGCCGTTGCCCGAAGTTCGCGATGTGGAGCGCGATCTCGACCGGCTGAAGATCGAGCGTGAGCGTCTCGGCGCCGTCAATCTGCGCGCCGATGAGGAGCAGGCGGAACTGTCGGCAAAGCTCGCCGCTCTCATCAAGGAGCGGGACGACATAATCGACGCGGTCAGAAAGCTGCGCGCAGGTATTCAAAGTCTCAACCGCGAAGGTCGTGAGCGTCTGGTCGCCGCATTCGATGTGGTCAATACCCAGTTCCAGCGGCTCTTCACCCATCTTTTCGGCGGCGGCACGGCGGAACTGCAACTGATCGAGTCCGACGACCCGCTGGAAGCCGGTCTTGAAATCCTGGCGCGTCCACCGGGCAAGAAGCCGCAGACGATGACGCTACTGTCCGGCGGCGAGCAGGCGCTGACCGCCATGGCCCTGATCTTCGCTGTCTTCCTCACAAACCCCGCACCCATCTGCGTGCTGGACGAGGTGGATGCACCGCTCGATGACCACAATGTGGAGCGTTACTGTAACCTGATGGATGAAATGGCGGCATCCACAGAAACCCGTTTCGTCATCATCACCCACAACCCCATCACCATGGCCCGCATGGATCGCCTCTTCGGCGTCACCATGGCGGAGCAGGGCGTGTCGCAACTCGTGTCGGTCGATCTGCAGATGGCGGAGAGGCTGGCGGAAGCGGTCTGAAGCCCTGGCTCCCGCTACCAGAGATTTTATCCCTCCGTCGCCGGATATCGACCATTGAACGCCGCAATTATGCTGCACTGCACTGTCATCTTGTGCTCTCTGGCGTTCCCAACAGTGTGACAATGCTATAATGGGTTGAAAAACAAGAACGCTTCTGGGTGGAGAGCGTATAATGAAGAAGTGGGTTTACACCTTTGGCAATGGTGCTGCCGAAGGCCGTGCTGGCGATGTGGCCATATTGGGAGGCAAGGGCGCGCACCTTGCCGAAATGGCGAGCCTCGGCCTGCCTGTTCCGCCCGGCTTTACCATAATCAGCGAAGCCTGTGGGCGCTACCATCAGGGCGGACGCCAGCTACCCAGTGATTTGAAGTTGCAGGTCTTGAGTGGCCTCGCCGGCATGGAAGCGATGACGGGCCGCAAGTTCGGCGCAGGTCCACGCCCCCTCTTGCTCTCCATCCGCTCTGGCGCTCGTGCGTCTATGCCTGGCATGATGGACACTGTGCTCAACCTCGGCCTCAATGACGAGACCGTTCAGGCTCTGTGTAAAGATTCGGGCGATGCACGCTTCGCCTGGGATAGCTACCGACGTTTCATCCAGATGTATGCAGACGTCGTCATGGGTCTCGATCATGAAGTCTTCGAGGAAATACTCGAGGACGAAAAAGGTCGCCTTGGCTATGAATATGATACGGAGCTCTCAGCCGACGAGTGGCAGCATGTGGTGTCGCGCTATAAGCAACTGCTCGAAGACGAGCTCGACGAGCCGTTTCCGCAAGATACCGAAGTTCAGCTCTGGGGCGCCATCGGCGCTGTCTTCGCAAGCTGGATGAATACCCGCGCTGTCACCTACCGCCATCTTCATAGCATTCCCGGTGATTGGGGGACTGCGGTTAACGTGCAGGCCATGGTCTTCGGCAATCTCGGCTCGACTTCGGCCACCGGCGTTGCCTTTACGCGTAATCCATCGACCGGTGAAAAGGAGCTCTATGGTGAGTTTCTCGTCAATGCTCAAGGTGAGGACGTGGTGGCGGGCATCCGCACGCCGCAATCCATCACCGAATCGGCACGCATAGCATCCGGCTCCGAAAAGCCGTCGATGGAAAAGCTGATGCCCGAAGCCTTCCAGGAGTTTATCGGGATTTGCGGGCGTCTGGAAACCCACTACCGCGACATGCAGGACATGGAGTTCACTATCGAGCGCGGACAGCTCTGGATGCTCCAGACTCGTTGCGGCAAGCGCACCACGCGCGCGGCGATGAAGATTGCAGTCGACATGGTCGAGGAGGGCCTGATCACGGCCGATGAAGCGGTGTGCCGGATAGAGCCGTCGTCCCTCGATCAATTACTGCACCCCACGATCGATTCCTCCATTGAAAAACCCATTATCGGTTCTGGCCTTCCCGCCTCGCCAGGGGCTGCCTCCGGCGAGATCGTCTTCAACGCTGAAGAAGCTGTCGCAGCCAAGGCTGAGGGGCGACGCGTCATTCTGGTGCGGATGGAAACCAGCCCGGAAGACATTCACGGCATGCACGCGGCCGAGGGCATACTGACTACGCGCGGCGGCATGACGAGCCATGCGGCTGTGGTGGCACGTGGAATGGGTATACCCTGCGTGACGGGCGCAGGCTCGATGCGTGTGGATTTGCGCAATGGCGTGCTGGTCGGTATCGGCTGCATGCTGCGCAAGGGCGATGTCATCACCATTGACGGATCGTCGGGCCGGGTGTTGAGAGGCGAGGTGCCTATGACGCAGCCGGAGCTTTCCGGCGATTTTGGCAAGCTGATGGAATGGGCCGATGGCGCGCGTCGCATGACGGTGCGCACCAATGCCGATACGCCGGCCGATGCGCGTGCTGCCCGCGCCTTCGGTGCCGAGGGGATCGGCCTTTGCCGTACAGAACATATGTTCTTCGAAGGCGAGCGTATTCACGTCATGCGCGAAATGATCCTTGCCGAGGACGAGGCGGGCAGGCGCGCAGCGCTTGACCAGTTGCTGCCCATGCAGCGGGAGGATTTCACCGAACTCTTCTCCATCATGCATGGCATGCCGGTGACGATACGTCTGCTCGATCCGCCGCTGCACGAATTTCTTCCAAAGACCGATGGCGAGATCGTCGAAGTGGCGGCAGCCATGGGCATGCCGCAGACGTTATTTCGCCAGAGACTGGATGCGCTGCACGAATTCAACCCCATGCTCGGCCATCGCGGCTGCCGTTTGGCAATCTCCTATCCCGAAATCGCCGAGATGCAGGCCCGCGCCATATTCGAGGCTGCGGTGGAAGCGGCGCGGCGAACGGGTGCGCCCATCGTTCCCGAGATCATGGTGCCGCTCGTCGGTCTTCGCTCGGAACTGGATTATGTTCGCGGCGTCATTGACCGCGTGGCCGCTGAAGTCGCAACAGAAAGCGGCATGGCCCTGGAATATCTGACGGGAACGATGATCGAACTTCCCCGTGCAGCACTTCGCGCCCATGTCATCGCAGAGGCTGCCGAATTCTTCTCCTTCGGCACGAACGACCTGACGCAGACGACCTTCGGCATCTCGCGCGACGATGCTGCCCGCTTCATCAACACCTATCAGCGCAAAGGCATCATTGAGCGAGACCCCTTCGTATCGCTGGATTTCGACGGGGTAGGGGAGCTGATCCGCATTGCTGCGGAGCGAGGCAGGCAGACACGCTCTGAGCTCAAGCTTGGCATTTGCGGGGAGCATGGCGGCGACCCGACCTCTATCGATTTCTGCGAAAATGTGGGGCTGGATTACGTATCCTGCTCGCCATTCCGCGTGCCTATTGCACGCCTGGCCGCCGCTCAGGCGACACTGTCGCAGGCGCAACAGCGGCAAGCCGCACCTGCTAGGAAGATCGCCTCGCTGTAAGGTTAGCGGTTTTCGACGATGACGCGCCGCTCGACAACAACGGGTGACCAGAACATGTCGCGGTTGACTTGCGCCTGCCAAGCCCTGTTGTCAGCCCGACGGTCAAGATCGAGATCGAGAAGGCAGCGTGCCGTCTGATCGGTATTCGGACGGAAGCCGTAACCGCGGCATGTGGCCTCATCGCGCGCCCGGCGCTCTTCCGGTGTCAGCGTTTGACAGGCACTAAGCGCCAGCAAGGCGGCGAGGGAACCGAGAACGATCGAAACACGCATGGTCATACCCCTTTGGAGCTTCAGGCGCCATTGCATTCATTGACGCAAAACAATACCGGCGAGACATCTTATGTTATCCTGATACGCCCAATTGGTGATGTGTAAAAGACCCGCTCTCTGGAAAGGTTGCGGTAGGGTGGAATGCAAAATCGGTGCAGCGTTCCAATTCTTTCGAAAACACTTTATGAAGACCCCGTATCAGTGATTCAGACGGTCATACCCGCCTGAAGCGCTTTCTCTCTGGCAATGCATGTGTTCACGGGTGCTGCTTTATGACAGTGCGTTTCGTTAGGCCCGTTTCTCATGCGGCGTACCTTTCCCGCTATCTCGGCTTTGCCGCGCTGCTTCTCTTCTTTATTGCCGCGCCATTACACCGTTTCGGGCCGTTGACCACACCGGATTTCGTGGCGCTCACTCTGATTTCGGCAGGGATTGCCGCGATTGCGCTCGTGCTCGCACTCATCGGTCTCCAGCGGCTCTGGTCGGTTGGCGCCAAGGGTGGCCTGTGGTGCCTGTATGCGCTACTGCTTTCTGCCGTTCCGCTTGCGGTCGTGGGTTACGCTGCGTTTCTCTATTGGCAGAACCCGAAAATTTATGACGTGACGACGGATACGACCGATATTCCAAGTTGGCTTTCCGTTCCTACCGCCAACCAGCAATGGCTGCCGCGGCCGGCGGCGGTATCGACAGTGGAACGGAGCGCGCAGTTGGAAGCCTATCCCGGCTTTCTCGGCCACCGCTACGAGGGCGCGATCGACCGCGTCTATGCGGCCGCCAGAAAGGTCGCCAAAGCGCAGCATATCCGTATCCTGCATACCGATGGCTTGATTGGCGCGCTTCCGGATGCGCAGCCCGGCGCACCGAAACAGGACGTTCAGGAGGGCGCGGCCGATACGCCGGTGGAAGATCTACCATCTGTCATACCTGTGCCGCTGGCGCGTCCGGCGGAAGCGCCAGCGCCCACATTTTTTAACGGCAGCGGGACGGTGTTGATGCAGGGCGATACGCGCACGCTTATTCTTGGAGCACGCTTCGATGTGTTGATCCGTCTGCGTGAAGATACCGAAACGACACTGGTGGACGTGCGGGTTGCTTCACGCTTTGGCCCGCATGATCTCGGCATGGCGAAGAAGATCGCCGACAGTTATCTTGATGCTCTCGATGCGCAAATGCAGGGACTCAACGACAACTGAGACCTATGACAGGAAAAGCTCCCGCTCTTGCGAGGTGGGCATCCGGCAGGTCTGTCGTCGTCCGGCAATTTTCATTCGGTTTCGCGCAACCACGCGGTAGATGCCATCGCGGATGAAGCGTGGCAGGAACCGCAATGTGGCCGCCAACCCAATCAAGCCGCCGAGCAACTCGAACACCTTCAGAACGCTGTCCGAATAGGAATAGGCAATGCCTCTGTCGATGAGCAGGCTGGTCTCGTAATCCTTCGTTTCGAAGCCGTAGTGACGCATAAGGGCGGTGCCGAGCTCAGATTGAGCCGGTGTAAAACGGAAAAGGCGATCTTTGTCATATCGGAGAACAAGATCGACGTCACGCGAACAGAATCCGCACTCACCGTCGAATATGATCAACGGCTTGTCATCGGGAAAATTCGGCACGGAAGGATCGTCGCGATAGCTATAGGCACTGGTCATACGTGACATTCCTATCTTGGCAGATAAATTCCGGTAAGCGAAGGCGGACCATCCGTCTGAACCAGGCCTTTTGCGATGAGATCCTCGATATGGGCGAGGACGGACAGGGCGGCCGCGCCATGCAGGCGCGGATCGGTGCTGCGGTAAATGACTTTGACCATCTCCAAGATCGTCCGGTCGCCAGCCTTTATTCTCGCCAACACGGCCTTTTCCCGCATGCGCCGATGGGTTCGAAGCCCGCGCATGAAAGCTGTCGGATCATTCACCGGTCCGCCGTGGCCGGGCAAAAACACACGGTCCTTGCGCTCGAGCAGTTTATCGAGCGAGGCCATATAGTCGCTCATTGCACCGTCCGGGGGCGCCACGATGGTGGTCGCCCAGGCCATGACGTGGTCTGCGGAAAAGACGATGCCGTCACGATCCAGCGCGAAGGCCGAATGGTTTGCCGTGTGCCCGGGCGTATGCAGCGCGGTCAAGGACCAACCTTCCCCTGTGACGGTCTCATTGTCGCCAAGCACCAGATCGGGCATAAAATCGCTATCGGCGCTCTCGGCGAAAGGATTGCGCTCTCCCATATGCAGTGGACGCGCTGCGCGATGCGGCCCTTCCGCGACCGTGATCGCGCCCGTGGCTTCCTTAAGCCGATTAGCCAGCGGCGAATGGTCCCGGTGCGTATGGCTTACAAAGATATGCGTCACCTCGCGACCATCCAGCGCACGCATCAGCGCCCGAAAATGATCCTCATCTTCGGGACCCGGATCGATCACCGCCACCGAGCGATTACCGACGATGTAGCTATTGGTGCCGTGAAAGGTGAAAGCCGATGGGTTGTTGACCGTAAGGCGCTGGACGTTGTCCGCAACGCTCACCGCAGTGCCGTAGGCGGGTTGAAACTCGAGATCGAAAGCCGGGTCTGCCATGATGCAAAAGCTCTTCACAATCCATGAGGCGCTTCACAAACTCTGTCAGTTACGTGCTGCGCTTCAAGCTGCTGTTTTCAGCAGGTGCTGACGCAAAGCCGCGAAGGGCGTTTCGCATGCCATGCTTTGGTCTTCGGAACTAACACGAAGAAGTCGCTGCACCCACAAGAAATCTGGTCCGCTCGAAACTTAATGATTGCCGCTGCCTCTATGCTTTGCTAATCAGGCGCCGTTCAGGCAGTGGCGTTTCGCCCATCTGCTTCGTTGGGGCGTCGCCAAGCGGTAAGGCACCGGTTTTTGGTACCGGCATTCCCAGGTTCGAATCCTGGCGCCCCAGCCATGACCTATTTAATGTTATATTTCAATGACTTGGAAACATTAGAAATTTCGAAACCGGAACACTTTTCCGGTGCATAAAACCGGATCATCTGGGTAGGCTACCTATCAGCACTTGGTTTCCCGCCCTGTTGCCACAAGCACATTTAAGCTTGCGGGGCATGTTCTTGAGATATTGATCCCCCCATTCCAGTTCGACCGCACGCTTGTCGAGCCATGAGACGCGCCCACATTTCCCGCATTGCGCTCCAAGCACTTCCCATTCGCGAAGGCTCTTGATCGTCTCGTAGTTATCACCTTCATAGAATCGGAAGTTCGAAGGCTCGAACGGTGCGCCGAGATCGATGCCGCGCCGGTGCTTCACCGCTCAATCCTCGCGTTGGAATCTTGGCTTCCATCCACGCACGAGGCCGGGGCTGATAAGCTTGGAAGCCGTATCAAGCTGGTCGCATAGGAAATCAGCGTCGGCAATCACCGTCCGCAACGCAGCAAGCGCATCGCCTGCGCAAGCATCGAGAACGACGCGGGCGCGTTCATCTAAGTTCGAATTCACTTCATTCTGACGAGCTTGGACAAGCATGATATAGTCTCCTAAAAACGAGAACTGCGTTCCCTTTTTGTTCTGGCTTAGGTCGAGAGTCAATGCGCTGTAAGTTTTGTGATGAAAATAGACCGCTGATCAAAGCCCACATTCTCCCCGCCGCATTTTTCACCTTCAATGACGCGCGTATTCTTTCTTCCTCGCCAGAGGTTCACCCAAAGAAGTCCCGGATAGGGGTCTATGACGAGAACATTCTTTGCGCTGAGTGCGATGGGTCGTTTGGTCTTCTTGATCAGCACGTGGTAGAGAAAATTCTGAGGAAGGAAGGTCGATTTCATTCAGACGGTGAGTTCGGCCTCCGACACTACATCGACGCGGCTTCTGAGATTGTCCGGCTGTTCGCGCTGTCCGTGGCTTGGCGTGCTCATCACAGCACCCATGCAATGTTTGCGAACGTTAATCTTGGCCCGCATGAAGGCCCGATCAAGCGCGATCTGCTTAACCCGATCGAACACCGGAAGGTCAGCGCGTTCGTCCACGAGTTCGATCATCGGAACATACCGATAATAAGCCCAATACCGGAGCGTTACGACAAGGTGCGCTTTCTCCGTATCTATGCTGGGCGCTTGATTTTAAGCGTGAAAGTAGATCAGCGGCCAATGCCGCCTGATCTCGATTATCTCGACCTTCTGACCAACGAGCAAACTATATCGATCGTTGTGCCGTGGACTGGATCGGCGGAAGCCAGCCTAGCTATCGACATCATATCTGGCAGTGAGCATAATCGACGGCTTGCGAACAAATGGCGAAAGGAGAATGCATCCGACGATCCTATGTCCGTTTTTCGTATTTCGATTGGCCGCTCAAAGTTCCCATCAAATTAGGCATGCTTCCAACTAGCGATCATGGCGTCAACTCGTCGCTGGACACGTCGCCGTGCTTCTTTCCGCTTCACACCTACCAAAAGCAGTTGATCGTAATCGGTTAGTTCGTGCCTAAGCATGTTTTGCATGACGTGGTCGACCGCGACCGCAATGGAGACGCCACGCCAGTTCTTCGGCTCTGTGCAAACTTGATTAGCAAACCGCACAACGGCAAATTCCGGGCACCGCGGATACTCATCCCGAATGAAATACTCAACTTCATACAGGTGGAACCACTGTTTGTGTTTACGCCGCTGGCGTTCGCGCCGTCGCGCCGTGCGGCTCTTCATCGACTGCATCGGCGCCTGTTTTCAATAACGACCGCAATCAAACCGGAAACGTAATGCGACCACTCGAATATGTCGCGGTCGTTAAATTCCTCCCGTGTCATGCGCCGGGCTTCATTAAGCGTCTCGCATACGAGCGATCCGATTTTACCTCTCATAAGATTGTCAGCTTCTTCAGCTGAAAGCTCTTCGTAGGTGCTCGACATGGTCGCTCCTAAACAAAAAAAAGGCCCGCCAACCACGGCGGGTCGATAAAGGCTAGTTCATATCAAGCCACTCAACGGCATCGTCGTGGTCAGTCCATGCGAGGTGCTTATCCTTGAAAGCCTGCAACTCGGGCTTTCCCTTGATCGCATCGGCGATACGAGCGCGAGTTACATCGGCGTCAATGGTGCCGTGCCGGTAGTCGGCGAGGATTTTGTCAAAGATGGCGGGCGTGTTGTTCGGGATAGGCATTAGGTGGCTTCTTTCTCGTATAGGCTCTGGTTTTAGGAATTTTTCCGTGTGTTATCCGCCAGTTGTCTAACTGGCGGGAACGACATTCACCTTTGGGAAGCGATTTACCGCCAATCTACCAAGCGCAAGCCAATCCACTGGCGTCTGCTGAGGACGCGGCTCATAGCTAACCGGCGCTAAGGAGTCCGGCCACATGCCGAGATCGCCGAGAACTTCAATTATGCGGGTGCGCAAATCGTCGGGCGCTGCCGGATCGAACGTCCGGGCGATAGTCTCAAGATCGGACACGGCGAGGTCGTATAGTTCTGAATTGATGTAAAGGTCCTGCATGGAAATCTCCTGTTGCTTGCTGACGGCAACACACATGATTCACGTTACGTGATTTGGCAAGATAAAATTGGTTTAAGTATTTGAATTTAATTTTTATTCAGTAAGTGCTTACTTACTTTTACGCACGAAATACACCCCACGCCATGCTTTAACCGTGGGGTGTATTCCATGACAGGGCGAAGTGTCAGCAAGCACCCTGTAGGCCGAACGCAACGAACGGGGGTCGTTGCGTTCGACGTTCTCGTTTCTCCAAACCAACGGGCGAGAGTTCCCGGTGACTATTCAGTTATAGCAAGATGGCCTCGCGAATGCGTCGAAAGGCCGAATTTTCTTAGGCCGCTATCTTTTCGGCAAGACGCCGCGTTTCACGGGCCTTTTTAGCCGTCACCGATGCAGTGATTTTCCTACGCTTTTGAAGTTCAAAGACCGTGATGCCGAGGCTATCCGCCTCCGCTGCTTGTTTTTCATCGAAAACCTTCTTCCGTGCTGCGGCCTTCTGCCGAGCGTAGTAATCGAACGAATAAAACGTCGCTAAGCATAGCTGCCGATGATGCTCTTTGCGTGCTGCGCGCTCAAGACGAGACTCGCCCGGATCGGGAAGGATACAACTATCCAAGGGAAGGCGCTGTTTGTTCTCGCGCTCCCAAAAGGCAATCGGTTCGATCATATCCCGGAACTTGAGTCCGCGAAGTTCACCGATAAATTCGAGAACCGCCGGAGAGGTTGACGAGTGCAGTGCCATCTTCTTCGCCATGTCACGTTTTTCTTTCTCTTTGGTCCGCTGTTTCTTTTTGCGCGCATCGGCTTTCGCGGCCTTACGGGCCAGCTTTTGTTCAGGCGTCCAGCCCTCTAAATTCATCCTTTTCATGCCGTGGTATCTCCGTTACTTGCCGCACAAGGGGATTTATAGCGAGTTGCCGGAGCAACTGCTTCGAAAGTGCGAAAATCTTTAAGGGTGACAGATCGAGCGTTCTAGGTAAGCGTGACCGCGAGTGGCGTTCTACCTTCCGGGAGCGTGACCTTAAGAGGCGTTCGGGGTGCCTATCCTTAAGCGTGACGAAATTCCCCGTTCGTAAATATATAATAGTTATATTCTCTTTTAATAATAAGGATTAGTGGAACGGTGGAGTTCGTCACGCTACGAGATAATGGTTCCGGCTAGTAAACACACGTCCGGTCTGGAAGCTTCCCTCCCACCGATACGAGATGGTTCCGGCCAGTCGCTTCGCTCCCGGCGCGGAACAGACCTCCGGTCGGACGGGAAAGTTTCTGCGTTTCCCGCATAGTGAGTCCCTGAGAGGAGTTCCGGGGCGGGATGAGCAAACGAGCCGTGCGGGCGCGCAAAACGCGCCAGCGAGGCGCTACGAGTCAAACAGCGCTGGTAAAACTCTCTACAAGGCTTGCCGTCACAGTCCAGATGCCGCCTTCCGTCCGGTAGTCCCATTCTTTACACGTCCATTTGCGCGCGTGTGCCTCGCCGAACGGCTGAAAATAGAAGGGCTGGTTTCCGGCCATGCGATTGAAGAAGCCGGTGATATCCTGCATCTGTTCCAGCGTCAGAACGTTCCAAGCAAGCGAGACATTGCGCTTGATGTGGTTGATACCCTTCGGCGTGGCCTGGCTATACCCGTCGCCGAAGTCGGCTTCCCAAAGGCTGACGGTCGGCTTGTGTGCCGTTCCCGGCGAGGGACCGACGGGCGGCTCGAAGGTCGGAATAGGCATCAGCGGCTCCTCTGGTTTAGAAAGTTACCGGGCCGCGTCTGAACCCTGATCTGATCGGCGATGAGCCCCTTCAACTGCTGTTCGATCTGCTTGCCAACCTTCCCGGCGAGGTCGGCGTTCTGCTCCGGCGTCCCGCCGCTGGCATTCACGGTGACGTTCGTATTGATGTTGACGGGCGAAGTAAGCGCGCTCTTACTTCCAGTATTCAGGTCAGGCTTGCGGATAGCGGGCGCGCTTCCCACAAAACCACCGTCCGCAAAGCCGCCAAGCGCGCCGCGGTGCATCGCTTCAAGATTGCCGACGCCGATGCGGCTGGTCGCCTTCTTCGACAAGACGTATTCGCCCTTATGGACTACGCCTGCGGGTTCATACTTTCCGCCGTTGCCGGTATAGCCACCGTCCGCGAAACCAAAGATCGAACCTAGCAAGCCCGTGCCAGCGCCACCAAACAAACCGGCAAGCGGTCCCTTGCCGAGAAGGGCGGCTTGCAACGTCGCATCGATAAGGCTGTTTACGAGGTTCTGAAGCGCGCCGTTCAAGGTCTGCGTGCCAGTGAGCAAACCGGATAGTGACGACGTGAAGCTTTCGGCGAAATACTGCTGTGCGTTCTTCAGGCCGTCTGCCGATGCGGCAACCTGCTTGTTGGTGCCGTCAAGCTGCTGGGTGAGCGTGATCTTCTCGCGAATCGCGGCAAGTTCCTGCGCGTCCAGAGTGATGCCCGCCCGCTTCGCTTCCTGCTGAGCCTGATAGACCGCAAGCTCGACACGCTGCTGCGCTGCCAACATGCCGGAAATCGACTGTTCGAACCGTGCGAGGTCAAGACCTTCCTGCACCGACTGGTTCAGGCTCTTGCGGGCCGCGTCCTGCTGCTTGATGAGGTCCGTCTTTGCCTTCTCGCTATCGGTCGGGGCAAGGGGCTGGGCTGCGGTCGGCGTGCCATTGTAGGCGTTGCGAATGGTGCCGTCATCGACACGCTTCAATCCGGTCCATTCCTGCCGGAGCGCTGACGGATCGCTGCCACGACGGCGAAGAAGCGCGCGCGCAAGTTCGTCCTGGGTGTCCTGATCGAAAAAGCGATCACCGGACAGGCCAAGTTCCTTCATAAGACCTTCGAGGGTCGCGCCCGTGATCTGGTAGCGGCCAAGCGCGGACGAGCCTTTACCGTCGCCATAGAGGGCGCGGTTTGCCGGATTGGCAAGCATCTGGCGCTGCAAGTCGCGGACCTGATTGAGCGTCATGCCGGTGAGGTTCTGAGCGCCGCCCGTCCAACGACCGTTATCGAGGGTGGCGTTATAATCCCCGCCACTTTCCACGCTGGCGATGAGGTCGAGAATATTGTCGTGCCTGCCGAAGCGGGCGATGCTCTTGGCACGGTTCGCGAGGTCCGTGGCGTTCATCACTTCGCCCATCGTGCGGGCATTTTGAACAGCCTTGTTATAAGCCGCATCGATGCCGTCCGTCGTGGCAAGGCTTTCGAGTTCGGCCTTCAGGTCCGGCACAAGCTTCTTGAGTTCGATAAGTGCGGCCTTGAAGTTCGCGGTCGCTGTCACATTCCCATTGAACGAGCTGGACAAGCTATTGCTTGCTACAGAAAGAGCCTTGAGCGCCTGCTTGAATTCCTCGCTGCCGCCCGTGACTTCGTGAATCTGATCATCGATAGCGGACAGGGACGCGCGAAGCTGCCGAAGCTCTGCCTCTTTCACTACGTTGAACGGGTTTGCTTCAGTGTCGGCGATCTGCCGGAGAATGCGGGCGCGCTGTTCGTTGAGCCGTTCAAGCCGCTTTTCCGGGGTATTGTTTGCAGCGATCTTGCGGTCGCCTTCCGCACGGGCTGCGGAAATCAGGCCACCCGGATCGTTGATCACACCAATGATCTTCGAAGCGACGTTGACGCCCTCGACTGCGGCCTGCTTTGCGTAAACCGTGAAGTTGCGCCACATGGTCGAAAACTCGCGGTCGATCTTCTTCGCGGACTCAATCTGCTCGTCGGTAAAGGTCGCGGCCTCGCTGCGCATCTTCTGGATTTCGGCGACGGACATGCCGAGAACCTTCGCCATCTCCTCTGCGCCGGTTCCACCAAATACCTCGTCGAGGTCAAGCGTCTGCCCGGACTGCTGCAGCTTCTGAAGCCGCCCGATGATATCGTCCATAAAGCGGGAAGGCTCCTTCAAGAGCCGCGTCACGTCCGCGACCGAATAGCCAAGGTTCTTAAAAGCTGCTTCGGCACTACCCTTGCCGGTGCGGGAAAACTGCTCACCGCGAATGTTCAATTCCTTGAGGGCGTCCGTCACTCCGTCGATGCTCATGCCGGTGCCGGTCGCAACATAGGACCACTGTTGCCATACCTTTGAAGATACGCCTGCCTTGCGGGCCTCGCGATCCACTTCGGCGATGCTGTCGGCGATTTCCTTGAGGGCAAGCGCCGCGCCACCGACGCCAGCAACAACCGCGCCGCCCTTCATCAGCGGCGCGAACATTCCTTCGAGCTTCTCGCCGATGGACGCCGAAGCCCGGCCCATCGTGCGTTCCATGTTCTTCGCCGACTGCTGGGCGCGGCCTTCCATCTTCTTAAAGTTGTCGTTCGTCGCGTTGCGGGCGCGTGCCATATCCCGCTCATACTTCGTCATGCGGGCTTCGAGGCTCACGACAAGGCGCTGAGTGTCATCCATTTTTGCTGTTCCTATGCTGCTTCTTCCCACATGGCATCCATGCGGGCGGCGTATTCTTCAGGGTCAAGTTCGTGAAGGGTGGGGGCGTTGTCGTTCGCAACGGCACGGGCAACGGCCATTGCAGCGGCAACCGCGCCGTCTATGCGGTCGGTCTTCTTGCCCTTGTGCATCCGCACGAGGCCGGTGTCGTTGCGGCTGGCAACAACGCTATCGAAATGATGGCGAAGGATAGGATGCCCGTTGTGACGGATGCTGAAGCCGTTCACGGTGCGCTCAAGGTGGCCGATGGCCGGTCCCATCGTCAGCGGTCCCTGCCGCATCTCGATTGCGGGCAACCCGTCATCATGAAGGCGCTGCATCGTCATGCGGGCAAGGTGCGGATCGAAGGCAATTTCCCTCACGTCGAACCGGGCGCAAAGCTCGCGAATATGTGCTTCGACGGCTTCGGGCTGGATAACCGGCCCATCAACCGCGATGATGAACTTGTCATCGCGCCACCGCTCATAAGGCACGCCGTCGCGGATGCCGCGTTCTCGCAACTCGTCGCCGGGCACAAAGAACCACGGGTGAGTGAAGACGCGGCCATCGTTATGACGCCACGCGCCGACGACTGCGGTCAGGTCGCCGTTCACACTCATATCTACGCCGAGATAGGCGGGAAGTGACTCAAGGTCGGCGAGGTCAAAATTCGGATCGCGCCCGGCATCATATGCGGCCATGCTGAAGAGCGGTTCGCGTGAAGCAGCCTGCCAGATATTGAGGTTGTATTGAAGAAACGCATAGCGCTCCTGCGGGCGGTCGCGGGCGTCTGCGACAAGGTCGCGAAGCTCATCAATCGAAATGAAGCCATCGGCGAGGCCGGGGTTCGCCTTGTGCCACGTCGCCGGGTCTTCCCAATTGTCGCCGGGTTCTGCCATGAACAGGATAGGCAGATAGGACGGGTTTGCCTTCTCACCGCTGGCGACCTTGCAGGCGTTCAAATACTCATCATAGAGCAAGTTTTCCTGTCCAGCGCCCGCCGTCGTGCAGATGATCGTCAGGGGTCGCTTCTTCACGCGGGACGACTTCAGTGCTTCCCAAAGCTCGCGGCCCTTCCATACGTGCAACTCGTCGGCGAGGATGAAGGTTGGCGAAAGGCCGTGCGCCTTGCCGCCGTCCGACGACATGACTTCAAGCCGGGCCTGCTTCGGTGCGCAATCGATCAACCGCTTGCCGGTCTTCGAACCATAAATTTTCGTCGCGGCTCGAAGACGCTTGTCCTCGCGGATGATGCCGACTGCCTCATCAAACCCGATTTTCGCCTGATCGCTGTCCTTGGCCGCGAAAATTGCCTGTCCACCGGGTTCCGCTTCCGGGCCGATGGTGTGCAAAAGTGCAAGGGCAGCGGCGAGGCTGGTCTTACGGTTGCCGCGCGGAAGGAAGAGCAAGACGGTCTTCACGATCATGGTGCCGTCAGGATTGCGCGGCCCATAGATACGCCGGACAATCCTCTCCTGCCATGCCGTAAGCTGGAAAGCGTTCTTCGGTGCCTTGCTGGCCGGGTGCCTCAACATGCGCAGAAACCGGACTGCACGTTCCCCGTGGCCGAAAGGATCATCAATCGGGCTGCTGTCGAATACCCATGCCGGATAGGTGCTGTTCATTACTGCACCATGAGAGGGTTATCGGCGTCCTCATCGTCGGTCGCGGCGCTGCCGACACGGGCGCGGCTGGTCGGCGACAATCCATATTCTGCCGCAAGCTGCCGGGCCGTCTGCATCGCCCGGTTCTGCATCCCGAACAAGGTCTTGTCCAAGGTGCCGGACGTGCGGAACATAGCCTCAATCTCGCGAACACGGCCCACGGCGACACAATAGTTTTCGATGCCGGTGAGGTCCGCGCGGGTGATAATACGATCTTCGATCAAGCGCGGCATGATCCGCTTCCACTCCGCCCGCGCGTCATCCGTCATCCACTTAGGCGCGGTCGGTGCCTTCGTGAGCGGTGCGCGATCAGGTGCGAGGGCAGGCTTCACGCCGCGAAGGTGGGTCATTTCATGGCCTCGCCGCGAAGTTCAAGTGCATCGCGCCTGCCAAGTTCCTTGATTTCCTTGATGCCGTAGGCGGTGCCGTCATAGGTCACGCGGTCGGCGGACGTGATGCCAGGGCGATAACGGACACGGAAAATCACGGTCCCGGTCTCTGCCTCGCCGAAGCCGGTGAAAAACTCGCTCGCCGTCTGCTGGATAAGTTCGGCCCATACGGTAGCAACCGGCGTCCACGCCTTCATGACGCTGCCGGACGGCATAACGGTTTCCGTCTCGCGTTCGATTGTGATGCGGCGATCAAGGTTCCCGATATTGAGCATTAGACAATCCACCGAATGAGGGCTTCGATGGAAAGAACGCCGTGACCATATTCAGACTTAGGATCGCGCGGAAACCGGGAAGCCGTGACCTTGAAGTGATCACAATAGCCGCCTTCGATAGGCAGGTTCCGCTTGTCGAGGGCTGCGCTCACAACGCCCGCAATCTGCTTTGCCGCGTCCTGCCCGGCGTCGAGCGTCCAGATATGAAGGTCGAGATATACCCACGCCGTGCGCTGGCTGCTGTAGTCGTGGCCGTGCAAAGCGGTGTTGCCATCGCTCATGATGATACAAGGCGTCTGGTCGGGCCGGGTGCTGCCTGCACGGATATGGTCTGCCGGAACGAGGTCTGTCACGTCCTGCTTGCCAATGAGGCGGGCGCGGATAGCGGTCTGTAAGGCGAGGGTCGGTTCAATCATTCCATGCGTCTTTCACGGCCTTCTTTGCGGCACGATTGATGCGGTTTTGCAGGCGCTTGCGGAGAAGACGGAGGGCGGGCCAAAAAAAGGGCTGCGCTTCGGCGTCGAACGTGCCGTATTCGACAAGGTGCGCGTAGCGCACGTCACTGTTTCCAGCGGTCACGATGACTTCCGTTTCACCTGCAACGCGACTGCCGCCCGGCTGGCTGTAAGCTGGCGTGCTATGGCCGGGCATGGTCACAGCGATACTGTCGATGAGCGCGCCCGTGTCGCGTGACGTTTCCGCTAGCGCCTTTTGATGGCGCGCAAGCTCTTCGCCGGACCTCTTCAAAGCCGGAAGCACGGCCTCACGCGGCGCGCGGGCGATCCGGTCGAAGGCTGCGAGGGTGTCGGCGAGGCCGTTGTTGCTCTTATTCGCCATCGCCGAACCACTTTTCACGATAGCTATTGAGGATAGAGGTTACGCCCTGCGGTGCCATATCGACGGAAATGCCGTAGGTCGCGAGGCTGCGCACCTCGAAATAGAAGGCCACAAGCTTCAGAATGGCGAGTTTTACGTCTGCCGGAACGGGGGCAAGATCGGCAATAGGATGGCCGATGTAATTTCCGGCCCACGTTTCTGCGGCGTCCAGATAAAGGAAAATAAGCTCATCTTCGGCGGTTCCGTCCACCTTCATGTGTGCCTTGGCGAGGTCGAGGCTAACAGCCGTCATGCGTCAATTCCTGAAAAAGTTATATTCGGTGTCTCTTGCGCGGTGCTCCCCGCGCCGGTCCCCTTCGAAGGCGCGAAGTCGGAAGACACCCCCGGTCCCTTGCCGTTGTTCGGCCCGCACGGCGTTGAGAGTGCGCGCTCAAGGGTCCAACCGCGATCTAGTCGGCTCCATACGGTTCCGGGCCTGATACCAATTCGTGCCGCTGCTGCCTCAAGCTCGCTGCGGTTCATGCCTGTTACCGAAGGCTTCGGCGTCGTAATTCTCGGTGCCTTTACGCGAACCCGCTTCGGCCCGAATGCTCGATCGAGCGACCACCCGGCGCGGAGTCGAAGGCGAATGGTGGCAACCCGCAAGCCAGTATGATCTGCCCATTCGGGGATAGTCATCGTTTTGCCGTCATGCGTGTAAGTCCGGTTCGCTCGCAAGCGCTTGCTATTAGGCTTCGCGAGTGAGAGCTTACGCAGCTTACGCAGCTTACGCAGCTTACGGCGCGGCATACTCCGAATGAAAGCTTCCATGTCGGGACTTGCGAGTTTCTGCCCGCGAAAGCCGGTCTTCATCGGAGTAGTGATAGCGTCGGCGACAGACTGGCCGCGCTCAAGGCGAGCGATGATGATGCCGGGCGTGATGCCGTAGTCTAGCGCCCACTCGGTAATGGATTGTTCGATGCCCTCATGCTCAAGGACGGTTGCGGGCGTCATAGCGCGCGCTCCTGCCGCTGCTTGATTGAGTTGTGGCAAGGCGTGCAAAGCGGCTGCCAGTTGGCGCGGTGCCAAAACAAGCGCTTATCGCCACGGTGCGGAATGATGTGATCCACGACGGTCGCAAGGCGGGTGATGCTCTGCTTGCTGCATTCACGGCAATGCGGGTGCATGGCGAGATATTCGGTGCGTGCCTTGCGCCATTCATGGTTATAGCCGCGCTTGGCTGCGGCAGGGCGGCGTGCATCATGGCGCGCATTGCGCTCGCGAGTTAGTGCGCGCTGGCAATCGCAAAGATCGCCATGCGGCACGATGCGACCACAAGAACAGATGCGGGCGGGTTTGCTCATGCGCCGCCCGCAATCTTCGCCTTGAGGGCGCGAAGCCCTGCTCGGTCGAATTCGGGGTCGAGGCCAGCGGCGACATTGTGCGCAGCCTGTTTTGGGTCGGGTGCCCTGTCAGTCGGCTTGTCTTCTTCGCCGCTGCTATGGATGGCCTTCAGCTTGGCGATATGGGCGGAATAGGCGCGGTCAATTTCGGTCGGCGTAGCATTCCATGCTTGTTCGGGCGTCCAGCCAAGCCAGCCAGTCGCCTGTTCAAACTGGTGTGCATAGAATTCGGACCAAGCAATCGACTTGCCGGAAGGGGGTGCGAGGGCGCTCTTATCAACCCTTGCGGCGGGCGCGGGCATGAGCATGGAAACGAGTTCCGCGAGCGGCATACGCATGGCCGAAATGAATGAGGAAAGCGGCTTTCCGGGTATGCCAGCCAAGAAAGCCGCTGCATCCGATGCGGAGGACGAGGCCGCAAGGATGATTTCGGATATGACGGTAAAGCTGCCTTCTTCGAGCGCCCGGAACATGATCGGGAAGCCATAGCGAGCTTCAAGGGTAACAGCGGCCCGCAAGGTAGGGCGAAGCGTCACGGTGCTACCACCATGCGCAATCCTTACTTCTTCATAGGCGGGCCGCTTGTAGGTCATGGATTATGCCGAGACCTTGAGCTTCACAAAGCGGTCGGGATGCGTCAGGTCAGCACCAACACGCTTACGTGCGTGGAAACGAACCTGCCCCTTGCCTGCAAGGCTGTAGGGGTCGCGGAGCGTGGACAGGCCAACGCGGTCGATAATGCGATAGCCGGACAGGTCGCCGAACAGGATAGGGAACTTGCCAGCGCCGATGTCGTCCATGTCGGGCATTTCGACAATCGGACGGCCAAGCAGGGTCATGACACCGCCTGCGGTGATCGGATCAAGCACGAGGTAACGGCCCGTGCCGTCCTTCCACTGCCGGATGACAGACAGGGTATTGCGGTTCATGAGCCATGCGCCGCTCTGGGCGTGCGACGTGGCTATGGCATGATACATGCCGATAATCACGTCTGCCGGGTTCGTGGACGGGAAAGCGGCTGCGACGCCGGTCTTGACTTCCTTGATGCCGGTTGCAGTCATGATGCCCTTCGGCTGACCTACGCCGGTCCCCTTGACGAATGCCACACCTTCGGTCTTGCCGAAGCTTTCGGCGTAGTCGGAGAGAAGTTCGCCCTCAAGGCCGTATGCATTGTCTTCGAGAAGCTGGTTTGAAACATCGGTGAAGGTCGCCAGCTCGAACGGGGTCAGCGTGATCTGTTCAAAAGTCATGCCGCTTTCGCTGCGGTCTTCCGTTTCAGAAACCCACGTTGCTGCCGTCCCAGAGACACGGCGCGGATACTTGATTTCCGGTGCAGAGATATTGACTACGCGCGCATAGCTGCGGATCGGCGAGTATTCGTTCAAAAGCTTGATAAGCTCGCTGCCGAATTCTTCCGGTGCCAGGTATCCGCCGTTTGCGTCGGTCGAGACGGTGAGCGCCTTCACTTCATCCGGGCTAATACGTTCGATGCCACGGCGAAGATAAGAGACGAATGCCTTTTTCTCGCTGTTGTCATTGTCGCCCAACAGATGGTTGTTGTTTGCTGCGAGCGGGCGGTTTGCCTTCGCTTCGAGCTTGTCGATACGGGCCTTCAGGGCCTTCACTTCTTCCGGGGATGCTACCGGATCGAGCTTCACTTCGAGTTCTTCGTTTTCCATGCTGTTTCCTTCGAGAATGGATTTCACTTCAAGGGTGCGCGCGTCCGGGTGGACCGGGCGACGGCAAAGAGAGATTTCGGTGATGGTGAGATCGGTCAGGACACGCCCACCTTCCGGGCGGGCCTTGTGTTCGTGAAGCTGATAGCCGATAGACAGACCAGACATGCTACCGGCGACAAGGCGACGGCGGGCTTCACGGGCGGGACCGATACCTTCCACAAACAAACGGCCCTTCACTTCGAGGCCCTTGTCGGTGACGGTGTGAGAGTTCCAGATGCCGACAACCTGCCGCTGTTCGTGTTCAACGATCATCGGGACTTCGGGGGCAAACTTGAATGCGTTCGGTTCGATGAGGTCGCCGTAGCTGTCGGGCTTGCCGAACGGCCACGCGATGCCGGTCACGGTGCCGGTGTCGTCAATCGACACGTCGGCCTTAATTTCGAGGGTCGCCGTGTCGGTCATTCTGCCACCTGCACAAGTGCATCGTGAATGGCTGCTGCTTCGCTGCCGCTCCAGCGGGCGTCCAGAATGTCGAACGCGAGGGGGAACACTTCCATAATAGGGCGCGGCTTGGCGTAGGTATCGACAAGCGTCTGCGCATCTTCCGGGGGAGTGCCGCCACCAATGAGACCGGTGCGCACGATTTCGAGCATGTCGGAGAAGCGGAATTCCTGCCGCATGAACCGGGCATAGAGCGCGGCGATACCGATGCCGGACTTACGTTCAAGCTCAAGAATCATTTCGTTCGTGAGGGCGAAGGTCTTTTCGCCGTCACCGAAAAAGGCGGTGTGCTGCATTAGGCTTCCTTTGGCTGCGGGCGTTCTGCCGGGCCGGTCGAGGTGTAGGGGTTTGCGAGTTCATCACCGCCCGGCAGCGCGGGCAGATTCATGGCCGCGCGGACTTCGTTCGGCGTCATGGCCCGCATGGCGACAAGCTTGCCGAAGATTTCAGCCCGGCCCGCCGCGTCGGCGCGCTGAAGATCGTCAATTACGAATTCGAAATAGAGGGTGTCGCGTTCCTCGTCCGTGAGAAGAACGGTCGCATAAGCGTCCTGCCACTTGTCGAGCCACGGGCGAAGGCAAAGCTGAAGGAAGCTCGCGGCCATCTGTTCGGCATTGCTCCACGTCGCGCGCTCAAGCTGATAGAGCATGTGAGGCGGAACGCCGAAGATGCGGGCAATTTCGTTGATCTGCTCAAGACGGTTTTCGATAAACTGCGCATCGGTGCTGGCAAGGGCCATCTGCTGAAAGCGATAGCCAGCCGGGACGACGAGCGGGCGCTGGCTCTTGCCGCCGCTGAATGCCGCCCGGTAGTCATTCAAGATGTTGGCGATAGTCTTCGTGCCAGCGTTGTTATCGGGAACACTGTTCTCCGTCCAAAACATGCCGCTGGGGCGTGCGCCGTCGCTGAAAAGATTGGACGTGTGCTTTTCCAGAGTGAGGCCGATGCCGATGGCCTCGCGGCCAAGCTTGACCGGTGAGAGGCCAGCGAAGGCCGGGATAAAGAGAACGTCGCGATAAGAGAGGCGGACCTGTCCGCGATTCTGCGACACGAGATAAAAGGGTTCGCCATCGTCCTCACAACGGCGCTGCACTTTTGAAGGGTCGAGGCGGTGTAGCTCAAGAGGGCGCTCGTCGGACGCGCGAACTACCTGCGCATAGCCCGCGCCATGACGAAGCGCGTCTACGGTGAGGTCAATGCGAAGCTGCCCGGCACTGGTCCAGTCATTCGCCCGGCTGTGGGCGATCTTGTGCGCCGGATGATCCTTGGGCGCTTCCTTGCTGTCACCGGCTTCGCGATAGAGCTTGCAAGGCACTGATCCGATATTTTCCGAGATCAACCGGATAGCTTGAAGAACTGCCGGAACGTGCATCGCGGAGTTGCCAGTAACTACAACGCCGGATGAAGTAGGAGTTGCGCCGAAAATCTCGTTGATGCGCTCATCAACTAAGGACATAGCCTTTTGCTCGATAATTCCGCTTATCGGCTTGAGCGCTACCTTTTTTATACTTTCCAGCAATCGAATCCGTCCTCAATAAACTTGAGGACAGAGTCTCACAACAAGAACAGAAAGTGAATCCCTTAAATCAAATATTTTGAATAATGAGTGCGAATAAGTGATATTTTCTTAATATGCGTCTGGTCGCAAAGTAATCAGAGTGCGCCTATCAAATGAAGGGCTGCGCCGATTCCATGACAGATGACACACCAAAAAGCGCCGGGCGAAAGCTCATGATGTTCGGAGTGGCTACTTTTCTCTGGCTAGCCATAGCTATCTATCTTGGCTATTTCGCGCATAATCCCGAAAATAATTGCGTCGGAACATTCAAGTGCCTCACTGCTAACGAGTGGGGAGATTTCCTTGCTGGGGTGTTCGCGCCTATTGCGTTTCTCTGGCTCGTGGCGACCGTGTGGATTCAATCAGATGAATTACGTGAACAGCGCAAGGAGTTAGCACTCACAAGGAACGAGTTTGAGCTGAATCGCAAGGTCATGATCGAACAGGCTGAAGAAGCTAGAAAACAAGCGGAATACATTTCCACACAGACGCAATTTCTCGCTGAAGAAGCACACGCTCGAAAGAGGCAGGAAACGTTAACATCGTTTACGATCTTGGTGGGCAGATTTGTTGAATACACGCGGGAGTATGCAGAAGAATCCTTTTATCGGTCAGGAAGCTTCACGGGAAAGTTTTTGCGTGAGGGAATTGAGCGGGGTAGTGATGAGAAATACATTTATGAACAATGCGATTGGATTGAATCCTCTATCGATGCAACAGGTTCAAATTTAGAAGTTCTGAAGCCAGAAATATTCGAGAATTCCTTCACATTTATTTACAGTGCTGAAGAGCTTGTCGAAAAGCTCCCATATCACAGTAGAGTTTCTTGGAAGAGAAGCAAAATAAAATCATATCTTGATGTGTGCGGGAAGATCATAAATAATTCTTCTCAATTTGTTCATTTGAAGAGCCATGTGGTTGCGCGTGAGCGCCGACTTAATGCGATGTTAGACAATTCAGATTTAACTTTCGCTAATAAAGGTGACTGAGGTTCAACTCCTCGTAGCTAATAGAATTTACAAGTTCCACGCGCTTTTCGAGAACGCCGTGCTTAAGGACGCCATAACCACGGGTGACTGAATTGCCGCTGACGTGGCCGAATACGAAATTGAATTCGTCGTCCATATAGCCCGCCCTGCGAAGGGCGTCGAACGCACCATGCCTGAACGAATAAAGTGATATGCCCTTTCCAGCCTTCAAGCCGATGCGGGTGAGGTAGCGGCCAAACTCACGGCTGTAGTCGGCGATCATCTGTCCGCGTGAATTCCGTTCCGCTGTCGGGAAAAGGCGGGTGTGTCCTGCTTTCTGAATACTCGCGTGATGGTCGAGGAAGCCGAGCTTGACCAGTTCCGGGTGAACCGGGATCATTCGTTTAGAACCTGCGGTCTTCACGCTCTTGAAGTCTTCGATGTCCTCGTCGTCGCCTTCTGTCTCGGTAATGTCCATTATCCAATGTTCGCCCTGCTGCCGCACGTCGGATAGTAAAAGCTGTGCAATTTCTGCCGGGCGCGCGCCGGAATAGAGCATGATAAGAGGAACCCAATATCGATGGTCGCGGATTTTGACGTTGCCGGGCTTGCTCCAAAAGCGAGGGGCTTCGTCGCTCTGGCATCCTACGAACAGCGGCGAGTGGAATAGCGCTGTCATCTGTTCAGAGGTGAATGGAAAGACCTTCTTTCGCTTGTCCTTCGGCAAGCTCATGCCATCGACCGGATTGCTGTCGATGTAACCGTGAGCTTCGAGCCAATTGCAGAACGAGCCGAGGCCGGAAAGGTAGCGGTTGACGGTGCGGGGAGACAAGACCGGTTTGCCGACTGTCTCATTGTGCTTGATGGTCTGAACGATATCCATGCCCTTGAAGGCTGTAGTCTCGGTCGCTTTCACTGGGTATTTTACCAGAAGCGCCTTCCACTCGCGGACGGCCTTCTTATCGATGCTTGAGGCAGGGAACGTGACGCCGACATACTGGACGAACGTGCTGATATCACGCCGCGCCTGATTGAGAGTGTCGGTCTTGATGCTCTTGGGGTTTTCGCTGGCGTAACTCTCAAATAGCTCCATGATCGTTTCGCCGGGCGCTGCGATGACAGGGGCAGGGCGCTTCGCGGGTGTCACGATAGGATCGGCGGGGGTGCCGGTGAAGTCGCCCGCATCGCGCTCAAGGGTGCGCTTCAGTCCCTCTATCTCTGCTCGGACCATGAGAAAGCAGAGTTCACGGTGTTCGTCTGATCCTACTTCCACGATGAGCTTGTTACGGGCGATGAAGTCGGCGACCGCTGGTTCGATCAGCCGAATATCGGACGAGGCCAGGGCGGTCTTCAGCGCTTGAAGCTTGCGAGTGCGAAGGTTGGCGTCGTCGGTGCGGGCGCGAAGCATAAGCTCATAATCGGTGTATGCGTTGACCATTCCGGCGAAACTGGCGGAATTGATTTCACCCATGTCGATGCGACGATAGAGGTTCTGCAATTCGGCGTCCTGCTGTGCCGGGGTCGGCATAGCGCGCTGCTTGCGATCGTAGCCTTCGAGCGTGTTTTCGTAGTGCTGCCAGACGGCCACGGCCTTATCGTCGGCGGTTATCTCACGACGGGACCGAATGTCTTCAAAAACCTTTTCCCATTTCTGAAGCTCCGGATAGAGCCGCTGCTTCGCGACGGTCTCATCCTTAGTGCGGAGTGAGACCTTCTTGTCTTCGCTGCCGAAGTGTTCCTTCAGGTCTACCGGGAAGTAGATGCGGGCGTAGTAAGTGCCGCCTTCACGTCGGATGAGGTTGGAACGTCGTGCCATTTTGTCGCTTTCGGAACAGTAAACCGGAACACCTTACCGGAACAGTTCTAGCGGGAAAAGGTCATTAATTGCAATAGGTTGAATGAAAACAAGGCGCTATTAAAAGTTGGATTTTGTTCCTGGCGCCCCAGCCATCTTATAACTATCCATCCGAATAACCGTACTGCGCCAGGCGATTACCGTTTGCGTTTTTCGGCTTCCAAAGAAAAAGCCGCGCATCCGGAGATGCACGGCCATCGAGAAGTGATGTGCTCGCTGTGATTAAAGCGCCATGTCCGGCGTCTTCTTAATCTGCGCATCCGCCGGAGCAGATGAACTCAGCGCGCTCACATCGATGCGCGGTGGTGTCGGCAGTTGCAGGTGTTCGGCGGTGTAATCCCACTCCTGCTGAACTTTCTCCGGGTCACTATTGAGCTTGGTGCCATAGCTTGGAACGATCTCGCGCAGCTTCGCCTGCCATTCCGGCGTGGCAACCTTGTCCTTGAACACTTTTTCCAGCACGCCGAGCATGATCGGCGCGGCGGTGGAGGCCCCAGGCGAAGCGCCGAGCAGGCCTGCAATGCTGCCATCCTTGGCGGCAACCACTTCTGTGCCGAGCTTGAGAACGCCGCCCTTTTCCGGATCGCGCTTGATGATCTGAACACGCTGGCCCGCCTGCCACAGGCGCCACTCATCCGCCTTGGCCTTGGGGAAGTATTCGCGCAGGGCCGCGATGCGATCTTCGTCGGATAGCATCAACTGGCCTGCCAGATATTCGACCAGAGGATATTCCTCGACGCCGACCTGCATCATCGGCCAGATGTTGCTCATGGTGGTGGAGGTCAGAAGGTCGAAATAGGAGCCTTCCTTGAGGAACTTGGTGGAGAAGGTTGCAAACGGTCCGAAGAGAACGATGCGTTTTCCGCCGATGACCCGGGTATCGAGATGCGGAACGGACATGGGTGGAGAGCCGACCGACGCTTTGCCATAGGCCTTGGCCAGATGCAGCATGCTGACATCCGGGTTTTCGTTCACCAGGAACGAGCCGCCCACGGGGAAGCCGCCATAATCTTCCGCTTCCGGAATGCCAGACATTTGCAGAAGGTGAAGCGCGCCGCCACCTGCACCGATGAAGACGAACTTCGCATCGATCGTGTGTTCGGAACCGCTGGTAGAATTGGTGTAGCTGACGCGCCAGGATCCATCGGCATTGCGCTCGATCGCATCGACTTCGCTTGAGACCTGGAGATCGAAGTTCGACGTGCTTTTCAGGTGAGACACGAACTGGCGTGTAATCTCGCCGAACTCCATATCGGTCCCGAGCGGTGACCAGGTTGCCCCGATCTTTTGGGAAGGATCGCGCCCTTCCATCATCAACGGCACCCACTTTTTGATCTGCTCTGGATCGGTCGAATATTGCATGCCGGCAAAGAGCGGGCTTGCCTTCAGTGCCTCGTAGCGCTTCTCCAGATAGGCAACGTTCTCATCGCCCCAAACGAAGCTCATATGCGGCGTGTGGTTGATGAAGGAGCGCGGGTTCTTCAAAACGCCGTTACGCACCTGCCATGCCCAGAACTGACGGGAAATCTGAAAGGATTCGTTGATCTCGACCGCCTTGGAAATGTCGATGCCGCCATTGGCAGTTTCGGGCGTATAGTTCAATTCGGCAAGAGCGGAGTGGCCGGTACCGGCGTTGTTCCAGCCGTTGGAACTTTCCAGAGCAACGGCGTCCAGGCGCTCGAGCATCTGGATGGACCAGTTCGGCTCCAGTTCGCGCAGCCAGATGCCGAGCGTGGCACTCATGATGCCGCCGCCGATCAGCAGCACATCGACTTTTTTGTCGGCAGATTGAGCCAGCGCCGGAACCCCAGGCAGAGCAGCAGCAGCAAGACCAGCCAGGGCGCTGCCGAGGACTTGACGGCGGTTCATGGTGAGAGTGCCTTGAGAAATGTCGCTTGGCAGGGTGTTGCCCTTATTGTTTTTGATCATGTCGCTAACCGATTTTTTGAGAATTATCAGATTTTGTGCGCCGCAATAGATCATCGGGAAACGGGCGACAACACACGCGCCAACCTCGTTTCATGCGGGAACGCGCAATTCGGCGTAATTTCAAAGCAGCGTTGGAAGTGACGCACCGCCCGCGGCATCGAAAAATTCTATAAGTGTATTCAAAGTGATAATTAACGCGCAAATCAATTTCTGGCGTGAATCCGTGTCTCAGCTATGTCAAAATTCAAACGTTTTAGATCAAGGAATGTGTTTTTGCATGGCTGACATGCGGTGTTCAGAAAAGATGCTTATGCCATGACAACACCGTAAAAAAGCCTGCCCGATAGATCGGACAGGCCTTGTAGTAAGACTGCGAGTTGCAGACCTTATTCGCCAGCAAGGAACTCAGCGCAGTAGCTCGGGCCATTCACGCCAGGACGATCGGAAACGGTGCGGATCGAGCTGATCTTGTAAGCCGAATCGACGGTCAACTGAACGGTGCAGGACAGGGAAGCACTGCGGGCCGGAGAAATCTGACGGCCACGCTTGCCGTCTTTCTCGTCATACTTCGCAGGAATCTTTGCCTTTTTGTAGCCGCCACGCCATGTATAGGTAGTGGTGCTGCCGTTGCTGACGTCGCTCAAAGGCGGACCGAACTTGGCGAAGAAAATGCCAGCAGACTGACCGGCCCAACGGGTTTCGACCGGGCTCTTCGTGGCGATTGAAGGTGTGGTGGTGCAAGCAGACAGGGTAAGGGAGATACCCGCGAGCAGTGCGATGCGAAAACGCATGATAAACGTCCTTTTTTGCCGGGCCGGCGTCATAGCCGGGAATGCGTTCCCGTAACAGATTTCGCCAGAAGGGGCAGCGGCAACTGAGGCTTTGTTTAAAATTTCCTGCCACAATTGCTTTTTTGTAACGATTTCAGCGCGCGTATATCCTCGTTACGATGCAACTCGTCCTGTCACAAAAAATTCGTAACCGCCGCTTGTCGAGAACTGGATGCTGGTCTATAGAAACGCCGCTGGTCACGGAGTGTAGCGCAGTCTGGTAGCGCACGTCGTTCGGGACGACGGGGTCGGAGGTTCGAATCCTCTCACTCCGACCAGCTTGACAGTGTCCGATCTGAACACTCCCCAAATCAACGCAGACTCTTATCAGAATGCCTCTAAAACTTATCGTGTCTTGGACGCATTTATCGTCGTTGCACGTCAACATCCAGTCGTCTGGGGCCTAGCGCTTTTGCGGCTTGCCTAGCCATTGCATCTCCACCGGTGAAATGACGAAGATGCTGCCGTGATCGTCATCCGACCAGATGAGATAGTATCTCTGTTGGCCCGATGATGGCAGGACGCCGATATGAGGTTCTTTGAGGAAGTGTCCGTCGGAGCCCATGCTTCGGGCCATATCGATCGCATCCCAGTAGAGGCTTTCGAAATCGTGGATAGCTGTCAGGCGGTGAGCACGTTCTTGACGCTCTTCAGCGCGGCAGAAGTTTTCGGAGAGCATCTTGCGGTACGCGCTGCAGCTTGTCAGCAGCGTCCAGTCCACAAAACCGCTCTCAAGGCAATAACCAATCAAGTCTTGTTTCATGGGGATTACCGCATCGCTAGATAAATCGTCGGCGCTACGACGAGGCCGATGGCGAGCGAAGCGATCACCGCCATCGCGAAGATTTCCGGTAAGGCGTTGAGGGTCAATGCGAGAATGCTCTTGTGATCGGGCTGTATCTTCCCGCCGGAAATCATGATCACGGACGTGTTCCTCTCAGTGCTTTGGCAGGGGAGAAGACGTCGGCCAGTTCCAGTCGCGACACCTCCGCGACGGAGCTTTCGATTGGCACAACGTCGGCGCTTTCGACTTTAACGAAGTGCAAGGCGGCTTCGCGATTGGTAAAGAGACCGCCGATAAGGCCCATACGGTCAGCGACGATCCAGCGACCGTTGCGACTTTGGCCGACAAGGAAACGACACGGCAAGGGTCGAGCTCTCTGCACGAGTGTTGCGTTGCGCAGCATTTGCGACATCTTCTTTCTGATGCTCCAGGTGGGCTTGCTGTTTGGGGTGGTCATTGAACCGATTGCATGATGAGCGAGACCGCAAGCAGCAGTCCTCCTGTCACGGCGATGAGCCGAAGAAACATCGTGCCTTCGGATGCGCGTCTTGCGCGAGGGCGACTGTGTTTTTGCGAAGCTTCGCTTTCCTTCTTCTGCCGTTCTTCGCGAAGCCGGTAATACATTCCAAGCGGTAGGGTCATGTTGTCCTCACAGGATCGATGAGTGTAATTTCGAGATCAGGGCTTCGGCCGAGATGGCAGGCTGCAAGCCGGCTCTTGCAACGCGCGCTTCCTGAACCAGTGAGCTGGCATAGCGCCGACGCCGCAGGACGCGAAGACCGCGCAGCGCGCGTTCGATCGATCTGGCAGCCTCGGGATTGACCCGCGTCAATGGCAACCGCACCGCGTTATCGATCCCGCGAAGACAGGAAACGGCATATTTCAGCGAGGCTACATCGCCACCATTTTGCAAAGCATTGGCGAGTTCGATGATCCGTTTCATCTGGGCGCCGAAACCAGTGGCGTCGCCTTCCTGACGCAACTGATGCATACGCGCGGTCAGATCGGGTATCACATTCGCCATTGGCGAAATGCAGCAGGCGCGCTGTTGGTGCGTGAGGGGGGAACTCGTTTCTCCTCCGGTCATATGGAGGGGCCGTCCAAATATGGCTTGGTACGGAGACTGCGCCGTGCGCGCATCCGACGTATCCTCCAGAATGCCGACGATGTTCGGGATCTGCAGGAGCGTTTCGATCGTCTCATCCTTCAGCGCAACGCCTGCATGCTGCGGGTCGTTGTCAAGAATGATTGGGATACGGGTCGCGCGGGCGATCTGCTCGAAGTGGTGAATGATGCCTTTCTGCGTTGGCCGGTTGTAATAGGGCTGTACCACGAGTGCGAAATCTGCACCCAACTCATGCGCTTTTTCGGTCTGGCGTATTGTCGTTTCCGTCGAATAGGTGCCGGTCTGCACGATGATGACCGCGCGGCCTCTATTGAGACGCACTGCGCGGCTTATCAGAGCGCGCCGTTCGCTAGCCGATAGCGTCGGACCTTCGCCTGTCAGGCTATGCAGAAGAAGGCCCGCTATGCCTTGTTCCACCTGCCATTTGACGAGGTGGTCGAAGGCGAGATAATCGATTTCGCCTGCCCGAAATGGAGTGACGAGAGGCGTAATGACGCCGTTCAGAAGTGGTGTGCTCACGATATTGCGCCTTGTTTGGAAGGAATGCGGGGGCGGGTGGTCGCGCTGGATAGCTTCAACAGGGTGAGAAAGATTGCCCCCTCTAGCGTCTGATGCAGTGCCTTGACCGGCTTCGACAGCGGCCTTGCCGCCGCGGCGCAAACCCAGCCATCGCAGACCCGTTGAAACGAGCAAAGCTCTGCGGGCGGGGTCAGGTCCTGCGCCAGAAGAAGGAGGGCCTCAAAGATTGCGCCGGCTTCCAGTAGGGCGCTGAAGCGCTTGCTGGATGGGTGATGCCGGTTTGAGAGGGGACTTTCGCTCAGTTTGACATAAGACCAGACATGCTCCTCCCGAACTTTTCCGCCGAGAAGAATGCGATCATTCAGATCGAACAGTGAGAGTTCGCCGTGTGCCATGAAATTCACTACTGTTGAACAGACCTTGATTTAGGGCTGATCGATGTAGGATTTCGATTGCGAATTGGGCATTAGCCAATAAGGAAAAGATAAGGGCGGCAGCTCCCACGCAGCGTGGTCGTTTTTGATCGTAGCCTCAAATATCGCCGCACCAGCAAGGGGCTGCCGCGATTGTAGATCAGCGAAAATGCATAAAAACCGGACCATAAGTTTCGCAAAAACCGGCCGCGCTATGGCTGTCTCGATGATCCGTCTTCGGGCTTTGCGAATTTCCCCGGCAGTTTAGGCGTTAAAGCCGTGTTCCTGCCCAAATGCATAGGCAGCAGCTTATCCCTGCGATACAGGTGACGAGAGTTCACCTGAGCGAATTTCAATCCTGTTCCAGATTTCCATCGAACGCACTTGATGCGCGCTGCCATCTCAGGCTTCTTTTGGTCTGACGCACGGCAAGCTTCGAGACATGGGACGGCTGATCTTCGTTTCAGCGCTTGTCGCTGAGGCTCTGTGAAATGCCGAAGAGCCAAAGCATCTCGCTTGCATTCAATCGTGCGGTTGCGGGCCGAGGAAGGACCACGCTTCTGTTTTTCGCTCTTTCGGCAAAAAGGAAATCCGCATAGCGCTTCTCGAGGGCGCGCTCGTAGTCGTCGACAAAAACATGCGTGTCGTCGTGAGCAACAAGTGCAGTCCAGATGATTGGCAGTGCTCTGCCTGGATTGTCCGGTCGCCATCCCATGGGCGCGTCCACAAGGATAACATCCCAACGGCGAGACTTGATATTGTCCGGCACAACGGCTTGACGCACGGTGAGAGCCGGGTCCCTCAGGGAAGCGTCTACGGTCGTGGGATAATCCATGTGGTCGATGTTCAGATCAGGATGCTTGCTTCTGACCTTGTCGATCCAGTCGGGAATATTTTCGAGAAAAAGCGTGTAGCCGTCATGGTTCAGATTGGCCCATAAGGGACTGTCATTACCAAGGCCGAAGACCAGCATGTTGCAATTGGGCCCACGGGATCGGATCGCAGCAGAAACAGCCTCGATCTGGACGGGGGACATCTGGGCGTCGGGATTGTAGTGCTCGCGCAGAACGCCATTGAGCAAACTCTCCTGCGCAGACAGATCCAAGTCTTCGTCAACGTCGTTCTGACTATCGAAGCGCAGCGCTCCGGCAAGGTTCTTGGTCACAATAATCTCTCAATCAAAAAGAGTGTCCGGCGTTCGTTTACTGACCGGCAACGACAAGCAGGCCGGAGCCGCCAATGGCGTTCACGCAGAAGCTCAGTCCGCTGCCGACAGCTTTCCACTGCGCTGCTATAGCCGCCTCGGCAGCCGCGTCTCCCGCCATGAGGCAGAAAGCAAAGCCGCGCGGCGAAAGATAGGGAGCAAGTGCGGCAAGCGATACCGCGGCGCTTTCGGACGGAACAGACTTGGAGAAGTCCACCACGACCATATCGAATTTCGGCTCTGCTTCGAGAACGCGAGCGTCCGGGAACATGCCCTTCCTGTCGCCGAACTCGACGGCCTGCGGCTGAGAAACGGCAATCGAAACATAGCCACCGAAGCCGCAAAGCTTGAGGCGCAGGTCGAGTTCTTGAGCCTCTTCCTCAGACGAGCAAAGGCACGTCAGCTGACGCCCCGTGTCGCGGACGAAGCAGGCCAGCGTGAGAGCCGAACGGGTGCTGCCGACGTGGAGGATGTCGGCATTGTCGGTGCGTGTCGACAGAATGCCACGAAGCGACCAGACCTGTTCCGGCGTCAACCGCAGAGGCCCGCAATAGGCCATCGCATTGATGATCGCAGGCATTTCAGCCACGACGAGATTACCCGTTATATCGCTCCATGTCTGAGGAGAGGATTTCGCAGTCATGGAAGCTGGCTCACTTTTGTTGTGCAGGGATTTCGGCTTGGCGACGGTGGAAGGCGTTCTGGGCGACTCAGTCTCCGGCGCGGGACGCGTCAGCGGAAGCGGTGTCTTGTTGAACACCGCATGCGCTGATTTTTGCTGTATCGTCGAATTCAGACCCTGCGAGTTCGGATCGAGATTGTGGTGCGACAGCGGATTTGTCGCCGTGTAGAGATAGGCATTCGAGGCGAGGAACTGATACCTGCGGGTCTGGTCGAGAATCGGCAGAGCAATCGCGATATCGCAGGCTGCCTGCAGCCATTCCCCCTCGCTATCCCTGAAGTAGTCATCCGGCACATTGCCGAGGAGCTCGGCGCGGAAGCTGAAAAAGTGACTTGTCTTCCAGCCCTGTAAGCGCGGGGGGCGGTTTGGGTCCAGCGGACCATTGCCGCCGACACGGCCATCATCCAGAGCGAAATTCGTCCAGACGACGTCCTTGCCGGCGTCATACAGTGCCTTCATGCCTTCCAGAACGCGCGGCTCTATCAGTTGATCGTCCGCATCCACCACACCGACGAAGGTCGCATTACCAACGAGCGGGCGCAGATGCTCCGCAGCATTTCGTGCCTTTCCAAAGCGCGTTTCATTGACGACAAAGGTGTGCCGATCAGCAAAATGGCTCTCCAGAGATGCCCTGGCCGCCTCGCCGGTATTGTCATCCGAGGCATCGTCGATGAAGAGGATATGCACGTCCTTCAATGTCTGCTTCGCGACACTCTCGATCGCACGCGGCGCATAGAGCGCGCAATTACGCCCGGTCATGAAAATCAATGCTGCGGAAGATTGCATGAATGGCGAGCTTTCGGATGAATTTCTATTCCTCCCCACGTTAGCGGGCAAAGCTTTTACGAACCTTGTGATCGGCATTTCCGATGCTGTGATGGCTCGGTAATTCGCTGCGCAAGGAACCTTCTGCGTCTGAAAGAAGTTCATCTCGGTATATAAGGAGAGATTAAAATGCTGAGAGGACTACTCTTATGGGCGCTTGGCGTCCCGTTCTTCGTCGTCGTTCTACTGTGGATGTTTGTCTTTTAAGACATTCAGAACATAGACGCGCGCCCGTCCTGTTCGACGCTGGAAGCAAAATCTAAAAGCCAACGAAACGCATCTAAGACATATCAATGCGTTTCGAGGACGCAGACGAGTGAGAAATCGAAAAAAGGCGCCGGGACAGTCCGGCGCCTTCAGACCGCTGACAAACCCGTCGATTTTTCGGCGGGTTTTTCTGTTTTAGGATGATGCTGTTTGTTGATCTGCGTGTGCGACGGGGAATGGGAGACAAG
>NZ_JBNWDI010000012.1:0-108034 GCF_053521965.1 Rhizobium sp. 22-785-1 | reverse complement strand
CGGCGACGTCGCAAACTCAGACCTCTTCCGAACCCGCTTCGCTCATGCTCTAAACACATTGTGGGAAAAGGGTACCGCAAAGACGATCGAACTCTATCTGGACGATAAACTTATCGAAAGCTGACATCATGCCTACCGAAACCGGCCCCTTGGTGATTTTCGACTGCGATGGCGTGCTTGTCGACAGCGAGCCGGTTTCTGTCGCAGTGCTGATCGACATGCTGGCACGTCTCGGTGTCCAGATGACTGAGGAAGAGGCCTATCAGCGATTTCTCGGTCGCAGCCTTGCCAATATGACGGCAACGCTTTGGGAGGAATATGGTATCGAGACCGATATCGATTTTCTCGAACACATGCGAAGCGCCCTCTTCGAACGCTTTCGCCTGGAGTTGAAGGCGATTGACGGCATTGCTGAAACGTTGGACCGTCTCAACGTGCCGCGCTGCGTGGCCTCGTCCAGTCAGCCGGAACGCATCCGCTATTCTCTGGGCCTTACGGGTCTTATCGAGAAATTCGAGCCACATATTTTCAGCGCCACCATGGTGAAGAACGGCAAGCCGGCGCCAGATCTCTTCCTGCACGCCGCGCAAGAGATGGGTGCGGAGCCGGCCAATTGCATCGTTATCGAAGACAGCCCGGCGGGCATTGCCGCGGCAAAGGCGGCGGGTATGTGCGTTTTTGCTTTTACAGGGGGCTCTCACGCACGCTTCCCCGCGTTCCGTCAACAGATCGCAGCACTTGAGCCCGATCTCGTGTTTGACGCCATGCCGGATTTGGTTCACCTTGTGCGCGACCGAAAGGGCCGGCAGGGCTCAAGAGCAGAGGCTGGTTGACGTGCAGATAACGACACGGAACGCTTCTCTCCCGGTTTTCGGTAAAACAGGGATGGGAAACTAGCTTTATGCGCCAATATCTCGTTGCGGTCGATGTCGGAACAGGCAGCGCGCGCGCCGGGGTGTTCGATCGTCATGGCACAATGCTGTCCCGTGCGACCCATCCCATCCTTATGCAGAAACCGAAGGAAAACCACGCCGAGCACGATTCCGAGGACATATGGAGGGCCGTGTGTCTTTCGGTGCGGTCTTCCATGGCTGAGGCAGCGATTGGCCCTGCAAGTGTGGCCGGCATTGGTTTTGATGCAACATGTTCGCTTGTTGCGCGCGGCAAATCCGGCGAGCAAGTGTCGGTCTCAACCACGGGCGAAAACCGCTTCGACACGGTGGTCTGGCTCGATCATCGCGCCATTGCCGAGGCGGATTTTCTGACAGCATCGGGTCACCCGGTTCTGGATTTCGTCGGAGGATCGATATCCCCCGAAATGCAGATGCCGAAACTGATGTGGCTGAAGAAGCACCTGCCTGAAAGCTGGTCGAAAGCGGCCTATTTCTTCGATCTTGCCGACTTCCTCACTTGGAGGGCAAGCGGCAGTGCGGCGCGCTCCAACTGCACACTGACGGCAAAGTGGAATTTCCTAGCGCATGAGCAAGAAGGCTGGTGTCAGGATTATCTTGACTTTGCAGGTCTCGGGGATCTGAAAGAGCGGGCTTCGCTCCCTTCAAGCCCCGTCGCGCCTGGTCAAGCCGTTGGTGTTCTGTCGGCCAGGGCTGCCGATGAATTGGGGTTGGATACTGAGTGCCAGGTCGCAACCGGCATGATCGACGCCTATGCGGGCGCCCTGGGTGCGCTCGGCGGTAGTCTCGGCAACCATGTGGAAAACAATGTTGCGCTAATAGCCGGCACATCGAGTTGTCTCGTCGCTCTCACGCCCAAACGCATGCATGGTCGCAGTCTGTGGGGGCCTTACTGGCAGGCCGTTCTGCCCGGTCACTGGCTGGTCGAGGGCGGGCAGTCGGCAACGGGTGCTTTGCTCGACCATATCGTGCGCATGCATGCTGCGGGCGGCGAGCCGGATGCGGCGCTTCACCGTCGCATCGTCGACCGAGTCATGGCGTTACGGGCCACAGAGGGCGACGGGTTTGCCAACCGTCTGCATGTCCTGCCGGATTTTCATGGCAACAGATCGCCTTTCGCCGATCCACATGCTCGGGGCGTGATCAGTGGCCTCACTCTCGATACTTCTTTCGATAGCCTCTGCGCCCTATACTGGCGTACCGCCGTGTCGATCGCGCTCGGGACGCGCCACGTTCTGGAGGCGATGGAGAGTTTTGGATATCGCATCGCAACGCTTCACCTAGCGGGCGGGCATGTTCGTAATCCACTGTTGATGGAGCTCTATGCTGACACGACGGGTAAGCACGTCGTGGTGCCGCAGACCAGCGATGCCGTGCTTCTGGGAACCGCCATGACCGCCGCGGTAGCGGGTGGCGTGTATACGAGTTTGTCTGAAGCTGGCGCTGCCATGTATCCCGGTTATGAGGAGCGCCACCCGGATGGGACGCGCGCATCCGGCTATGAGCGCGATTACAGAAAATTCCTCGCAATGCATCGGCATCGCGAGGAACTGGATCGTCTCTGAGCGACGCTTCAGATCACCGGATAGAGCGACCAGAAAAACAGATCATGTTCCTGATCGCGATCACGCTGTTCAGCCTCGTCACGAACGGGGTGATCGTTTCTCGATCCGCTCTCGCTCTTTAGCTTTTCTTCCTGCGCCCGACGGCCGAGGCCGAAGAGATCGAAGGAAAGCATGTTGTAGCCTGCAACCATTTTCATTCCTCCAGTCACCGAACTTAACAATGTGTAAAGTTTCGCGTTTTGCCACGATTTCGTCAAGATTGCTGGAGGGATTCCTATATTAGAGCTGTGGACGGGAGAGAAAGATCCTTCCATTTGCAGCGTTACAGCTAGGGATTTTTTCTCGGGAGCATCAGCCGCCCCGCAGAGTCGGACCGCGTTATACGCCGATGAACGCGGCCTTTTGCATGTCCATCGGGCCGCCCGGGCTCTATTGCTTGGCGGCAGAAGAGTAGGTCTCATCTACCACCCCGATTGCCTTATCCACTTGGTTTGAATGTCCGTGGTGGCGCAGTGCGTGGGCGAGGGCTTTGATATTGGCCAGCACGGGCTCTTTGTTGGCGCGCTGTCCCGTATGGTTGAGGCGGATCAGATAGTCTGTTCCGGGGCCGACAGCGGCTGAGATGTCGGACCCATCGATTTTTGCCTGAGAGACGAGATCGGCGCGCTGGACAGCTACCGGGAGCTTGACTGCTGTGACGAGTGCAGAGGCTTCTTCGTCCGGCACCCAGAGCTCAACGCCGAGTGCGGTGAGAGCTCTTCGCGTTGCCGTTGCAGCCAGCCGATGTCGCTTCTGGCTGAAGTCTATGCTTTCCGCCTCCACACGATCCAATGCAGCTTCGAGCGCAAAAAATTCAAGCGGTGCGGGCGTACCAGGCAAAATCCCTCTGCCGGTATCGAGCCATTGTTCTTTTTGATCGAGAAGCGAGAGCATCGAACCGCGTGGCGCGTTGCCATGGTTCAGCATGGCCCAGGCGCGTTTGCTGACTGAAATTGCCGAAAGGCCTACCGGCCCAGCCAACGATTTTTGCGGACCGATCACGGCGATGTCGATGTGATCCTTGTCCACATCGAGACTATGCCCGCCAATCGATGCAACTGCGTCCACGACGGCAAGCACGCCTTTTTCCCTGGAGAGCCGGACAATCTCTTCCAATGGGTTGAGAATGCCGCTGGCGGATTCGGCGTGAACGAGAGACAGTACGGCAATATCGGGGTGTTGGTTAAGCTCCCTCCTGACAGCGTCTACCGTGATGGGACGCCCAGCTTCGGCCACGAGGTTGACGACCTCACAGCCGCCGCGCTTCAGCCAGTCCCCGAACCATGCGCCGTAGGGGCTGGTAATGATGTTGAGCGCTTTCAGTCGCGGCTGGGCCAGGCTGGTCGCCACCGCTTCCAGCGCGAGAACTGCTTCGGCCTGAATGAGGAGCACGTCGTTTTGCGTCTTCATCAATGCGGCCAGCCTGTCCGCGAGCTTTGCATAACGCTCTTGTGGGAAAGCTGGGACATCGAGCAGGTGGCTCCAATTGCGGTTAGACATGGTTCTTGTCCTGAAGTCGAAGTGTGGGAACGGCGGCAATCAATCGCTTGGCAGTGTCCGATTGCGGGCTGGAGATGATGCGGCCTGTCTGGCCATATTCGACAATCCGTCCGCTCTCCATGATCGCGACGCGATGGCATACGGCGCGAATGACGGCCAGATCATGCGAAACGAAAAGGCAGGAGAGACCGGTCTCGGACTGGAGCGACACAAGTAGCTCCAGAATTTGAGCGCGAATGGAGATATCCAGCGCCGAAACCGCCTCGTCCATCACGAGCAAGGACGGGCGGCAGGCGATCGCACGCGCAATCGCAACACGTTGCCGCTGGCCCCCCGAAAGATGAAGTACGGGACGTTTGGCCACGTCCGGGCTGAGACCGACGCGTTCCAGCAGCCGGGTGATTTCATAAGGTCTTTGACCGCTCGCCACAATGCGGTGGATGCGCAGCGGATCGCCAATTGCATCTTCCACCGTGGCGCGCGGATTGAAGGCGCCATGGGTATCTTGAAACACCATCTGCAGGCGGCGGCGAGCGGCTCTCAGTTCACGGCCTCTCAGGTTCAGCCAGTCCTGGTCCTCAAAGCGCACTTGGCCACTATCCGCCGGAGAGAGCCGCATGATGATCCGTGCGAGAGTAGATTTTCCGCAGCCTGATGGACCCGCAAGTCCAAGTGTTTCGCCCCGTTCCAGCGTGAAGGAAACATCGGCCAGCGCCTGCACTGCTCGGCCTTCCCATTCATATCGCTTCGAAAGATGGCTGGCTGAGAAGAACGGGGTCATCAGCCTGCACTCCCGATGAGCGGCGGACTGGTGAGGTCAAGATGAGAAGACAATAGACGTCTGGTGTAGACGCTTCCCGGATTGGGAAGCACGTCATATACTTTGCCGGCTTCCACCAAGTGGCCCGATTTGAATACGGCGATATCATCTGCGAGGTTGGAAGCGAGCGCAATGTCATGCGTTATGAAGATCAGCGTCATACCGTTGGTTTGAACCAGTCTGTCCAGCAGACTTGCGATGGCCGCCTGGGTTATCGTGTCGAGCGCGCTTGTGGCTTCATCCGCAATCAGGATTTTGGGGTTAGCGGAAATGGCAGCGGCGATGGCAACTCGTTGCCGCTGACCTCCGGAAATCTGATGCGGGTAGGTCGAGAGCAGCGCCTCCGCATGGGTTAGTTGTACCTCTGCGAGCAGATCGCGTGCATGATTTAGCGCCTGTCTGCGTGTCAGGCCGAGATGGCGTATGGCCGCTTCACACACCTGCTCGCGAATCGTCAGGACAGGATTGAGACTGGCGCCGGGATCCTGAAATACATAGGCGATATCGCGTCCAGGTGCCGGAAAAGACCCGTGTTTCGTCCTCACCTTCGCATCATTCCAGATCAATTCGCCGGTCGTTCTGGCGCCAGCTGGCAGCAGCCCTGCAATGCAGCGTGCCAGCGTGCTTTTGCCCGAGCCGCTTTCGCCGATGATGGCGAGCCGGCGTTTTTCTTCAAGGGTAAGCGACACATCGCTCAAGGCGGGTCCGGACGCGCCACGATAGGTGACGCCCAAGCCCTTGATCGTAAGAAGTGGCAATGGGCTCATTGCACACCTTTTTGGAATGCGAGCGCCTTGTTGATGCCCTCGCCGAGCAGATAGACCCCGAGAACCGTGGCAAGCAGAGCGATACCCGGAATAATTGAGAGGTAAGCAGCAGAGCGAAGCACGTTTCTTCCTTCCGCGATCATTCCACCCCAAGTGACGATATTCGGATCGCCAAGACCAAGGAAGGAAAGCGCTGCTTCCGTCAGAATGGCTGCTGCAACGATGATCGCGGCAAGTGCCATGACGGGCGGCACCGCATTTGGCAGGATTTGTCGAAAGGCGATTTCCATTGGATGCATGCCGATGGTCCGAGCGGCTGCGACATAATCCCGCTCGCGAATTGAGAGCACCTGCGCGCGCGTCAACCGCGCGGGATCGGCCCAAGCGCCGAGTGCAATGGCCATCACGACAATCGGCAGGGACGGGCCCACGGTGCTGACAAAGGCAAGCGCGAGCAGAAAACTCGGAACGATCTGGAATGCATCGGCGATCCGCATCAGTGCTTCGTCGACAATGCCTCCAGCAAAGCCCGCTATCGTGCCCATGAACGTGCCGATCAGAAGCGCCGCTGCTGCAGCGGAAAGACCGACGAGAAGCGAACTGCGCACGGCATGGAAGAGACAGGCAAGAACATCGCGGCCGAGCGTATCGGTGCCGAGCGGCAGGGCACGGTCGGTAAAGGGCGGGATCAGTGGAGCCGCGACGATGGAAAGCGGATCGTTGGGGAAGACAAAAGGCGCCGAAATGCCAGCGAACGTCACTGTGAGAAGGATCACGAGGCCGGCCACACCTTCTGGACTGCGAGATACCCGGCGAAGAATGGTCACGCCGCTTTCTCCCCCGCACCTATACGCGGATCGAGAAATGCGTAAAGCAAATCGACGATCAGGTTGACGAGGATGACGAAAACGGCGCTGACAAGGATGATGCCCATCAACAATGGCGTGTCACGCCCGGCGACCGCCTCTTGCGCCAGTCTCCCGAAGCCAGGGATGGCAAAGACGCTCTCGATGACGACGGAGCCACCGAGCATGGTAGCCGATTGGAGACCGAGCACGGTGAGAAGAGGAAGTGCGGCATTGCGCGCAACGTGGCGCAGCACCACCCGGCAACGTGACAGCCCTTTCGACTGAGCGAAGGCGACGAAATCCGTATGCCAGAGGTCCCCCATGGCGCTGCGCATCACGCGCAGGAAGAGGGCGAGGTAGATAAGGCCAAGGCTTGCAACCGGAAGGACGAGATGGCGCATGATGTCGAGTGCCCGCGCAAAACCCTCTTTGCCAGAGGCTATGGTTTCCAGCCCGGAGGTCGGGAGCCAGCGGAGCTTGACGGCGAAAACGAGCACAAGGACGAGGCCGAGCCAGAAGCCCGGAACGGCGTAAAGGGCCAGCGATGCAGAAGACAGTGCCCGATCCAGGAGGCTTCCGGGCCTTGAGCCAGCGGCAATCCCCAGTGTCGTGCCGAGGATGAACGACAGGAGCGTCGCGCTACCCATCAATAGCAGAGTGTTCGGTAGACGCTCCAAGATCAGCGAAAGGACGGGCCGATCGAAGGCGACCGACCAGCCGAGGTCCAGCCGGACGATCGATGTGACGTATAGCCACAGCCGCCAGAGGACCGATTGGTCCAACCCGTATTGTGTACGCAGAGTATCGCGAAGGCTTGCATCCCCGCCGCCTATGGAGACGAGATAGGCGTCAACGGCATCACCCGACGCATTCTCCAAAAGCAGAAACGTAAAGATCAGCACGATGACCAGCACTGGTACGGCGCTGATCATTCTGCGACGGAGAATGCGGCCTGCAACTGCCACTCTATTCCTCGATGGCGGTATCCGCCCAGTTCGAAACCGCCCATCTTGGGTTACTGGCAACGTTTTTCACCGTGTCGCGGGCAACGGTAATGAAGCCCCACTCTGCCACATTAATCAACGGCAGATCCTGTTTCACCTTCTGCTGAAATTCCTTGTAGAGCGCAGTACGCTGCTTTTCGTCGACAGTCTCCGCCGCCTTGTCGATCAGAGCGTCCAATTCCTTGTTTTGATATCCACCCTGATTGGAGAAGGGAACACCGGCAGGTGTTCCCGATTTCACCAGAATGGTTGTGGAAATGGCGGGATCGCCGCGAAAGACGGTCGGTGCTACGGCGAGGTCGAAGTCGTGGTCAGTGTAGACCGCCTTCTGATGAGCGGCAGCATCGTTGTTTACCTGTTGCGCATCGATACCGATGGCAGACAAAGCCTGGCGCAGATAGGCGCCGAACTGTTTGGTCTCATTGAAATAAGGCGCAGGCAGCAACTTCAGGGAGAAACGGTTCCCATCCCGACCGCGTGGATAGCCAGCCTCATCGAGAAGAGCGTTCGCCTTGTCGATGTTGAAGTCGTACAACGTGACGTCGGACGTGTAGAATTGCGACGCGTTCTTCGGCACAGGACCGGTGGAATTGGTCGCGTAGCCAAGAAACACCGTGTCGACCACGAGCTTCTTGTCGATTGCGTGAGCGATGGCTTGTCGCACCTTGAGGTCGGCAAGCTCTTTCCGGCGGTGATTGATTTCGACGACGAGTTGATAGGTCAAAGCCTCATAGCCATCGGCAATCACCTTGATGCCGGGTTCCTTGGAGATACGCGCAAGATCGGAAAGAGGAACGGCAGAAAAAGCGGCAAGCTGTATCTCCTCCGCTTCCAGCGCGGTTGCTGCGCCAGCGCGATCGGGAAGCACCCGATAGATGATTTCGCTGAGCTTTGGCCGACCCATGCCCCAATATGTCTCGTTGCGCGTCAGGCGATAATATTCGCCGGGCTTGTACTCGGCAAAAACGAAAGGTCCGGTGCCGACCGGTTTGTTGTTCAGCGGGTTGGTGGCGATATCGGTGCCGTCGTACAGATGTTTCGGCAGAACGCTGGTGACTACCGGCAGGGCATTGCGAATGAGCTGGAAGGGTGTAGGCTTTGAGAAGCGGAAAATTGCGGTGTGCTCGTCGGGCGTGTCGACGCTCTCAAGGTTGGCAAAGACCAGCCGTCCGAGGTTCTGCAGCGGTTTCCAGACGGACAGAGCAGAGAAGGCCACATCCGCCGAAGTGAAGGGTTTGCCGTCATGCCACGTCACGCCTTCACGCAACTTGAAGGTTGCACTCAGGCCATCCTGCGAGCCTTCCCAAGCGGTTGCAAGCCGAGGCTCAAGCCCATCTTTCCCGTTGTAGGACGCTTCCGCCAGCGGTTCGACAATCTTGCTGGAAATATAGAAGACGCCGTTGGAAGCGACGATTGCAGGGTTGAGATTTTTAGGCTCGGAGTCTGCCGCGACGACGAGGCGCTCGCCGCTCTCCTGCGCCCAGGCACGGTCGATGCGCATCAATGCTGTGGATGCGGTGAGCAGTGCCAGGGTCTTGAGCAGGGATCGGCGCGAAATCGGGGACGGCATGAAGGGCTCCGGATTGAGACGGTGGTTCTCGGTCGCATTTACGACCATGGCCACTTCAGTGTCCATGGGAAGCCGCCACATGGACAGCAATGTTTTCATCCTGCTTGAAACGAGGAGGATATTTCTTTTCCTCGCCCGCGGTAACGAAGCGAAATCATTCGCATTCATGCGAATGTCTGTCTGTTTCTGAAATATCGAAGAAACTGATAGACCTATCGCGGTTCCGCGGTCTTTGACTTCAATGCCTTCAATACTGCGTCGGCTTCGTAGATGGCGCAGACGATATGATAGAAAGTGCTTGCAGGCGCTGGCTCCTCGATCATTGGTGCATCGTCGGGCCATTTGTCGAACCACAGGCCGCGGATCTGTGTGTCGAGGAAGGGTTGAATTGCCACGACTGCCCGCAAGGCGGAGGTCAGATATCGATGCCGCTCCTCTCCTTCCGTCACACTCGCCAGTCGAATGGCCGCCTTGAGCCATTCCGTTTGCGGCCAGAAGCGGGCGAGCCGGTCATGCGGCGAGAAATCGTCCAGCAAGCTCATGACGGCGACTTTTCGCCGTGGGCAAATACCGTGACTTTCGGCGATCTCAAACAAGCGCTTGGCCGCTTTCACCGCATCGAAACTGTTGCGCAGGAGCCCCCAACGGGTAAGAAGCCACGCCCATTCGAATTGGTGGCCGGGCTCCATGATACGGCCGTCCTCACCAGAAGCCGGCATCCAGTCCTTATCGAAAAACTCTCGCAAGCCACCATTGCCCTGATCGATGAAGCGGCTCATGGCCAGATCGGCAATCTCATCGGCAACGGCTGTCCACGGGCCGGAAAGGTCGACTTTTTCCCAAGCCAGCATCGCCTCGAAAAGGTGCATATGCGGGTTGGAGCATAGGGGATAACGGGGGGGATTATCTTCCTCGAACCCCTGAACCGGATGGGCGTACTGCGCCTTCAAGAGTGACAGGATCAAAAGCGCTCGCTCGCGCATCTCGCCCTTTCTTTCGGGCAGCACTTTCGCGGTCTGGGCCGCTGCGAAAAGGGCAAAGGCCTGATTGTACAGATCGAACGACGGATCGATGAGTTTCCCAGACGCGTTCGCCAGGTTGCCGTATAGCCCGCTTTCCAAACGGTAGACCCTGTCAAACCACGAGAGGCCTTGGTCTAGGGCGCGTTTCCAGTCGCCGCCCCAGCCGTTTTCGCCCGCCGCCGCATAACAATAGGCCTGGCGCGGTTGAACGCGGGCGCGGCGATCATCTCCAAGGATAGGCCTGCCGTCCTGACCGACCCGTTCATGAAATCCACCATCCGGCTTTGCCGCTCCGGCCTCCCACCATAGAGGCAGGGCAGCCTCCTCCAGCCATCTGCGCAGTGCGGTAATTTCCTCTGTCAGTCGTGCTGTCGTGCTTAACGGTTGGTCAGTCATCCTGCTACGCTTTTTGATCCTTCATTTCATCATGCCGCACGATAGGCGATCATGGCGACGTTCAACAATTCCAAATCCTTCTGCACCGGCAAAGTTCCCGCAGGCTGTCGTAAAGCGTAGACTACAACCGCAGGCATAAGTCTCAACCCTCCATATTTAGGATTGCTAAATCGTAGGGCTCACGTATTTCGAAACGATGAACTGGTCACACGTGATTCGTTATGCTCGAACCTCGTTAAGGGGATATAGTGCAGGGGCGGAAAAGGCCGCTGCCGTTGCATCATTGTGTAGTGTGGCGTTTGCGCTTTCGGGCTGCAATACCCCAGCGGGCGTGCAGCAATCAGGCGCACCCAAAATGGCATCGCCGGAAGAGGCGTTGATTTTTCCACCACCTGGTGGTCCAGAGATCCTGACTGTTATCAATCGCAATTATTCCAATGCGGTCCAGCAGGATGTGATCCTGCGCTCGGACGCAACGACGCCTGGCCAGAATTACTTGAAAGTCCAGATTTTCGGGCCGCAAAAAGCCGAGGATACGGGAAAAGATGGGCTTTCGGAAAGCAGTCTGCGCGCTTCCTCGATCTCGCGCGAAATTCGGAGCGCATTTCCCGGTGTGGCCATGTCGATGTCCGCGGAATATCTCCAGAACAATTACGGCGCCTTTTCCTACGCCTCAGGCAAAGGTTATGGCGGTGACGCCTGCATATACGGCTGGCAGCAGATCCGCTCTGCGGAAAGCATGCGCCAGGGCTTCAAAAATCTGGGCCGCATCAACGTCACGTTGCGCCTCTGCCAATCTGGCGTCACCACCCGCGATCTTCTGGCTGTAATGTACAATTACACCATTACCGGCAATTATCTGTCCAGCAATTGGAACCCCTACGGTACGGCGCAGGGGCCTGACAGTGGACTAGGCCGCGCCGGCAATCCTGTCTATCCCGTGTCGGGTAGCGCTCCGATGTCGCCTGGAACGCAAACGCCCGCGGCGGCGCCAGTTCGCGCGGTGACAAGACCTGCCCCTGTTTCGGTGCCTGCGTCCAATTCGCGCCCAAGCCCGCCTCAGCCTCAGCCAGCACCTGCCGTGGTGATTCCCTCTCCCGCACGACCCACGGCAACCAGTGGCCGACCGGCGGATGTGGCTCCGCCAGCGCGACGTGTTGAAACGAAACGGATTGCCATCCCGTCGCCCGGCTGTGTTGCTGGTCAGACGAGCGGGCAAACCTGCAATTAACTGTTTTGAGTGTAACTGCTCCACAATGGCTTTTCGACATGCCGTCGGATGGCCGGTGGCATGAGGCCAAAGGAGCGACCGGCTTCTTATCGACTTGATGTAAAGGTTTGCGGATGAGCAAGGCCATCACTTTCATCCTTTGGCTGTTCGTGTCGGCCTGTGTGCTGCTGATCATCACTCTGCCCGTCAGCCTGCAGACACACCTCATCGCAACCGCAATCTCGCTCGGTCTTCTCGCGACGATCAAAACCCTGAACGGCAAGGGAGCATGGCGGCTGATCGGCCTGGGCTTCGGAACCGCCATCGTTCTGCGCTATGTCTATTGGCGCACGACAAGTACCTTGCCGCCCGTCAATCAACTCGAAAACTTCATTCCCGGCTTTCTGCTGTATCTCGCCGAGATGTACAGCGTGATGATGCTGGCCCTCAGCCTCGTCATTGTCTCCATGCCTTTGCCCTCGCGCAAGACACGCCCCGGTTCTGCCGGTTATGTGCCGACGGTGGATGTCTTCGTTCCGAGCTATAATGAGGACGCCGAACTTCTCGCCAATACGCTGGCTGCGGCAAAAAACATGGATTACCCGGCGGACAGGTTCACGGTCTGGCTGCTGGATGATGGCGGGACGCTACAAAAACGCAATGCGCCGAACATTCTGGAAGCGCAGGCGGCTGCCAGACGGCATGCGGAATTGCAGAGGCTCTGCGCCGATCTCGGCGTCAACTACCTGACGCGTGAGCGCAACGTCCATGCCAAGGCCGGCAATCTGAACAACGGTCTTGAGCATTCTACCGGCGAACTGGTGACGGTTTTCGATGCAGACCATGCCCCCGCTCGTGACTTTCTTCTCGAAACGGTCGGCTATTTCGAAGAAGATCCGAAGCTCTTCCTCGTGCAGACGCCGCATTTCTTTCTCAATCCAGATCCCATCGAGCGAAATCTGCGCACCTTTGAAACGATGCCGAGCGAGAACGAAATGTTCTACGGCATCATTCAGCGCGGACTGGACAAGTGGAACGGTGCCTTCTTCTGCGGTTCGGCGGCGGTTCTGCGCCGGACGGCATTGAAGGAAACCGAGGGATTCAGCGGGGTCAGCATCACTGAAGACTGCGAGACCGCGCTTGCACTTCATTCGCGCGGCTGGAATAGCCTTTATGTTGACAAGCCACTGATTGCAGGTTTGCAGCCAGCAACTTTCACCAGCTTCATCGGCCAAAGAAGCCGTTGGGCGCAGGGCATGATGCAGATCCTGATCTTCCGTCAGCCGCTGTTTCGCCGAGGACTCTCCTTCACCCAACGGCTTTGCTACATGTCGTCCACGCTGTTCTGGCTGTTTCCGTTCCCGCGTACAATCTTCCTCTTCGCGCCTCTGTTCTATCTCTTTTTCGACCTGCAGATCTTCGTGGCCTCGGGCGGCGAATTCCTGGCCTACACGGCCGCGTATATGCTGGTGAACCTCATGATGCAGAACTTCCTCTATGGAAGTTTCCGCTGGCCCTGGATTTCCGAACTCTACGAATATGTTCAGACGGTGCATCTTCTGCCCGCCGTAGTCTCGGTCCTGTTCAATCCCAGCAAGCCGACCTTCAAGGTCACCGCCAAGGACGAATCTATCAGCGAAGCCAGACTGTCGGAAATCAGCCGTCCGTTCTTCGTCATCTTTTTCGTGCTGGTCATCGCCATGGTCTTTGCGATTTATCGCATCTACGCAGAGCCCTATAAGGCGGATGTGACGCTGGTCGTAGGCGGATGGAACCTGCTCAATATCATCTTTGCCGGCTGCGCACTCGGCGTCGTGTCCGAACGCGGCGAAAGGTCTGCTTCACGGCGAATCACCGTCAAGCGTCGCTGCGAGTTGCAATTCCAGGAAGACGGCCCGTGGTTGCCGGCGACCGTTCAGAACGTTTCGGTTCACGGCATGCTGATCAATGTTTTCGAAGACGATCTCGATCGTATCGAGAAAGGCAGCTCTGCTCTCATCAAGGTAGAACCCTACAGCCCAGGGTCTCCGTCCACGATGACGATTGATATTGTCAGAACCGTCAAGCAACAGGGTTTCATGTCCATCGGCTGCACTTTCGCGCCTAAGGAAAATATCGAACGCCGACTGATCGCAGATTTGATTTTCGCCAATTCAGAGCAATGGACGGAATTCCAGCGCGCTCGCAGACGAAATCCCGGTTTGATCCGAGGAACAGCCTCTTTTCTGGCGATTGCGCTCTTCCAGACGCAGCGAGGCCTCTTTTACTTCATGCGGTCTTTCCAATCCAAGGCAAAGCAGAAGGCTCCCGCGGGAGTGGCAAAATGATGAAAAAGCCGCTTGCTGTTCTGGCCTTTTACGCTGCCTTCGCGGCGACAGCTTTTGCTCAGTCCGCACCCTTCGATATGTCACCGGAGCGGCCAGCCGGTCCGCCGCCAGCAACGATGGGTCCAGTGCCACCGTCCGCACCGTCAGCGCCCACGACAGCGTTACCACCGACCCCTCAAGTTCCTGTCAGGCCGCCACCTGCGGCTTCGCCCGCGGGTGCGCCCCCAACGCAGCAAATCGCTCCATCGTCTGTTCCATCCGTCACGCCCAGCGCTTCGACGCCGCCGATGGCCGCACCGCGGTCGGCGCAGGCAGCCCCTGAGCCCATCACCACATCCGTCGATCAGCGCCGCCGCTACATCCTGCCGTTCACCGAACTCAGCCTGTCTGGCGAAATGGACCAGCGGCAATGGACGATCTACATGACGCCACAACAGGCTGATGCGGCCAGGGCTCTGACCGTTGCCTACCAGAACGCCGTAGTGGTTGCGCCGGAAAGCTCAAGCCTCGAGATCGCGATCAACAATGTCCCGCTGGAGCAAAGAAGCATTGCCTCTCCCGACGCGGAGGGCAATCTTTCAATCGCCATTCCGCCCGGTCTACTTCAGGGTGGCGCCAATGTGGTGACACTCGGCGTCAAGCAACGGCACCGAACTGACTGCACGATCGAATCCACATACGATCTGTGGACCGACATCAATCCGTCCGGTACCTTCATCACTCTCAATGCCGATGTGGCAAGCCGTTTCGAGACAATCGAGGACATACAGGCTATCGGGGCCGGTTCCGACGGGCTGACCACCATCGACATCGTCGCGCCCGGCATGTCCAACCCTGTGATGGCTTCGTCTCTGCTGAAACTCTCGCAGGCATTGGCGTTGCGCACGCAAATGCCCAATCAGGAGATCGTCTTCCACGCAAACGTTCCGCAGGCAAGAAAGGCGGGTTCGCTTCTCGTGCTGGCTGGCACTTCGCGTGAGATTGCCGCGGTTACAAACACAGTTCCCGCAGAAGTCCTTGCAGGCCCCTATGCCGGCTTCGAAAGCAATATGATCAATGGTGCGTCGGCTCTCGTTGTCGGAGGCCCGACACCGCAAGCCACGCAAGCGGCGATCGCCAGTCTGGTTGCGTCGGTCGAACCTCCCGACCAGTCGTCTCGTTCCTTTTTGTCGACCAGGAACTGGCACACGCCAGATGCGCCTCTTGTCCTTGGTGACCGCCGTCTCTCGCTGTCGTCGCTTGGTGTGACGAGCACCGAATTTTCAGGAAGGCGCTTTCGCACCGATTTCACCATCGGCGTCCCCGCAAATTTTTACGCCGCCGCCTATGGCGAAGCCACTCTTCTTCTGGATGCCGCCTATGCCGCAGAGGTGCTTCCCGGAAGTCATATCGACGTCTACGTGAACGGAAATATCGCATCCACCGTGCCGATTTCCAACCGGGGCGGTGGCATCTTCCGGCACCTGCCGATCAACGTCACGTTGAGGCACTTCGTGCCCGGCGCAAATACAGTGACAATAGAAGCTGTTTTGCAAACTCAGGCGGACGAGACCTGCCTGCCTGGTACCGCGGCGAGCGCGACACCGCGTTTCGCTCTCTTCGATACGTCTGAATTTCACATGCCGAACTTCGCCAGGATCGGGCGCGCACCGGATCTTGCCGCTACCAGTGGGGTTGCGCAGCCATATCGTTCCGCAAAACAGCCCGTGGCTATATTTCTGGAGCGGATCGATCCCGATCTTTTGTCGTCTGCCGCCACCCTCATGGGGCGGCTGGCCGTTGCGGCGGGGCAGCCCGTCGACGTGGATCTGGTAGGGTCCATCGCAGGCGTTGGAGACAGGGATGCGATCTTCATCGGTACACTTCCGCAGATCCAGCCGGCGCTTGCCGCCCAGTTCAACATAGCGTCCGCTAGTCAGACCGCTTGGGGCGAAGGAAGGCAGTCGGCTCCAGCTGCCGAGCAGACAGACCAACTCTTCGAAGACTGGCGTCAGCGTGTGGATGGTGGGCTCTGGCAGGGCCAGATATCCTCCTTCGAGGAGTGGATGCGGCGCAATTTCGATATCAGCGCAGACACGTTGCGGTTTTTGCCTGGAGCGGAGGAGATCTACGCACCGCCCGCAAATGTTAGTTTCATGCTGGCGCAAGGCCTCAGCCCAGGAGGAGAAGGCGTCTGGACCCTTGCGACCGCACCGGCGACAGACACCCTGCGCTCCGGCATGAAGGCGATGACGGAAATGAAGCGATGGTCGGGCCTTTCCGGGCGGATCGCGACCTACGATGCGGGCGCCGACAAGGTCGAGTCGATTGTGGCGAAGCAGCAGACGTTCTTTACCACCGGTCCCTTTACATTTTCGAACTGGCGACTGATCGCGGCCAACTGGCTGTCCAGCAACACCTTATCCTATTCGCTGTTCTTCATCGGCTTTCTGTCGCTTCTGGGGTTTGTGACTTTCCTGCTTCTGCGGGGGCTGGGTCGCAAACCATGACGAGATTTGTCCTAAACTTCCTCCAAACGATAGTGCTGCTGGGGATCGCGATGGTTCCGTTAAGCGGCAGGGCCGCATCTATCGATGCAGCGGATTGGCAGAGCTATCGCGCAGCCTTTCTGGATGCCTCGGGACGGATTGTCGATACCGGCAATAACGGCATCAGCCATAGCGAGGGACAAGGCTATGGCATGTGGCTTGCGGTTCTTGCGGACGATCCCGCCACGTTCGAGTTGATCTGGTCTTTCACAAGAACTGAACTTCTCATCCGGGATGATGGCCTCGCCGCCTGGAAATGGGATCCGCAATCCAAGCCGCATGTCTCCGATATCAACAACGCAACGGACGGCGATATTCTCATTGCACAGGCGCTTGCCCTTGCCGCTCGGCAATGGGGACGCCAGGATTTTGCAGAGGCCGGTCGCGTTATTGCAAAGGCCCTGCTTGACAAGGCGGTTATCGAGCGGGGCGGAAGGACGTTGCTGCTTCCGGCGGTGTCGGGCTTCACAGACCGCGACAGACCCGATGGGCCGGTTATCAACCCATCCTACTATATCTTCGAGGCGTTTCCGCTGCTGAACGAACTTGCGCCTTCGCCCGTCTGGGACAGGCTTTCGGCAGACGGTTTGAGCGCTCTTAACGGTTTTGCATTTGGCCCGCGCAAATTGCCTGCCGACTGGGTGTCAGTCCGGACCAAACCCCGCCCTGCCGATGGGATCCCGAGCGAGTTCGGTTACAATTCCGTTCGTATTCCACTCTATCTCGTGAGAGGCGGTGTCGGCTCGCCCGATCTTTACATCCGTATGGCAGCAGGCATGTCGCTGGAGGGTGGAGATATCGCGACCTTCGACCTGAAATCAGGAGCGGCCAAGGATGTGCTTTCGGATGCGGGCTACCGGATCATGCCTGCTCTTCTGGCCTGCAAGGCCGCGAAAAAGCCCATTCCGGCAGAACTTCTAAACTACACGTCAACACTTTATTATCCATCTACGTTGCATCTCTTGGCTTTGTCTTTCGTAGCGCAAGCGAATCAGGAATGCCTATGAACAAGAAGCCACTTCTGCTTTCCGCTGCCGTGCTGTCTCTGTGCGCCGTCGCACTGTATCAGTCGCGCGACGAGCTTCTTGGTCAGGTGAAGAGCGTTCATTCAACCTCGGACCATAAAACAGGGGCTTTCGCCGCCGAACTCGGCAATGGAAATGCGCAAAAGAGTACCGCCCCGCTGACCTCGGGTCAGAGGCCGGCGGAATCCTCCACCACTCTCTCCGCGCCGCCGGCGTCATCTGTAGATGTCTCACAGGCGCCACACAATGCGCCATCGCCGCCGCGCACCAGCCCAGGCACTGTCCAGTCCGGACAGCCTGTCGCTAGCGAAACCGTACCGGTGGTGGATGAAAGTGCGCTTCGTTACTTTGCCGCGCGCGGCGATACGGCACGTCTGCAAGCGGAAATTGCCCGCTTGAAAGCCCTTTATCCAAACTGGACGCCGCCCACCGATCCTGCGGCAGCCGCTCCGACCGGCGACCCGCAGTTGGAGGCGATGTGGCAGCTTTACGCCAGTGGCCGCTACTCCGAAGCGCGAAAGGCGATTGCCGATCGTCAGGCTGCCGAAGCCGGATGGCAGCCGCCGGATAATCTCAAGCAGATGCTGGACCTTGCCGAGGCCCGCCAGCGCCTCGTCAACGCATCGGATCTCAAGCAATATAATGCGGTGATCGGGGTCGCTGCTGAAAATCCCGGTCTGTTGACCTGCAGCGAGGTCGATGTGCTCTGGCGCGTGGCGGAGGCTTTTGTCCGCGTCGAAAAGCCGGAGCGTGCGCGTGACGCCTATAATTACGTGCTCAGCAACTGCCAAAATCCGGCTGAACGTCTCGCAACGGTCCAAAAGGCCTCGGAACTGCTGCCGATTTCAATGACCCAAGATCTTCTGTCGCGTGAGAAGCCTGGGCCTGACGGCCAGCTCGAATTCGAGCCGTTAAAGGACGACCTCGCACGCCAGTTCGTTGCGAAGGCTGGTGAAGATCCCAAGGTGGCTGTGCCGCCTGCCTATCTGTCCCGTCTGGAACGGTTGGCGGAAACCAACAAGCTTGCAAGCGATGCGCTTCTGCTTGGGTGGTACAATGTCGAGCGTGAGAAGATGGACGATGCGGAAAAGTGGTTCCGCCGTGCAAGAGAGGTTGACGATTCCGCTTCGGCTTCGGAAGGACTCGCGCTGGCATTGGTGGCGCGCGGAGAGCCGCGAGAGGCTGAGGAGATCATGTTTGAATGGCGCGACTCTTCGGATGGCGCGCGTGCGACCTATTTGGCGGCGGCTGCGAACCTTCTGGCGCTCGATCCACCGGTCGTTCTCACGCCGGATGTGTTGCAGCGTATCGCCGCAGAAACGGTAGCGCAGAAAGACGCGGCAGTCGCACAGGAATTTGGCTGGTACTCTCGCGCCTTCCAGCAGCCGCAACTGGCGCAGCAGTGGTTTTCAACGGCGTTACAATGGAAGCCGGATGATGAGCCTTCGGCTTATGGTCTTGCGCTGACGTATCAAGAGCTCAATGATATCGCAGAGGTTCGCCGTCTTCAGCAGCAATGGGGGTCCAAATCCCAGCGCATCCTCGATGTCGGCCGCCCTGTGGCCCAGACGGGCGTTATTGCGTCCGACCCGGCGGTAACGGCGACCGCACCTGTCCAGGCATCCTCACGGGCAGTCGCCGAAGGGTCGCGCCTCGTATCACCACCCACCGGTCCGGTCGCCTACGAACCGGCAATGCCGCGTCAGGCACAGAATTTTCGGACTGGGCGCAGGCCGGGACGATGTTCAACCCATCCCAATCCGGAAACATTGTCCGCGCAAGGCGCGCTGCAACAGGGCTGGTGTTTGATGGAGGTGAACAGGCCAGCCGAAGCGGCACAGGCTTTCTCCGTCGCAATCAAACGTGGGGAGCCCACAACCCGCAGCGATGCCGCCTATGGCCAGAGCCTTGCCTATCTTCGCATGGGGCTGACCGACAATGCAGCGGTGTCGGCCACGAAATCATCGATGGACCGGCAAAAGGCAACGGAGCTGCAGGTCGCGATCCTCACCGACCGTGCGCTCGCAGCCTATCGTAACAAACATTACGAGGAAGCGCTCATCCTTCTCGATCAGCGGGCGAGGTACGCCAGCGAGCGCATCGATCTGATGGTCATTCGTGGTTATGCCTATCTCAATATGAACCGGTATGGCGAGGCAGTCCAGGTTTTCGAGGCAACTGCAGCGACCGGAAATCCCGATGCCATTCGAGGTCTGGCCGCGGCGCGCGACGCGCGTCCGAGCCGCGGCCCACAAGGCGGATAAGCCAGCGTCCACCTATTCGACTATTTTCATGGAATTCATTGAAAGTTCATGTCGGGAACAGTATGTGGTTTTTAAAGTCAGCTGGAAGAGCGTTGCGATCTTTCATCGTGTGAAACACACTTCGGATTTTCTGTTGCGGCGTGAATCTCGTGACCGCAGGCTGGCTGGACAGGGTTATTTCGTACGAACGTTCGAACGCGTTTTTGACCGTCAATGCGTGAATGACCATTAGGAGCGATGGGGTCAGCCCATTTGCATCCCGACTTGCAAGCAACAACTTTTGATGAAAGACCGTAATGCTGACAAAAAAGGGAAAATACGGCCTTAAAGCGATGATCGATCTTGCCGGTCTCGACAAGGGCCAGACCGCCTTTGTCAGCGATATTGCCTCCCGTAACAATATACCGAAGAAATTTCTTGATGCGATTTTGCTTGAGCTTCGCAACGAAGGCATGTTGCGCTCCAAGAAGGGGCCGGGCGGCGGCTATGCGCTGTCGAAGCCAGCTTCTGAAATCTACATAGGCCAGGTTATTCGTGCCCTTGATGGACCGCTTGCCCCTATCCGTTGCGCCAGCCGGACGGCCTTCGAAGCTTGCGAAGACTGTTCCGACCCGGAGAGCTGTCAGGTCCGGCGCTCGATGACGGATGTCAGGGACGCCATGGCTTCGGTTCTCGACACCATGACGCTCGAGCAGTTCGTACTGAACACCGGCGACAAATCGGTGAACAAGACGGCTTGAGGCAATACGATCTCGACAGCATCGGCCCGAAAATCGAAGCCAATTTTTCTAAAGCACAGTGTGCCGATTAAAGGCGACTGAGCGTCCCATGTGCGTTTAGGAGGATACCGGCGCTCTGAGCGTCAGCACCTAACCGACAGGAAAATATTGCCCCGCGCGGTAGACGAGCGCTTGTCCTTCGCCATGAGTGATGGACAGCACCCGACCAATAACGATGGCGTGGGTGTGGCGCTCCACGACATCTTCGACGGCGCAATCGATCACCGCAAGCGCGCCGCGCAAACCAGACGCTCCGCTTTCAAGCTCGAACCAGTCCGCCCCCTCGTAGCGTTCAGCACCCTTAAAACCACCCACGCCCGCAAAGCGCGACGCAATCGCTTCCTGATCGCTGCACAGGATATTGACGCAGAAGTGGTTGAAGCGGGCGATGACCGGCCACGTTGAAGAAGATCGGTTGATGTTGACGATCATCGTCGGCGGTTCCGTCGACAGCGCCGTTGCTGAGGTGACGGTTGCGCCCGTACGATAGCTGCCATGACCTGCCGTGATGATACTGACGCCCGACGCAACCTGGCGCATGGCGGTTTTCAGGTCTGCCGCTTCGCGAGCGATATTCTCTCGCTCCTCATGTATGTAAGTCACTGTCGCTGTCATCGTCTCCACCTTTCAGCGTCCGTCCTCGAACAGCTTAAAGCTAGCAACGTCGCTGCGCGGGCCACAGCCAAAGGATTTCTTTGTTGATCGATTTTGTAGAATGATCTGTGTGCGACTGGCTCCTACCATAGCGCTTGCATATCGAAGCGTGCTCGGAATCCCATCCACCTGAGGACCAAGGCCGCACGTCAACTCACCTTGATGTCTCTCTACTTGAATCGAAAATTCACGCGCCCCGACTCGACAAGAAGGCTTGTTTCGAATAACGTGATTAAACGTTTAAGCAAGAGTTAGCAGGGGCGACGAGTGATGGCTTCGCAAAAGCCTGCCGCAAATCTGACCGGGATTGCCGCCGCCCTCGGCGTTTCGAGCGCCACTGTGTCCAACGCGCTCTCCGGCAAGGGCAGGGTATCATCGGAGCTGACGGACCGGATACGTCGCATGGCGGCTGAACTCGGCTACGTGCCAAGCCCGGCTGCGCGGGCGCTACGTACCGGACGAAGCGGCGTTCTGGGCCTCGTTCTTCCCGATATTGGCAATCCTCTCTTTCCTCAGATCGCTCAAGCTATCGAAAAGGCTGCGGCAAATGCCGGTTATGGCGTTCTGATTGCGGACTCCCACGGTGAGATCGCCAAGCAGACAGAAGCGATCAACCGGCTGATTGAGCGCGGTGTCGAAGCCATGGTCGTCATTCCACGCCGCGGCACCAGGATTGCAAATGTCGATTGCCCGGTAGCGGTGATCGATTCTCCCTCCACGCCTGGCAACACCGTTGCCGCCGATCACTGGGACGGCGGCGTGCAAATCGGCCGCCACCTTGCCGGGCTCGGCCACCGGGATGTCGTGATCATTGCCCGAAATCCGGATTCCAACGTGCAGAACGATCGCGTTGGAGGAATTCGCGCCGGTCTTTCCGCATCGGCCAGTAGCGAAACGCTCTGGATCGCACCGCTCGAACACCAAAGGGGTGAGGGCTGTCGGCTTGGTGTTGCCGATAAGGTGCAGGAAGGTTTTACCGCTTTTGCCGCTGCGTCGGATTTGCATGCGCTGCGCGTCCTGACCGAACTTCAGGACGAAGGGATTGCGGTGCCGGAGCAGGCAAGCGTCACCGGTTTCGATGATCTTATCTTTGCGCCGGTCGTCACGCCGTCGCTCACGACTGTACGCATGGATATGACGCGCATTGCCGATGCTGCGATCGCAGCGCTCGTTCGCGCCATCGACACCGAAGACCCTACGCTCCGGCCCGAGACGGGGGGCGTGATCGCCGATATTTCCAAAGTGGCCATGGAGCTCGTCATTCGCCGTTCCTCCTCCGCCGCCAATAACAAGAAGCAGACTGAAGACAGACCCCTCACAGCTGGAGAACACACATGAAGAAGATCATTTTGACATCGGGAACGGCCCTGATGCTGTCCCTCGGTGTCGCTCAGGCGCAGGATAAGACATTGACGATTTCCGTCTATGCCTTCGCGCAGGACGAGTTCAAGGAACTGGTTTACACGCCCTTCGAAAAGAAGTGTGGCTGCAAACTCGTCGTCGAAACCGGCAACAGCGTCGAGCGCTTGGCCAAGATGGAGGCCAACAAGGCAAATCCGGTCGTCGATCTCGCCATCGTCTCGATGGCGGATGCATTGTCCGCTGCACGCAAGGATTTGATCCAAAAGATCGACACGGCCAAGGTGCCGAACATCGACAAGCTCTACGACATTGCCAAAGATCCGAATGGCGATGGCATGAGCGTCGGCGTCAATCTTTATGCGACCTCCATCGTCTACCGGACGGACAAGATGAAGATCGATAGCTGGGCCGATCTTCTCAAGGATGGTGTGGTCGATCACATCGCTTTCCCGAATGTCACCACCAATCAGGGTCCGCCGGCACTCTATATGCTTGGTAAGGCCCTGGATAAGGATACGCCGGATCTCGGCGGACCGATCGAGGCCGTCGGCGCCAAGAAGGATGATATCGTTACTTTCTACGTAAAGTCGTCGCAGCTGGTGCAGCTGATGCAGCAGGAAGAAATCTGGGCAGCACCCATCGGTCGTTTCTCCTGGGCGCCTTTCACAAAGCTCGATCTGCCGCTCGCCTGGGCGACGCCCAAGGAAGGCCAGACAGGCGGCATGAACGTGCTCGTCGTGCCGAAGGGCACGAAGAACGAGGATCTGGCGCTGCAATTCATGGATTTCTGGCTCTCGACCGAAACGCAGAAGGCGCTGGCAGACAAGTTGGTGGATAGCCCGACCAACAAGGAGGTCAAGGTTTCCGAAGAGGTGGCGAACAATCTGACCTATGGTGAGGATACGGTCAAAAGTCTCCAGCTCATCCCATCCGCCACGGCGCTCGACTACCGTGATAAATGGGTTGCCGAGTGGAACGCGAAGGTGGGGCAATAATCTGCAGTTGGGCGTCAACCTCGGATCCGATCCGGATTTCCAGGATGGCGTCTTTTTGCTGATGGACCCTTGAGGACACACAGCCATGTTTCAAAATCGGACCGAGGCTTTCGTACTTGCCTTGCCCGCCGCAATCTTTGCGGCGGCAGTTTTTCTCGTGCCCGTTTTCATTCTGCTGTCGGAAGGCTTTCGCTCTGCGGACGGATGGACGTTGCAAGCCTATACGAGCTTCTTTTCCGATCCCTTGAACCAAGCGGTGTTTCTGCGCACTTTAAAGCTTGGAGCGCTGGTGACGGCCGTTTCGGCCGTTATCGGTTACGCCGCGGCCTTTGCCATCGTCAGCCTGCCGCCAGGATCCAAGGGACATATGATCAATCTGGTCATTCTGCCCTTGATGATTTCGCCGGTGGCACGCACCTATGCCTGGATCGTCATTCTCGGTCGCACCGGCATCGTCAACGAGGCGCTGAAATTCCTCGGTCTGACCGACAGTCCCATCCGTATCCTCTTCAGCGAAACGGCGGTGTTCATCGGACTTTTGCAACTCTTCCTGCCCTTGATGATCATTTCGCTGATCAGCGCGCTGGAAAACATGCCGCGCGATGTGGTGGCCGCATCGCGGGTTCTGGGTGCAAACTGGTTTCAGGTGTTCTGGAAGGTTATCATTCCGCTGACCAAAGAGGGCCTCGTCGTTGGCGGCACGCTGGTCTTCACCGGCTCGCTCACTGCCTACATCACACCCGCCATCCTCGGCGGATCCAAGGTCCTGATGCTGGAAACGCTGCTCTATCAGCAGGTGACGGTGTCCAACAATTTCGTCGCTGCAAGCGTCATTGCCTTCATTCTGATCGTCATGAGTTTTGCGGCCAATATCCTGCTCAAGCGCATTGCAACGGCAAGGAACAGGAAATGACCCGCCATCTCTTCATTCCCCTGACCCTTGTCCTGGTTATCGGCTTTCTGATCGGGCCTTTCCTGATCATCGTTGCCGCATCGTTTTCGGCCGGCGATACGCTGGCCTTCCCGCCGCAGGGCTTTTCGCTGAAATGGATCGCCAAGGTCTTCACGGTGGAAAGCTTCCGCGACAGCTTCGCCATGTCGATGTTCCTCGCCATTGGCGGTACATTCGCAGCACTCCTGCTTGGCATCCCGGCGGCTTATGCCATGTCTCGCTACAAACTTCCCTTTTCGGAAACGATCCGCACCGTCGTCTCCGCTCCGATCATCGTTCCGGGAATCATCGTCGGTCTGGCATTGCTTCGCTATTTCGTTGTGCCTTTCGGCATCGGCATTACGCTCGCCCTTTTCCTCGCACACACCGCGCTGATCCTTCCCTATGCCGTGCGAGTGGTGTCCGCCAGCCTGACGAATTTGCGCTCGGATATCGAAGAGGCTGCGGTGCTGCTCGGCTCGTCGCGGCTTGGTGCTTTCTTCCGCGTCGTGCTGCCGAACATCCGGGGCGGCATTCTGTCGGCCTTCATTCTTGGTTTTGTCACCAGCTTCAATCAGGTGCCGGTCTCGCTCTTCCTGTCGGGGCCGGGCGTTCGCACGCTGCCGATCGACATGCTGGGTTATATGGAAATCGTCTTCGATCCGTCGGTTGCCGCTCTTTCCTCGCTCCTCGCTTTCCTGTCCATCGGCATCGTTTTCATGGCCGAACGTTTTCTGGGATTCTCCCGCTATGTCTGACGCACAATACCTCTCGCTGCAGAACCTTTCGCTGGCTTATGGCTCCACAATGGCCGTCGAAAAGCTCAATCTCGATATCCGCAAGGGCGAGCTTCTGGCTCTGCTCGGCCCCTCCGGCTGCGGCAAGACCACCACGATGCGTGCGATTGCCGGGCTGATGCCGGTTGCAGGCGGTCGTATCGATCTGGATGGCGCGGACATTACGCGCGTTTCCGCCAACAAGCGCGCCGTTGGTCTCGTCTTCCAATCCTATGCGCTCTTTCCGCATCTCAGCGTCTATGAGAACGTCGCCTTTGGTCTGCGGCTGAAGGGCATGAAAGGCAGTGATCTTGATACGAAGGTGGCATCGGGCCTCAAATCTGTCGGTCTCTCAAGCTTTGCCTCGCGCAAGCCGGCAGAACTTTCCGGCGGTCAGCAGCAGCGCGTGGCGCTTGCCCGTTCCATGGTCATGGACCCGAAAGTCCTGCTACTCGACGAGCCACTCTCCAACCTCGATGCGCGACTTCGTCTGGAAATGCGCACCGAGTTGCAGCGTGTGCAGAAGGCAACGGGCGTGACAATGATCTTCGTCACGCATGATCAGGTGGAGGCCCTGGCGCTGGCTGATCGCATAGTTGTGATGAACAACGGCGCGATTGAGCAGATCGGAACTCCGGAAGAAATATATAATGCTCCTGTTTCGGCCTTCGTTGCCGATTTTGTCGGTTTTGAAAATATTTTCCGTCTGGAAGGCACGGCGCTAAAGACAGACGCTGGACGCATTACGCTTTCTGGCCAGGTTCCGAGTACGGCGGGACTGGCATGGAGGCCGCGCATGGTAACCCTCGGTTCAGGTCCTTTTGAGGGAACCGTGCGCGGCACGTCTTTTGCGGGCAGCAGCCGCGAATATCTGCTGGACAGCGCGCTTGGGACCATCAAGGCCGAGGTCGATGCAGCCCTGCCAGCTCATGAAATCGGCGCACGTCTGGCCTTCGATCTGCCCATTGAAAAGGCGGCCAGCCTGAAGGTGTTCAGCTAAGATGGGCCTCTGGATCGATACCGATATGGGCTTCGACGATATCGCTGCCATTCTGGTGGTGGCTGCATCGGACCTGCCGATCGACGGTGTGTCGCTGGTCTTCGGCAACGCGCCGCTCCATCAGGTGCGCAGGAACGCTGCCGGCGCGGCGTCCGTCTTTTCTTGGCGCTTTCCAATTCATGCCGGGCGTGAAAAGCCCGTGCTGGGTGAAATCGAAACTGCACAGCGCATTCTCGGCGAAACCGGTATTCGGACCGTCGGCGCCACGCTTCCCTTAGTGGATGATCTGTTCGCGTCCGATGGCTTCGAAGCTCTTTGCCAGTGGCTGGCCGACGGGGAAGGGGAGAAGCGCATCCTGGCGCTTGGCCCTCTCACCAACATCGCAGCCGTCTGTCTTGCCAGGCCGGGCCTTGCTGCCCGCATCACCGAACTGACCTGGATGGGCGGTGGCGTTACGCTTGGCAATCATACCGCGTCTGCCGAATTCAACGCCTTTGCCGATCCGGAAGCCGCAGCGATTGTTATCTCACACGAACTTCCGTTGCGCATGGTCGATCTCGATTTCTGCCGCAAGGTAACGGCCTCCCTTTCGGATGTAACCCCTATCCGTGAAGCGGGCGGCAAAAACGCAAAGCTGTTGGGCGACATGCTGGAAGGCTTCATCAATATCGCCATCAGCCGGGGACGCGACGCCATGGCGCTTTACGATCCTTGCGCTGCCGTTGCCATCGTCGCTCCACAGAGAGTTACCTGGAAACAGGCCCGTATCGATATTGAATTGCACGGTGGTCTTACCCGAGGGCGAACGGTTGTGGAGGCGCGGCCTGCCCATGCCGAGCGCTTCAATGCCCATTATGCGCAAAGCGTCGATGCTGAATTTGCGCGAGAGGCCATTCTTGGCGCGCTTCTGCAAGAGGCAAGCCGATGAGCGAAACGTCGATCGTTGTTGATCGCGATGGCATGAATGACGCGAATCTGCGCACTCGTGCCGTCGCAGCGGCGCGGGGTGATGCGCCTTTCGATATCCTGATTTCCGGTGGCACTCTGGTGGATGTCGTGACCGGCGAATTGCGGCCAGCTGACATCGGCCTCGTCGGCCCGCTGATTGCGAGTGTCCATTCTTCCGGCTCTCGGCAGGATGCGGCGCACGCGCTGGACGCCAGCGGCGGTTACATCGCGCCGGGATTGATCGATACGCATATGCATATCGAAAGTTCGATGGTCACACCGGCGGCTTATGCTGCGGCGGTGGTGGCCAAGGGTGTCACGACAATCGTCTGGGACCCGCATGAATTTGCCAATGTGCATGGCCTGGATGGCATGTGTTGGGCGTCAACGGCCAGCCGCAGCTTGCCGCTTCGCACGATCCTGCTTGCGCCCTCATGCGTGCCTTCGGCGCCCGGATTGGAGCAGGCGGGTGCCGACTTCGATGCGACTGCGCTCGCCGAAATTCTCTTCTGGGCGGAAGTCGGTGGTGTTGCTGAAGTCATGAATATGCGTGGCGTCATCGATCGCGATCCGCGCATGAGCGCTATTCTGCAGGAAGGACTGCATGCCGACAAGATGATCTGCGGACATGCGCGTGGCTTGGCGGGTGCCGATCTCAACGCCTTCATGGCCGCCGGCGTCAGCTCGGATCACGAACTGACCTCGGCAGAGGACTTGATGGCGAAGCTGCGTGCCGGTCTGACGATCGAGCTGCGCGGCTCGCACGATCATCTGCTGCCGGAATTTGTCGAAGCCCTGAATAAGCTCGGTCATCTGCCGCCGACGCTAACACTCTGCACCGATGACGTCTTCCCGGACGATCTATTGAAGGGTGGCGGGTTGGACGATGTGGTAAGGCGGCTGGTGCGCTACGGTCTTCGTCCGCAATGGGCTTTGCAGGCCGCGACACTCAATGCCGCCGCGCGCCTTCAGCGCAACGATCTCGGTCTTGTAGCTACGGGCCGCCGGGCCGACATCGTGATTTTCGACGATCTGACGCAATTTGCCGCCCGCCATGTCCTGGTCAGCGGCACGCGGGTTGCCGAACAGGGGCGGATGATCATTGATGTCCCCACGGTTGATGCGGCGCCCTTGAAACATTCCATGAAGCTGTCGCTGCGCTCGCCTCAGGATTTCCGGGTGAAGAGCGAGGGAAAGCGCGTGCGTCTTGCCACCATCGATAAACCCCGCTTCACCCAATGGGGAGAGATCGAAGCCGATGTGATCGATGGCTTCGTTGTGCCGCCAGAGGCAACAACGATGATTTCCGTCACGCACCGGCATGGTAAGGCTGAGCCTGTGGCGCGCACAGGTTTTCTGACGGGGTGGGGAACTTGGAATGGCGCGTTCGCGACCACCGTCTCGCATGACAGTCATAACCTGACGGTCTTCGGCGGTAACGAGACGGATATGGCACTCGCTGCCAACGCGATTATCACGGCGGGCGGCGGTATGGCTGTGGCCTCCGGCGGAAAGGTGACGGCTCTGCTGCCTCTACCTCTCTCCGGTCTTGTGTCCGATGCGCCGCTGACCGAGGTCGCCGCAGGTTTCGAAGCGGTGCGAGAGGCTGTCGGCAAGGTGGTCGAGTGGCAGCCGCCTTATCTCGTCTTCAAGGCCTGCTTTGGCGCGACGCTCGCGTGCAATATCGGCCCGCACCAGACCGATATGGGCATCGCCGATGTGCTGACCGGAAAGCTACTGCAAACGCCGATACTTGAGGTTCTGGCGTAAACGCGGCTATTGCGCCGCCAATTCCTGCTCCACCAGCGTTTGCCAGAAGGCAACGCCGGATGCGATCGCATCATCGTTGAAATCGTAGGAGGTGTTGTGGTGCAGTGCGCCGTCCACGGCAGGTCCGTTGCCCAGCCACACGTAGCAGCCCGGTGCTTCGCTGGCAAAGAAAGCGAAGTCGTCACCGGCAGTGGACGGCGGAAAGGCCGTGCGCACCTTGGCTCCGAACACGCTTCGCGCCGCCTTCAATGCGCGCTCGGTCGCGCTCGCCTCATTGACCACAGGCGGGATGCGGCGGATGAATTCGTAGTTGGCCTCAATGCCAAACATCGATGCAGTGCCGTGCGCCAGACGGCCGATTTCTTCTTCCAACTGATCGCGGACATGGGCCGCATAGGCCCGCGCCGTGCCGCCAATATGGACAAGATCGGGAATCACGTTCAGCGCATTTGGATCTCCCGCCTGAAGCGAGCAGGCGCTGACGACGGCGGGTTGCAGCGGATCGACCACACGTCCGACAATGCTCTGCAGGGAAGCGAGAAAGCTCGCTGCGGCCGTGATCGGATCGCGCCCGAGATGCGGTTTTGCGCCATGGGTGCCGACCCCCTTGAAAACCACGCGCCAACTGTCGGAAGACGCAAGCTGCGGCCCCTCAACCACCGCCATCTCATCGGTATCGAGGCCGGGCATATTGTGCAGACCATAGACCGCATCGCAGGGGAAAAGCTCGAAGAGCCCGTCTTCGACCATTTTCCTGGCACCGCCGCGACCCTCTTCCGCAGGCTGAAAAATGAAGTGTACGGTTCCGGAGAAGTTTCTGGTCTGCGCAAGTGCGCGGGCAGCACCGAGAAGCATGACGGTGTGTCCGTCATGACCGCAGGCATGCATCTTGCCCGGTCTGGTCGATTTATACGGTCGCTCCGCGAGTTCAGGCATGGCAAGGGCGTCCATGTCTGCGCGCAGCCCGATCCGGCGCGTGCCGTTTCCCACCTGAAGCGTTCCGACTATACCTGTGAGCCCCAGACTGCGATGGACGGAGATGCCTGCCTCCTCCAGCAGGGAGGCGACGATCTGGCTCGTCCGCTCTTCTTCGAATCCAAGCTCTGGATGGGCATGCAGATCGCGACGCAGCGCCGTCAGATAGGAAAGCTCTTCGGCGGTCATGATCGACGCAGTCATCAGTGAAGTCCTTGGGATTTGTGTGTGGAAGCCGAGCAGTGCTGCCCGGATATCAGAGGTATTTGTAGTGCAAAAGTACGTTGAATTTAATAGGAAATTTAACAGAAATGTAGACGATGTTGAGGAAACAAATGATGGGGAAAGACGCATGATGGAGCCTCACGAGTTCTGGCAGGAGCTACATGCGCCAGGCAGCTTTCCCACCGAAGGAACGAAGGTCGGCTTCTACCCGGTGACGCTGGACGATGGGCGGCAACTGCGTTTGCCGATCCGTCCGCTTTCCGATGGAGCGCATGCGCTGGCCTCCCTGATTATCAACCAGGCCTCCTTCGAGGTGCTGGGGGTGCTGGCGGATGATCTTGCTGCCAAGCTGAAGGTCTTCGAACCGGATGTGGTCGTGGGATTGCCCACCCTTGGCCTGACGCTCGCAAGCGAAGTGGCGCGTCGCCTCGGCCATTCGCGCTATGTGCCGCTCGGTACGTCGCGGAAATTCTGGTATCTCGATGCGCTCTCAGTGCCGATGTCGTCCATTACGACGCAGCAGGAAAAGCGCCTCTATGTCGATCCCCGCATGCTGCCGCTTCTGCAAGGGAGGCGCGTGGCGCTCATTGACGATGTTATTTCCTCCGGTACCTCCATTATCGCGGGCCTCTCCCTGTTGGGTGCATCCGGTATCGAGCCGGTCGTCGTTGGTGCTGCCATGCTGCAATCCGAGCGCTGGCGAGAGGCGTTGGAAAAGCTCGACCAAAAGTGGCCACCGCGCGTCCGTACTGCCTTCTCCACGCCTTTGTTGCAGAAAGAAGGAGAGGGCTGGATCTGATAGTCGGGGAACTTCATCTCCACTCCGGGGATTAGAAGAGGTTGTTGGAAGAAATCGTCGCCTCCGAGGAGTTTCCATGCCGAGACAGACATTCTGGAAAGGTCACCTGAGACTGTCGCTCGTCACGGCAAAGGTGTCACTCACGCCCGCGGTCTCTGAAAGTGGCAAGATCCGTTTCCACGTCATCAACCGCGAAACCGGAAATCGCGTGGAAAGCCGCTACGTGGATAGTGTCACGCACCGGCCCGTAGCGGAAAAAAATCAGGTGAAGGGTTTCCCGAAGGAGGACGGTGACTTTGTGCTTCTCGAGGATGACGAGATCGATGCGGTCGCCCTGGAAAGCACTAGAACCATCGATATCCAGACCTTCGTGCCCGCAGGCTCCATCGATTGGATATGGTACGATCGACCGCACTTTCTCAAACCGGAAGACAAGATCGGGTCAGAAGCCTTCAGCGTCATTCGCGAAGCGATGAAGGCCAACAAGGTGGTGGGCATCGCCCGCCTGGTGCTTTACCGCCGCGAGCACGCGGTGCTGCTGGAGCCGTCGGGCAAGGGCATCATCCTCTGGACGCTGCATTATGGCGACGAGGTTCGCGAGGCCGTCGATACGATCGACAAAAAGATAAAGATCGACAAAGAGCTGCAAGAGGCGCTGGATAAGCAGATCGACAAGCAACTGACGAATTGGAAGCCGTCTCTGGTACAAGATACCGTGCAGAAAAAGGTACAGAAGCTGCTGAAGACAAAAGCGAAGAGCGGGCCGAAGTCGAAGACAAAGACCTCGCCAGGGCCGGTGAAAAAGGGCGGCAATGTCATCAATATCATGGACGCGCTGAAGAAGAGCTTACAGTCCTAGAAATCCACGTTCATCTTAACCAGGAAGCGGCTTGGCGGATGCCCAGAAGTCGGCCCATGGGTCTGTCTTCCTCTCCTTGACGTGCTTCGGCGTGTTCTTCACGTTGAACTCCGCCGGTCCTTTGACAGTAGAAAGCTCGGACCATTCAAGCGGCATCGACACAGTCGCGCCAGCCCTCGCACGAGTGGAATAGGGTGCGACCGCCGTGCTTCCGCGCCCATTGCGCAGATAATCGATGAAGATGCGACCATTGCGTTTGGCCTTTGTTGCGACAGCCAGATATTTATCCGGCTCATCTCTGCCCATGTCAGTCGCAAGCTTTTTCGCAAAACTCTTTACCTTAGCCCAGCCCGCCTTCGGCTCGAGGGGTGCGACGACATGCAGGCCTTTGCCGCCGGAAGTCTTTACGAATGCCGCCAACCCCGCCGCTTCCAGCCGGGATTTAAGATCGAGCGCGGCTTCGACCACAGCGTTCCATTCCACGTCCTTACCCGGATCGAGATCCATGGTGATCAAGTCCGGCTTTTCCCAAGCCTTGGTGGTCGAACCCCATGGGTGAATTTCAAGCACTGCGGATTGAACGAGCGCCATCACGCCATCGAAATCGCTGATGACCACAAGCGGTTCGCCCGCGCGGTCTTTCGGGTCTTTAATCGAACCGATCGCTTTATTCATGCCGCGCCAGGGGTGCTTTTGGAAGAATGTTTGGCCGTCGATACCTTCCGGGCAGCGGAGCAGGGAAAGTGCGCGATTGGTGACGTAGGGTGAAATATACTCCCACACCGTCGCATAATAGTCGGCCAGGTCTGCCTTGGTAGTCTTCTGATCCGGCCAATAGACCCGCTCGGGATGGGTGAATTTGATCTTCGTCTGTGGTGTCTGTGTTGCGCCATCTGTCTTAGACTTTGTTATGTCTTCCATCTCCCGGCTGACCTCCTTGGGTGCCTTGTCTTCGCGCAGCCCTTTGAAGGAGGCGTGGCGAAGATTGCCATCGCCGGACCAGCCACGAAACTCGACTTCCGTGACAAGCTCTGGTTTGACGTAGTGAAGATCGCGCCGGGCAGGTGCTTTCAGCTTCTGCGAGAAGGGACTTTCTGTCTGCGTCAGAGGTTTGAGCCTGTTAAAGATCATCTCTGCGGTCGCGCCGGTGAAGCCGGTTCCCACCCGGCCGACATGCCGAAGCTTGCCATTCTCGTAAACGCCAAGCGCCAGAGAGCCGATAGCCTCGTCCGATGAGGAGGACAGCGTATAGCCTCCGATGACAAATTCCTGACCGCTGCTGCACTTGGACTTAATCCACTGTCCCTTGCGCCCGGAGACGTAGGGAGACTCGGCGACCTTAGAGATGACACCTTCCAGTCCAAGCGAGCAGGCATTCTGGAGAACCTTTTCTCCGTCCTCTTGAAAATGCGCGCTGTAGCGAAGCACAGGGTCGTCGGAGGGTAACAGTTTTTCCAGCAACGCCTTGCGATCCACAAGTGGCGCTTCCTGCAGGTCTCGGCCATCCAGATAGAGCAGGTCGAAGAGGTAGTAGCGAAAACGATCATGCCGACCCTCGCTAAGATCGGACTGAAGTGCGGAGAAGTCGGAAACGCCACTTTGCTTTTCGACAACCAGTTCGCCGTCGATAATGGCAGTTTCCACCGGCAGTGCGGCGAGCGATTGGCGGATGGCCTCTCCGAATTTCTCCGTCCAGTCCAGCCCGCTACGAGTGAGGAGCACGACCTCACCCCTCTCGATCTTGGCCTGCAGACGATACCCGTCGAACTTGATTTCGTGCAGCCAGCGAGATCCTTCCGGCGCCCGGTTCTTCAAGGTCGCCAAGGCGGGCTTTATGAAGGAGGGCATTGCAGCCTTGCGGCTGCCCTTTGGGAAATCATGCACCTGTTTGCTGACTTTCCTCGCGCTTTTGGCCTTCGAAGACACCGGCTTGGAATTCCAAGTGTCCTTGGGTTTTTTCGCCACTTGCTCGATGCTGCGACCGGTCTTGACGGAATCGGCAGCCTTATCGAGCAGATCGACGGTGTCGCTGGCCTCTTCGTCATGCGCCTTGATCAGCAGCCAGTTTTCCCTTTTCTCGTCTGGTTTTCCCTTCATCCGTACCAGATGCCAGCGGCCCTTCAGCTTCTCGCCGTCGAGTTCGAATTCCATGTGGCCTTTGCGATAGGCCTTCTTCGCATCGCCGATTGAAGACCAGGTGCCGCGATCCCAGACGATAACGGTGCCGCCGCCATACTGTCCCTTCGGAATGGTGCCTTCGAAGTCCGCATAACTTAGCGGATGATCCTCGACATGAACGGCAAGCCGCTTTTCATTCGGATCGAGACTCGGGCCTTTGGTCACCGCCCAACTCTTCAGCACGCCGTCCATTTCCAGGCGGAAATCGTAGTGCAGCCGCCGGGCATCATGTTTCTGCACCACGAAACTGTTGCCGGCGGTGGCAGCCGCTTCACCTTTCGGCTCCGGCGTCTTGTCGAATTTGCGCTTCTGATTATAGGTTTGAAGGCCCATGGATCAACTTGCCTTCTTGCGTTTGGCGGTGCCGGATGACTTCGGCTTGGTAGCCTTCTTGTCAGAAGCACCGGCGCTCTGGCGCAGCGCTTCTTTCAGATCAATGACGTTATCGCGCTTCTCGGGCTCGCGCTTCTTGATCGTCTTGCCTTCGATTTTCGCCTGCACGAGTTCTGTCAGAGCATCATTATAGCGGTCGCTGTAATGCGACGGATCGAACTTGCCTGCCCGCTTCTTGATGATGTGACCTGCAAGTTCCAGCATCTCATCATCGAATTCGATATCGGGAATGGATTTGAATGCGGCGGCTTGCGAGCGCACCTCGTAATCATAGTTCAATGTCGTGGCGATCAGCGCATCGCCATCGAGCCGGATCAATAGCATTCGGTTCCGGCGAAAGAGTATCGCTTCCGCAAGTGCCGCGACCTGGCGGTCTTTCAGCGTTTGCGCCAGAAGCGATAGGGCTTCACGGTCCTCGTCCGTGGAAGGCGAGAGGTAATAGGGCTTGTCGAAATAGAGCTTATCGATTTCGGTACAATCGAGGAAATTCTTGATCCGGATTGTCTTGTTGGCATCTGGCAACAGCTCGGCAAGCTCATCGCCCTCTATGACGATATGATCGCCATTCTCAAGTTCGTAACCTTTAACCTGTTGGTCGCGCTCGACCTTATCGCCAGTTTCACTATCCAGGTACTGTCGCTCGACACGATTACCCGTTTTGCGATTAATGATGTTGAATGAGATTTTCTCCGACGATGAGATGGCTGTGTAGAGTCCGACATCGCACTGAAAATCAGCGAATTTGATGCTACCTCTCCACACGGCTCTCGGGGCCATTTGTCAGCTTTCTTGCACTTTGGATCGGTCGGAACGATCCCGCTCGATGATGCGCTCTACTGCGACCAGATCGTCCTGCGAGAACGCCGGGACGGGGTCAGAAGTCATAGCCTCCATCACCTCCGGCGATAGTCCGCCGTGGCGAGCGACCCATTCCATCGCTTCCCGCGTGTCCCGCTCCGCCTTCAATTGCGCGTAGAGTGCGACGATCAACCGGTCGCGAATGTCGGGTTGATGGTTCTGCGCCTGTGCGGGTCTAGCGGTATGTGCCATGTCTCTTAAATTCGGCATGGGATCGAAAGTTCCCTGAACACGAGCTTCGCCAGGTGGAGGGGGTTTCCTGTGCTCCTAGCCCCGGAAATCGCCCTCGTTCATTTCACGCTCGTCGTAATTTACGTCCCAGTCCTTTTCAGGCTTTTTTTCACCCGGCGGGAGTTTGTTGGCTGTCGCGTCGTCGGAGCCAGTAATGACAGTGGGTTTGGCGCTTGCAACGCCGTTATTGTCCGAGGTCTTTTTGCCCGGCGCAAATTGCGGTTTTGCATCCGCATGGATCTTGTCGACGTTTTTTTCCGAACTCATGGGAACCTCCGTTGGTTGATGGGCCTAACCTCGGAGTGTGGGATGTGTTCCTTCAGGAGAACGTGACAAAGGCGCGATGTTGACTGTAGGCGCACAGAGTGTTGGGGAAAGGGCGGAGTTTGCGCCTTTCCCCCAAGCGCGATCAATCGATCGACATTAGCGCGGCGCCAGCCTGGAGATAATCGCCTTCCTTGACCAGCAGGCGGATCTTGCCGCTTTTCGTGGCAATGATTTGCGTTTCCATCTTCATGGCTTCCATCACCGCCAAGAGGTCTCCCTCGGAGACGCTTTGCCCATCTTCAACCTTGAAGGATTGCAACGTGCCTGAAACGGGAGCGGCGATCTCGCCATCCTTTTGAACGGCTGCGCTATCCGAACCAATCGGAGATACGGTGCCGACTTTGCCGAGGGCGGAGAGGAGAACGGTGGGTAGACCCACGGAAACGCGCTTGCCATCGATTTCGAGGTAGGTGCGTTGGATGGATGGATCTTCTGCTTGGACAGGGCGCTCCATCGCATGCGGCATTGCGGCGAAGTCGGTTTCGATCCAGCGGGTGTGGACGTTGAAACGATCCTTGCCTGCAAAGTCGTCCGACTCCAGCGCCGCACGGTGGAAAGGCAAAACGGTCGCCACACCTTCGATCTTGAACTCTTTCAGGGCACGGCGCGCGCGTTGCAACACTTGCTGGCGATTTTCACCGGTGACGATCAGCTTCGCCATCAGAGAATCGAACACGCCAGGCACGCTTGAGCCAGTCACGACGCCGCTATCGAGACGAACGCCAGGGCCGGCGGGCGGATCGAAGAGTGTGATGGCGCCGGGTGTGGGCAGGAATCCACGGCCCGGATCCTCGGCGTTGATGCGGAACTCCATCGAGTGGCCGCGAGGTTCCGGCGTCTCCAGAACACGCAGCGACTTGCCTTCGGCGATGCGGAACTGTTCGATGACCAGATCGATACCGGTCGTTTCCTCGGTAACGGGGTGCTCAACCTGAAGGCGGGTATTGACCTCCAGGAACGAAATCGTGCCATCGACGCCGAGCAGAAACTCCACCGTGCCGGCACCGCTATAGCCCGCGGCGGCACAGATCGCCTTGGCGGACGAGTGGATTTTTTGCCGTTGCTCGTCCGAGAGGAAGGGGGCAGGGGCTTCTTCGATCAACTTCTGATTACGGCGCTGCAGCGAGCAGTCGCGGGTGCCGAGCACCAGCACGTTGCCATGCTTGTCGGCCAGAACCTGCGCCTCGATATGGCGCGGCCGGTCGAGAAAGCGTTCGAGGAAACATTCGCCGCGACCGAAAGCGGCGGTCGCTTCTCTGACGGCGGATTCGTAGAGATCGGCGATCTCTTCCATCTTCCAGGCAACCTTCAAGCCGCGTCCACCGCCGCCATGGGCGGCCTTGATGGCGACCGGCAGGCCGTGTTCTTCGGCAAAGGCGATGACTTCGGCTGCGGTGTCCACCGGGCCGTCGCTGCCAGCAACGAGCGGCGCGCCGACGCTCGTCGCGATGCGTCGCGCCTCGACCTTGTCGCCCAATGCGTCGATCACCTTCGGGTCGGGGCCGATCCAGATCAGGCCTGCATCAAGCACGGCTTGCGCAAATTCGGCGCGTTCGGACAGAAAGCCGTAGCCGGGATGGATGGAGTCCGCACCCGAACGCTTCGCGATGGCAATCAGCTTGGGGATATCGAGGTAGGTTTCCGAAGGGCGCACACCCTCCAGCGCATAGGCCTCATCCGCCATGCGCACGAACACCGCATCCTGATCCGGGTCGGCATAGACGGCGACAGACTGGAGACCGTAATCCGCGCATGCGCGAATGATCCGGACAGCGATTTCGCCGCGATTGGCAATCAGAACTTTCTTCATCGCTATTCTCCTCGGATTCAAATGTTCTTGGCTGTGATGTCGGCGAAAGGCCCGATCGGGCGGAACTGGATTTTGGCATTGACGGGGATCTGCCCCGCGAGATCGAGATGATACTCCGCCACGGCTCCGATCACCGGATAACCGCCAGTCAGCGGATGATCGGCAAGGAAGAGCACGGGCTGGCCGCTATGGGGAATCTGGATTGCGCCTGTGGCAGTGCCCTCACTCGGCAGTTCTGCGCTATCGAGGCGTTCCACCGGAACCTCACCTGCCAGGCGAATGCCCACGCGGTTGGATTGCGGCGTCACCTGCCAGAGTTGGTTTGTCAGCGTCTCGATACCCCTCTGCGAGAACCAGTCGGTGCGCGGACCGAGAACGACGTCGAGCGTGACAACATCGTCTACGGACGGCGGTTCGAAGCTCGCAACTTCATCGATGGCAACGCTAGACAGCGTCTTGGCTTCGCTTTTGAGCGGCAGGATCGCGCCAGCGACCACCGGCTTAGGCCCGACGATGGCCAGCGTATCGGTAGCGAAACTTCCCAGCACCGGCTCGACGTCAAAGCCGCTGCGGACGGAGAGATAACAGCGCATGCCCTTGGAAGGTTGGCCAAACGTGACCACGTCGCCGGACTCAAGCGAGATCGGCGTGTATATATCGGCTGTGAAGCGCCCGTGCGCCGTCTCGATGGTAATGGGGCAGGGGGCTCCGGCAAGAGCGATCACGGCCCGGCTCGAGGCGCGGAAGGAAAAGCCGCCGAGCGTCAGTTCCAAACAGGGCGTGTTATGTGGATTGCCGGTGATGCGGTTTGCCGCATTGAAGGCGCCGCGATCAAGCGCACCGGAGGCGGAAACGCCTTGACCGGTCTGTCCGAAGCGGCCGAGGTCCTGAAAAAGCGCGGGCATGGGTGCTGTAAGCACTTCGAAATGTGGTTTTTCTCTCGACGGTTCGGTAGCCTGCTTCGCAGGAGCAGACGCCGGTAGGCTGATCTTTCCCGTCACCTTGTCCATGTCGACAAAACGGACCCGGTAGCCTGGCTGGAACAGCGCGCCGGGATCTCGGTCGATGTCCCACATTTTCACCGGCGTTGTGCCGATGATCTGCCAGCCGCCTGGACTGTTTTGCGGATAGACTCCGCTGAAGGCACCCGCCAGCGCCACAGAGCCCGCCGGAATGCGCGTGCGCGGGCTTAGACGCCGCGGCACATGCAGCGCCGGATCGCCACCAACAAGATAGCCGAAGCCCGGTGCAAAGCCACAAAAGGCGACAGTGAACTCGCTCTCCGTATGGCGGCGAACAACTTCATCAACACTCAGTCCCGTCAGACCTGCGACATCGGCAAGGTCTTCGCCATCGTAACGAACCGGGATTTCAACCAGTTGATCCGAAGGCGGGATCTTCGCCGTCAGGTCGCGACGGGAAAGTTCCGCGGCTAGCGCTTTGCGATCGATCTTTTCCGGACGGAAGCGGATCATCAGGGTGCGGGCCGCTGGAACGGTCTCCTCGACGCCGTCGACCGGATCGTTTTCGAGAGAGGCGAAAAGCGCAAGCGTCTCATCAAGATCGGCTAGTTCGACCAGGATCGTCGTGAGACTGACGGGAAGAAAACGCATCATATCCTCACGCGTGATAGGCGGAATCGGGAATATCTGTGATGAACATATGGCCCGGCGCATGGGTGATGGCAAAGGGCACGCCAGACGCCATGACCGCCGCCTGCGGGGTCACGCCGCAAGCCCAGAACACCGGCACTTCGCCGGGCTCGATGCGCACAGGATCGCCAAAATCCGGCTTCGCGAGATCGGTGATGCCCAGTTCCTCTGGCATGCCGATATGCACTGGTGCGCCATGAACAGCCGGGAAGCGACCGGAAATCGTCGCCGCATCCGCAACCCGCGATGCCGGGATCGGCCGCATTGAGACCACCATATTGCCCTTCAGGCGTCCCGCAGGACGACAGGCGCGGTTCGTCAAATACATGGGAACATTGCTCTTGTCCGTCATGTGACGGATTTCGATACCCGCTTCCACCATCGGCGTTTCAAAGGTGAAGCTGCAGCCGATCAGGAAGGCCACCATATCGTCGCATTCGGCCCAGGCCGACGTGGCATCATGGGTTTCCTCAGCGAGCTTGCCATCACGCCAGATCCGGTAGAGCGGCAGATCGGTCCGTAGATCAGCACCGGGCGCCAGAAGCGTGGTGGGTGAGCCGGGATCGGAGACGTCCAGTACAGGGCAAGGCTTTGGATTGCGCTGCGCATAAAGCAGAAAGTCGAAGGCCCAGTCGCGCGGCAGCACGATCATGTTGGCTTGCGTGAAGCCCGGCGCGATACCGGAGGTCGGCTGCACGAGACCGGCGCGGTAGCTGGCGCGTGCTTTTTGTGCAAGCTCGACATTCTTGGCGGTGTGCGATGTAGGGATGGTCATTGGCCGCTCCTATCGTTCAAGAGGTGAAAGAGCGAACGGCAATACCGTCCGTTTCAAACCGGCGGCGAATTTCGCGTGCAATATCGACCGCGCCTGGGCTATCGCCGTGAACGCAGATGGATTGCGCCTCGATCTTGATGATGCTTCCGTCAATGGCTTCCAGCGTTCCCTGGCGGGCCAGTTGCACCATGCGGTCGGCAATTTGATCGGCATCGTGGAGGACCGCACCCTTCTCGCGACGGGACACGAGTTGCCCATCCGGCGTATAGGCACGGTCGGCAAAAGCTTCTGCCACAACGGAAAGTCCCGCCTTGCGTGCCAGATCGAGAATTGGCGCGTTGGCGAGACCCATCAGCACCAGCGATGGATCGACGGCTTTGATGCCGTCAACGACGGCCTGTCCCTGCTTGGAATCGTGGGCGATGCGATTGTAAAGCGCACCGTGTGGCTTGACGTAGCGAACCGTGGTTCCAGCGGCAGCGGCAATGCCTTTCAGCGCGCCGATCTGGTATATCACGTCAGCGATCAGATCCTCCGGCGTTACGTCCATATCTCTACGGCCGAAGCCGACGCGGTCAGGATAGGACACATGCGCGCCGATCACCACGCCATTGGCAGTTGCCGCCTTCACGGTCTTGAAAATGCCGGTCGGATCGCCCGCGTGAAAACCGCAGGCAATATTGGCGCTGGAGACGATGGAGAGCATCGCTTCGTCGTCGCCCATGCTCCATGCGCCGTAGCTTTCGCCAAGATCGCTGTTGAGGTCGATATGCGCCATGGTGGTGTTCTCCTGAACCGTTTTGGTAAGCGTGGCCACCCGGGGCGGCCACGTGTTTTTTGTCACAGTCTTATCAAAGACCGAGCAGGCCGAAGATCGTGCCAGCAGACTTGTAGCCCATGTACCATGTCAATGCGCAGGTCAGGACGCCGAGGCCGAGCAGGACGCGGGAGTAGCGATGACCGCCCATCAGGTCTTCACGCTTCCATGCGGCGAAAAGGAAGATGCTAAGGCCAATCGGCAGGATCAGGCCGTTCAGACCGCCGACGAAGACCAGCATGGCCGCAGGCGGCGTGGTGATCAGAATGTAGGCGACGAGCGACACGGCAATAAAGATGACCGTCGCGATGTTGCGGGCGCGCTCGCTCATGTCCTGCTTGAAGACTGGCAGGAATGAAACGGAGGTATAGGCCGCCCCAATGACGCTCGTGATCGCGGCTGCCCAGAAGATGATGCCGAACAGACGGAAGCCGAGATCACCCGCAGCCGAGCGGAATGCCTGACCGGCCGGGTTGGCCGCCTGGCTGGAGGTATCGATGATGACACCGCTGGCGACGACGCCGAGAATGGCAAGAAACAGCACGTAGCGCATGATGCCGGTGACGGCGATACCCGTCAGTGCTGCGCGGTTGACGGCGGGTAGATTTTCGATGCCGACCATGCCGCGGTCCAGCAGACGATGAGCGCCGGAATAGGTGATGTAGCCGCCAACGGTGCCGCCGACGATGGTGGTGATCGTTGCGAAATTGATCGTGTCCGGCAGGAACGTCTGGCGGAACGCATCACCGACGGGCGGTGCAGAAACAAACGCGACATAGAGCGTCAGCACGATCATCACGATCCCAGCGAATATGATGAAGCGGTCAACCGCCAGGCCAGCGCGCTTGGAAAGGAAGATGGCGATAGCGAAGACCGCGCTGATAGCGCCGCCGATCTTCGGGTCGAGGCCAAACATGGCGTTGAGCCCAAGGCCGGTGCCGCCGATGTTGCCAATGTTGAAGAACAGACCGCCGATAATGACCAGGATGGCGAGAAGATAGCCTGATCCCGGAATGGCTGCATTGGCAATGTCCGAGGCGCGCATACGCGTCAGTGTGACGATGCGCCAGATGTTGAGCTGGACGACGAAGTCGATGAGGATGGAGGCAAGAATGCCGAAGGCGAAGGCGGCGCCCAACTGCGTCGTGAATGTCGCCGTCTGTGTGATGAAGCCTGGGCCGATGGCCGATGTCGCCATCAGGAAGATGGCAGATAGCAGTGCAAAGCGTCTGGAGTTTGTTTTGGGCGCAGCCGCGTTCGTGCGGCCGGGCATTTGCTCGGGCTGCTGCATGAGAGTTTTCCTGTTCTTATCGTCACCCGCCCCTCGCGGATGCTTATCAGGTCATCATGGATGGTTTGTTTGTGATGTCAATATTGTTCAACAATTTTTTTGTTTTGTTCATTCATATGCCGTTTCTCAGGTCAACAGTGACGTCTTGGACAACACTTCCTCGTCCTGGCGGCGCAGCCGTTAAAGCCGTTGAAACTATTGCTTGATTCCTCCAGTCTTTTGTTATCTGAAGACCGCGCAAGAAGAAGCGAGGAAGCCTGTGACAGACACACGTGAAAGCATGCCGCTGTCCGACTGGATCGCCAAGCGCATCCGCCTCATGCTGATTTCGGGCGAACTCAGACCGGGTCAGCGTATATCGGAAGCAGCCTTCAGCGAGCATCTGGAAGTGTCACGCAATTCTCTGCGTGAGGCCTTTCGCATCATGACGAAAGAGGGTCTTCTGCGGCACGAGACCAATCGCGGCGTTTTCGTGCAGACGCCGACCATGGCTTCGATCATGGATATTTACCGCGTGCGGCGCATGCTCGAGTGCGGGGCGCTCCGCAAAGCGTGGCGCCTGCATGAATCGGTCAAGGCCATGCGCCAGGCTGTCGAGGAGGCCAAGCAGAAGCGCGAGCAGGAGCTTTGGCTCGATGTCGGCAGCGCCAATATGGCGTTCCACTCCGCTGTGGTCGCGCTTGCCGATAGCGAGCGATTGAGCGAGCTTTATGAAAGGGTGTCGGCCGAGCTTCGTCTGGGCTTTGCTCTCATTGAGGATCCACGTCTGCTGCACTCGCCCTTCGTCGACATGAACGAGGAGATCGTCACTCTGTGCGAAGAGGACAGGTTTGCAGAGGCAAGCGAGAAGATGGAAGACTATCTGGTGATCTCCGAGAACGGTCTTCTAAAAGCCTTTGGGAAACTTTCCAGCAAATCGAGATAAAGTGCGCGGCGCTTTGGGTTCGCTCTCGCACTAGCCCTATTCGACTTTCAAACCACTCGCCTCAACAAAAAAGGGACCGCGCACGGCGCGATCCCTTTTCATTTGGAGCGACCGTTGTTCGATCAGAACTGACGACGGAAGCCGGCGGTGATGGCGTGGCTCTTGAAGTCTGTGCTGGAAACCGTGCCGTCTGCTGCGGTGAAGTCGAAGTTGTCCGCACCCGTGTAACGATAGCCGATATCGAAGGTGGTGTTGGCAAACAGCGCGCTGTCACGCAGGAAGGAGATGGTGTTCAACTCGATGCCCACGCCTGCATCCAGATGGTATGCAAATGCCGTGTCGCTGTCGTTCATGATCACGCCAGGACCAGCTGTGCCCTGATCACGAAGCTTGAGGTTCATCGCGCCAATACCGCCACCGAAGTAAGGGGTGAAGGCCGTGCCGGTCGGAACGTCGATGTAGCCGTTGACGTAGCCCTGGAAGTTGCGGGCGGAGCCGAAGGAGCCAGCAGCGCCCACGCCGTTCACCGTGTGCGTATCGACATCCGAGCGGCCGTAACCGACTTCAAGTTCCACGCGTGGGGAAACGAAGTCGTAAGAGCCGAAGCTGTAACCGGCGCGAAATGCGCTGTAGTAACCGACATCGTAATCGGTGTTGACGCCAGCGCCAACGATCGAGAAGTTTGTGTCGTCCATAAATGTCAGGCTGTTCAGGCTACCGATGTAGAAGCCGCCTGGATCGGCAACGACTGCCGGTTCGGTCTGAACGGCAAGGTCAGCCGCATAAGCGGTGGTAGAAGCAAGCGCTGCCATGAGTGCAGCAAGCTTGATGACGTTTCTCATTTGAAAACCTTTCTGAATCAGCCCCCGCCGAATGCCGTGACACTGCGCGTGAGTTCCTCCTGTGTCCACGACGTCGCATTCAATTAGCAGATGATTGCAAGCTGAAATCCTCGATCCGTTGCAAGGCGGCAACGAATGGAGGAGTTGACGTAAGGGCAGCCGAATGACCAAGCCTGCTCGACATAATGTTGTTGTTTTTTCAACGGATGGCCGTGCTCGCCAATTTGTTGGCACCAGAAGGTGCCACTCTCAGGAGACGTAAATGGACGAGATTAGAACGACACGTTTGGCTCTCAGAAACTTCAAGGCGGAAGACGCGCAGGACCTGCTTGCCTATTTGCGCGATCCGCGGCCGAACTGCTTTCTTTCGCAACGGCTTCAAAACCTCGAAGAGGCCGAGGCAGAAGCAATCAAGCGTGGCGGCTCCGATGACTATATTGCAGTCTATTCCACCGAGCATGACAGGGTGATCGGCGATCTCTTTGCCATTGCCGATGAAGAGGGTGATACGCTGTCCGTTGGGTGGAATTTTAATGGCGACTATGCCGGCTGTGGCTACGCGCAGGAAGCGGCTCGCGCACTGTTTCGCTGGCTTTTCGTCGAGAGGCAGATACGTCGCCTCTACGCCTACGTCGAAGATAATAACTTTGCCTCTCAGAAGCTATGCGAGAGGCTCGGGATGCGCCGCGAAGGGCTGTTCCTGGACTTCATTTCCTTCACCAAGAACGAGGCTGGACACCCGCTTTACGAGAATACGATGCAATATGCACTTTTGCGCCGGGAGTGGCGGGCGCACACATAAGGCTCCGTTGACAAAGAAGCTTGAATAGGACCAAAGTCGCGCCGATCATTGTGTTTTCGGGGAGAGACCGATGTCCTTTCGCGTCGTTACGCACGCCTTTGCTCTTGTTCTTGCCGCTTTGACCGCATCTCCGCTCCTGGCACAGGATGCGACGCGCAAGGTGGTGACGACCGCAAATGGCGACTATTTCGGTTTCGATCTGCGCACCGAGCAGAATGTCTCGCTTGACCAGTGCAAGACCATTTGCATCGATGACAAGGGCTGCAAGGCCTTCACCTATAACCCCAAGGTGAAGTGGTGTTTTCTGAAGTCGGATTACAACCAGCTTAACGCCTTTCCAGGCGCTGTTGCCGGCAAGATCGTCGAAGCAGCCAGCGAGCCAGACCTCGGCGCACCGCAGCGTCTCTCCTTCGTCGAGGACAGTCTCTACCAGCAGGCGCGAAAGCTGAAGGCCAACCTGCCGCAGGCCGATGACACGCAAGGGCTTGATGCCCTGCTGTCGCAGGCCCACCAGCAAGCGGTATTCGACATCCCGCAGGCTGTGGAAGTCTATAAGTCCGCGCTTTCTCTCAACCCAGAAAATGGTGATCTGTGGGCTGAACTTTCCTCCGTCGAAGCGAAGGTCGAAAACAATTATGAAATTCTCGGCGAGGCACCAGCGGCAGCGCTCAACGCCTACCAGTTCAGCCGAACGCAGAGCGCTCGGTTGACGGCGCTGAACCGGCTGGCTCAGGCGTTCGAGAAGGGTCAGAACTATCGCGCGGCGCTGAATTCTTACAAGGCAAGCCTTGCGCTTTCGGATGTCGCCAAGACACGCACGGCCTATAACGATCTTCGCACCCGCCAGGGCTTCCGCGTCGTTAACAACACGGTTGACAACGATAGCGTGACGCCGCGTGCCTGCATTCAGTTCTCAGAGCCCCTGGTCAAGAATGCCGATTATTCGCCCTTCGTAACACTCGATGGCGCTGCGCCAAAAGCGCTCGAAGCCAAGGGCAGCGAGATTTGCGTGGAAGGTCTGACCCATGGGCAGAAATACAAGATAGCCCTTCGCGCCGGCCTGCCGTCCTCCGTGGAAGAGCCGCTGGAGAAGCAGGTTGATCTTGACATTTACGTGCGCGACCGCGCAGGCTCGGTGCGCTTCACCGGCGATAACTTCGTGCTTCCCGGCACGGCGCGTCGCGGCATTCCGCTCGTCTCGGTCAATATCGATCATGCGGATTTGAAGCTTTATCGTGTAGGCGATCGCAACATCACCTCGCTTCTGGCCAATTCACAGTTCCTTACCCAGATGGATGGCTATGGCGCCGAAAAAATCGAGAACGAGTTGGGGGAACTCGTCTGGCAGGGCGGGATCGATATCCAGACCGAACTGAACAAGGACGTGGTCACAAGTTTCCCGGTGGACGAGGCTCTGCCGGATCGCAAGCCCGGTATTTATGTCATGACTGCTGTTCCGCCGGGCACGGCTCCGGAAAACTGGGACGCGCGCGCCACTCAGTGGTTTCTGATTTCCGATACTGGCATCACCACCTATGCCGGAACCGATGGTCTCAATGTTTTTGTGCGGGCTCTGAGTACGGCCGAACCATTGAAAGGCGTCTCGCTTCAGCTTCTGGCCAAGAACAACGAAGTGCTCGGTTCCGCCACCACGGATGGCGAAGGCCGTGCAACATTTTCCGCAGGCTTGATGCGAGGCTCTGCAGGACAGGCGCCTGCCATCATAACAGCGCGCAATGGCGAAAAGGACTATGTCTTCCTCGACATGACACGCGCTGGCTTCGATCTTTCCGACCGGGGCGTGACCGGTCGCGCCGCACCCGGTGCCATCGATGTGTTCAGCTGGACGGAGCGCGGTATTTACCGCGCTGGTGAAACGGTGCATGCATCCGCACTTTCGCGCGATGTCGAAGGCAATGCGATCGAAAACCTGCCGTTGACATTTATCTTCTCGCGCCCTGACGGCGTCGAGGATCGGCGCTTCGTCAGTGATGGCAAGGCGCTCGGCGGTCACGCGGTAGATCTGCCACTTCAGGAATCTGCCATGCGTGGGACCTGGACGATGCGGATTTACACTGATCCAAAGGCCAGCGCGATCAGCGAAAAATCCTTTCTGGTCGATGATTTCGTTCCTGATCGCACCGAATTCGAGCTGACCAGCGCATCGAAGGAGATCGATCCGGCGGGTGAGACCGAGATCGACGTCGATGGCCGCTATCTCTATGGCGCACCGGCGGCAGGACTTGAGCTGGAAGGCGAAGTGGCGCTGAAGCCGACGCGCACCAACCCGGCCTTCGAAGGCTACTTCTTCGGCCTGGCGGATGAGGAGACGGAAGAGGAAAGCCGCACGACGCTCGATAATCTTCCTGCCCTGGATGAAAACGGCAAGGCAAGATTCCCGGTGGAGCTTGGTGATCTTCCCTCAACTACGCAGTTCCTGTCAGCCAACATCACGGTCCGCATGCGCGAGGCGGGTGGCCGTGCGGTGGAGCGTTCGCTGACATTGCCGGTGAAGTCCGACGCCAACATGATCGGCATCAAGCCGCAATTCTCGGGGGATCTGGCGGAAAACTCCATCGGCCGTTTCCATGTGATCGGCCTTGCGCCAGATGGCAGCAGGCAGGCCATGAAGGACCTCACCTGGAAGCTGATCAAGGTCGAGCGCAATTATCAATGGTATCGTCAGGGCAATTCCTGGCGCTATGAGCCGGTGGTTCATACCAAGCAGGTAGAGACCGGTACGCTTTCCGTAACATCGGATGGTGCGGAGATTTCCGTTCCCGTCAACTGGGGCCGTTACCGGCTGGAGGTAGAAGCCCCACAAAATGATGGTGCAGTCTCCAGCGTGGAATTCGATGCTGGCTGGTTCGTCACCGCAAGCTCGACCGAGACGCCGGATGCGCTGGAAATCGCGCTCGACAAGCAAAGCTATAAGGTCGGCGAGACCGCCAAGCTTCAGGTCACCTCCCGTTATGCCGGACAGTTGATGGTGGTCGCAGGTTCCGAAAAGCTCATCTCGGTGCAGAATGTCGAGATCGGCGACAAGGGCGGCGAAGTTGAAATCCCGGTGACGGAAGATTGGGGCGCTGGTTCCTATGTAACGGCAACCCTGTTCCGCCCCGGCGACGCGCAGGAAAGCCGTATGCCGATGCGCGCCATTGGCGTGAAGTGGCTGGCGGTCGATCCGGGCGAGCGCAAGCTTGGCATCGCGCTCGATCTTCCCAAGCAGACATTGCCGAGGCAGGCGCTGCAGATTCCGGTGCATGTCTCCGGTGCGGGTGCGGGGGACAAGGCCTATGTGACGATTGCAGCCGTGGATGTCGGCATTTTAAACCTCACCCGCTACGAGCCGCCGAAACCGGATGAATGGTATTTCGGCCAGCGTAGGCTTGGGCTTGAAATCCGCGATATCTATGGCCGCCTGATCGATGGTTCGCTCGGTGCCACTGGGCGTCTCAGAACCGGTGGCGATGGCGGGCAGGTTGCGCTGCAGGGCAGCCCGCCTAAAGAGAAGCTCGTTGCATTTTTTGCCGGTCCGGTTGAATTGGATAGTGAGGGCAAGGCGACGGTCAGTTTCGATATTCCGCAATTCAACGGCACGGCGCGGGTCATGGCGGTTGCCTGGACCAAGACCGGAGTCGGCCATGCGGTTTCGGATGTCGTCATTCGCGATCCGGTGGTTGTGACTGCCAGCGCACCAAAGTTCCTCAGCCCAAGCGACGTGTCGCAGTTGCGGCTCGACATTGCCAACACCGATGGCGAGGCAGGTGATTACAAGATCGATGTCACCAGCAACATGGCTGTGACCGTGGATCAGGGCGAATTCTCTGAGGTAAAGAGACTGGAGAAGGGTGGGAAGACGTCCCTGACCGTGCCTTTGACGGGCGAATTTCCCGGTGAAGGGGAGATCGCGATCAGGGTCAGCAATGCCAGCGGTATTTCGCTGGAGCAGGCGCTGACCATTCCCGTGCGTCCATCGGTTCTTCCGGTCACGACACGCCGCAACATTAAGATTGCGCCGAACAGCAGCCTGACGGTGGACGGCAACCTCCTGGCCGATAGCTTGCTGGTTGGCTCGTCGGTGTCGGTCAACGTCACCCGCTCTCCGGCCTTCGATGTTCCGGCACTGATGATGATGCTGGACAAGTATCCCTATGGCTGCGCCGAACAGACGACGAGCCGGGCGCTGCCGCTGCTTTACACGTCAGAATTGATGAAGGACAGCGGTGGCAAGGACGATCCGGAACTGCGCAAGCGTGTGCAGGATGCGATCTACCGGGTGCTCTCTTTCCAATCGAGCGCAGGTAGCTTCGGTCTCTGGTCGCCGGGCGAAGGGGATCTATGGCTGGACGCCTACATCACCGATTTCCTGACGCGGGCACGTGAGCAGTCCTACGATGTGCCGGAAGCGGCCATGGTGCAGGCACTGAACAATCTGCAAAATGGGCTCGCCTATGACAGCAATGTCAAGGATCGCGGCAACGAGATCGCCTATTCGCTCTACGTTCTGGCGCGCAACCGCAAGGCTGCGATCAACGATCTGCGCTATTATTCTGATACGGCCTTGAACGAGTTCCCGACGCCGCTTGCCAAGGCACAGGTTGCGGCAGCGCTCTCTCTCTATGGCGATGCGGCACGCGCCAAATCCGCCTTCGGAGCCTCGTTGACCATGGCCTCTTCCAGCGCGAACGTGCCGCTGGCGCGCGCCGATTACGGTTCAGCGTTGCGAGATGGCGCCGCCTCTCTGGCGCTGGCGGCAGAAAGCCGTCCGGTTCCGGCGGTCGTGTCTCAGCTTGCGGGCGTCGTTGCCAAGGATTTCGAGTCAAGGAGCTATACCAGTACGCAGGAGCAGGCCTGGATGGTTCTGGCCGCCCGTGCCTTGAAGGGCGAGGACAAAGATATTCGCCTCGATGTGAACGGCACGTTGCAACAGGGCGGCTTCAGCCAGCGCATGAGCGGCGATGAATTGCTTCGGGCACCGCTCAACGTCACCAACGAATCGGCTAACCCTGTCACGGCGGTCGTTACCACCGTGGCGCCGCCGTCCAAGCCCCTGCCGGCGGGCGGCGACGGCTTTACCATCGAGAAGACCTATTACTCAATGGATGGCGAAGAGGTGAATGTCAGCGAGGTCGAGCAGAACCAACGATACGTTGTGGTGCTGACCGCCATTCCGCAAAATGACTGGCAGGCACGCATTCTCGTCACCGATCTTCTGCCAGCCGGTTTCGAGATCGATAATCCGAGCCTCGTCAACAGTGCAGCGCTTGCCAACTTCGACTGGTTGCCGGAAACGCAAGCGGCGCATACGGAATTCCGTTATGACCGCTTCGTCGCGGCTTTCGACAGAAGCGCGGGCGATAGTTCGGAAATCACGCTGGCCTATGTGGTACGTGCCGTAACCCCCGGCACCTATGACAACCCGGCCGCGAGCGTGGAGGACATGTATCGTCCGCAGTTCTCCGCCCGTACCGCGACGGGCCGCATGGAGGTTCGCGCAGCGCAGCAATGAGGGGTTGGCACAGCTTTTTCTTAGGCTTTGCTCTGGCGGCGTGCGTATCTGGCGCCGCCATGTATGGGCTTGACCGTCTGGATCGTGCCTATCCGCCACCGTTGGAAAATGCCCGCCTTGTTTCGCAGGAACTGGTGGATGCCGATGGCAATCTCCTGCGCGCCTTCGCTACGCCGGACGGATACTGGCGACTGCAGACCACTGCCTCAGAGGTCGATCCGCAATTTATCAAGATGCTGATCGCCTATGAGGATCAGCGGTTTTACGACCACCACGGCGTCGATATCCAGGCGCTGGCACGCTCCGCGTGGCAGTTGCTGACCAATGGCCGCATCGTTTCCGGCGCGTCTACGCTCTCGATGCAGGTGGCACGGCTGATCGAGCCACGCGCCGATCGTTCTTTCAGCGCCAAATTCCGCCAGATGCTGCGCGCCATGCAGATCGAGCGCCGTTTAAGCAAGGATGAAATCCTCGAACTCTATCTCAACATCGCGCCCTATGGCGGCAATATCGAAGGCGTTCGCGCAGCAAGTCTCGCCTGGTTCGGCAAGGAGCCACGGCGGCTCGATACGGCAGAGGCGGCGCTTCTGGTGTCGCTACCGCAACTTCCCGAAAAGCGAAGACCGGATCGTTTTCCAGATGCTGCCAAAGAGGCTCGCGAGCGCGTGCTGCAAAGGCTCGCTGTCGCTCGCATTGTTGGGGAAGGAGAAGCCGAGCGTGCATCCGCCACAGCTGTTCCCAGGGATCGTTTGGCGCTGCCTGCCTTGGCTCCGCATTTGGCGCAGGCTGCGCGGACAAAGTTTTCAAGCCAGCATGTCATCGGCTCCACCTTGCGGCGCGGCATCCAGAACGAACTCGAAGCCTTGGCGCGACATGCAGCAGACAGGATTAACGACAAGGTGTCGGTCGCCATCGTCATGGCCGATAGCAGCAACGGTGAAATTCTTGCAGAAGTCGGCTCCGCCGGTTTTCTAGATAGCGACCGTCGTGGCTGGGTGGAGATGAGCCGCGCCATCCGCTCACCGGGCTCGACGCTGAAGCCCTTCATCTACGGGCTTGCTTTTGAAAATGGCCTCGTCTCGCAGGAGACGATCATCGAGGACCGCCCGGCGGATTTCTCCGGCTATCGACCGCGCAACTTCGATATGCAGTATCAGGGCGATGTCAGTATCCGCCAAGCCCTGCAATTGTCTCTCAACGTGCCCGCGGTCAAGCTTCTGGATGCCGTCAGCCCAGCCGCGTTGATGGTGCGCTTCAGGCGCGCTTCCGTCAATCTCACGCTTCCCAAGACCGAGCCACCAGGCCTTGCTATCGCGCTTGGCGGTGCGGGTTTGTCGTTGGTGGATCTCGTTCAGCTCTATGCGAGCCTTGCCAACCAGGGTCAGCCGGTCAAGCTTGGCGATGGCGTGAGAAACAGGCCAGAGGTTCTCGACGTCGAACCGATCTTTTCACGCAGCGCCATCTGGAACATTAGCGATACGCTATCCGGCGTTCTGCCGCCACTTGGCATGAAGCAGCGCGGCATCGCTTATAAGACCGGTACGAGCTACGGCTATCGCGACGCCTGGTCGGTCGGTTACGATGGCCGATATGTGATTGGGGTCTGGGTGGGACGCGCCGATAACGGGTCCGTTCCCGGCATTGCCGGTTACGCGACTGCAGCCCCTATACTTTTCGATGCCTTTGCCAAGTCCGCCGTGGCGAACACGCCTTTTGCACCCGCACCAAGCGGCGTTTTAAGGCTGAGCTACGGCGACCTTCCTGCCAATCAGCGCCGCTTCACCACAACATCCAGCGGACTTCTCTCGTCATCCAGGCGCGAGTCTTCGCCTTTGATCGTCTATCCGCCGGAGGGTGCGCGGGTCGAATTGTCAGATAGCACAGGCACAATTTCGCCGCTGGTCCTCAAACTTCAGGGTGGCCGTGCGCCGTTCCGCTGGCTTGCAAATGGAAAGCCGCTGCCGGATCTCACGCGCAAACGCAGCAACGAGTGGCAGCCGGAAGGTCAAGGCTTTTCCACGCTAACCGTCATCGACGCCGATGGCCGGGCGTCGAGTGTGCGCATTTTCGTTCAATAGAGCGGATTGCCGCCTCAGAGCGACGGCGCTTTTGCCGGGAAAACTCGGTTCTTGACGCTGTAGGCAAGGGCGAGCGCCATCGGAAAGGGCCTGCGAAGGAAAGCGACCTTGCGAACATAGGTGTCCACGCGCCACGTGGCCCACGTCCCAGCTTTGAAGTAGGCAACATCACCCGCATGGAGATGATGTACCGACCCATCGGCCGCCGTTACATGCACATCTCCCTCGATGATATGAACGGTCTCATCCCACATGAAGAACCAACGGAACGTCCCCGCCGTGCAATCCCACAGCGCGGTATAGGCAGCCCGGTCACCACTGCGAGAATGGTCCGCCATGCGCGCTTGTGGGTCACCAGATATAATCCACTCCGGATTGATCGGAGCTGGCTTCATCTCCATGTGTCCGGATGAAGCCGAAATCACCGGCGCTGTTCGTCTGCGCCCCATCGAAATCGGCATCAGTGGCATTGTCCGCGACGCCATCGCAATGGCACTCGCTATCATCATCTTTACAACCATCGTCGGTCCCCCACCTTGATCGGCTCGATTTTAGCAATGACGGGTGAGCGAAAACTTCACAAATTACGTCGAATTCGACTTATTCTCGGTGACAGATTGTCGGCGCGCCTTGACCATCAGCCCGAACACTAAGGAAAGTCGCCACACTTTTAAGTTCGTTTCAATTCAAAACTGGGTGTTGACTTCAGGCGCTCTAGACCTCTCCGCCATGCCGATCGGAGTGTTTTCCAAAACTCTCGTAAGAGCAGAACCCAGTCAACGCCGCGCGACACTTTTACCGCATAACCGAGATCAGCTTTTTGTCTCTTTTGCTGTGGGTCACTCCAGAGTTATTGCTGGACGCTTCGGTACGACTGGCTGATCTTGCCAACAAAAAGAATTTTTCACGTCATTTATCAAAGCCGTGGCAGTGAAACCGTCCGGTAAACAAATCAAGCCGCAGCAGAAAGCCTCTCACCGGCGATGCGGTAAGAAATAGCCTCCGCCAGATGCAGTCGCCCGACGACAGCCTTATCGTCCAGATCGGCGAGCGTCCTCGCAACCTTGAGGATGCGGTGATATCCGCGAGCGGAGAATTTCAGCTTCTCGGCGGCGTCGCGCAAAAGCTGAAGACCGGCTGCGTCGGGCTGGGCGTATTTTTCGATCAGTGCCGTGGTGCAGCGTGCATTGGTGCGAATGCCCTGAAAGCCTGCGGCTGCAAAGCGTTCCTCCTGCATCTGACGGGCACGCGCGACACGGCGGGCGACATCGGCGCTCGCCTCTGCTGCCATGGGGCGGATCAGGTCGGCTGCGGAGACGGCAGGAACTTCGATACGGATATCGATGCGGTCCATCAGCGGACCGGAAATGCGCGCTTGGTAATCGGAAACGCATCTTGGGCCGCGTGCGCAGATGAAGCCGGGTTCACCGGCCATGCCGCATTTGCAGGGGTTCATGGCTGCCACCAGCTGGATCTCGGCGGGATAGCTGACGCGGTGATTGGCGCGGGCGATGATGCATTCACCGGTTTCGAGCGGTTGGCGCAACGCATCCAGCACCTGCGGCGAGAATTCTGGAAATTCGTCGAGAAACAGCACCCCGTGGTGGGCGAGCGAGGCCTCGCCCGGCTTGGCGCGCAACCCTCCGCCGACAAGGGCGGCCATAGTCGCCGAGTGGTGCGGTGTTCTAAACGGGCGTCGATCGGAGAGTTTACCGCCGGAAAGTTGGCCTGCGATCGAATGTACCATCGAGACTTCGAGAAGTTCAGAAGCCGAAAGCGGTGGCAGAATTGAAGGCAGACGGGAGGCCAGCATGGATTTGCCGGAGCCGGGCGGGCCAACCATCAGGAGATTGTGACCACCGGCTGCCGCAACCTCGAGCGCGCGTTTCGCGCTCTCCTGGCCTTTGATGTCTGCCAGGTCCGGCAGATTATCCGGGTTGGCGCGAATGGCGGGAACCGGTCTTGAGAGAAGTTGCGTGCCGCGAAAATGGTTGGCGATGGCAATCAGGCTGCGCGGCGCAAGGATGTCGATATCGGCACCCGCCCATGCTGCTTCGGGTCCGCTATCGGCGGGGCAGATCAGACCCTTGTCTTGCGTGTTGGCGGCAATCGCCGCTGGAAGAGCACCTGCCACCGCACCGATCGTGCCGTCCAGATTAAGTTCTCCCAACACGACGAAGCGGTTGAGCGCCTCTGCCGGAATGGCGCCAAGTGCGGCCATAAGGCCAAGCGCGATTGGGAGGTCAAAATGCGAGCCTTCCTTGGGAAGATCGGCAGGGGCGAGATTGACCGTGACCCGCTTGGCGGGCATGGCGAGGCCGGATGCGTGAAGTGCCGCCTGGACACGTTCGCGGCTTTCGGCGACAGCCTTATCCGGCAGGCCGACGATCTGCATTCCGACTTTGCCAGGTGCGACCATGACCTGAACTTCGACAGGGACGCCCTCGATACCCTGAAACGCAATTGTATTGACGCGCGCTACCATGAATGGCCCCCACAGCCGTATTCGCCGTCCGCACGGCTCTACCCTATCGTGCAGTTAACTTGGCATGGGAAGGAGAATAAAACAAGAACATAAGGGTCAGATTCGATGTTCTTACGCCGGGTGGCGTTTGAGATCGTTCACGGCCACGGCTGGTAACCTGTATGACAACTAGACCGACCACATTATCTGCGCTGCGGCGTGCGCAAACTTGTCGGCAAAAACCCGATAAACCTGCCAGGCGGCGGCTATGTTTGCGCTTGACAGAAAAGACAAACCTCCTAATAGCTTTCGCACGAAAAGGAGCGCAACGTCATGCGACATGTTCAGCACATGACCGTCATGCAAAGCCCGGCGGGTTCAGCCGGCGATCCTGCGCGCCTTTCCTATTCCATCCGAATTACGGCCAAAACGACGATTAAAACCGTCTGACGTCTCTGGCCCGCCGCTCTCTCCCCGGTTTGGCCGGGGAAAGGAAGCCGCGGTTTGGCGGCTCCCCCTCACCAAAAAGAGGAGAGGCAGAAAGAGAGCTTGATCATGGGTTTCAAAGTTGCAATCGCAGGCGCCACCGGCAATGTCGGGCGCGAAATGCTGAATATTCTGGCGGAACGTGGGTTCCCGGCAGACGAAGTCGTTCCACTGGCCTCTGCCCGTAGCCAGGGCACGGAAGTGTCTTACGGCGACCGTACGCTGAAGGTTTCCAATCTCGAAAACTACGATTTCTCCGATACCGACATCTGCCTGATGTCTGCTGGCGGCGATGTGTCTAAGAAGTGGTCCCCGAAGATCGGAGCGCAGGGTTGCGTCGTTATCGATAACTCCTCTGCCTGGCGCTACGATCAGGACGTTCCGCTGATCGTGCCGGAAGTCAACGCCGACGCCGTCGAGGGCTTCAAGAAGAAGAACATCATTGCCAACCCGAATTGCTCGACGGCGCAACTCGTCGTGGCGCTGAAGCCGCTGCACGATGCTGCCAAGATCAAGCGCGTAGTTGTCTCCACGTACCAGTCCGTCTCTGGCGCTGGCAAGGAAGGCATGGACGAGCTGTTCCAGCAGACTCGTGCGGTCTTCGTGGCTGACCCTGTTGAAACCAAGAAGTTCACCAAGCGCATTGCCTTCAACGTCATTCCGCATATCGATGTCTTCATGGAAGACGGTTACACGAAGGAAGAGTGGAAGGTTCTGGCAGAAACCAAGAAGATGCTGGACCCGAAGATCAAGGTGACCTGCACGGCCGTGCGCGTGCCTGTCTTCATCGGCCATTCGGAATCGGTCAATATCGAGTTCGAAAACGAAATCACTGCCGATCAGGCGCGCGACATCCTTCGCGAAGCGCCCGGTTGCCTCGTCATCGACAAGCATGAAAACGGCGGCTACGTCACCCCGGTCGAGTGCGCAGGAGAAGATGCGACATATATTTCGCGCATTCGTGAAGATGCAACCGTTGAAAACGGTCTCAACATTTGGGTCGTTTCCGACAACCTGCGCAAGGGTGCGGCCCTGAACGCCGTTCAGATTGCCGAACTCCTGATCAACCGCGGTCTCATCAAGCCGCGCAAAGCCGCTGCGTGATACGTTTTTTTAACAACTATTAACTATAACCCGTCCGTTACTTTCGAGAATGGACGGGTTTTCAATTTTCGTGCCTATCACGGCCAGTTTATTTGCTGGTCATGAAGACGGTAGGCAATTTGTACCTCTTCAATTCTCGCTAGCAAGGCGAACATGGCGAGGGGCCATCCCTCGCCTTATCAAAGGCAGATACGGATGCGGGCAATAACGGCTTTTTCCCTTGGTGCAACGGTCGTTGCGATGCTGGCGGCGACGCCGCTGCAGGCAGCGCAATGTGGTAACACCTCGGCTGGTTTCGGCAACTGGGTGCAATCCTTCAAGCAGGAAGCGGCTGGCCGCGGCGTCAGCCAGTCGGTGCTTGATCGCGCTTTCTCGAACGTCACCTATAATCAGGCAACGATCCGCGCCGATCGCGGTCAGCACAGCTTCAAGCTTTCCTTCGATCAGTTCATGCAAAAGCGCGGTGGCCAGGCCATCATCTCGCGCGGCAAGGCGATGAAGAAGAATAACGCGGCGCTGTTTGCCAATATCGAGCGCGCTTACGGCGTTCCAGCCGGCCCGCTTCTGGCGATTTGGGGCATGGAAACCGGCTTTGGCGGTTTCATGGGCAACCAGCACACGCTGTCTGCCGTTGCGACGCTGTCTTACGATTGCCGCCGGTCCGATTACTTCACCGAGCAGCTTTACGCAGCTTTGAAGCTAGTGGGCAACGGTTCGCTCAACATCAACGCCAAGGGTGCTGCTCATGGCGAAATCGGGCAGACGCAGTTTCTGCCGCTAAACGTTGTGCGCTACGGCGTCGATTTCGACCGCGATGGCCGGATCGATCTCGTGGGTTCACGCGCCGATGCCCTGGCGTCGACTGCCAATTTCCTCGCCGGTCATGGCTGGCAGCGTGGGGCAGGGTATCAACCGGGTCAGCCGAGCTTTGCTGCGATTCAGGGCTGGAACGCGGCGACCGTGTACCAGCAGGCGATTGCCCATATCGGCAAGGCTATTGACGGGCAATAATCGCCACCGCGGCCCTTCGAAGACCTTTTGATACGATAGCATCCCCCGGTTTGTGCCGGGGGTCACACGTCGGGACGACGAAAATCGCCGGTCTTGCTGTCCATTACCCACAACTCGCCGGTTGAAATATCGAACCAGGCGCCATGCAGCTTTACCTTGCCGGCGTTTTCCTGCTCCTTGAGGAAGGGGAAGCCGCGCAGATTGCGGATGGAGTTTCTGATGGAGACGCGTTCGAGCGCTGTCTGACGTTCGCCAGACGTCATCACGTCATTGCTCTGGATCTGCTCCGCAGCGGATTTGACGAGATTCATCCATTTGCCGATAAAATCACCTGGCGAGAGGGATTCGAAATTCGGGTCAAGTGCCGCCTGAATGCCACCGCAGCGGCCGTGACCCATAACAACGATGTCCTTCACCTTCAGAACCATAACGGCATATTCTATGGCTGCCGAGGTCGCGTGATATTGTCCGTCGGGCTCGAAAGGCGGCACCATGTTGGCCACATTGCGCACGACGAAAAGCTCTCCCGGGCCACAATCGAAAATCGTTTCGGGTGCCGACCGGGAGTCGCAACAGGCAATGACCAAGGTCTGCGGTCTTTGTCCCGTATCGGCTAGAACGCGGTATCGGTCGCGTTCACCGGCGTAACGGCCGCTCATGAAGTTCTTGTAGCCGTTTAGAAGATAGTCTGGAAAATCTTTCATTCGATCTCGCAGTGCCGTTATTCGCTACCGGGAACGCCTTCTCATAAGGCGCATGAATTCGTCCGCTATTTGCCCTTGCCGCGAGCAGGATGCAAGAGATGCCGCATCTGAACCATCGCCATGGGTGTGGACAGGCTGGATGAGTCGGTCTCGAGGGTCAGCTCGTTGGCGCCACGCTTCATGGTGCGGGCCAGAATTTCGAAGACGCTGGCGGTTGCCAGCTGTAACGCCTTTTCGTCATCCACGCCCTGAAGCATGCGGGCGAGAAAGACTGCGGCAAGCAGGTCGCCAAGTCCGTTCGGCACATTATCGATGGCGCGGTGTTCGGCAAGCAGCGCATGGCGGCCGCTGAGAAACAGATTGCCAATGCCGTTTGCCATCATCGGAACGGCGGAGGTGACGAGCATCTTTGGCGGACCAAGCGCTAAGGCCGCATCCATGATTTCGGTATTGGTGTCGAGCGCAGCGCCACTCATCCAGGCCAGCTCATAGCGATTGGGTGTGGAAACAGTTGCAAGCGGTACAAGCTCGTCGCGGATGGCTTCTGCTGTTTCGATGGGAACATAGAGCCCGCCCTTGTCTCCCATGACAGGGTCGCAGACGTAGATCAGATCGGGATTGTTCTCTCTCAATTTTCGGATCAGACGAGCAACGGAACGCACCTGATCGACGCTGCCGAAATAGCCGGTCAGAACCGCCTTGACTTCGCCGCGCCATTTCGATGCAGCCAGATCGCCCATGGCTGCGTCGAAGGCCTCGCCATCAAAACGCAGGCGGGTGGACGGTCCTTGCCCTGGGTGCCATGGCATGACGATTGTGGGAACGGCCCAGACAGGAAAACCAAGCGTCTCCAGACCGAAAACGGCCGCTCGATTGCCGACCGAGCCGCGCATGACATGGCTGGAAACGACGATGACGGAGCCGCTGATATTGTCTTGCACGAAGGTCATTCCATATTGGAAGAGCAGGAGAGGACATTCCTCTTCTGCTTTAAACAGAGGTCTAGAAGCTTCAAGGGTTTTAAAGGGCGCGACACGCGCGCGCAAGATCAGGCGTCGTTCTGTGATTTTCATTCGCGGAGCCAGCCGCCAGACATCTCACTGAAGTCCTGCTTGCCAGTGGCGCTTAGTGAAAAAGCCCCGGAGGATCAATCCGGGGCTTTCTTGAGAGACTATTGGTTGGCTGTCACGGTGACGCCGAGAACGCTCGGGATGGTGTTCGGGGCGCCCATTGCCGCACCCATAATCATCGGGAATGGAACGGGCTTCGACGGTGCCGCCGAAATCGTGAAGTTCTTCGGATCGTCAACATAGGTGTTCACGGCTGCAGAAACTGCATTCTGCAATTCCGGAATGTTGAGCTGCGCGACCATCAGCGGGGCCATGCCCTTGATCATCTGCGAAAGCTGCTCGCTCGTCGTGTTCTGCTCCTTGGCGGCGTAATCGATGCCGCGCTTGGTGATGCCGGCATCATCGAAGCTGATCTTGGCATTATTGAATGTCAGCTGCTGCATGAGACCAAGCATTGCAAGACCGAAAGCCTGATCGGCCTGTTCCTTGTTGGGGTTGGCCTCTTTCGCGTTTACGGCGTCTTGCATCGACTTGAGGAAAGCCAGCGTATAGCCGGAGATGCTGAAGCTCATATCCAGGCGACCGACATTCTCGAGGTCGATGGCATATTGGTCGACATTGATCGTTCCGGGTGCCACTTCCCAGGAGCCGCTCATGGTAAAAACGCCACTGAGCGAGTTCAGCTGCAGCGCGTCGATCGCTTCTTTCGTTTTCGGATCCTTGGCGCCGCTCAGATCGCCCTTGAAGCCCTCTGCCGTGAGATCGAAGCTGAGCGTGCCGCCATCTTCGCTCTTGGTCAGCGTAACATTGCTCTCGGCGATCGAGAACGCTTCCTTGCCGTCGATCTTGATCGAGGCCGGGCCGGTATGGGCCTCGTCGTAAAACAGCATGCCATCAATTGTATTTGCCGTCGCCTCAGCTGGAGCCACGACGCCGGTCATGTAGATGTCGTCAACGGTGATCGCTAACTTTTCTTTGGCATAGTTGACGTTCTCGAAACCCATCTTCTCAATGGTGTAACCGCCATTGTTTTCTTCGACGCCTTCGAGCGTGATGTTGCCGATCGGAAGCTGCTGCGCCGGGCCTGCGGCGTTGCCGATGATGACGCCCGATAGTGTGACATTGTCACCGTTTGTGGCGATGGACTTGGCGGTGATTTCCGCGCCCTGCATGCGATAGGCAGCATTTATTTTCTTCAGCACATCGGCGCCGTCCAGGGCAAAAGCCGGGGACGCAAATGCCAGTACGGCCGCGCTGGCAAACAGAAAATTCCGTGTCGTTTCAAGTCTCATTCTGTTTCTTCCCTTAAGGTGCGAACATCCGCAACAACAATAGCCACACCACGTGTCCATAGCTGCAGCACGAGCGCGATTGACCGAAGTGGTACTGCGCAACGAATGGCTGAATTGCGGCACAAAAACAAGATTGTATGGAAATATAGGCTTAACGCTTGTCATCCACAGCGCAGAAAGCCCGGATTTCTTGCCCGGAGCGCCTATTTCCGATAGGCAGACGCCATGGGAAAAAATTCTGTTCCGCCATCAGGCGGGGATGACGATCATATTGTGCCGGTCGATTTGAAGGCGGCGCTCGAAGAGCGCTACCTTGCCTATGCGCTATCGACCATCATGCATCGCGCACTTCCGGATGTTCGTGACGGCTTGAAGCCCGTTCATCGACGCATCGTCCATGCCATGAGCGAAATGGGCATCCGTCCCAATTCCGCGTTCAAGAAATGCGCTCGTATCGTTGGCGATGTCATGGGTAAGTTCCACCCTCATGGCGATGCGTCGATCTACGACGCTCTCGTGCGGCTGTCTCAGGATTTTGCCATTCGTTACCCACTGGTCGATGGCCAGGGGAACTTCGGCAATATCGACGGCGATGGCGCGGCTGCCATGCGTTACACCGAAGCGCGGATGACAGACGTCGCGGCCCTGCTCCTGGAAGGGATCGAGCAGGACGCAGTCGATTTTCGCCCGACCTATAACGAGGAAGACGAAGAGCCGGTCGTTATGCCTGGCGCCTTCCCGAACCTTTTGGCAAACGGTTCCTCCGGCATCGCGGTGGGTATGGCGACATCCATTCCGCCGCACAATGCCCATGAAATCTGTGATGCGGCCCTTCATCTGATCAAGCATCCGGATGCGAGCGTCGAGACGCTGCTGGAATTCATCCCCGGTCCCGATCTGCCGACGGGCGGCATCATCATCGAGAGCCGCGAAAACATTCTCGAAGCCTACAAGACAGGTCGCGGCGGTTTCCGCGTTCGTGCCAAGTGGGAAACGGAAGATCTGGGGCGTGGCGGTTACCAGATCGTCATCACCGAAATTCCCTTTCAGGTACAGAAATCCCGCCTGATCGAAAAGATAGCCGAGCTGCTGCTTGCCCGCAAGCTGCCGCTTCTGGAAGACGTGCGCGACGAATCCGCCGAAGATGTTCGTATCGTCCTGGTGCCAAAGAACCGTACCGTGGACGCGACGCTGCTGATGGAATCGCTGTTCCGTCTGTCCGATCTGGAAAGCCGCATTCCGCTGAATATGAACGTGCTGTCGCTTGGCCGTGTGCCGAAGGTGATGGCATTGAACGAGGTGCTCACCGAGTGGCTGGCGCATCGCAAGGACGTGCTTGTTCGCCGCTCAAGATTCCGACTGGCAGCCATCGACCGTCGACTGGAAATTCTCGGCGGCCTGCTGATCGCCTATCTCAATATCGATGAGATCATCCGCATCATCCGCGAAGAGGATGAGCCGAAGCCTGTCATGATGGCGCGGTTCGGGCTGACGGATAATCAGGCCGAAGCCATTCTCAATATGCGCCTTCGCTCTCTGCGCAAGCTGGAAGAATTCGAGATCCGCACGGAGTTCGACGAACTCACCAAGGAGAAGGGCGAGATCGAGTCTCTCCTGGCATCCGATGAGAAGCAGTGGCAGGCGGTCTCCTGGGAGATCGGCGAGGTCAAGAAGAAATACGCCAAAGCAACCGAACTTGGCCGCCGCCGCACGCAGTTCGCCGATGCCCCGAACGCCGATGTCGAAGCCATTCAGCAGGCGATGATCGAGAAGGAACCGGTCACGATCGTCATCTCGCAGAAGGGCTGGATCAGAGCGTTGAAGGGTCACATGTCGGACACGTCAAGCCTGACCTTCAAGGAAGGCGACGGGCCGAAGCTCGCCTTCCCGGCGCAGACGACCGACAAGTTGCTGCTCGTGACCACCGGCGGCAAGGTCTATACGCTGGGCGCTGACAAGCTGCCTGGCGGCCGCGGCCACGGAGAGCCGGTACGCATCATGGTGGATATGGAGAATGATCAGGATATCCTGACCGCCTTCGTCCACGATGCATCCCGCAAGCTGCTGATCGTCTCGACCGGCGGAAATGGCTTTGTCATCCCGGAAACGGAAATGGTCGCCAACACCCGCAAGGGCAAGCAGATCATGAACGTTTCTATGCCGGATGAAACCAAGCTCGTGGTGCCCGTCATCGGCGATCACGTCGCTGTAGTGGGCGAGAACCGTAAGATGCTAACCTTCCCATTGTCGCAAGTGCCGGAAATGTCGCGCGGCAAGGGTGTCCGCCTGCAGCGTTACAAGGATGGTGGCGTCTCGGATGTGAAGTGCTTCACGATCGCCACCGGTCTGTCCTGGGAAGACAGCGCTGGGCGCTCCTTCTCCAAGGTCGGGGACGAGCTGCTTGAATGGATGGGTGATCGCGCCGGTGTCGGCCGCAGCGTTCCGAAGGGCTTTCCGCGCAGTGGGAAGTTCGGCGGCTAAAGGACGTCGCAAAACCGTATAGCGGTTTTGCGACGGCACAGGTCATCAGATGCTTGTCAGTGGGATAACGTGGTCTTTTAGGAAGCGTGTTGTCCCCTCTTCGTCAATTTCGCCTGCCGCCACAGCCATGACAAACGCGTAAAGCTTGGCGTCATCCGTTTCCAACATGAAGCCGTTTTCCATCAAGAAAACGCCGGTCGTCACGATCACGATTCTCTTGTTGCCATCAACAAAAGGGTGATTCCTCGCAGGGCCAAATAGATAGGCTGCCGCGAGTTCGCAGACATCGTTGCATCCGTAGCCAGCTTTGTTGATAGGCCTATTGAGCGCAGAATCGAGCAATGCACCGTCCCTAAGCCCGTGGCTTCCGCCGAAGTGCTCGATTTGCATGTGGTGCAGTTGCTCAACAAGTTTGCCGTCGAGAAAAACGAAATCCGTCATTCTGCCAGCTTCTTCAAAGCGACCTTATATTTGTCCATGAAGATCCGCGCGTGCTCTAACTGCCGCGTAAAGGCCTCATCTGCTGGCCGGATGTGCCATTCACCTTCTTTTCTTTCGAGGCTTATAGCATCGCCAGCCTTTACTCCAAGGCTTTCCAGAACCTCTTTCGGGATGATGATCCCTTCCGAATTGCCAATCTTGCGAACCGTCACGTTCATCTCGAACACTCCGTTATAACGTTGTTATAACATGGTGTGACAGATGTGGCAATTGCAGGGTCACACGGTTTCTGGCGTGTATAATTCCCAGCCGCGCGGCGTTAGATGCTCTTGGGGATGGTAGCGTGTCTTATATCCCATCTTGTCCGAGCCATCGACCCAATAGCCCAAGTACACATGGGGCAGGCCAAGCGTGCGGGTGCGGGCAATGTGATCCAGAATCATGAAGGTGCCGAGCGAGCGTTTCTCAAGTTCGGGATTGAAGAAGGAATAGACCATGGAGAGGCCATCGCCCATCAGGTCGGTAAGAGCGACAGCGATCAGTTCTCCGCGCTTGCTGTCGTCGATACCCGCGCCCGGCTCTCGCTTTCGGTACTCGATGATGCGCGTATTGACGTGGGTGTCTTCCACCATCACCGCATAATCCAGAGCCGACATGTCCGACATCCCACCCGATGTGTGACGGTGATCGAGATAGCGGCGGAAGAGCGAGAATTGTTCGGTTGATGGTTCGGCTCGATGGACTGTTGCCACGAGATCGCTGTTGGTCGCCAAGATGCGCCGCATCGATTTCGTTGGACTGAAGCCGTCAGCAAGAATTCTGACGGATACACAGGCGCGACAATTCTCGCAGGCCGGGCGGTAGGCGATGTTTTGAGAACGACGGAAGCCGCCCTGAGTCAAGAGATCGTTCATTTCCGGAGCACGTGGACCCACCAGATGTGTGAAAACCTTCCGCTCCAACTGGTTCGGAAGATAGGGGCAGGTTGCCGGTGCGGTGAGGTAGAATTGCGGCGAAGGCGTCGTCTGCGTGTTCATCGAACCCAATCGCTCCCTTCGCAAATCAGCCTTCTCGGTCAGAATGACAAAAAGGCGGAAAACGTCAACTCTCGAAGAGATCTGTCAATAAAATTGAAGCCGCCTAAGCGGCCTCAGCCTATCGTCATCGTGTTCTGACCGTGACCGTTCCGAGAAGAAAGTCGTGGACCAGTCTGGATCGCTCGGTGAAGAGCCCTGCCAGAAGAATGAACGGCGTCAGAATTGAATTGATCACCCAGAAGAGCACAATATGGGCGGTCGAAATCAGGAAGTCGATCCGGCCGCCGTCAAGCCGCGCCATCTGAATGCCTGCCATCCGCATACCAGGCGTGGCCTGCGCCGAACTGCCAAGCGTCATCCCGAAATACAGGATCGCCACGATAAAGAACAACGCCGGAAAGAGCATCCAGACTAAGCCAAGTGTAATGACACCCAGAAAGAACACGATCACCGCTGCCGGAATGCACAGAAGGAGCACCATAATGTAGTCGATGATGAATGCAACGACTCGGCGGCTCAGGACGCCGCTATAGGCGCGCCAGTCCTCTGTCGGCACATAAGTCGGGTCCGGGTTGAAGCTCATGGGCGGTTTCTCCTTTTCAACAAAGATATGGGTTGGACCACCGCAAATACAATGAGCTCGCCCCTCAGCCTTTTGCGAGCTTTTTCGCCACGTCGACGGCGAAGTAGGTGAGAATCCCATCGCATCCGGCCCGCTTGAAGCAGAGCAGCGTTTCCATCATCACCCGGTCGCCGTCGATCCAGCCATTCATCGCCGCTGCCTTCACCTGCGAATATTCGCCCGACACCTGATAGGCGAAGGTCGGGAGGCCGAACGCTTCTTTGAGGCGCCAGCAGATGTCGAGGTAGGGAAGACCGGGCTTTACCATGAGCATGTCTGCGCCTTCTTCAACGTCAAGCGCCGCGTCGCGCATCGCTTCGGTGCCATTGGCCGGGCTGATATAATAACTGTTCTTGTCGCCCTTCAGAAGGCCGCTTGTAGAGATAGCCTCGCGATAGGGCCCATAAAAACCGGAAGAGAATTTCGTCGCATAGGACATGATGCCGACACTCTGGTGGCCTGCCGCATCCAGCCCACGACGAATGGCACCGATCCGTCCGTCCATCATCTCGGAGGGGGCGATGATATCCGCCCCCGCATCCGCCTGCATGATGGCCGCTCTCACCACCTGATCGACGGTCTCATCGTTGACGATATCGTCGCCGCGCAAAATTCCGTCATGGCCGTGACTGGTAAAGGGATCGAGCGCCACATCGGTAATAACGCCGATATTGGGAACCGCCTTCTTGATTGCAGCCGTTGCCTGGTTGATCAGGTTATTGGCTTCCAGCACCTGCGAGCCTGTTTCGTCGCGAAGGTCCATTTCGATATTGGGGAAAGTCGCTATGGCGGGAATACCGAGGTCGGCTGCTTCCTTCACCGCCTCCACGAGTTTATCGACGCTCATGCGATTGACGCCCGGCATGGCTGGAATTGGATCGATGATATTCGTGCCGGGAACAACGAAGACCGGCCAGATCAGATCGTCCGCCGTCAACTGGTTCTCGCGAACGAGCCTGCGCGTCCAGTCCGCCCTGCGGATGCGGCGCATGCGGCGGTGGCCAGTGATGTGATCTACCAAATGGGTTTTGTCGGTCATGTCTTTTCCTTTGGAGTCTGTCCGGCGTACAAAGTCCACCGACCCGGCTCTCTTATGGTCTTTACGTCTGAATGGTTGAAGCCAGGCGTCTAGCCTGCTGTGATCGAATGCCAGAATGTGCTTAGGGCATACCATAAGGGAAACAGGAAGCGAATGCGACGCTGTGACCCACAGCGTGGCCGAAAATCCTGGGCGCTGCTCTATCGCGATGACGTTTCGTGTCCAGGCATTGCGGCGGCGCAGGAAAGGTTGAACTCCCCCTCGCTGAAGAGGGCTGTGGCCTTGCGCATTTATCGATTGGCAGATTGGGCCCGGCAAACGTATCTTCGCGACATGGAACCTGATTCTCCAACCTCGCCTAAAATGCCGCTGACCGAAATCCTCTATCTCGTCTTTCTCAGACTGGTGGCGGCCTCGTGTTTCTGGTTCGGGCTGCAGTACTGGGCAATGCTGACCGGCTATTCGCTAAGCGGTCATGCCCGTTTCGACATGCTCAATCTGCCCTGGCGTGTCGCAGGCACGGGCCTCGCCGTCGTCTTTCCTGTTGCAGCGCTTGGTCTTTGGCTCGGTGTGTCCTGGGGTGCGGTTATCTGGGTTATCGGCGCCGGTGCGCAGATCGCCATGTATAAGGTCTGGCCCAATATCTTCGGCAGCAACACTCTGGTTCCCGTCATGCACTGTGTTGTAGCAACCATTTATATACTATTCCAGATCGCTTTCTGGCTGGATGCGCGTCAAAATGACGAGCGCGCAAGAATTGATTCACCATAATAATAAAGCTGTTTCGGCGCGATTTTCACGTTTTTATCGGCGCAAGTGATTGAATTTGTTGGAAATCGAAAATCCGTCTCTATTCCTCTGGTGCATCGGGTTCCAGGCGCTGGTGTACGGTAACCACTCGTTAATGATGCATTTTAAGTAGAATTTTATGCGCATTGCTTAGGTTTGTTCTCAAGGCGGGAAACAAAATCAACACCGCCAAACAAACAGTGAGGCAGTCATGATCAATAGTAAAGCAAAGCCACAGGCAGTTGTAACCGACGTACAGGAAGAAGCCATCCGTTCGCTCTACATGGAGTCTCTCCACCTGGTCGAACGCCTGCACCGCCGCCTTCTCGATGTCATCAAGGACGAGTTCGACCGTCAGGGCCGTGATGACGTCAACGCCGTTCAGGCGCTGCTCCTCTTCAACATCGGCACCTCCGAACTGACCGCCGGCGAGCTTCGTTCGCGCGGTTACTATCTCGGCTCCAACGTTTCCTACAACGTCAAGAAGCTGGTCGACCTCGGCTTCATCAACCACCAGCGCTCGCGCATCGACCGCCGCTCGGTTCGTATCTCTCTCACCGATAAGGGCCAGGACATCGCCGAAACGGTTGCCCGTCTCTATGAGCGCCACATCGGCTCGATCGAAAAGGTCGGCGGCATCGGCACCGGTGAATTCGCCGAAATGAACAAGCTGCTGCAGCGCCTGGATCGCTTCTGGAACGACTCGATCGCATATCGCCTCTAAGAGCAGCGCCATCCATATTTGCAAAGCCGGATGCCAAAACGCGTCCGGCTTGTTGCATTTTTGTGCGGTTCACGTTGAAAAGGCCTGGCGACACAGCTTCGTGAGCAGTGTCAAGGTGACACGAATTGGCCATATTGGTATGGGACCGCCAAAGCGAGGGAGCCGGCGGTCTCTTCCATCATCGCATGATGCGTCAGTTTTGATTTCGCATGAAGTATTTCCTGCCGGCAGGCGTCCGAAAACGTTTGTTAATCATGTTGTTCTAGGCATCCATAAGGTTGCCTGACGAAATGGCTGGTAGGTAGAATGACTAAGAAATCCGTGCCCGAATTGCTCTCTCGCCGCGCCATGCTGCGCTCCGCCGTTTCGCTCGGCGCTGTCGCGCTGGCAGCACCTGCGCTGGCGCAGGACGCGTTCAACGATCTGATCGGATCGTCGCGCCGCGGCAACTGGGACGATCAGTTCGATGCGAACTCCTCGCGCTCGGCCGTTGGCGTCGTTTCCAACAATCCGGTTCTTGGCCCCGAGGCGCCCGCCTACATGCAACAGGCGATCATGCAGTATCAGCAGATCGTCTCCAATGGTGGCTGGCCGGAAGTGCCGTCAAGCCAGCAGCGTCTGCAGATCGGCGTCAGCGATCCGTCCGTCCAGGCGCTTCGCCAGCGTTTGATGGTTTCGGGTGACTTGCCGCGCGAAGCGGGTATTTCCAGCGCCTTCGATTCTTACGTCGATGGTGCGCTCAAGCGGTTCCAGGCGCGCCACGGCCTTCCGGCAGACGGCGTGATCGGCGAATATACGCTTAAGGCGCTGAACGTTTCTGCGCAGCTGCGCATGGCGCAGTTGCAGACCAACCTTATCCGCATTCAGACGATGGCTGGCGACCTCGGCCAGCGCCACGTGATGGTGAATATCCCGGCTGCCTCGATCGAAGCTGTCGAGAACAATCGCGTGGTTCTGCGCAATACGGCAGTCGTCGGCCGCGCCAGCCGCCCGACGCACATTATCAACTCCAAGATTTACGAGATTATTCTCAATCCATACTGGACGGCTCCGCGCTCGATCGTCGAGAAAGACATCGTTCCGCTGATGCAGAAGGACCCGACCTATCTGGAGCGCAACAACATCCGTCTTTTGGATGGTCGTGGCCAGGAAGTGTCTCCGCAGACGGTCGACTGGTTTGCGCCCAAGGCTCCGAACCTGATGTTCCGTCAGGACCCCGGCAAAAACAACGCTATGTCCTCGACCAAGATCAACTTCCACAACCCGAACAACGAATACATGCACGACACGCCGCAGCAGGGCCTGTTCAACAAGCTGATGCGCTTCGAATCCTCCGGTTGCGTGCGTGTGCAGAACGTGCGCGACCTGACGAGTTGGATGCTGCGTGACACGCCCGGCTGGTCGCGTCAGGAAATCGAGCGCGTCATTGCAAGCCGCGTCAACACGCCGATCAAACTCTCCACCGAAATCCCGGTCTACTTTGTCTACATCACCGCATGGTCGGCAAAGGATGGCGTGGTGCAGTTCCGTGACGATATCTACGGCAATGACGGCAATGCCGAACTAGCGCTCAATACGACCAACACGCAGGAGCAGCCATCCGGCTCCATCGGCGAGGATCTATTGCCGCGCAACTGATCGCTGTTCAGAAAGACAAGAAAGCCGCGCCCAATCGGACGCGGCTTTTTTCTTTGTGCATGTCGCGCATTTTGCATTTTTTTCGCGCGACGTCGCAGTTTGACGGTCAAATCTCGCTGCGCTTATTGCTCTTATACGGGTGGGGCGCTAAGACGCCATCGCATTACTGTTTCAGGAGCCTTCATCATGTCGAACACAGATGCCTTCTTCTCCAAGCCGCTTGCCGAAATCGATCCGGATATCTTTGGCGCGATCGAGAAGGAGCTGGGTCGCCAGCGTCACGAGATCGAGCTGATTGCCTCGGAAAACATCGTGTCCCGCGCCGTGCTCGAAGCCCAGGGCTCGATCATGACCAACAAGTACGCTGAAGGCTATCCGGGCAAGCGCTATTATGGTGGCTGCCAGTTCGTCGATATTGCCGAAGAGCTTGCCATCGACCGCGCAAAGAAGCTGTTCGGCGTCAACTTTGCCAACGTTCAGCCAAACTCCGGTTCGCAGATGAACCAGGCCGTTTTCCTCGCGCTGTTGCAGCCGGGCGATACCTTCATGGGTCTCGACCTGAATTCGGGAGGTCACTTGACCCACGGTTCGCCGGTCAACATGTCCGGCAAGTGGTTCAACGTCGTCTCCTATGGCGTTCGTGAAGGCGACAACCTGCTCGACATGGACGAAGTGGAACGCAAGGCTAAGGAAACCAAGCCGAAGCTCATTCTGGCTGGCGGCACTGCCTACTCCCGCGTTTGGGACTGGAAGCGCTTCCGCGAGATCGCAGACGAAGTCGGCGCTTATCTCATGGTCGACATGGCGCATATTGCAGGCCTCGTTGCCGGTGGCCAACATCCCTCACCATTCCCGCATGCGCATGTGGCAACCACCACCACGCACAAGTCTCTGCGCGGCCCGCGCGGCGGCATGATCCTGACCAACGACGAAGATCTTGCCAAGAAGTTCAACTCGGCAGTCTTCCCAGGCCTCCAGGGTGGCCCGCTGATGCATGTCATCGCCGCCAAGGCCGTTGCCTTCGGTGAAGCGCTGAAGCCGGAATTCAAAGATTACGCAGCCCAGATCGTCAAGAACGCCAAGGCGCTGTCCGAAACGCTCATCGAAGGCGGCGTTGACGTCGTTTCCGGCGGCACGGATAACCACCTGATGCTGGTCGATCTTCGCAAGAAAAACGCCACTGGCAAACGTGCGGAAGCAGCACTGGGCCGCGCCTACATTACTTGCAACAAGAACGGCATTCCTTTCGACCCGGAAAAGCCTTTCGTCACCTCCGGTATTCGCCTTGGCACGCCGGCTGGTACGACCCGTGGCTTCAAGGAAGCCGAGTTCCGCGAAATCGGTAAGTTGATCGTCGAAGTTCTCGACGGTTTGAAGGTTGCCAATTCCGACGAAGGCAATGCCGCTGTGGAAGCGACTGTACGCGAGAAGGTCGTTGCACTGACCGATCGTTTCCCGATGTACCCTTACATGTAAGAAAGCAACTGGATGCGCTGCCCTTTCTGCGGTTCTGAAGACACTCAGGTCAAGGACTCACGTCCGGCGGAGGATAACACCTCCATCCGCCGGCGGCGCATCTGCCCGGATTGCGGCGGCCGTTTCACCACCTATGAGCGCGTTCAGTTGCGCGAGTTGATGGTTATAAAGAAGAGCGGCCGCAAGCTGGCATTCGACCGGGAGAAGCTTGTACGATCTTTCGAGATCGCACTTCGCAAGCGCCCGGTCGATCGCGACCGTATCGAGCGCGCCGTTTCCGGCATCGTTCGGCGGCTGGAAAGCTCTGGCGAAACCGAAATCTCGTCGGAAGAAATCGGTCTCCAGGTGCTGGAAGCCCTCAAAAGCCTGGATGATGTGGCGTTCGTTCGCTACGCCTCGGTGTACCGCGATTTCTCTCACGCCGAGGATTTCGAAAACGTGATTGCGGAAATCAACGCCAAGATCGCCCGCGATACAGATTCCGGGACCTGATACTGTGGCTCCCCGGGCCGAAGACGAAAGATTCATGGCGCACGCCATTGAAATTTCGCGTCAGAACACTGGCTTCACCGATACCAATCCTTCCGTTGGCTGCGTTCTCGTCAAGGATGGCGTGATCGTCGCCGAAGGCATTACCTCCGTTGGCGGCAGACCGCATGCGGAGCGCAACGCGCTGGATATGGCAGGCGACGCAGCCCGAGGCGCGACAGCCTATGTCACGCTCGAGCCCTGCGCCCATTGGGGAAAGACGCCCCCTTGCGCCAATGCCCTGGTCGACAGAGGCATTGCACGTGTCGTCGTCGCCGTGGATGACCCTGATGAGCGCGTTGCGGGACGCGGCTATCGCATCCTGCGCAATGCCGGTATCGATGTCGAGACGGGGGTGCTGCGCGAGGAGGGCGAGAGGGCGCTTGCAGCCTATCTCACACGCAAGATCAGGCGACGCGCTCACGTCGTGCTGAAACTTGCTGTTTCCGCTGACGGCATGATCGGTCGCCAGGGTGAGGGCCAGATCGCTATCACAGGTCCGGAGTCGCGCCATGCCGTGCATGAGTTGCGCGCGCGTTGCGACGCCATTCTTGTCGGCATCCGAACTGCGATCGCCGACGATCCGGAACTGACGGTTCGCATTCCAGGCCTTGAGGATCGCTCGCCTGTGCGTCTGGTGCTCGACAAGCGGCTTGAACTGCCCCTGACCTCAAAGCTGGTAAAAACCGCGCGGCAGGTAAAGACCATCGTCGTAACGGACCTTCCCTACGACTATACTCACCGAAAGCTCCAGGGGCATCTGCTGGAAGCGGAAGGCGTGGAAATACTCGAGGCCTCCAGTCTCGACGCACTTTTGCGCGCGCTTGCTGAGCGGGGAATGTCGGAGCTTCTTGTAGAGGGCGGGGCCGTTGCCGCCCGCGCGTTTCTGGATGCCGGGTTCGTGGATCGGATCCTGCTGTTCGAAAGCCCGGTCGTCATCGGTGCTGATGGTATTGAAACACCGGTCCGGCGCGCCGATATCCCACAGGACTATTTCCTTGCCAGCGAGACCGTCTATGGTCGCGATCGCTGTTTCGATTATGAAAGGCCGCTTTGATGTTTACCGGGATCGTCACCGACGTCGGAACCGTGTCCGAGCTTCACCCGCTTGCTGAGGGCGTGCGCTTGCGCGTCGCAACCAACTACGATCCGAAAACCATCGATATGGGCGCGTCCATTTCCCATGGCGGCGTCTGCCTGACGGTGACGAAGTTGCCGGAAGAGGGGAGCAACGAACGGTGGTATGAAGTCGAGGCCTGGGAAGAGGCGCTTCGCCTTACCACGATCTCCGCTTGGGCGAAGGGAACCCGCATCAATCTCGAACGCGCCTTGAAGATAGGCGATGAGCTTGGCGGCCATATCGTTTCCGGTCACGTCGACGGCAAGGCGGAGATATTGTCCGTCGAGTCGGAAGGGGAGGCTGTGCGCATCCGTCTGCGCGCGCCGGAGCATCTGGCGAAGTTCGTCGCACCGAAGGGCTCGGTTGCGCTGGATGGAACATCGCTCACCGTGAACGCTGTAGAAGGACCGGATTTCGATGTTCTGTTGATCCGACACACCTTGACTGTGACCACCTGGGGCGACCGCAAGCCTGGCGATTTCGTCAATTTCGAAGTCGATACCATGGCGCGCTATGCGGCACGGCTTGCGGAATTTCCGTCGAAATAGGACGCTCATTAAATTGCAAGGGGCGTCGTTTGAGCGCCAAACCCTGCGGAGCTCACAATGGCGTCTTATGAACTGCTTGCGGCATTCCTGGTTACGACGGCTCTGTTTGCCTATGTGCCGGGACCCGCTATGCTCTATACAATCGCACAGACCATGGCGCGTGGCCGCGCTGCCGGCTTGATGGCCGTGCTCGGCGTTCATCTTGGCTGCTACATCCACATTGTTGCTGCGGTTGCCGGACTTTCGATGCTCTTTCAGGCGGTGCCTTGGCTTTATATTGCGGTCAAGTTCGGCGGCGCTTGCTATCTCATCTGGCTTGGCTTTTCCATGCTGAGAGTCCGGCTCAGTGAAGACACGACCGGCAGTTTCACGATTGGCCAAAAGTCTTCCAAGCGGGCCTTTATCGATAGCGTCGTCGTCGAAATGCTGAACCCGAAGACGGCTTTGTTCTTCCTTGCCTTTCTGCCGCAATTCGTCGATCCGGCCGCGGCATTCCCCGTCTGGCTCCAGTTCCTGATCCTCGGCGTCGCGGTGAACATCATTTTCACCTCTGCTGACTTCGTTGTTGTCATGGTGGCCGGACTGGCCGCGGGGCGGCTGAAGCGGTCGGCTTTCGCCCAGGGAGTTGCCGGCGTGCAGCAGGTGCGATTTTGATGGGGCTCGGTCTCCATCTGGCATGGCAAAGAAGCTAATCGCGCGTGAGAAATCGGGTTCACCGGGTCGCGCACGCGGCAGCAATGCGTTAAAAGTGCTTGCCAAGCGCGGCCAGCCATGGTTTGACCGCGCCAAAAGCCGGTATGATCCGGCGCAGATTTTCAGGAAACTCCCATGTCCCAGCCTCATCTTCTCATCGTGGAAGCACGCTTTTATGACGATATGGCCGACGCTCTGCTTGATGGCGCAAAGGTTGCGCTCGAAGAGGCCGGCGCCACATACGATATCATCACCGTTCCAGGCGCTCTGGAAATCCCGGCAGCGATCGCCATCGCGCTCGATGGCGCAGACAATGGTGGAACGGAATATGACGGCTTCGTCGCGCTTGGAATGGTCATCCGTGGCGAGACCTATCACTTCGATATCGTCGCCAATGAATCGTCGCGCGCCATTATGGACCTGACGGTCAGCGAGTCGCTCGCTATCGGCAATGGCATCCTGACTGTCGAGAACGACGAGCAGGCATGGGCGCGGGTTCGCCGCTCCGACAAGGACAAGGGTGGTTTTGCCGCACGTGCTGCGCTGACCATGATCGAGCTGAAGAAAAAGCTGGGTGGTTGATCGGATGACGAGTGTCGAAAACGGCGCTGAGCCGCGTCAGCCTTCCATCAAGCCCGTCAACCAGCGTGGAGCTGCTCGCCTGGCTGCGGTGCAGGCGCTCTATCAGATGGATGTCGGCGGCACCGGCGTCCTGGAAGTGGTTGCCGAATATGAGGCGCACCGGCTCGGCAAGGAAGTGGATGGCGAAACCTATCTGAAGGCCGATCCCTCGTGGTTCCGCTCCATCGTGTCCGGTGTCGTGCGCGACCAGACCAAGATCGACCCGCTGGTGCGTTCCGCCCTTCAGGAAGACTGGCCGCTCTCGCGTCTCGATACGACGGTGCGCGCCATTCTGCGCGCTGGTACTTTCGAAATCCTTGAGCGGAAAGACGTTCCGGTTGCTGTCATCGTCACCGAATATGTCGAAATAGCCCGTGCCTTCTTCGAGCATGACGAGCCGAAGCTCGTCAATGCGGTGCTGGATCGCATCGCAAAGCAGGTTCGCGGCGACGCGAAACGATAGGTTTTCCGTCCTCGCTTTTTGATTTCCCGCAAAGATGAACTGACAGTCACGTTGTAGTCTTTGCGGGAGATATCCCGGTTTGGAAGGTGGGAAACAGATGAGCGCGGTGCCAATTACCGGCCTGGAAGGTCAATTATCCGAGGCCAAGCGCAACGTTTTCCTGCTCACCGCCGCACAGGCCATTCTTGGCTCCGCCGGTCCATTGAGCTTTTCAGTCGGGGCGCTTGCCGGGTATCAACTCCTCGGCGCCGACAAATCGCTGGCAACAGCACCGCTCACCGGCTTCAACATCGGCGTCGCATTCGGCGCAGTGGCAGTTGCGCTTGCATCTCGTCTACTCGGGCGCAAGGCAGGCTTCATTCTTGGCGCACTCCTTTGCTCGACGGGCGGCGCCTTGGCGGCAGTCGCTCTCTTTCGCAGCGATTTCTGGCTCTTCGCTCTGGGTCTTATGCTCATCGGGCTTGCCGGCGGTTTCACTCAGAAAATCCGCTTTGCGGCGGCCGATGCCTCTCCTTCATACTATAAGCCTAAGGCCATCTCCTTCATTCTTGCAGGCGGGGTCGTATCCGCCATCGTGGGACCTCAGCTTGCCATCGTCGGCAAGGATGTGCTCGCTCCCGTCACCTTTGCTGGTACTTTCATCGCGCTCGTGCCGCTTGGACTTCTGGCCGCCGGGATCTTGTGTTTTCTGGAGCTGCCGGAGTTGAGGCAGTCAGTGTCCAGTGTTCCGGCACGGCCGCTTCTCAAGATCATCGCCACGCGCCGTTTCATCACTGGCATGATCTGCGGCATTGGTTCCTACGCCTTGATGACATTCATGATGACAGGTGCGCCGCTTGCTATGGTCGTGGGCTGCGGTTTTCCCAGCGAACTCGCGACACTTGGGATACAGTGGCATGTGCTCGCCATGTTCGGGCCGAGCTTTTTTACCGGGATGCTGATTACCCGCTTCGGTGCCGAAAAGGTTGTAGCGTCAGGCCTCGTCATACTGATGGCTTGCGCCGTTGTTGCGCATTTGGGTGTGGAGCTCTGGAACTTTTGGCTGGCGCTGATCCTGCTCGGGGCCGGATGGAATTTCGGATTCATCGGCGCGACTTCAATCGTATCCTCGAGCTACCGGCCGCACGAAGCAGACAAGGTACAGGGTTTTCATGACATCGTTCTGTTCGGTACGGTGGCTCTGTCGTCCTTCTCGTCAGGCCAGGTTTTCACTGCCTGGGGCTGGTCGGTGATGAACCTAGTCATATGGCCGGTCGCGGGCCTTTGCCTTCTTCTCGTGCTGTCGCTGATTTTCAGCCGGAAGCAAAAAGCCGTCTGAATCAGGACCATAAGCAGCCGGGCACTATCTTCACACTTGACGCGACGCCTCGTCGCAACGCAATCTCGCAACCGCAAGCCATTCTCCCGGGGAGGGGAACAAGTGGCTCATCCTGGTGTAAGGCGTTCTGCGCCTCACGCCCCGCATGTGGTTTCGCCCGCCGGGGAGATGTGACGAACCGGCACAATGGGAGGTAAGTGCGAATGACCGTCATTGCATTGGTAATTTTATGCGGAGCCCTTTCGATCGCATATGCGATTTGGGCAACGAAAAGCGTTCTGGATGCCGACCAGGGCACGGAACGCATGCGCGAAATAGCAGGTTATATCCGTGAGGGCGCGCAGGCCTATCTTGCCCGCCAATATCTCACCATCGCAATCGTCGGTATCATCGTTACGGTCGCCGCATGGTTTCTTCTCTCTCCAGAAGCCGCAGTCGGCTTCGTCATCGGCGCGGTTCTTTCCGGTGCTGCCGGCTTCGTCGGCATGCATGTGTCGGTACGGGCCAATCTTCGCACTGCGCAAGCTGCCTCCCATAGCCTCGCTGCAGGCCTGGACATCGCCTTCAAGTCAGGTGCCATCACCGGCATGCTTGTTGCCGGTCTCGCCCTACTCGGCGTCTCCATTTATTATTTTATCCTGACCTCGGTGCTTGGCCATCCAACCGGCTCGCGTGAGGTGATCGATGCCCTTGTCTCGCTCGGCTTCGGCGCATCTCTGATCTCCATTTTCGCACGCCTTGGCGGCGGTATCTTTACCAAGGGTGCAGATGTTGGTGGCGACCTCGTAGGCAAGGTCGAGGCGGGGATCCCGGAAGACGATCCGCGCAACCCGGCCACCATTGCCGACAATGTGGGTGATAATGTCGGCGATTGCGCAGGCATGGCAGCCGACCTCTTCGAGACCTATGCGGTGTCTGTCGTAGCGACGATGGTTCTGGCGGCCATCTTCTTTGCTGGCGCGCCCGTGCTGGAAAACGCCATGCTCTACCCGCTGGCAATCTGCGGCGTTTGCATACTGACGTCGATTGCCGGCACCTTCTTCGTCAAGCTCGGCACCAACAATTCGATCATGGGCGCCCTCTACAAGGGCCTGATCGCCACCGGTATCTTCTCGATTGCCGGGCTCGCGATTGCAACCTCGCTCACCATCGGCTGGGGTTCTATTGGAACGGTGGCCGGAATGGACATTACCGGCACCAATCTGTTCTTCTGCGGTCTTCTTGGCCTGTTGGTCACAGCACTGATCGTGGTGATCACAGAGTATTATACCGGCACCAACAAGCGCCCCGTCAACTCCATTGCCCAGGCGTCGGTCACCGGCCACGGCACCAACGTCATCCAGGGCCTTGCGGTCTCGCTGGAATCGACGGCGCTGCCTGCAATCGTGATCGTCGGCGGCATCATCTCCACCTATCAGCTCGCGGGCCTCTTCGGTACGGGCATTGCGGTCACCGCCATGCTAGGGCTTGCCGGCATGATCGTGGCGCTCGATGCCTTCGGCCCTGTCACGGACAATGCCGGCGGCATTGCCGAAATGGCCGGTCTCGACCCGGATGTGCGCAAGGCCACCGATGCGCTCGATGCTGTCGGCAACACCACCAAGGCCGTGACGAAAGGGTACGCCATCGGTTCTGCCGGTCTTGGCGCACTGGTCCTGTTTGCGGCTTACGCCAACGACCTTTCCTACTTCGCGGCGAATGGCGCGACCTATCCATACTTCCAGGATGTTGGCGAAATCTCCTTCAGCCTCTCCAACCCTTATGTGGTTGCGGGCCTGATCTTTGGTGGCCTCATTCCCTATCTCTTCGGTGGCATTGCCATGACCGCCGTGGGCAAGGCGGCAGGCTCCATCGTGGAGGAGGTCCGTCGTCAGTTCCGCGAGAAGCCGGGCATCATGCAGGGCACGGAAAAGCCGGATTACGGCAAGGCGGTGGACTTGCTGACCAAGGCCGCCATCCGCGAAATGGTCATCCCATCGCTATTGCCGGTCTTGGCGCCGATCGTCGTTTACTTCGGTGTGCTGTTGATCTCCAGCTCCAAGGCCTCGGCCTTCGCTGCCCTTGGCGCCTCACTGCTTGGCGTGATCATCAATGGGCTCTTTGTCGCGATCTCCATGACCTCGGGCGGTGGTGCCTGGGATAATGCCAAGAAGAGCTTCGAAGACGGGTTTGTCGACAAGGATGGCGTGCGCCATGTCAAAGGCTCGGATGCTCACAAGGCTTCGGTGACCGGCGATACGGTAGGCGATCCCTATAAGGATACGGCCGGTCCGGCAGTCAATCCGGCGATCAAGATCACCAATATCGTGGCGCTGCTGCTGCTGGCGATCCTGGCCGGTTGATCCAGAGGAAGCGGACCGCTCTTCAGCTTTGAGGGGCGGTCTCTGCCAACCAAGCAGTCATCGCCGCTTCTGCTTGCGTCCGCGTCGGCGTACCCGTCCGTCCGCCGAAAACCTGGCACTTCAGCGCTGCAGCCACGGACGACAGCTGAATGGCGGCGCGGCTCGCCATCCCTTCTGCGACAGCCAGGGCAAAGGTCCCATGGAACACGTCACCAGCGGCGAGCGTGTCGATTGCTTCGATCGCCATGGTGGATTGAAAATGGACCGCAGGATCGCGAGCTTCCGTCCAAAAGCATCCCGCCGGCCCGGCGGTGACCGCAATGAATGTCTCCGGGTAGCGGGCATGTAAGACCGGCAGCATCGCGGCAACATCGGAAGGACTCGTCAGCCGCTCCGCTGCGGGTTCGGAAAAGATGATGTGGCTTGCAGCGGGCGCGAGTCTTTCCAAAATCTCCACTGGCGCAACATCTCCATCCAGAATGGCGGGTTTTCCAAGCTGGCGCGCAACAGTCAGCACGTCGAGCGCCAAGTCCGGCCAGCGCACGTCAACCAGAACGGCATCGAAGGGTGCGAGATCGGCCTGTGTACAGGAGCGTTTATTCTCGTGGAGCCTGTGATCGTAGAAAGGGACGATCAGTCGCTCCCCCCGGTCATCGATCAGGATGGTAGAGAGCGCTGAGCGCGCACCCTTGGCGATCGTCATGCCGGATGTGTCGATGCCGCTTTCGGATAGATCGCGCAGGATGCGAGTTCCGGTCTCGTCATCCCCGACAGCACCCCATAGGCTTGCTCGCCCGCCCATGCGGTGGACGGTGTAGGCGGCACTCGATGCCATGCCCTCGGCAATCTGCAACATTTCATAGGGCAAGACCTTGCCTTGCCCCGTCGGCATGTCATGCACGCGAAACAGCGTGTCCAAAACGGCCGCGCCGACACATAGTACGTGGCGACCGTGGTTATCTTTCTTCGTGATGCTTTGCATTGCTGCTCAGATTCGCTTGCCGGTTTCCTTGTCGAACAGGTGTACCGAAGCAGGGTCGATGGCAATACGAACCGTATCGCCGAAGCGGATATCCAGCCGTTCGCGGAACAGGCAGGCAATTTCTTCGCCATTGCAATTGAGCTTGGCGTAGATCTCCGAGCCGGTGCCTTCCACAAGTTCGACGCGCCCCGCGATGCCCGTTTCCGAAGCACGGATATGTTCGGGGCGGATACCGTAGACAAGGTCACGCCCGCCGAGTCCTGCCGGGTTTGCCGTTGACGGCAAGGGTAGCGTTACGCCCTTGGCCGTGCGGAAAACACCTTCTTCGACACGGCCTCGAATGAAATTCATGGCGGGCGAGCCGATGAAGCCGGCAACGAAGAGATTGGCCGGGCGATCGTAGAGCTCCAGCGGCGCGCCGATCTGCTCGATGATGCCGTCATGAAGCACCACGATCTTGTCGGCCATGGTCATGGCTTCCACCTGGTCATGCGTCACGTAGATGGTGGTCGTGCCGATGCGCTGATGCATGGACTTGATCTCACCGCGCATCTGTACGCGCAGCTTCGCATCAAGGTTCGATAGCGGCTCATCGAAGAGGAAGACCTGCGGATCGCGCACCAGGGCACGACCCATGGCGACACGCTGACGCTGTCCACCGGACAGCTGGCGTGGGTAACGATCCAGAAGCTTTTCAAGCCCAAGGATGCCTGCTGCCTTGTCTACTTTTGCCTTCGTGACGGCGGCATCGACCTTCTTGAGCTTCAAAGCAAAGCCCATGTTCTCGGCAACGGTCATGTGCGGATAAAGTGCGTAGTTCTGGAAAACCATGGCGATGTCGCGGTCACGGGCGGGCAGGTGGCTCACCTCCCGCGCACCGATGTGGATTTCGCCATCGCTCAGTTCTTCCAGCCCCGCGATCATGCGCAGCAACGTGGACTTGCCGCAGCCGGACGGGCCGACCAGCACGACGAATTCTCCGTCACGAATATCGATGTCGATACCGTGGATGACATTGACCGCGCCGAAGCGTTTCTGGACATTCTGAATATTGACGGGTGCCATGATGATTATCCTGTAATGAAATTCGTTCCAGCGATCTGTCGATCAGCCACCCTTGACGGCGCCTGCGGTAAGGCCCGCGACGATCTGCTTTTGGGCAAACATGGTGAGCAACAACACCGGCAGCGTGACGATCAGCGCTGCGGCGGCAAGCGGACCCCAGCTGACCTGCTCGAAAGACAGCATGTTGTAGACCGCGACCGGAAGCGTGCGGGTTTCGCGGCTGGCCAGCACGATGCCGAAGACGAAGTTGTTCCACGAGAAGATGACGGCAAGGATGAAGGAGACCACGATGCCGGGCTTGGCGATGGGGAGCGCGACCAGGCGGAACACCTGCCAGCACGATGCGCCATCGATGCTTGCCGCCTCTTCCAACTCCTTCGGTGTCGTCTCGAAGTAGCCGATCATGATCCACACGACGATCGGAACAGTGACCACCAGATGGATGATGATCTGCGGCCAGAGCGTGCCGAGCAAGTTCAGCCATTGGAACAGCAGAAACAACGGAATGAGGAAGGAGAGGCCGGGCGTCATACGGGCGATCATGATGACGATCGCCGCCTTTTCCGCTTTCAGCCGTGCAATGCCATAGCCCGCCGGAACGCCGATAACCAGTGCCAGAATGGTCGCGGCGCCTGTGACCAGCACGGAATTCCAGAAATAGAGGAAGAAGTTGTTTTCCTCGAAGACCTTCACATAGTTCGACCAGGCGAAGCGCTCGGGGATCAGGATCGGCGGATAGGCGCCGTTATCGATCTCGAATTTCAGTGACAGCGAGATCATCCAGAGGAAGAAGAGGATGACGGGGGAAATCATCACCAGCGCAATGAAGAACAGGCCGATGCGGTCTAGGTTTCTGCGGGACATCAGCGATCCTCCATCTCGTTCCATTGGGTGCGCGCACGAACCATCAACAGGACGAAGGAGAGCGCGATAATGACGATGAAGAAGACGACGGCCATGGCCGAGGCATAGCCGATGTCGTAATAGGCGAATGCCGTATTGTAGAGATAGATATTGATCGTCTCAGATGCCGTGCCCGGTCCGCCTTGCGTCATCGCATAGATGATGTCGAAGCTCTTTACCGCATCGATGGAGCGGATAATGACGGCGATCATCAGGAACGGCGCGATCATAGGCATGGTGAGGTAGCGGAACTTCTGCCAGGCATTTGCGCCGTCAATTTCCGCACTCTCATAGGGTTCGCGCGGAACAGCTGCCAAACCACCCAGAACAATCAGCATGACGAGTGGCGTCCACTGCCATGTTTCAACAAGGACCAGCGAAGGTATGACCGTGGACTGATTGTAGATCCATTCCAGCGGGCCGATGCCGATGAAGGAGAGCAGGTAGTTCAGTACGCCCAACTGCGGGTGGAACATCATCGTCCAGACCAGCGCGATGGCGACCGGGGTCGCCATCATCGGCATGACGAAAACACCGCGCAGGAAACCGCGCAGCGGGAACTGCGCATCGAACACAAGAGCAGCCAAGGTGCCGAGGAACAGCGGCGCGACAACCGAGAGCACCGTGTAGACCAGTGTGTGCCAGAGCGATTCCCAGAACCGCGCGTCACTGGCCAGACGGATGTAGTTGTCGAAACCGATGAAACTCTGCTCTTGCCCAAGCGTCCAGCGTTGCGCGCTCATCCACAGGGTAAAGACCCAGGGGAAGACGATCACTGCGCCGATGACGACGAGAGCGGGAATGACGAAAGGCCAGTAGTTGGGAGTAAGCCGCGGCGGCTTGCTCCCCTGTGCGTCTTTCGTCACCGCTGCACTATGTTCGATGCTGATAGACACCTTTATCCCTCGCTGCGTGCCAGAACAGGTGCGAACTGTTCGGTCGCCTTCTTGAGTTCTGCAGCCGGATCGGCACCGCCGATCATATTGGTGAGACCGACGCCATAGATGTCACGGAACTCGGTCACCGGAATAATGACTGGAAGTGCGAGCTTGGACACCTTGCCGGAACCGACCACGGCATCCAGCCATTCGGCCGGCATCTTGACGCCTTCGCGTACCTTCGCATCTTCAAGGATCGACTGGCGGAACGGAACACCCGCACCGGCCTGCAGGAGACGAGCGCCCATATCGTGCGAGATTGCCCACTGGCAGAAGAGATAGGCGGCTTCCTTCTTGGTGCTGGCTTCGACAACGCCAAGGCCGTCACCGAATGTACCGGCGGCCTGCGCTGCCGGACCCTTCGGCATCACGCCATAGCCCGTCTTGCCGACGACACGGGACTTCTCCGGGTTTTCGATTGGCGGTGCGAAGCCGACGCCGTCCAGCCACATGCCGATCTTGCCCTGGAGAAACGCAGACTGCGCTTCGGCCCAGTTGAAGCCCGAGACACCGGCAGGTGCAGCCTTGGTCATCAGGCGCTGGTAGAGCTTCGCCGCTTCCACCGCTTCCTTGGACTCGGTGTTGATCTTGCCATCGGTTATCGGCTCCGCGCCGTAACCGAGCATCAGTGTGGTCCAGACCGGCGTATTGGCGTTCTTCAGGCCGCGGGCGACAAAACCGTAGGTGTTGGTGGACGGATCGGTGATCGCTTCGGCGGCGGCAACCAGTTCTTCGAAGGTCTGCGGATATTTTAGACCCTTGGCTTCAAACAGGTCCTTGTTCCAGTAAAGGATCCAGTAATCCACGGAGAAGGGAAGCGAGCGCAGGACGCCGTCACTATCCTTGGCAAACTGCATGCCGGCTGCGGCAAAATCGCTTTCGACCAGGGAAGGATCGGTCAGCGACGGGTCCTTCATGAAGCCGCTGATATCGGCCAGCCACTTGCCCTTTTCGAACTGGCGCTTCTGAACGTGATAGCTCAGGTGGACGACGTCGAAGCTCGGTTTGCCGGAAGAAAGCTCGATCACGACCTTCTGGCGCTGCTGCTGTTCGGGCGTCGCCTCGGCATTAACCTTGATGCCGGTCAGCTCTTCGAATTCCTTGATATGTTTTAGAAGCGTTTCACTACGTGGGCTCTTGACCAGATTGACCTCGAGCGTTGTGCCCGCATGCTTCTTCCAATCCACCGCAGCCGATGCGGAGCGGACGCCGAACATGGCGGCCCCGCCAAGTGCAGCGGTGCCGGCCAGGAAGGCGCGACGTGTTGGGCTCATAAATGAATGTGTCATGAAGTTCCTCCTCTTATTCGCCAGGATCTCCTCATCCAGGCTTTATGGTGATCTTTTAAACGGCGAGTGCTCTGTCCCTCGCGCTGCGAATATGGGCGACCAGTCGCTCGACGGCCTCATCGACATCGCGTCGTTCGATGGCCTCGATGATGGTGAGGTGTTCGGCCATGACCGATTTGACATGGCCTGCGATGCGGAAGCGCTCCTGATTGATCAGGCGCATCTTGATCGAATTGACGCGATAGGCATTCGAGATGATCGAGTTGCCAAGCGCATCGATAAAGGCGTCATGCATGCCCCAGTCCACGGCCTGGGCGCGCGCATCTAGCTCAGGCGAACCCTTGCCGCTATTGGCAAGTTCGGCAATCTCCCGGTGCTCCTTCAACATGTCGGCAATCGCCTCGTCGGAGGCGGTGCGCGTGAAATTTGCCACTGCTTCCTTTTCCAGCAGAATGCGGAACTGGAAGGCTTCGCGGATCAAATTGATGTCGATATGGGCGACCTGCAGCCCGCGCTGCGGCACTGTCTTGATCAGCCCATCCGCTTCAAGCCGCGGGATCGCCTCCCGGATTGCGCCGAGAGGCAGGCCGGTCAATTCGACAAGGCGGCGCTGGGAGATGAACTGACCTGGCCGAACGTCACGCGCGAGAAGATGGTGCGTAAAGCTCTCATACGCCTTCTCCCGCAACGTCGTCTGTTCGGCCACATCGTCCATTCGTTACGCCTTTCAAGCCGCCTGTTTGCTGAACAGCGATCCGAATGCCGCTTCGATCTTTTTACGATCTTCTGCGGAAATGGAAACCAGCGGCGGACGCACCGCATGCCAGATCGTTTCGCCCGTCGTGTAGGACACGAGAACTTTAACGGCAGGGGTCACGGGGAATTTCAGCAGTTCGACCACCAGATCCTGAACGCGCTCGTCATCCTTACCATCGACCGCCATTGCGCGGATTTCCGCGGGGAGGAAGTTGGCGCAGCCGGAGATCGCACCCTGACCGCCCATGCGAACGCCTTGAGCCAGATGGCGCTCGTCACCGATCAGGATGATCAGCTCGCCATGCTCCTTCAAAAGACGCTCCGTGTGCGGCCAGTTGCCGGAAGAGTCCTTTACGCCAACGACGATGCCGGGGAAGGCCTGCTTCAGGCGTCCGACGAGTTCGACCGAGAGCGTCACCATCGTTACCGACGGAATATTGTAGACGAGGATATCGCGCGCCCCCGAGCCGATCTGCGAAAACACGGAGGCGAACCAGTCGAACAGACCGTCATCGCTGACATTCTTGAAATAGGAGGGCGGGGCGAGGAGAATGTTGCGCACGCCAGCATCGAGGGCGGCAAAGGCCTGATCGGCGGCATCCTGCGCGGAATCCACCAAAACGCCCACCACGATCCTGTTCGGCGCGATACCGGCATTGAGGCACGACGCCAGAATATCGGCGCGCTCACGAGTTCCAATCGAGCTCCCTTCGCCGGTGGTACCGAAGAGCGTGATGCTGTCGCAACCCGACGACAAAGCGCGCTCGGCCTGCTTGATCATCGCATCGATGGCAATCGTTCCATCCTGCATAAAGGGTGTCGTCAACGCTGCCGAGAGGCCGAATTTACCAGTCACGTCCATGCTCCTCCAAAACTGATGAAGGAGTGATAGAGCATTAACATGTCAGTTGTAAAGTCGTCTGTGTTTAGTTTGCTGTCATGACCCGGAATTAATTTTTGGGAGAGGTTGGCCCGCTCAAAGCCGCTGCAAAAGGCTGTGGAAAACGATGCAGTAAGGACTGAAGAAAGTTGGAAGCGGAAAGCCTTGGATTTGCGTGGCACGAGCGCCACAGCTCGCTTTAACTCTGCCGAAATTCGCTTTGCTGACCGCTTTGGCAATAGGTGGTTAACCTTTATTTTTTATCTCAGTTGCTGTGCCAATTGTCCGTTTATGATGAGTGTACAGGCTGTCATGCGTTTTCCCCGATCCAATTTTAATAATCCAGGCAATGCGATAGAGGGGGGAGAGGCTGAATCGGCAGACAACATGGTTCAGCATCCCCAGATATCAGGCGTGCCGATGCAAAGCTTAACGAGTGCCGAGCGCGCTGCCGTGGGTCGTCATGCCGATCAGATCGCTGCCAATGCGATCGAAGGCCGCCCCGATATGCCCGGCTGGCAAAACGCCTTCACGCTTGGCCCGAATGTGCGCTTTTCGCGCACGCCACAGATCATTTTTGCCAAGAAGAACGCTGCCGGCGAAGATGTCGCCGTCGATCAACCGGGCGAGCAAGTGGGGTCGGAGTCTCCTAGTGGTCAAGATGCTGCCACCGACGCAACGAATTCGACTGCGCCACAGCCAGCACCGGTAGAGCGTCGTATTGCAAAACCCGCCGTCCTGCCGCAGCCTCCGGGCGCTACAGGCGCTAGAGCATTGAGTTATCGCCTGCGCCGCGAATTGGCATTACGCCAGCAGCAGGAACTTTTGCAGCAGGCCGATGCAGGTTCGTCAGGAGAAGTTCCGGCCCAGCCGGTCACTGCTGAAGCGCCGGAAGAAGCTGTCGTGCGTGAAGAAATCGACGTAGCCTGCTTCCCTGCCGATGACCAGCAGAAGCCCAGACTCGATGTACCATCCTTCGCCGCCTATCTTTCCGACGACATGTTCTGGGAAGTGATGAATCTCGACGTCGAGGGCACGATTGCGCACGACCGGCAGCCCGTGCGTCTGTCTGAACTGGCAAGGCTGAAGGCACAGCGCCTGTCCGCGACGAAACCGGCCATGGTCCCCCAGCAGCCAGCTTCCATCCATGCTCCGCTTCTGCGCCAGCCCCGCGCGGCTGAGCCTGTCGTCATTCGCCAACAGCTGCGCCCAAGCTTGCCTACGGTGCCGGCATTCCCGGACCTGGACGGATCGGCTGTCTCGCTCTACCGCGAAGTCGGTGTTCGTGGCCATCAGCCTGCTCAAGGCGAGCAGGAAGAAATCGTCGAAGCCGCACCGGTCGAGCAGACCGTGCCTTCTGTAGAGGTCGTCGAACCAGTCGCTATCGAGATGCCAGCTGCGCGCCGCGAGACCCGCACGGTGGCGCGCAACAACCAGCCTATGTTCCTTGATGCGCCTGTCTTTGGCGAGGGCGAGTACGAGTATCCGCCGATCGATCTGCTTCAGACACCGCAGGTGCAGCAGACGACGACGATGACGCCCGAAGCGCTGGAGCAGAGCGCAGGTCTGCTGGAAAGCGTGCTCGAAGATTTCGGCATCAAGGGCGAGATCATCGATGTGCGCCCTGGTCCTGTCGTCACTCTTTACGAGTTCGAACCGGCACCGGGCGTCAAGTCGTCGCGTGTCATCGGTCTGTCGGACGATATCGCCCGATCCATGTCGGCCCTCTCGGCCCGCGTCGCGGTCATTCCTGGCCGCAACGTCATCGGTATCGAATTGCCTAATCCGGTGCGCGAGACGGTCTATTTCCGCGAACTGATCGAATCTCACGATTACGCCGACACGCGGATGAATCTGGCGCTTTGCCTCGGCAAGACCATTGGCGGCGAGCCGGTGGTGGCCGAGCTTGCCAAGATGCCCCACCTTCTGGTGGCCGGCACGACCGGCTCTGGCAAATCGGTTGCGATAAACACCATGATTCTATCGCTGCTCTACCGGTTGAAGCCGGAAGAGTGCCGCCTGATCATGGTCGATCCGAAGATGCTCGAGCTTTCCGTCTATGACGGTATTCCGCATCTCCTCACCCCCGTCGTTACCGACCCCAAGAAGGCCGTCATGGCGCTGAAATGGGCGGTGCGCGAAATGGAGGATCGCTATCGCAAGATGTCGCGCCTCGGCGTTCGCAATATCGATGGATACAATGCCCGCGCTGCCGCCGCTCGCGCCAAGGGCGAGACCGTGATGTGCAATGTCCAGACCGGTTTCGACCGCGCAACGGGCGAGGCCGTCTACGAACAGGAGGAGATGGACCTCACAGCCATGCCTTACATCGTCGTCATCGTCGACGAGATGGCCGATCTTATGATGGTGGCTGGCAAGGAGATCGAAGGCGCGATCCAGCGCCTGGCGCAGATGGCGCGCGCCGCCGGTATCCATCTGATCATGGCGACCCAGCGTCCATCGGTCGATGTCATCACAGGTACGATCAAGGCCAACTTCCCCACCCGCATCTCCTTCCAGGTCACGTCGAAAATCGACAGCCGCACGATTCTCGGCGAGCAGGGAGCCGAGCATCTGCTAGGCCAGGGCGACATGCTGCACATGATGGGCGGCGGACGCATCGCCCGTGTTCACGGACCATTCGTCTCCGACGAGGAAGTCGAGAAGGTCGTCGCGCATCTTAAGACGCAAGGCCGTCCGGAATATCTGGGCACGGTAACGGAAGATGCTGACGAGGCCGATGACGGCGAGGATGAAGATAGCGCCGTCTTCGACAAGACCGCCATGGCCGAAGACGATACGGCCGACCTTTACGAAAAGGCCGTGAAGGTGGTCCTGCGCGACAAGAAGTGCTCGACCTCCTACATCCAGCGTCGTCTGTCGATCGGCTACAACCGTGCCGCATCTCTGGTGGAGCGTATGGAGCAGGAAGGCATTGTCGGCCCGGCAAACCATGTCGGCAAACGCTCTATCATCATCGGTGAACGCGATGCCCACGAGGTTCCGGGCGCTACCGACTGAGGACATGTCTCTACAGTTTCATCAACGAAAGCCGGCTGCCTAAAGCGGCCGGCTTTCGTACTTCAAGACGATGTTCTGGAAGTGTAAAGCCGCCGAGACAGCGATTTTCAGGAAGCGCCGCTTGGTCAACGCGGATACTTCAGCGCATGCCCTTTACGCCGTTCGCTCTGGATACCTCAAACGCCTCGGCGGAAACCGGGCGACCGACGAAATAGCCTTGCACATGATCGATCTTGAATTGCTGCATCAAGTGAAGTTGTTCGACTGTTTCGACGCCCTCGACGAGGATCTTTGGGCCGCGGTTGCGGATCAGGCCGATAATATCCTTGAGCATGGCTTTGCCGCGCAGACTCGTGCCGTCATGCAGAAATGACTTGTCGATCTTGACGGTATCGAATTCGATCAGTCGCAGCCAGGAGAGCCCCGCAAAACCGGTGCCGAAGTCGTCCAGCCATATCTTGATGCCGAGCATTCTCAGATCGCTGATACAGCGTAGGACATCGGAATCCATGTCCATCTCCAGGCCTTCGGTGATTTCCAGCGCGAGTTGTCCGCCTCCAATGGCAAGCTCGCCTAGAATGGCAGCCACCGACGTGGCAAAGCCCGGCCGTTTCAGTTGGATGGGTGACACGTTGACGCTGACGACCTGAACCTTGCCGGTTTGTAGCATCTGCTGGCAGGCCGTACGGATTGCCCAGAGGCCGAGATCGGTTATCTTGCCTATCCGCTCAGCGATGGGAATGAAGATACTGGGCGGAACCAGTGTTCCGTCCAGCAGCCGCAGGCGCATCAATGCTTCTGCCGCCTGGACGCGATCGTTGGCGAGGCTTCGGATCGGCTGGTAGACGAGTGAAACGAGGTTCTGCTGAATGGCGATATCCAGAAGGGCCGCAACATTTTCGGTGTCGTCGCTCGTCAGCGGATCGTCAGGGTCGAACAGCTTGATCCTGTTGCGCCCGCTTTCCTTGGCGAGATAGAGCGCCCGGTCTGCCTCATAGATCAAGCGTTCCAATTTATGCTCTGGAGCTGGACGTGTGAAGGACACGCCAACACTGACGGTGATGACGGAGGTGCCGTCTCGACGCCGTTCGTGAGCGAGGCAAAGATCCTCCACCGCGCGACGAAGCAGCTCCGCAACCTTATCCACTTCCTGTCGCGTGTTGAAGCGCAGCAGTGCAATGAACTCTTCGCCACCGTAACGCCCTATCAACGCATCGCGATCGCTGACCGCCAGTTGAAGGGCACGAGCTACCTGAACGAGACAACGATCTCCCTCTTGGTGGCCATAGTAGTCGTTATACTTTTTGAAGAAATCGACGTCGATCAGGAAAACTGCGAAGTTTCGCTTCGACGTTGTCCAGTCGCTCCAGAGGAGACGCAGCTGCGCATCGACGGCGCGGCGGTTTGCAACGCCCGTCATCGGGTCGGTATTGGAAAGCCTTAACAGTGCTTCTCCCCGCTCTTCCGCTTCACGCTGACGAATTTTTGCCTCGACAGCGCTGAGGAGAACGCGTGCGCGCTCGCGATTGAGGCGCCAATTGACGTAAGAGGTAAAGCTGAAGCAGGCGAGATAGAACGTACCGAAAGCGATCCGGTAGTAAATATCTTCATGCAGATAATTCAAGGCGCCGAAATAGATGCACAGCACCACACCGGACGCCACCAGAGAGAGAGCAAAATTGAACGTGAAGAACAGGTTCGCGCCCATCATGAAGATGGCGCCGAATACCATGTAGTAGGACATGTTGGTGGCGTAGCTCGTCATCATGGCTGGCAACAGCCAGCCGAGATAGCCGCATACCAGTGCCACGGCGCAGGTAAGGTCCATCAAGTCCGCTCTCGTTCCCGCCCTGACCTGCAGTTCAAGTGCCAAAAGGGCAGCGATGCCGACGACGAAGCGCGCAAATGTCGTGTGGATGGAAACGTCAGGAACGAGCAGAATATCGGTCAGCGAGAACAGCAGATAAATGAGAACGGCAACCCAAAGACCCCGCCGTATCGCTCGCCGGCGTGTGACGTCCGTATCGGCAAAGAATTGTCGCCGCACAGCCGCATCGGACCGATTGCGAGATGCATCCGTCTGCAGGTCGGGCTCAAAACCCTGTGCCAAACTGTGCTTCATGCACATTCCTAAAAGTTGCATTGTTTTTGGGCAAGTGATCATTCTTGCCCCTATAATACTATTCTCTATCAGCATCGCGACCTGCGCTACGCTCCATTCTCAGCCAGAGAAGGAGATGTACTAGCTTTATAAGCCTACCCGCATTCCGATTAACTTTCTTTGAATCCTAACAATCTAGTTTTAGTCATTAGTCATACATTAATGGTTAAGGCCTAGAAACGAGTTCCTCTTGCCTGGATCGTCAATCATCCGTGCCGAGCGGGCATTTTGATAAATTATTCTGTTTTAACAATAGTTTGGAAGGGGAATAACTGGTGGCTCGCAACAATGGCATGTCGTTGGACGGACAAAGCTTGGTCACGCCGGATGCAGTATATAAGGAATTGCTGACGCAAAATAGTAGTCATTTGCTCCGGGATCTTTCCGTTGCAGAAGCAGAAGTGGCACTTATTCTCAACCTGGCACAACAACAGTTTCTTGGCGGAACCGCCCCTGCCACGATAATACACGCGGTTGCAGATAGGCTTCATCAATTACGCAGAAATTACGACTATAGAGTGTGGTCAAGCCTTCTGCCCATCATCCAGCAGCACCCCGTCGCCGATTGCTTTCTGGAAGATCCCTTTACTCGGTGGTCCTTCGATAAGCCTCGCGGCTACTCAGGAGACGCGCAACTTCTCGATTTCATCTACGGGCATGAAAGTGTGGCCTGCCACATCGCCAGCGCATCTCCCCTTGGCGCTGCCCTTTACGATTATACACGCAATGCCTCGTCCTCCGTTGCCGTAAGGGAGCGGCGTGACATCCTCACGCGCTATGTGGATGAGGTCGCGGAAAAACATGCGCCTGAAACGGAGATACTGACAATTGCTGCTGGCCATCTACGGGAGGCGAACGGCTCAAGGGCACTAGCGGAAAGGCGGATCAAGCGTTGGGTCGCCCTCGATCAGGACCCGTTGAGCGTCGGTTCCATTGCGCGTGACTTTGCAGGCTCCTGCGTGGAAGCGGTCGACGGATCGGTCAAGGACATTCTGTTGCGCTCGCACGACCTCGGCTGCTTCGACTTCGTTTACGCCGCAGGGCTCTACGACTACTTGACGGAGAAGGTCGCCATCAAGCTGACTAAACGATGCCTCGATATGTTAAAGCCCGGGGGCACCTTCCTCTTTGCAAACTTTGCAGAAGAGATCGCAGTGGACGGCTATATGGAGTCCTTCATGAACTGGGCGCTTCTCCTTCGCAACAGCGCGGATATGTGGAGGATCATCAACGCCAGCGTTTCCCCATCGGCAGGCGATAGCGAGGTATTTTACGGTCAGAACCGCAACATCGTTTATGGCATCATCAGGAAACGATAAGCTGTCCTTGCCTCGGTGCGGAAGATGTGGGGACACCATGTTTTCCGCTCGTGGTGGATTCCCACCATCGGCGAAACGTTTTAAAGCTTCTCGCCTGATTTCAATTTGCCGATGTGGGGTGCATAATGGACAAGAAGCGTTACTACTCCGATTTTGGCGGTCTGCCAGGGCAGACCGAGCTGCTGTCCAGCAAGGCGGTCTTTACTGAAGGCTATGCGGTCATTCCAAAACGGGTCATGTCCGATATCGTCACCAGCGTGCTGCCCCACTGGAGCGAGACGCGCGCCTGGATTATCTCGCGTCCCATGACCGGATTTTCGGAGACCTTCGCGCAGTATATCATGGAAGTGCAGCCGGGCGGTGGCAGTGAGAGGCCTGAGCCAGACGCACGCGCACAGGCTGCGATCTTCGTGGTCGAGGGCGAATTGACCATCACGCTTCAAGGCGAAGAACAAGGGCTACGATCCGGTTCGTTTGCCTATATCCCCGCGGGAAGCAAGTGGTCGCTGCGGGCGACGGGCGAGGTCGCCGCAAAGTTTCATTGGGTGCGCAAGGTGTTTGACAAGGTCGAAGGCCTTGAATTGCCTCCTGCCATTTTCACCCATGAGGATGAGCATGAGATGTCAGCGATGCCCGATACGGAGGGTAAGTGGGCAACGACGCGGTTCATCGATCCGGCTGATGGCCGCTACGACATGCATCTCAACATCGTTACCTTCGAGCCGGGCGCCATCATTCCCTTCATGGAAACCCATGTGATGGAGCATGGTCTTTTCGTTTTGGAAGGCAAGGCCGTCTACCGGCTCAACAAGGATTGGGTCGAAGTCGAGGCGGGTGATTTCATGTGGCTGCGGGCATTTTGCCCCCAGGCGTGTTATGCTGGCGGGCCTGGACGTTTCCGCTACCTTCTTTACAAGGATGTTAACCGCCACGTGAAGCTGTGGTAGGCTCAAGACGCACGGTTGCTAAAGCCTGGTCCGCGCAAAAATGTTGAGCGGTTTTGCGATCTCGACATGCGACGAAACGAGAACTTAAAGCGTGAGGAAGCGAATCTGTAAGATCGCGACACGCTTGAAAATCAAGCCTGTTTCGAAAGCGAGGCCGATCCCTCCATGGGATCAGCCAATCATGGGGTGAGCTGAATTTCCATATTCGCGATCGTCTCCCATCTGGCTTTAACCTGCGTGGCGTCTCCCAGACGGATCATGCCGCAAAGACTGCCGGTGGTTATGACTTGGCCGCGCTTGAGACCGCCCAGATGGTCGTTCGGCGCATTGGCGTAAGCGACAAGAGGTGCCAGCGGATCGGTCTGCGGATGAGTTGGCACGGCGGCGAAAAGGACATCCTCCTCCGTTTCAACGATCAGTGGCGGCAACCCCAACTCCTGTCTGGCAAAAGCGTCTACCAGGGATGAATCGATCGGCGGTCCCATCACGAAGGAATGGTTCCCGAGCCGGTCGGCCAGAAACAGGGGGAACGGCACCCTGTTTTCTTCAGTCAGGCGATAGCTGACAAGCTCTGCGCCAATATGGACGGACGAGACAGCTTTCAGGATCGTTTCGCGCGTGTAGGTTTTGCCGATTGGCAGAGCAGGCAGATCATCGGCCAGAACGAAGCAGATCTCGATTTCCACGCCCAGCGCGCCAGGCTTCGGCACGGCGAGCATGCTGTCCTGGACCTCGTCATAAAGATCGAGCAGGGGAGCGGCGACCGGACGGCTGTTGTTGGAGCCAAGCTTCCAGCCGGCAACCTCCTTGCCGATCGTCCCGACTGCGAGTGCCTGGACCGCCATGGCGGCGTCAATGCTCGATGGCAGGAGGTCTCTGCTCTCCAGCCTCTCGGAGCTGACGGACGACTGCCGTGCTTCAGCGTCAGCCAGAATCATGCCGAGCCTGATATTCGCTTCCGTGATTGTCGTCATCCATGTCCCCGCATAGTCAGGCCCCTACAGCTTCATTGCAGGCAAATCCTGCACTGACAAGGGAACGGCAAGGAGGCAAACAAACAAAAACAGGTCTTCAACACAATATTAACCATGAAATCGCGCGAGTTTTACGCCGGCATACGCATGAAACTCGAGATAGCGATTTGGTTTTATTGTGAAACCGCGCTGCTTGACGGTTACAATCCTCGGGAAGAAGAAAAGGGGAAAGCTTCCGCCTTCCCCTCTTGGATGATCGGACGCGTCTTTCTTTCAGATGCGGCGGCCAGGCAGTTTCGGCAAGAGGACCGTCAGCAGGCCCAACAGCGGCAGGTACGAGCAGACGTGGTAGACAAACTCGATGCCCTGACGATCGGCAAACACGCCGAGAACCGCCGCACCGATGCCACCAAAACCGAACGCGAAGCCGAAAAACATGCCGGCGATCAGTCCGACACGCCCTGGCACCAATTCCTGCGCAAACACCACGATGGCGGAGAAGGCGGACGAGAAGATGAAGCCGATCACGACTACCAGAACCGCCGTCCAGAAGAGATTGGCATAGGGCAGGATAAGCGCGAACGGGATGACGCCGAGGATGGAGAACCAGATCACGACCCGCGAGCCGAAGCGATCTCCGATCGGCCCACCGAAGAAGACGCCTGCCGCAGAAGCGCCGAGGAAAAGGAAAAGCAGAATTTGCGCATTCTGCACCGTCAGGCCGAACTTTTCGATGGTGAAGAAGGTGAAGTAGCTCGAAATACTGGCGAGATACGCGTTCTTTGTCGCGGTCAAAACAACAAGCACGGCAAGTGTCATCAGCACCTTGTTTCGCGGTAGGGGCAATTCACGGCTGACCGGGCGTTTACCGGCCGCACTTCGCCTGTGACGACTATACCAGACGCTGACCCATGAGAGGATGACGAAGGCGGTCAAGGCGATAATCGAGAACCAACTGAGAACCTCTTGTCCTCTCGGGATGACGATGAAAGCTGCCAGCAGCGGTCCGATTGCCGTACCTGTATTCCCGCCCACCTGGAAGAAAGACTGCGCCAGACCATGGCGTCCGCCGGACGCCACCCGCGCGACGCGGGATGCTTCGGGATGAAAGATCGCCGATCCTACGCCGATGAGGCAGGCGCCGAGGACCAGTATGGGGAAACTATGGGCATAGGCGAGCGTGATCAGGCCGGTACAGGTAGAGAGCATCGCTGCGGGAAGCGAAAACGGCATGGGCCACTTATCGGTCGCAACGCCGACAGCCGGTTGCAATAGCGACGCCGTCACCTGGAAGGCGAATGTCAGGAGCCCGATCTGTCCGAAGTCGAGCGCGTAATTGGCTTTCAGGAGCGGATAAAGCGAGGTCAGCAGCGACTGCATGATGTCGTTCAGCATATGGCAGAAACTTGCAGCTGCGATGATGGAAAATGTGGTGACTTCGGGGGTGAAGCCGGGACTGGTCACTCTGGCCATTGGGGGATCTCCTCATACGCGTTTGCACGCGTCCATCCCTTCTGAGAGCTCAACCGTTTGTGATCAAGGTCGAATTCCCCGATTTTGAGTATTTTAGCAAAATAAGAATTTCGGTCGTTTTTGCTGCAATGAGGTACTGGAGAGCGAGCGGCTCAGGCCCGAATGGGCCGGAGCCGTGAAATGAGCAGGACGTTGGCGTGGTTTACCGGAGCGTCTTCAGGACGAGAAATGGGTAAGCCTTATCCGCGCCGGCTAGGTCTAGAACGTCACTCGTTTCAATTTCCTCGCCCGTCCAAACATCATGGAGGCGTCTGTCTCGCAGCCCGTTCGGCATCTCAAGCGTCACTTCGGCCAGCCTTGGTGGGAGAACTTGGACGCCGTCACGGTCAAGCGTGAAGCGCGCAAGGACGACAAGGACCGCCTCATCGGCATGCATCCGCGCAAAGGCGATCACATGCGCTGCCGATGAACCTTGTGGCTTTACTGGCAGATAGTCACCTTCATTGAAGAGATCGGGCGTCGATTGACGAAGGTCCAGCAATGTGGCTGTGACATACTGCTTGAGCGAACCATCGTGCCAGACAGAGATATCGTCTGCGTTCGGCTTTTGGGCTGTTGCCAGTCGTTTCGACAGGGTTTCATAATCCGGCTCGCGCCGATTGTCCGGATCGACCAGACTGAAATCGAACCCCTCGCTTCCCTGATAGATATCCGGGATGCCAGGCGCCATAAGTTTGATGATCGTCTGGGCAAGGCTGTTGGCAAGCCCGGCCTCCAGGAACGGTTTGATCGTCTTCTTGAAGTATCCAAGGAAATCTTTGTTGTCGGAAGAGAAGAGGTGCGATGCGTAGCCAAGAACCGCTTCCTCATAGTCCTCACGGGAATCCCCCCAATCGGTCCTCATTTTGGCTTCGCGCAGCGCCTTTTCAAGATAGGTCAGGAAGCGCTTTTTCAGTTCCTCGACCGCCTTTTCGTCCTGTGTGTTGAAATTCGGCGAGAGCACGCCGGCGAGTGCCTGGTAGATCATCCACTCCACTTCCGGCTCCGGGGCCGGACCGTCCGGAAGTTCGCGAACGGCTTTGGAATTGATTGCGCGCCAGTCTGCGACAGCTTCACTCCAGATGTGAGGAGCCTCCGAAATGGCATAGAGGCGCGCTCTGGCATCTTCCCCGCGTTTCGTGTCGTGCGTGGACGTCCCGGAAATACCCAACGGCTGGCGCTCTTTGCGCACCTGCATCTCCCGATGAAAGTGATCGAGGGAAAAATCCGGTCGTATCGGTTCGGCGCCCACCTCGTTCAACCCGAGCAGCATGTTGTTGCGGAAAAACAGTGTATCCTCGACCGACTTTGCCATGATCGGGCCGGTCAACTGCTGGAACTTGGTGCGGAAAGTGACCGAGCCCTGCATCGAAGAATTGGGAACATCGCCTTTGAGGATGCCGGTAATCAAGGCAAGCGCCTCGGTTGACACTGTGTGATCAGAGCCCGTGATAGTTTCGATGACATGGTCCAGAAGGGCCTTGTCATCCGCGCGCATACCCTCGGGAGTTCCGTAAGTGCGGTAGACTGGGAAGGCGATCATGATTTCGCTGAGTGCAGCCTTCAGGTCGCTTTCAGGTATTGGGCATCCGGCGTCCTCGGCGATTTTGGCTGCCAAGCCTACGAGCACCGACGCCTCACCCTCGAAATTTCTGCCGGTCATCAAGAGCTTTGCCGCGCGCAGCTGCGCCTTCGCGTCGGGATGTTCTTCCACAAGGTCTTGATAGGCAGATTGCAGGGCTTCAATTTTCTGTCCATCGACCAAGGCATTGCTGAGGGCGGCGATGAACTCGTAGCCGGTCGTGCCGGACACCGGCCAATCGGCAGGAAGTTGCTCGCCTGCGCCCAGGATCTTTTCCACCACGATATAACAGTCCTGTCCGGCAGCCCGATGTAACCTGTCGAGATAACCTTTAGGGTCTGCCAGACCGTCGATGTGGTCGATGCGAAGGCCTTGTACTGCCCCGTCACGCACCAATTCCAGAATTAAACGATGACTTTCTTCGAAGACGGCCTCGTCTTCGACCCGAACGCCAGCAAGTCCCGTCACCTCGAAAAAGCGTCGATAGGACAGGTCGCGCGCGGCATCGCGCCACGACATCAGTCGGTAGGGCTGTTTGTCATGCAGTTGCGCCAGCGCAGCCTTATCCGACGTTTCCAAAATCTCCGTACCGCGCCCGTCATATGTCGAGGGGTTCAGCGGATAGAAGGCATCGAAATATGCAAAGGCGGGCTTGCCTGTCTCAGGATCGGGCTTGATGGCGAGATCGCCTGCCTCGAGCACCGCCTCGAAGTCGTCGCCGAGAACAGGCAACGTTAAACGTCTGGACCAGTCGATATCGAAATGGTGTGCGTAACGGCTTTCCTCGCCGTGCTCGATGACGTCCTTCCACCAGGGCGTTTCGAGCGACGCGGCCATATGGTTAGGTACGATATCCAGAATGAGGCCAAGCCCGGCCTCTTTCAGTGCCGCTACCATGCGCTCGAATCCCGCACGACCGCCAATCGCGGGATCGATTTCGTTTGCGTCGGTGACGTCATAGCCATGCGTGGACTGAGACGTCGCGGTAAAAATCGGCGACGCGTAAAGATGACTGATCCCGAGTTGCTTGAGGTAAGGAACGAGGTCGCGTGCCCTGTCGAACGTCATACCGTTGCGGAACTGCAGGCGATAGGTGGCGGTCGGAAATTTCATACGACAATCCCGTCGAGTTGGCCGGAAAAGCTGGCCTGTTGAATCTGGGCGAAGGACCGATAGATAACATCGTGGGTCCGAACATGATGGCGTCTTGAGAGCGTTGCGCAAACTGCATGTGAGCTAGAGTGGTTCCACACGTCATTGCGCTTTCCCCGGGGCAGAAACGTCGCTGCGGATTTTCGTGGCTGCTCGTGAACTTTTCGCATCCGCGAATGTTCGTTGCATTGCACACATTTTCATGAGGTTTCCGGTGGCTCACACATTCGACTTCGGTCCAGCCATTTTCGATCAAGACATCGAATTTCGCCTATGGGCGCCACTGCAGGGAAAAGTTCTTCTCTGTATTGAAGGTCAGGCGCCGGAAGTGATGAAACGTGACGAGGACGGCTGGCATCGCCTGCGCAAGCCGAAAACGGGAAAGACCGTCCGCTACAGCTTTATGATGCCGGATGGACTGGAAGTTCCTGACCCCGCATCGCGTTACCAGCCGCGTGATGTGCATGGCCCAAGCGAGGTCGTCGATCTCTCAGCCTATGGGTGGAACAGTGAGGAGTGGCGGGGCCGGCCGTGGGAGGAGATGATCATATACGAACTCCACGTCGGCACCTTTAGCGATGAGGGAAATTTCCAGGGAGCGATAGCGCACCTCGATCACCTGCGTGATCTGGGAGTGACGGCAATCCAGATCATGCCCGTCGCAGATTTTCCGGGCGGCTACAATTGGGGTTATGATGGCGTAATGCCCTATGCTCCGGACAGCAGCTACGGACGACCCGAAGACCTGATGGCGCTTATCGATGCCGCCCATGAGCGCGGGCTCTGTGTCTTCCTGGATGTTGTCTATAATCACTTTGGCCCGGAGGGCAATTACATGCCCAACTACGCGCCGCTTTTTTCCGCGCGTCATGAGAACCCTTGGGGGCAGGGAGTAAATTACGATGACGAACAATCCGAGCATATACGTGAATTCATCATTCAAAACGCCATCTACTGGATCACGCAGTTCCGCTTCGACGGCTTACGCTTGGATGCCGTGCATGCGATCGTCGATGACAACGACGAACACCTGCTGACAGAGCTAGCGCGTCGTGTCCTTGCTGCAGCACCCGACCGCCATATCCACCTCATTGTCGAAAACGAAGATAATGACAGCGATCTGCTCAGCCGGGATCGACAGGGCCGGCCGGAGCGCTTTACGGCGCAGTGGAACGACGACATTCACCACGTGCTTCACATCGCAGCGACGGGTGAAACCTTCGGTTATTACAAGGCCTATTCCGGCGACGATGACAAGGTTGGCCGCGCTCTTGCCGAGGGCTTTGCATTTCAGGGCGAGCATATGCCCTATCGTGACGAGGAGCGGGGTAAGCCGAGCGCTCATCTTCCGCCGACGGCCTTCATCTCCTTTATTCAAAATCATGATCAGATCGGCAACCGGGCGCTTGGCGACAGAATGCAAGCATATGCTCCGCAAGCGTCATTGAAAGCGATCACCGCAATCTATCTGCTCGCGCCGCAAATCCCCATGTTGTTCATGGGCGAGGAGTGGGGTTCGCGCGATCCCTTCCGCTACTTCTGCGACTTCAACGAAGACTTGAACCAAAAAGTGAGGGATGGTCGCCGCGAAGAGCTGTCTCGTCTGCCAGGCTTCGATGGCGATGATCTGCCTGATCCCACTGCGAGAGAGACTTTTATAGCCAGCAAGCTCGACTGGGCGAAGCGCGAAGATGCTGAGGGTCGCAACTTGCTCAGCTTCTACCAAACGCTTCTCGAGCTACGCAAAAGGCACACCCTACCATTGCTAAAGGAAATTGTTCCAGAGACGACGCGCTACGATGTCAGCGATGGCGTTGTTACCGCGGAGTGGGGAATGCGGGATGGAGCAAGGCTGCGCCTGATTGCCAATCTTTCTGGGAAGAGCGGTACGAAGGAAGCCGAGGCAGCGGGCGAGACGCTTTTCAGTCTTGGCTCCGTAGATGCCGGGGCCATATCGCCATGGGCGGTCCGCTGGAGCTTCCATCCAGCTTGATGATGAAGGCAGGCTGCAGCTTTGCCTGCTGCTCCTCGCCAGCATCGACGACGAGAAACGGCAGTCTCTCCTGCGTCGAACGCATCTGTCTTGCAAGCGATAATCCCGTTATGCAAGCATGCAAAATTTTTAGTTGATCTTTGCGTTCAGTCGGGTGAGCATCCCTTCCGATCGATTTGCTTATTTCGCGAGCAAACGATCGGACCGCTATTTTTTTGATCGATTTCAGCGCGAGAGGGATGACAAGACTCAAAAACAAACTGCCGTCGAAATAGTCGATCCGCCGAGGCTTGAAGCTGTTTTGCAGCAATGGCCGCCTCGGTATGCAAGTCACAGAGCATTATCGGTACCGTTCGAAGAAAGGCATATTCATGGAAGTTGGAGTCTTTATCCCGATTGGAAATAATGGCTGGCTGTTGTCGGAGAACGCGCCGCAGTACAAGCCTAGCTTCGAGCTGAATAAAGAGATTACCCTCAAGGCTGAGAAATACGGTTTCGATTTCGCCTTGTCGATGATCAAGCTTCGCGGCTTTGGGGGGAAGACCGAGTTCTGGGATCATAATCTGGAGTCCTTCACGCTGATGGCAGGCCTCGCCGCCGTCACCACACGCATCAAGCTTTTTGCCACAGCCGCCTCGCTCGTCATGCCGCCGGCCATCGTCGCGAGAATGGCATCCACGATAGACAGCATTTCCAACGGACGCTTCGGCATCAACCTCGTCACCGGATGGCAACGGCCGGAATATTCGCAGATGGGAATGTGGCCGGGCGACGAGTATTTCGGCAAGCGCTACGCCTATCTTGCTGAATACGCCACGATCCTGCGCGAATTGTGGGAAAAGGGGCAGAGCGACTTCAAGGGCGATTTCTTTCAGATGGACGATTGCCGCCTCTCGCCGCAGCCGCAGGCTGATATGAAGGTTATCTGTGCGGGTTCGTCCAATGCCGGCATGGAGTTCTCGGCGAAATATGCCGATTACAATTTTTGTTTCGGTGTTGGCATCAACACGCCGACCGCATTTGCGCCCGCCGCCGAGAGACTGAGGGAAGCGACCGCGAAGACCGGACGCGACGTTTCATCCTTCGTTCTCTTCATGGTCATCGCGGATGAAACGGACGAGGCTGCACGCGCCAAGTGGGAGCATTATAAGGCCGGTGCCGACCAAGAGGCCATCAAATGGCTTGGCGTGCAGGGTGCGGCCGACACGAAATCCGGCTCGGACACCAATGTGCGGCAGATGGCCGACCCCGTTTCCGCCGTCAATATCAATATGGGAACGCTCGTCGGCTCCTATGAAACCGTGGCACGGCTTCTGGATGAGGTTCCGACTGTGCCTGGAACGGGCGGTGTGCTGTTGACTTTCGATGATTTCGTCAAAGGCGTCGAAGATTTCGGCACCAAGATCCAGCCACTGATGGCGTGCCGTAAACACATCAAGCCCCTTCTTGAGGCGGCAGAATGAGCACCATGACAACAGGATATCAAGCGCCCGCCGTTCACAGCAAAAGCGTGACATTGCCGGCGCGACCCGAGCCGATCACGCTGAAGCCCGAAGAAACCGCCGTCGTCGTCGTCGATATGCAGAATGCCTACTCCACAGAAGGCGGCTACGTCGATCTTGCGGGCTTCGACATTTCCGGCGCCAAAGGCACCATCGACAATATCCGCAAGACGCTGGATGCGGCACGTACTGCCGGTGTCCAGGTGGTTTATTTCCAAAATGGTTGGGACAAGGATTATGTCGAGGCTGGCGGTCCGGGTTCGCCGAACTGGCATAAATCCAACGCGCTGAAATATATGCGCGCCAATCCGGACGCGCAGGGCAAGCTGCTTGCAAAAGGCACCTGGGATTACGCAATCGTCGACGAGCTTCAGCCGAAACCCGGTGATATTCTGGTGCCGAAGACCCGCTATAGCGGCTTCTTCAACACGCAGATGGACAGCATCCTTCGCGCCCGAGGCATCCGCAACCTTGTCTTCGTCGGCATTGCCACGAATGTCTGCGTCGAAAGCTCGCTTCGCGACGCCTTCCATCTGGAATATTTCGGCATCATGCTGGAAGACGCCACCCATCACCTCGGCCCGGATTTCATTCAACAGGCGACCGTCTACAACGTCGAAAAGTTTTTCGGATGGGTGGCGACCGTCAATGATTTCTGCGGTGCCATTAGCCAGGCAGCACCTGCCAATTCCTGAAGGAAGAAGGACCATCTCATGCCGAAAAAGATCATCGTTCCCGAAGGCACATCGAAGCCAATCGCACCCTTTTCTCCCGGTACGCTGGCGGATGGGATTGTGTACGTGTCTGGAACGCTGCCATTCGACAAGAACAACGACGTCGTCCATGTGGGTGATGCAAGCGCCCAGACCCGCCATGTGCTGGAGACAATCAAGTCGGTGATCGAGACCGCGGGCGGCACGATGGAAGACGTAACGATGAACCACATCTTCATCACCGACTGGGCCAATTATCAGGCGGTCAATGCCGTCTATGCCGAGTATTTTCCGGGCGATAAGCCGGCCCGCTACTGCATTCAATGCGGTCTGGTGAAGCCGGACGCCTTGGTTGAAATCGCAACCGTCGCTCATATCGGCAAGCCGTAAACGCGATGCACTTCGATCTGCATGGAAGACAGGATGCCGACGCCCCGACGATTATCCTGTCGTCGGGCCTCGGCGGTTCCGCAAGTTACTGGGCGCCGCAGCTTGTGGCACTATCGAACGACTATCGGGTCGTCACCTACGATCATCGCGGTTGTGGGCGAACCGGAGGCGAAGTGCCAGATGATGGCGGGATCGCAGCCATGGCCGATGACGTGCTGGAGATTACAGAGGAACTGGGGCTCACTCGCTTCGATTTCATGGGGCATGCCTTGGGCGGCCTGATCGGCCTTGATATCGCCCTTCGCAAGCCTGGGATAATTGGGAAGCTCGTTTTGATCAACGCTTGGAGCAAGGCCGATCCGCATTCCGGACGTTGCTTTGACGTACGCATCGAGCTTCTGGAAAAATCGGGCGTTACGGCCTTCGTCAAGGCACAGCCTCTGTTCCTTTATCCGGCGGTGTGGATGTCGGAGAATGCCGAACGGCTGGAAGCCGAGGAGCGACACGCGATCGAGCATTTTCAGGGCCGCGCCAATGTCCTACGCCGTATCGCAGCGTTGCGCGCTTTCGATATCGATCTCCGCCTGCAAGATGTAGAGGTAGAAACGCTGGTTATTGCCACGCGCGATGATCTTCTGGTTCCCTACACACGGTCGATACGTCTCGCAGAGGGTTTGCCAAACAGTCAGTTGCAGCTCGTTGACTTTGGTGGTCACGCCATCAACGTCACGGCGCCAGACGCTTTCAACACCTCTGTGCTGCATTTTTTACAACCCGCCTAAGGCTCTGCCTGGACACTGTCGGGGCCAGCAGAAACACTCGTCTCCCGAAAAGAATCATGGTGCAATGAAGGGGTTGCTTTCCGCAGCCTGACGTTTCATCACCTTCTCATAGACGTGTGTCACATCTTGGATGTTTAAGGAGGAAACTATGAAGGCGCTGGTTCTGGAGGAAAAGGGAAAGCTGTCGCTTCGCGATTTCGACATTCCCGCTACACTCGGTCCGAAAGATGTGAAAATCCGCACCCACACCATCGGCATTTGCGGTTCGGACGTGCATTATTACACCCATGGAAAGATCGGTCATTTCGTCGTCAACGCGCCGATGGTGCTCGGCCACGAGGCGGCCGGCACGATCTGCGAGGTTGGCTCAGACGTCACGCATCTCAAAGTCGGAGACCGCGTCTGCATGGAGCCCGGCATTCCCGACCCCACCTCGCGTGCGGCCAAACTCGGCATTTACAATGTCGATCCGGCTGTGACCTTCTGGGCAACGCCGCCGGTCCACGGTTGCCTGACGCCGGAAGTCATCCATCCGGCCGCCTTTACTTACAAACTGCCCGATAATGTTTCCTTCGGCGAAGGCGCCATGGTCGAGCCCTTCGCCATTGGCATGCAGGCAGCGCTTCGGGCACGGATTCAGCCGGGCGATGTAGCGGTCGTCACGGGGGCGGGTCCGATTGGTATGATGGTTGCGCTTGCAGCACTTGCAGGCGGTTGCGCCAAGGTCATTGTTGCCGATCTCGCTCAGCCCAAACTTGATATCATCGGCGCGTATGATGGTATCGAGACGGTGAATATCCGCGAAACGTCCCTGCCGGATGCAGTCTCTAAAGTGACGGACGGTTGGGGCTGCGATATCGTATTTGAATGCTCTGGTGCTGCTCCTGCCATTCTCGGCATGGCAAAGCTCGCGCGTCCTGGCGGGGCAATCGTGCTTGTCGGCATGCCAGTCGATCCGGTGCCGGTGGATATCGTTGGATTGCAGGCCAAGGAGCTACGTGTCGAAACTGTCTTCCGTTACGCCAATGTCTATGACCGGGCGCTCGCGCTGATCGGTTCCGGCAAGGTGGATCTGAAGCCCCTGATCTCGGCCACCATCCCCTTCGACGACAGCATCGCCGGTTTCGACCGCGCGGTGGAAGCCCGCGAAACCGATGTGAAGCTGCAAATCCTCATGCCGCAATGATGATGGCGATGCCGCAGGCAAACCCCTTCGGCATCCTTTCAACAATTTCGCTCGAAAGGTCCGTTCAGCTATTGACCTAGAGTGCGCTCTAACTTGTAGCTTCCTCTGCGTTATGACGAAGAGGTGCTCATGAAGATCGGTGAACTGGCAAAACGCTCTGGCCTTTCGGCCTACACGATCCGCTATTACGAGCGGATCGGGCTTTTGCCCTATGCCGATCGTGACCGCTCGAGCAGGCGCGATTACGATCCCGACATTCTCGTTTGGATCGAATTTCTCGGAAGGCTGAAAACGACCGGAATGCCGATCAGGGATATGCTGCGCTATGCCGCTTTGCGAAAGCAGGGTGGTGCTACCGGGCCTGAACGGCAGGCGATGCTGGAAGCGCATCGCGACGAGGTTCGTGATCGGGTTGCCGAACTCCAGCAGTGCCTCCTCGTCCTCGACCAGAAGATCGCCGGATATGCCGGCGAAGATCAGAGGATGACGGATGATGACGCAGTCACACAAAATCCCAAACGAAACTCGCCTGGAAAGGGGCAAGCGCGCACTCGCGGAGATTGACGGGGAGGCCGGAGAAAAGGTGATGGCGGCGCTCGCCGACATCGCGCCCGACTTTGCCACCTACCTGCTCGAATTTCCCTTCGGCGACATCTACAGCAGGCCTGGACTCAATACCAAGGCAAGGGAAATCGCAACCATCGCCGCACTGACAGCCATGGGCAATGCCGCGCCACAATTGAAGGTGCACATCGAAGCGGGTCTGAATGTCGGGCTCTCGCGTGACGAGATTACCGAAATCATCATGCAGATGGCGGTCTATGCCGGATTTCCAGCCGCGTTGAATGGTCTGTTTGCCGCCAAGGATGTGTTTGCTTTGGTTGCCGAGCGCGAGGCGGCGGTGGCGTGACGACAAGCGTTCGAGGCCCGCTCGGTGTAGACTGATTACGGGCGCTATTTCTCCATCTTCCTGTAGCAATGGGAGAAAAAGGGATATAGCGTCCCGCCGCCCAACCAGAGTTGCCTTCGAGGATGTCATGCCCTTATCCGACCAGCAGATTGCCGCACTCAACACGCCCGCCGTTGTCGTGGACCTTGACATCGCCAAGGAAAATATCTCCCGTTTTCAGGACTATGCCGATATCCACGGAATGAAGGTGAGGCCGCATATCAAGACGCACAAGCTACCGGCTGTTGCGGAAATGCAGCTCGCCGCCGGGGCGGTCGGCATCACCTGTCAGAAGGTGTCGGAAGCCGAGGCGATGGTTGCGGGAAGCGATGCGATCAAGGACGTTCTCATCACCTACAACATTCTCGGATCTACCAAATTGAAGCAACTTCGCGCGCTGGCAGGTAAGGTTCGTCTGTCGGTCGTTGCCGATAGTGCCGACGTTATCCAGGGTCTGACGCGAACCTTTGCTGACAGCGCCGCGACGCTGAACGTTCTGGTCGAGTGCGACACCGGCGCGAATCGTTGCGGCGTATCAACGCCCGAAGCCGCCGCCGAACTGGCTGCGATCATCGATCAAGCACCGGGCTTGGTATTTGGCGGTTTGATGACCTATCCAGCGCCTTCGGGCGAGGCGAATGTCCAAAATTTCATGACAGACGCCAAGCGAATGATCGAAGACAAAGGCATTGCGGTTCCTGTGATCACCTCTGGCGGCACGCCGTCGATGATGCATGCGGCCAAGGCACCGGTTGTTACGGAATATCGTCCCGGAACGTATGTCTATAACGATCGATCGCTTGTAAGCCGCGGCGTATGCGGCTGGGACGAATGCGCCTTGAACGTGGTTGCAACCGTTGTTTCGGTCCCGGCAGAAAACCGCGCCATCATTGATGCCGGCTCGAAGGCGCTGACTTCGGATCTTTTGGGTCTTACTGGCTATGGCCATGTGCTTGGCCGTGAGGACATTACCATCGATCAGTTGTCAGAGGAGCATGGGCGCCTCGTGACCGAGGGAGCGATCGGGCTCAAAGTCGGCGATAAGCTTCGTATTGTCCCGAACCACGCCTGCGTCGTTACCAACCTGGTCGATAGCTTGACGGTAATCAGCCAAGGGATGTCTGAGCCGGAAGTCTGGCCGGTCGCGGCCCGCGGCCGCATTGTCTGAAATTTTGATTAGCCAGATGAACCGGAGAGCGGCTTACGCGTTTGCGTGCCTGATTGACCTCTGTGAGTTTTGATGATCACGACCCCTCAGCCCGAGCGCTTCGTTTTACTGGATGGGATTCGAGGCGTCGCGGCGGTCGCGATCGTTCACCGTCACGCCGAATTCTTTTTCGGACGTCCAGATGCATCCAGCTATCTTGCCGTCGATCTGTTCTTCGCCCTGAGTGGCTTCGTTCTTGCGCATGCCTACGGCGAAAGATTGCGCACCGGCAAGATTTCCACCTTCACCTTCATGAAGGCCCGCTTCTACAGACTCTACCCGCTCTACATCATCGCACTGACGATGATGGCCGCCTTCTTCGTGTGCCTCTCCGCGCTTGATCTGCCGACCCCGATTGATGACTTGCACAGAAAGATCAGCCTCGGTGAGCTGGCTTTCGCTTTGCTTACAAGTATTCTCTTCCTGCCTGCGCCATTCACCCTCACGCTCAACGGTGCGCTCTTTCTGGTAAGCCCCGCATGGTCCCTGTTCAATGAACTTGTGGCCAACGTCATCTACGCAAGGTGGGGTGCGCGCTGGAAAAGCGGCGCGTTGGCGATCATCATCTCAGTCGCCGCTGTGGGTCTAGTGATTGCCGCCATCGAATTCGGCAAATTGCACGCAGGTTTTCGCTGGCATGAAATGTATGCCGGGATGGCCCGAGTGTTCTTTTCCTTCTTCGTCGGCCTGATGATCTATCGCTATCACAGCGGTGCGCAGATCATTCATCAGTACCTGGCTCTTCTGTGCCTGGCGCTGGTCTGCCTGATCCTCTTCCTTCCGATCACGAAGGATGTCCGCCCCTTCTTCGATCTCTTCGTCGTCTTCCTGGTCTGGCCTGTGCTGCTGACGGTTGCCAGCAAGATAGCGCCGGATGGCTGGCTTGCAGCGGTTTCCGCATTTCTCGGCACAGCGTCCTATGGTCTCTATGTGCTCCACATTCCGCTGCTTGCATGGGCTGCTTTCCTCATGCCTTGGTCAGGAATCGGATGGATCGCCTACCCTTCGGGGTTGCTCTTCACTGCATTCGCGACCGTCTTTGCGTGGGTTCTAACGCGATACTTCGACCAGCCGATGCAGAGGCGCTTGAGACAACGGGTAAAGATGGCGAATGCAACGCCTTTCTGATGAGCTGTGCGGTTTGTTCAACAGCGACGAGAGGCAGGCCAAAGTCGCCAACATCCTGACAGTTCGAAAAACACCATTAATTACGTGCACTTACGGAAAAACGACAGATTTATGAAAAACATGTGTTGACTTGTTTGGGGGTGTTCTCTTATAAGTCCGCTCACTGACGAGGGCGGCGGCGCTGCTGGCGACGAAGTCCTTTGTTCTTGTAAAAATCGGAAAAGATGAGCTGATGCTTGTTGCTCTTGGGTCGAGGTTGACTTGAGGGGTTTGATTTTTTGACACTTTTGAGGTGTCTGTTTTTTGACAATTGAATATGAGAAGAAAGAGAA
>NZ_JBNWDI010000011.1:0-112871 GCF_053521965.1 Rhizobium sp. 22-785-1 | reverse complement strand
CGGCGACGTCGCAAACTCAGACCTCTTCCGAACCCGCTTCGCTCATGCTCTAAACACATTGTGGGAAAAGGGTACCGCAAAGACGATCGAACTCTATCTTCAAAACAGGCTGGTCGCGTAGCGGTCAGGTGTTCATGGCAACAGGTCATGCGCGTCAACTCGAACGTGGAAGCGAAGGCCTCGGACAGAGGCGATGCCCACTGGTTTCAGCATAGGGAGATCACGTATGATACTTGAAAGATTTCGCCTTGATGGAAAGGTTGCGCTAATCACAGGCGGCACGCGGGGCATCGGGCTGGCTATCGCAAAGGCACTCGGTGAAGCTGGCGCGCGAGTTGTAATAAGTGCTCGGACATCTGTTCAAGATGCCAGTGACGCACTTTCGGACGCTGGGATCGAGTTTGAGTTCATTGCCGCTGACATGCGGGTCGAAACTTCCGCAAACATGTTGATCCAGCAGGTGATAGAGCGCAATGGCAGACTCGATATCCTCGTCAACAACGCAGGCGTCGCCATCCATGGGGATAGTGCGGACTTCGATGACGATACGTGGCGCAAAGTTATGAGCCTCAACGTCGATGCCGTCTTCCGAGCCTGCCGCGCTGCGATCGCGCCAATGCGTGCCCAGAAGTCAGGGGTGATACTCAACATCGGTTCGATGTCCGGTATTGCATCGAATATCCCTCAAAACCAGGTCGCATATAATGCCTCTAAGGCTGCGGTTCATATGATGACAAAGAGTTTGGCGAGTGAACTTGCCGCCGAGAACATCCGCGTCAATGCCCTTGCCCCTGGATACATCGACACAGAAATGTCTCGAGGCGGTATCGAGAACCCTGAGTGGTTCCCTGTCTGGCGTGACATGACGCCTATGGGGCGTGTGGGTGAGCCGGACGAAGTTGCTGCCGCGGCCCTCTTTTTGTGCTCACCAGCCTCGAGTTATGTCACCGGCGAGGTTCTGGTCATCGACGGCGGATATACGACCCGATAATGAGCCAGATCGAAATTGCTGTCTTGCGAACCAGACTTCGGTTCCTGCATCTTGAAGTTTTTCGGTGCGCAGGCCAGCATTGCAGTGGCCAGGATATCCGCCGCTGGCTGATCGCTACGGCCAAGCGGTTCGGTTAGTATCAGCCTTCAGCGTGGCGCATTGGCCTTGTGCTTGGCATGATCGGCATTGACGACGATAGCGGTTCAGCACGGATCGACGGATCTCTATGATGGCATCGAATTCGTCACTAGCGCTGTCGGTCGTTTCGGGACAGCGCAAATCGCTTATGCAGCGCTCATCGAAAAATTATCTCGTTTTACGATCTCGAAACGGTTCTTACCCCCGGCTTTTGCCGCATAGAGAGCTCGGTCCGCCAGTGCGAACACATCGTTGGACACTGCTCCCTTTTTGATGACGGCTCCACCAACAGAAGCGCTGATCTTGAGCCTGGTCAATGGTGACGGAGCCCAAAACCATTCGAGCGATTGAACTATGCGATTTCCAAGGTCTTGAAGGTGCTTTGCCGACTCGCAGGTGTGAATGACAGCAAATTCATCACCGCCGATACGCGAGATAAGAACAGCATCCGGTAGTGCTTTAGTGAGCCTGTTCCCCGCTTCTCTGAGGCACTCGTCGCCCGACTGGTGCCCCAACGTGTCGTTGATCGCCTTAAAGCCGTCCAAGTCCAATAGCAGCAGTCCATACTGGACGTGAGTGGGACTGGTGCAAATCTCGTTGAAGACAGATTCAAACTTCGTGCGCGAAGCGAGCCCGGTCAACGCGTCAATTTCCGCTAGTCGACGAATATTGTCGACCATGGCCTTCTCGGCGGTAATATCCTGCTTCATTCCGAAAATGCGTACAGACCGTCCTTCACTGCGCTCGACGATAGCCGTGATCCTGATCCAGCGGGAGTTGCCCTTAGCGGTAATAATTTCCGCATCAAGCGTAAAACCGTTGCCCTCTTCTATTGCCGCATTGCGTGCCACTGTCAGCTTTTCCCGAGACTCCGGCGTGTAAAGCGCGACAATATCAGCCCTTGCCAGAGGGGTTTGCGGCGGTAGGTCGAAAAACTCGAATACCGTATCTGTCCACGTCAGTGTTTCGTCGGGAAGGCTACACTCCCAGATGCCAACACGAGCCGCCTTGAACGACTTTTCGAATAAGCCTTGCAAGTGATTGAACTGATCTGATGGAGCGGCTGGGCGTTCGCTCACATTGATCGAAGTCGGATGTTCGGTTGGCAAGTGCATTTTCGACCTCACTGGCTAAGTCGACGCCAACTTCAAATTGGCGTTTAGCGCACATACTGCATTGAAAAAGTTGAATGAAAGTTGCGGTTTTCCAGCCAAGCGGTGGATAACCGAGATATATTTGGTTTCTTCCAACACTTACGATTATGTCACGGTCGGTCCCGTTCAATATCGTTTTTTCGAAAACGGCTCAATTTTTTTTGCGCAACATCTTTCACGGATCGAGGCCAGCGCAGCGGGCTGTGTTGCGAATATGCGTTTCCATTTCTGCCTTCGCCAAGTTTCCATCATTCAGACGTAGAGCCTCGATGACGCGCCGATGTTCGGCAATCGAGTTCCGCATTCGCGCTGGATCGGTGATCGGAATGGGCTGGCGTTGGGTTTCTGTGATCAGTTCCCGCACCGTCTGGTAGAGCGCCTGCATCATGGCATTCGAGCAGCCCGAGACGATTGTCGAATGGAATTGCAGATCGGCCTCGACATTGGAGATCACATCCTGCTTTTCCCAGGAGCGCTCCATTGTCTCCGTTGCCTGCTCCATTTCGTCCAGTTGGCGTTGCGTCAATCGGCCAGCAGCCAGCTTTGCAATTTCTCCCTCAAGAAGCGCGCGCGTCTGAAATACATCGAAAGCGGAATAGCTTTGAGAATAGCGCCATGGCGCCATATTGGCAGCGGGACCGGCAGCACGTTCCGCAGGCGACGTGACGAATGTTCCACGCCCGGCCTCCGTCTTGACCATGCCGAGTGTTTCGAGAGTGAGCAAGGCTTCGCGAAGGGAGGCCCGGCTGACACCGAACTGTTCCGACAGTTCACGCTGAGACTGGATTTTTTCGCCGGGTTTCAGCACGCCTTTCTGGATCAGGCTCTGGATTTCGCGCGCCACCGTCTGGGGCAGAAGCGTTTTATTCAGCATCTAGCGGCGGTCCTCTCGTCTCGTATTCAACATCTATTTTCAAGGTCGCGGCTTGCCAAGATGCAAAGTCCGTGCTTGTGTGGTCTAACTGGTCCGACCAGTTAGACCACAATGTGCGATCGTGTATCAAATAACAAGGGGAACACTGATGAAACGCATGACAGCGACATTTCTAACCGCCTCGCTTGCAGCAGGCATCGCTTTTATGAGCATGCAAGCGGCCCGGGCAGCCGATCTGATGGTTGGCGCGAACATCGGCAATGTGCCGTGGGAGTTTCAGGATGCTTCCGGCAAGGTAGTCGGCTTTGAGGTCGATCTCGTCAACGAGGTGGCAAAGCGCCTGGGTAAATCCGTCGAGTTTGTGAACACCCCGTTCAACGGCCTGTTTTCCGCGGTCCAGTCGGGCCGCATCAACATGGCGATCTCATCGATTACCATTACACCCAAGCGTCTTGAATCGGTGTCCTTCGCCCAGCCTTATTACGACAGCGACCAGTCGCTGACCGTCACTGCAAAATCCGGCATCACCGGATTGAAGGAGATGGCTGACAAGGTGGTCGGCGTCGACACTGGCTCGACCGGCGATATGTGGGCGGAAAAGAACAAGGCGGAATACAAATTTTCAGACATTCGCCGTTTTGAGGGCCTGTCTCCCGCCATGCTCGATCTCGTCGCTGGCCGCATCGATGGCTACATCAGCGACATTCCAGCACTTCTTTATTACGTCAAAGACAAGCCCGAACTGAAGGTGGTGGCTCGCATCCCAACGGGCGAGAAATACTCGATCATGTTCAACAAGGGCGACCCTCTCGCAGCGCAGGTCAATGGCGTCATCACCGAGATGAAGAAGGATGGTTACCTTGCCAAGCTGCACCAGACCTGGTTCGGAGCGCCCGCCGAGGAGAAGACCTCGACGGTGATGGTCTTGGATATGCCAAAGATCTGATAGCGCCACAGCCGCCAGCGGAATTCTGATCCGCTGGCGACGGCATCGATCCGGGAATCGGAACTGATTTTTGGAAAGCGCGATGCTGAGACTCACAAAAGTTAGAGCGTTCTGATGCATCCTAGAGGACGCGTCGCGCTCTAAAGGGAGCCTTTGCGGCATGAATCTCGTCAACACCTTCTTCAATTACGATGTCTTCGTTCAGAGCCTTCCACAACTCTTGTGGGGCTTGGTCGTCACGATTCAGATTGGCATCGTCAGCATCGTCTCGGGTCTCGTCGGTGGGCTTGTCCTGGCCGTCGCCAGGCTTTACGCGCCACGAGCAATCGTGCTGCTCATCCGCATCTACGTGGATGTCTTCCGGTCCATTCCGCTGCTCGTTCTTCTCATCGTCATCTACTACGCGCTACCTTTTGTCGGCATCAGGCTTTCGCCATTCCTGTCGGCGGTTGCGGCGCTTTCGCTTGTCTCTGCAGCTTACACTGCCGAGATATTCCGGGCAGGGATCGACGCCATACCGACCGGGCAATTCGAGGCCTCTGCAGCTCTTGGTCTTTCCAATCGCCATACCATGGCCGACATCATTCTCCCCCAGGCGATCCGCATCGTGATCCCACCACTCACCAACAATTCCATCAACGTTCTCAAGGACACGGCATTGGCGTCGGTGGTGGCGATGCCCGACCTTCTGAAGCAGGCAACACAGGCGCAGGCCTTGAGCGCAAACCCCACACCCTTGATAGGAGCCGCAGTGATTTACGTTCTGCTCCTCTGGCCGATGGTGGCGGTCGTATCCCGGCTAGAAATCCGCTTCGGCGCAGGGAGACGCAGATGACCGCTCTCAGCAGAAACATCATCCACGTCGAAAAGCTGTTCAAGGCCTACGGCACATACACCGTTCTTCACGGCATCGATCTGCAGATCGCCGAAGGCGAAGTCGTCTGCATCATCGGTCCGTCCGGCTCCGGCAAATCGACGCTGATCCGCTGCATCAATCACCTTGAGCCTTTCTCGACTGACAGTACCATCACCGTTGACGGAACGAGGGTGCGTCCAGGCAAGGAACTGGCGAAAGTGCGCGCCGAAGTTGGCATGGTCTTCCAATCCTTCAATCTCTTTCCGCATATGACAGTACTTAAAAATGTCATGCTGGCGCCCATGCGGGTGCGCGGGCTGAGCGAAGCCGAAGCCGCTGTCCGGGCTAGAGATTTGCTCGCCCGTGTTGGCATTTCCGAGCAGGCGGACAAGTTTCCCGGCCAACTCTCCGGCGGTCAGCAGCAGCGCGTGGCAATCGCGCGCGCTCTGGCCATGGAGCCGAAGGTTCTTCTGTTCGATGAACCGACATCGGCTCTCGATCCGGAAATGGTGGGAGAGGTGCTGGACGTCATGCGACGCCTGGCGGGCACCGGCGTGACGATGATTGTCGTGACGCATGAGATGGGCTTTGCAAAACAGGTGGCCGACCGGGTCATCTTCATGGATGGCGGAAAGCTGGTCGAGATGGGGACCCCTCAGCAAATATTCGATACCCCCCAAGAAGAAAGAACGCGCAGCTTCCTGCGCGCCGTACTCAATCATTGAATTATGTCTGTGGAGGACACACCCGTGAACGATCACCCATCGCTTGATCTGGACTTTGTGCGAAGCCAATTTCCGGGTTTGGGAAGAGGCTGGACCTTCTTCGACAATGCCGGCGGCTCGCAAATTCTCCAAGGTGCGATCGATCGCATCAACACCTTTCTGATCGAGCGAAACGTCCAGATTGGTGGCTCCTATGAGGTCTCGCAAAAGGCTGCTGAGGCGCTCTATGAGGCCCGCACCGCTGCCATGCATCTTGTCAATGCTGGACGGCCGGAAGAAATCGTCTTTGGCAACTCGACCACTGCGCTTTTGCAGAACCTGGCGCGCGCCATGGAAAGCCAGCTTAAGCCCGGCGATGAGATCATCGTGACCGTGAGCGATCATGAATCCAACATCGGCCCTTGGGATCGTCTGAAATCGGCAGGCGTGACAATCAAGTTCTGGCCACTCAACAAGGAAACCTTGACGCTCGATCTGGCAGATCTAGAACCCTTGATGTCAGAGCGCACGCGGCTTGTTTGCGTAACGCACGTGTCCAACATTCTCGGCTCCATCAATCCGGTGCGCGAGATTGCCGACTTCGTTCACGCGCGTGGCGCCCGGATATGTGTGGATGCCGTGGCCTACGCTCCCCATCGTCTTGTCGACGTCCAGGCCTTCGACGTGGATTACTACGTTTTCAGCCTCTACAAGACCTACGGCCCCCATTACGCGTTGATGTACGGCAAGTATGACCATCTTCTCGAGCTCGACACGCTTTACCACTATTTCTACGGCAAGGATAAAGTGCCGGGCAAGCTGGAGCCGGGTAACCCGAATTACGAGCTTGCCTATTCGACATGCGGCATCGTTGATTACCTGACGACGCTCGGAGAACAAGCGGGCGATACGGGAAGTATTCGCAGCCGCATTGTAACCGCCTTCAGGGCGATTACCGCACAGGAAGACGCGCTAACCGAGCGACTGTTGTCCTATCTGCGTTCGCGAAACGATTGCCTGATCGTCGGCAAGAGCCAGAATGGCGACAGTTCCCGCGTTCCCACCATTGCATTCCGCCTCGATGGCCGAGACGCTGCCGAGATTTGCAAGGCAATGGATCAGCATCACATCGCCATGCGGTTCGGCGATTTCCATTCGCGCCGGTTGGCCGAGTATTTGGGCCTGACAGACCATGGCGGTATGCTTAGAGTATCGATGGTTCACTATAACACACTGGAAGAAGTCGATCGCTTCACGCAGGCTCTCGACCACATTCTCTCCGGCGAAACAGGGTTTGCAAAAGCAAGCTGACGAAAGGACGGCCTCGATGCGCTTCGACACAATCATCCGGAATGGGACCGTGGCCACGGCAAGCGACACCTTTGTCTGCGACATCGGGATCTTGGACGGAAAGATCGCGACACTTTCAAGCGGACTTGACGATGCAGCGGAGATCATCGACGCCACCGGCCTTTTCGTGCTGCCGGGAGGGATAGACAGCCACGTCCACCTGGATCAGCCATCTGGGGAAGGCATTGTCATGGCGGATGACTTCGAAAGCGGAACGCGCTCGGCAGCCATCGGCGGCAACAGCATGGTGCTGACCTTCTGCATGCAGGAGAAAGGGCAGACATTGCGCGAGGCCCTCAAGGTCTATCACGCCAAGGCCGAAGACAAGTGCTACACGGATGTCGCCTTCCATCTGGTCATTACCGATCCATTGCCTGAGGTCCTGGGGCAGGAGCTGCCAGCGCTAGTGGAAGCGGGCTATACGTCTCTCAAGGTTTTCATGACATATGAAGGGCTTCGATTGCGGGACGATCAGATACTGGACACGCTCGATGCGGCGCGTCGCACCGGCGCGCTCGTCATGGTCCATTGCGAGAATGAAGATGCGATCCGCTATCTGATCGGTCGCCACGAAGACGAAGGAAAGCTTGCCCCCAAATACCATGCCACGACACGGCCGATCGCAGCAGAGCGCGAAGCAACGCATCGGGCCTTGTCGCTTGCAGAGATTGTGGACGTCCCAATCGTCATCGTTCATGTCTCCAATCGCGAGGCCATGGAGGAAATTCGCAGGGCACGGATGCGTGGACAGAAAATTGCCGGCGAAACCTGCCCGCAATATCTGATGCTGACAGCGGCCGATCTGGATCAGGATGCGCTGGAGGGCGCAAAATATGTCTGCTCTCCTCCGCCGCGTGACAGACAAAGCCAGGATGCGTGCTGGGAGGGCCTGGAGCAGAACGTCTTCGATCTCTTCTCATCCGATCACTGCCCGTTTCGCTATGATGACCGCGAAGGCAAGCTGAACGAGAAGGGCAAACGGCACTTCCGCTGGATACCGAATGGCATTCCAGGGGTCGCCACCCGGCTGCCGATCCTGTTTTCCGAAGGTGTGATGAAAGGGCGCATCTCTCTCAACCAGTTCGTCGCCCAAACCTCGACCAATCACGCCAAACTCTACGGGCTCTATCCGCAGAAGGGTACGATTGCGGTTGGATCGGACGCCGATCTGGCGCTCTGGGATCCAGACAAGCGGGTGACCATCACCAATGATCTGCTGGCGCATGGATCTGATTACACGCCTTATGAAGGTCTTGAGGTGAAGGGCTGGCCGATACGGCTACTCCTGCGTGGCAAGTCCATTGTTGAAGACGCCGCAGTGACTCAAGGCGAGGTCCGCGGCAAATATGTTACCCGCAAGACGTCTTCGCTTGTGAAATAGCGCTGGATGTATCGAGATGAACGCAGCAATGCGGCTACGGGTCCGGCAGCCGCCTCGCGTCGTCCGCTCTCTGAGCCGGGTTCGCAGCAATAGTGAGTGGCCCATCGATTCAAAGATCTTCCAGCTCAACGAGCCCGCTCGAGCCCCGCTGAATGCCTTGATGAGAAAGCTCACCTCGTCGATCTGGCTGATCTGGATCGCGAGCTCATGCTGCCGGCCTGGCGCGGCGGCGATTTTGCCCGCGTGGGTGCGAAGTGTATTCACCTGCCCGAAACATCAACCTAATTAAACCGGATCATCACGTCTTGAAACGTGGTAGGGAATCCTGAGTTGAGGGGAAACGTCAGATGGCGCGGACACTGATAAGGCCGGGCGGACGCAGCGAGCGTATTCAGGTTGCCGTTCATAAGGCGGTCAAAGAACTGATTTCGGAAATCCCGGCAGAGAACGTCACCATAGCGCTCATCGCTGCCCGGGCAGAGGTGCCGCCCTCGACGATCTACCGTCGATGGGTGACGCTCGATCAACTGTTGCTCGATGTGGCCAATCAGCGTTTTCTGCCTGACGCCGTGCCGCCCGATACGGGAAGTTTCAGGGGCGATCTCGCGGTCTGGATCGAGCAGACGGTGGATGATCTTTCGTCTGCGCCAATGAGAGCGCTGCTCGGAGAGCGCTTGGTCAATCGCAAGATTTCCGAGGTCGCCGCAGGTTATGTCTACATGAACTTTCGCTATCTCACCGATCGCTGTGCGTCGCGCGGTGAGCCCGTGCCCTCTCCCGACCGGCTTGTCGACATGGTCTTTGCGCCGTTGATCTATCGGATTTTCTTTGCCAATCAGGCGATCACCAAGGCCTATCAGGCAGAGCTTGTCGAGACGGCCGTCTCGTCGCCCTTGTTGACGCAGCCACTTTGCGATCAGCCAAGCCTCGGCGAGTATGCGATTTTCGAAAACGATCCTCAGTAGTTCACGAGGAGCTTGTCGCGCCCCGTGCCAAAATGGGGCTCGACGCCCAAGAGAGAGCCGCTGCGCTCTATGATCGCTTTGGCCATCGGGGCAGCGGTATAGGCGGCAAGCCTGCCACCCTTTTCCCCGGTTAACGGCGCGTCGATAATGGTCAGCACCACATATTGCGGCTTGTCGATCGGGAATCCGGCGAGGAAGGCGTTGAAGTTCAGATGGGCGGCATATCGGCCGTTGATCACCTTGTCCGCCGTTCCCGTCTTGCCACCAACGTGGAAACCTTCAACCTGGGCGCTACGACCTGATCCCTTGGTCCCGTTCCATTCGAAAAGAAAACGCATGGCGGCGCTTGTCGAAGGATCGATGACCTGACGGGCGACAGACGCGGTCTGTTCTTGTGTTCGCGGCAGGAAGGTTGGCGAAATCAGCTTGCCGCCATTGATGAGAGCTGCTCCGGCAACGGCGGTCTGGAGCGGGGTGGTTGCCACCCCGTGGCCGAAGGAGATCGTTGCCTGATTGATCGGCTTCCAGACACGCGGCTGCGTTGGCGTCGCGACTTCAGGGATTTCCGTATCCATCTTGGTCAAGAGTCCAAGCTTGGTGAGAAACGCCTTATGGGCATCGAGATCCACCATTGCGGCGATCTTGGCCGTTCCGATGTTGGAGGAGTACTGGAAGATTTCCGGAACGGTCAGCGGGCGTCCCTGGCCGTGGTCGTCGTGAATGGTGAAGCCTGCCATGCGTAGTGGCCGTGTGGCATCAATAACGGAATTGAGGGTGATCTTCTTTTCATCCAGACCCATGGCAAGCGTGAAGCTCTTGAACGTCGAACCCATCTCATAGGTCGCGTTGCTCATGCGGTTGAACCAGCCCTTTTCGTACTCCTTGTCCACCGACCCATCGGCAAGACGGCGTGAGGGATTGTTGGAATCGTAATCGGGCACCGATGCCATTGCCAGGACTTCGCCCGTATTGGCATTCAAAACGACCGCTCCCGCAGCCTCAGCCTGATAGGCCGCCAAGGAGTGAGCGATGACTTCATGGACGATGCTCTGCACCCTGAGATCGATGGAGAGCCGCAGCGGTGAGAGCGCTACACCGCTTGCAAGCCCTGTGCTTCTGAGGTCCGTCAGACCTTGCTGATCGAGGTAACGCTCCATGCCCGCGAGACCCTGGTTATCCACATTCACATGTCCTAGAATATGCGACGCAACTGTGCCGGCCGCATAGAAACGCCGTTTTTCCGGGCGGAACCCTATGCCGGGAATGCCCAGACGAAGTATGTCGGCCTGTTGCCTGGGAGTAAGTTGCCGCCGCAGCCACTGGAAGGCGCTATCCGATACGAGCTTTTTGTGCGTTTCCAGCCAGTCGAGATCGGGAATGACGGTCGCCAGTTTTTCCACTGCCTCATCGGCATCGACGATCCGGTGAGGCTCCGCATACAGCGACACCATATTGAGGTCGGTAGCGAGCAGCTCTCCGTAGCGATCAAGGATATCCGGCCTGGACGCTGGCGTGGTCGTGCGGCCGATGGTTCCCGTCGCAGCTTGCCTCATCATGCCATATTGAAGCAGTCTGAGGCCGATCAGACCGTAGGCACAGAGAAAGCCACAGACAAGGATGCCGATCCGCTGCCGGGCGAGCCGCCCGCGTGAGCGCGTCCCGCCACGACGTGCGGCCATGCCGCTTTTTTTCATTCGCAGATGTTTGTTACGACGGAGAGCGAAAATTTTCGAGATCATGGCGAGCCATCCCTGTGCCTCGCCATGGAAAGCGACGCTGCACTAATGCAATTATAATTGCATTAGATCGTTTGGCGATCAAGCGCAACAGTCGTAGCGTTCCGGTGGGATCCTCCGAGCGATGGTCCGCCTGGAGTGTATGCTGCAGAAGATAAATCGATCGTGAGGTGACGACACCAGTCGAAGCGCCGGCTCGCCTTGGTTCTATGGTCAGTCGAAGTGATCTCGCGAAACCGATACGTCTGAGCGCCTCCGATCGCCATATCGGGCCTTACCATTGGTTTGGAGAAACTTGCATCCGGCGCCTCGACGGTTGTTGCGCCGAACGGATTCTTCTCTTCGAAGTTTGAGCAGCTGCTCTACGACCTCAATGAGTCCGTTCGCCGATTGGGCTCGGTGTTTCGCGACACCCTGGTTACCCATCGCTGTCGCATCTGAATGCATTGGAAGAAGATCAACATCTCGACCCGTCGTGGCAGGCCAGAAACTGGGACTGAAAGAAATCGAGGACTGAAAGAAATCGAGGACGGCATTCGGCTCGTCAGCTTCTTGCACTATGATCTCGGATATATCGATCCAGAACAGAGAATACTGCAAACCATCGACAACCCGCTCCGCACTATGTTGTCACCTAAATTTCCGGGCTTGGCAGGCTAAAAATGGCGGAGAGGGTGGGATTCGAACCCACGATACCCTTGCAGGTATGCCGCATTTCGAGTGCGGTGCATTCGACCACTCTGCCACCTCTCCGGCGTGCTGTGGTAAGCGGGCCGTTCATAGCCACACGTCTGTCACCATGCAAGTGCAAAATTCTGTTTTGTCTTGAAAACCTTGCCAATCGCGGTGGTATGTTTCGGGATGCGTTGGCTGAGACCTTTTCGACGGAGCGGAGGGGGGAGATTCGTGCCATTCTGCGATTGATTGGTCTTACGCCCGTGCACACCGAGGGAGCGATGTCTGCAGAAGGCCTGTTATGAGTAAGGGCTTTCTTGCAGATTTAGCCCTTAAGGTTATGTTATTCCTTGGGTATCAACAGCTATCTGGCACGTCTGTTGTTCTTTCGCTATGTTGCCTGTCTTCAACAGGGTTCAGCGCGTGTGGCGACGCTGCCCTTTCCGCAATTCCGCGCTGCAAATGGCGACGTTTCGCCGAGCTTATTCCGAGGGGATTTCTTTGCACTATGTCAGTGGGGGCGAATGCGGTCGGATTTTTCGTGATTTTGACTGGGGCGCGAGCCCTCTCGGGTGCAAGGACGACTGGCCGGTAGAGCTGAAAGTTCTCGTCAGCGTCATGCTTGGCTCTTTGCAGCCGATGCTGATCGTTTGGGGGCCGCAGCAAACCACTCTTTATAATGACGGTTACGCGCTTATGTGCGGCAATCGGCATCCTCAGGCGTTTGGCCGATCCTTCAAGGAACTCTGGTTCGATATCTGGGATAAGGTCGAGCCCATCATCAGCGCTGCCTATGCGGGCCAGGGCACCTCGATGGATGACATCGAATTTACCATGCATCGCAAGGGATATCCGGAAGAAACGCATTTTTCGTTCTCGTACACGCCCGTACGTAACCATTCGGGCGAAGTGCTCGGGATGTTCTGTGCCTGCTCCGAAATTACCGGCGAGGTTTTGATGCGGCGCGAACAGAAGCTGCAGCAGGAGCGCTTGCGGCAGGTGTTCCAGCTTTCGCCGGGCGGGATTGCCACGCTTGTCGGTCCCGACCACGTTTTCGAATTTGCCAATGAGGAGTGTTATTCGATCATCGGCGCTGGTCGCGATATTATTGGAAGACCACTCGCCGAGGCGCTTCCGGAGGTGGTGCGCCAAGGCCATATCGGGAAGATCGATGAAGTCTACAGAACCGGGGAGCCTTTTGTGGCGAGAGGGCAGCCGATTGAACTCAATCGTGGACCTGCCGGTGAGAAACAGAACAGGTTGATCGACCTCGTCTATCAGCCGATGCGCGATCCCACGGGCATGATTTCCGGTATCCTTGTTCAAGCGCAGGATGTGACCGAGCGTCTTGCGGAAGAGCGCCACAAGGAGATGGTGGCGCATGAGCTTGGGCATCGTCTCAAGAACCAGCTGGCCATGGTGCAGGCCATCGCGTCTCAGACGCTACGTTCGGCCCCCGATGTGAATATAGCGCGCCAGACGCTTGCCGAGCGTATCAATATCTTAAGCCGTGCTCATGACACCGTGATACAGGGTGGCCTCGGCTCGTCTACAGTGCGCAATCTCGTCGGCCAGATGCTGGCGGTGCATGATGATCCGAATGAACCACGCTTCGTGGTGAGAGGACCGGACATTCAGGTGGGCTCGCGTCCAGCCTTGTCTCTCTCGCTCATTCTGCATGAACTGGCCACCAACGCGGTGAAATATGGTGCGCTTTCATCGAGCGATGGCATGATCGAGATTTCGTGGCGTATCATTCCCGGCGATCGAGAGTTCTTCGAGTTTCGTTGGGAAGAAAAAAGCGGTCCGCCAGTTAGCGCGCCGGAGCGCGTAGGGGCTGGGTCACGCCTGATCAAAGCCGGTATTTCCGGTGCTTCCTGCAGCAAGGTTACTGTTCTCTATGAACCGACCGGTCTCATCTGCAATGTCGAGGCAGATCTGGTTACATTCCAGCAGGACAATTGACCGGTCAGTAGATGCGTGCAGGGCGCGTTGGCAAGGTCTGCGCAAACCGGCTCAGCAGGCTTGCGCAATAGTCCCTAAAACGTGCGGCTACCTCTCAGATTCGCTCACGACGCTTGGCCCCTTGTCTTGTCGCATCTTTTGATCGCAAAACCGTCGCACAGTTTTGCGTGGACCATGCTTTAGATTTTGAGCCGGTAGCGGAGATGGCCGTCGCTCTTGCTATAGCTGTCATAAAGCGCACGCGCGCGCTGATTGCCGTCATCTGTATGCCAGTAAAGTCTGGACCATCCGTTGTCCCGGCAGATGCCGATCAGATCATCGATCAAGGCGCGCCCGATACCTTTGCCGCGGATCTCCTCGTCGATGAACAGGTCTTCAAGATAACAGTCTGGCGTCTTCGTCCAGGTGGATTCGTGGAAATGATGAATGGCGAAGCCGACTGGCCTGTCCTGCAGAACCGCAAGGCGCATGGAAAGGCGAGATGCCGGGTCCATCAGCCTTTCCCAGGTTCGTTCGGTCACGTCTGCTGGCAGATCGACCTTGTAAAAGGCGAGGTAGGCGCTCCACAGGGGCAACCAAGCGTCACGGTCGCCGGTCGTCGCAGCCCTGATGGTGAGCGCCCCAGCCGCTGTCATTCGCCCGCACCCGCGTCGTCGAGGAGTTGCATCATCTCGTCGCTCAGCGTCAGGTCGATAGCACGCTTGAAACTTTCAAGCTGTGAAAGGCTGGTCGCGCTCGCAATCGGTGCGGTTACGGATTTCTTCGCGAGCAGCCACGCAAGAGCGATATCCGCGTGCCGGGCACCGGTTTCCGCCGAGATGGTATCCATTGCCCCAAGAATGGCAAGGCCGCGCGGGTCGAGATAATTGCCAACGCGGTAGGATCTCGCCACGCCTTCGGTATCGGCCTTCGTCCGATACTTGCCAGTCAGGAAGCCCGCCGCGAGACTGTAGTAGTTGATGACGCCGATCTCTTCCTTGGCGCAAAGCTCGGCAAGCGGCCCCTCGAATTTGGAGCGAGTGTAAAGATTGTATTCCGGTTGAAGAACGTCGAAGCGTCCAAGTCCCGTCTGTGCTGCCACCTCGAGTGACGCCTGAAGCTGGTCGGCGTTGTAGTTCGAGCAGCCGATCGCCCTGACCTTCCCCTCTTCCTTCAATCGGGCGAAGGCTCCGAGTGTTTCTTCGAGAGGCACCGCATCATCCGGCTTATGAGCGAGATAAAGATCGATGTAGTCGGTCTGGAGACGGCGCAACGAGTTCTCCACCGCTTCGGCGATCCATTTGGCGCTGAGACCCGTCTTGCGCTCGTTATTATCGAAGCCAACTTTGGTGATGATGATGGCATCCTCGCGCTTGACGGCGCTATGTTTCAACCACTTTCCGATGATTGTCTCGGACTCACCGCCCTCATGGCCTGGTACCCATGCCGAATAGACATCTGCCGTATCGATGGCGTTGAAACCGGAATCAAAGAAAGAATCCAGAAGCTGAAATGACGTTTTCTCATCCGCGGTCCAGCCGAAGACATTGCCACCAAAAACGATTGGGGCGACGGACAGGCCGGTGCGGCCGAGCGTGCGGTTCTGCATGGATGTGCTCCTTTTAGTCTTTCTCGTACCGATGATTTAGCGCTGCATTGTCCGGATGACTATTGATTTCCGTGATCAAGGCATCTCGCAATCGAAGCAAACGCCCGTCACGGAGAGTGGTTTCGAAATGCGCTTGGCGGTCTTTCAAAATGCTGCATCCATATGCGGCGCAGATGGCGCGCAGAGGCAAATCCAGCGCGTTCCGCAACGGTCTCCAGATCGAGCCGTGAGTGGGAGATCATGTCTTTCGCCAGGTTGACCCGGATCAGATTGACGTAATCCACCACGCTCACGCCCGTATATTCGCGAAACAGACGGGACAGATGCCGAGCGCTGAGGTTGGCGTAGTCCGCCAGTCGGGATAGGGTCCAGTCCATGGTGGGATTAGCGACGATAGCGTCCTGCGCACGGTGAATGGACGGGTGAATATGGTTGCGCCCGGAAAGCCAGGGCGAGATTTGCGGGTCATTTGCCGTGCGGCGCAAATAAACGACCATGATCTGCGCGATGCGGGCGGCGATCCCGGGGGAAACCAGCTTTGCAACAAGGTGAAGAGTAAGGTCGATGCCGGTGGAAATACCAGCACTCGAGACACGTCGCCCATCCTCCACGAACAACCGATTTTCCTGCACCTTCGCAAGGGGAGCGATGCGTCTGAGATCCGCGATACCGTCCGCATGGGTCGTACACTGGTAGCCATCGAACAAACCGGCCTCTGCTGCAATTAACGCGCCGGAACAGATGCTGACGATGGTGGTATCGCTGCGCGCGGTCCGGCGCAGCCAATCGGACAGAATTTTCCGTTCTTGGGCATTTTCCTGCTGGCGAGGGGATGCAAACGAGCTGCCCGAGACGAGGATCATCGCGTCTGACGGCAGTGATTCGGGTAATGCCTCCAGGCCGCAGAGGCCAAGACCGATGGTGGTCGTCTGGTTCGGCTGAGCGGCGACATAATGGCAATCGAAGCGGATTTGCTCCTGTTGCTCATTGGCATAGCGCAGCACTTCCAGAGGCCCGGCAACATCTAGCAAGAGTGTCTGCGGCGGCATGACCACGAACACGGGTATCACTTTTGCATCGTTGCCGGGTATCGAATTCATCAGGCGGCCTTTCTTAGAGCAGCCTGAGGTCGATTGTACGCACAAAGGCTGCTCTATCTTTTCGAATCTACGTATCGTGCTTTTGTGACAATCGGTTCTGTTTCAGGCCCGTTGCTGGAGGCTTTCAAGGACATCTGACACTGTCGCGATACGAGCAAATCGTCCCGCCAATACGAGTTCGGTGCGCTTGGCAATGTCGGCAGGTGAGAAGACGTCGCCCGAGGCGTGTGTCATATGGAAGGTGAGGGTCGCTTCTGTAACGTAATCGACCTTATAACCCAGATCTGACGCATGGCGAGCGGTGGTTTCGCAGCATTGCTCGGTGCGGATGCCGGAGATGATGAGGTGATTGATGCCATGCTGCGTCAGCCAGACTTCCAGTCCTGTCCCCACGAAGGCGGAATGGCGGTGCTTTATGAATGTGACGCTAGGCTGGATGCGCAATCCTTCCAACGGACGAATCAAGCCGCTATCGGCTGAAAAGGCTTTGTCACCATCGACGTGAAAAATCTGGACGACGGGAACGCCTTTTGCCTCGGCCTCATCGATCAAAGCCTGCTGGGCAGAGAGGTATCGCGCCAGTCCGGTGTCTTCAAAATAGGGCATGTGCCGGAAGGATTCCTGCGCATCGATGACGATCAGAGCGATAGAAGCGGACAATTTTGTATCTCCAGTTGTTGAATGGATACAAATTTGTTGCCTCAGAAAAAAGGAAGAAACTCTCATCCAAGACGAAAGGAGGACATATCTGGCCATCGTGGTGGGACTCTCAGCCGATAAGAACGCATTCTTTGAAGCATGGGTCTCGCGAAACTGGGGGCTGAATTTAGATATCGATGTGTGAGAAAGGAGCTCGGTTTTTGATCCGAGACGTATCAGGCAATGCGAAAGATCGCGACCTGGTTAGCCGCTGACACGACCCTGACGCGCGCGCCAGTATCCGATCCACGATAACAGGAGTGACGCGCCAGTCGCTGCTGCGAAGGCCAGCGGCCATTGCAAAACAGGGTTGCGGAGCATCAGAAGTGCAAATATGCCATAACTCACGAGCAGACATGTTAAGCTGATACTGGTCGCGAGAAAGCGTCCGATACCACGGAACTCCGGCGCTCTGCGGCAGAAAAACACAATCAGGATAGCAGCAAGACAGGCACCTGCTATCCTGGCAAGGACCACGGAGATGTCGATGCGGGACCACAACAGCCAAGTGGTGCCGGCATCAAGTGCCGCGCAGAATACCTGCAGAAGAAGAAGACGACCGAGTTCCACGCCGCACCTTGCTGATGATCGGCATCCTTATAGATCGATCGCGTGTTGTTGTCAGCCGTGTCTCAGCGAAGCGCCAACACCCCAAAAAAGGCGGCGGCCACGCCAGCATTCAATCCGGCCAACGTTGCAAGTAGCCCGAGAATAGAAACGCCAGGCGCAGCCATCAGGGCGGCATAGGCAAAAACAGCGATGATAAGAATACCAACAAGCGCGATCGCGAGAGTAGAACGTGTTGCCGAAGCGGTTAAGCCGAGGCCAATTCCTAAAATAAATTCCATGATGCCGCTCCTCCCAAAGCGATAAGACATGGCAACTTCTCCTCAAAAGTCCGCGATGTCTCCTCCAAGGCATGCACTTTCAGTTCTGGAGGCTAGCACAGTGTTACAGTTGTGTGAAAGTTTTAATCGAATTATCCCGAAAATGTTACGGTTTGCGAATCGTAGGGCATCGGTTACCATGCGGCATGAGCGATATCTTCAGTCAGCCCGCACTCAGCAACCTCACCGAATTTTCAGTTTCCGAGCTTTCCGGGTCCATCAAACGGACAGTGGAAACCGCCTTCGATCAAGTTCGTGTTCGAGGGGAAATTTCCGGCTATCGCGGTCAACATACCTCCGGTCACGCCTATTTTTCGCTGAAGGACGATCGCGCCCGTATAGACGCCGTCATCTGGAAGGGTAGCTTCTCGAAGCTAAAATTCCGCCCGGAAGAGGGTATGGAAGTGATCGCGACGGGAAAGATCACCACCTTTCCGGGTTCCTCCAAGTATCAGATCGTCATCGAAAGTCTTGAGCCGGCTGGTGCCGGTGCGCTTATGGCTTTGCTCGAGGAGCGTCGTCGCCGGCTCGCGGCGGAAGGCCTGTTCGATCAGGGACGCAAACGCCGTTTGCCCTATATGCCGCAGGTGATCGGTGTGGTGACGTCGCCGACGGGCGCCGTGATCCGCGATATTCTACATCGTATTTCGGACCGTTTCCCTGTTCATGTCCTGGTCTGGCCGGTCAAGGTCCAGGGAGATGGCTCTGGCGAGGAGGTCGCAAATGCGATCCGTGGCTTCAATGCCTTGTCGCAGGGCGGCGACATTCCCCGGCCCGATGTGCTGATCGTGGCGCGTGGCGGCGGCAGCCTTGAGGACCTATGGAGCTTTAACGACGAGATCGTGGTGAGGGCTGCGGCGGAAAGTGCCATTCCGCTGATTTCTGCGGTCGGTCACGAGACAGATACGACCTTGATCGATTACGCAGCGGATGTTCGCGCGCCAACGCCAACAGGAGCCGCGGAAATGGCCGTTCCCGTTCGGGCCGATCTTGAAGCCCAGCTGGCTGGTCTGGCAGCGCGACTCTCCGGTTCCACGCGCCGGCATATGGACAATCGCGCCCAGGGACTTCGTGCGCTTGTGCGCGCACTTCCCTCGCTCGATCAGCTGCTGGCGCTTCCGCGTCGCCGTTTTGACGAGGTTTCTGCGGGACTTGGTAGAGGGCTTGAGCTCAACACGATGAACAAGCGTCGCAGCTTCGAGCGTGCTTCATCCGGTCTGCGTCCCGATGTTCTCACGCACGGATTGCGCCAGCAAAGGCAGCGCGTCAACGAGCGTATGCAGCGTGCGGAAGCTTTGGTCGAAAGACGCCTTTTGCAGGCAAAGTCGCAGGTGTCGTCATCGGACTCTGCCCTGCGCGCCCTGCCAATGCGCCTCTCCGGCCAGCTCGAGCGGCAGAAAGAACGGTTGCTGGCTTCCGTGCGGCGGGCCGATACAGCCGTTCTTCACCGGATGGCACAGAGCAGATCGGGGCTTGCGGCACATGAGCGCATTCTGCAATCGCTGTCTTACAAGAATGTCCTCAAACGCGGCTACGCCGTCATTCGGGATGAGGAAAATCGGCCGCTCACCCGCGCGGCCTCTGTAACGCCCGGTGCGGTAATTTCGGTCGAATTTGCCGATGGCGAGGTTTCGGCCGTTGCAGGTGCGGATGCCCCGCGTTCAACCGAGGTGTCAGCGGCCCAGCTGCGAAGGAAACCGGTCAAGCCAGTCGCCGGTGATCCCGGCAATCAAGGTAGTTTATTTTAAAGCTGCCGATCCGCTTTTGTGTCAGGAGATCGAGTTGTGAGCACCAGCGTCATCCCTGCTCTAACGGTTACCAATAGTCCAAGGGCTGACGACATCGCAGCAATTGGCGCTCACCTTTCTGCGTTCAACGACGCCGATGTTGGCCAGGCCGACAGGGTGCCGCTTGCCGTCATCGTTCGTGGTGAGAGCGGCGCGTTGCTCGCCGGGATCAGTGGATACACCGCTTGGGGCTGGCTTTATGTGCAGTGGCTCTGGGTTGACGAAAGCCTTCGCGGCCAGCAGATGGCGGGCCGCATGTTGACAGCGGCGGAAGAGGAGGCACAGGCGCGTGGTTGTCACTCCGCCTGGATCGATACCTTCAACCCGGTGGCGGAAAAGGCCTACACCCGTCAGGGTTATGAGGTGTTCGGAGAACTTCCGGATTTTCCCATCGGGCGCACCCGGAAGTTTTTGAAAAAGCGGCTTTGATCAGCTTCGAATGAAGCTTACTCAGGCGGCCAGTCGCCCGCCGGTCATCGGCTCGGGCGCCCCCGTGGTCGTCGGGAAGCTGATCGGCATGTTGCGCAGCACTCGTACCGCCAGAAAGGCGAAGCATTCCGCTTCGACGGCATCGCCCCGCCAGCCCAGCGTTTCGGCAGGCTGTGCATCCACACGAGCGCGCTGCGCCAGCATCCTCATCAGCGTCGGGTTGTGGCGCCCGCCACCGCTGACGAACAGCCGTTCCGGCCGCTGCGGAAGGAGATCGAGCGCCTTGCCGACGGCAGAGGCGGTGAAGGCCGTCAGCGTCGCCGCGCCATCTTCCAGCGAGAGGCCGTCGGCCATGCTCGCGCCGAAGTCGAAGCGATCCAGCGATTTCGGGAATTTTGCAGTGAGATAGGGATGCTGTAGAAGCTTTGAGAGGCGCTCTTCGTTGACTTGGCCCGATGCAGCGATCAGGCCGTCACGGTCCATATCGCCACGTCCATGCTGCTTGATCCAGTCATTGATCGGCGCATTGGCAGGGCCGGTATCGAAAGCCACGACATGGCCTTTGCCATCGCTCCAGGTTACGTTGGCAACGCCACCGAGATTGAGGATCGCAGCCTTCCCATCCTGTGCAACGCCTTTCAGCAGTGCCGAGTGGTAGGCGGCGGCAAGCGGTGCGCCTTGGCCACCGGCACGAACGTCTGCGCTGCGGAAATCATAAGCCACCTTGGTGCCGAGAAGCTTCGCCATCAATTCCCCGTCACCCAGTTGACGGGTGGCGCCGAGGCGCCCAGGCTGCGGCGCGCGGTGCAGCACCGTTTGGCCGTGAAAACCGACGACGCCGATATCGGCTAGGGAAAGCCCGGCTTCTGCCACGAGATTGGCAACGGCTGCGGACTGGGCGCGGGTCAGCGCTTCCTCGGCTCGACCGAAGATCTCTGGCTCCGGGCCGTCGAAATTCCATTTGCGCGCTTCAGCCAGCGTTTGCTCCAGAAGCTCGCGGACGGACTGGTCGTAAGGCGCCAGCGTATAGGCACCGAAGCGCTCGACACGCTCTCCATCGGTTTTCAGAAGCGCGACATCGATGTTTCCGTCCAGAACGGTTCCTGTCATCAAGCCAACGGCCCAGATCGGTTCCATGTCGTCTCTCCTCAATGCGTGTTGATCATATCGCCGATGGCAGCCCGCAGGGCAAAAATACCGCTGTCGACATGTCTGCTTGGATGCACCCGGTTGGTAAGAAGGGTCCAGGCGTCGCCCCTGTCGAAATCGACCCAGAGCCCGGTGCCGGTAAAGCCGGTATGGCCGATGACGCTGTCATTGCAAAGCGCACCACCCGACCAGCCATCATAGGGGCGTTCCCAGCCATGGGTGCGCTTTGCCGAACGCGGTTGCCGCATCAGCTGGACGACGGGATCGCCAGCTTTATCACCGTCCAACAGAGATTTTGCATAGTCGAGAACAGCGTCCACCGTGCCGAACAGACCGGCATGGCCGGAGCCTTGCAGCGCGTAACAATTCTCGTCATGCACCTCGCCGCAGATCATCCGGTTGCGCCAGGCGCAGAACTCAGTGGCGGCGGTTTGTGCGGGGTCGCCGTGAAAGGCAAAGCCAGGCCCGGCATCCATCTCGCGGATGCGCTGGCCCGTCAGCCGTTCCAGAGCGATGCCGAGTAGGATGTAATTTATGTCCGAATAGGCGGGCTCACTATCGCGCCATTCGCGCTGAAGGACGAAGGCGCGCAGGCGATCCGGATCGTCGCCATAGGTGTAGATCGGTTCGACCGCCGGAAACGGTGTCTGATGGCCCAGGCACTGGCGGAAGGTGACTTTGCGCTCCCAGCAATCGGGCGCGTATTGTCGGAAATCGGGAATGAGCGTGGTGATGGGGCTGTCGAGATCGATGATGCCGGCGACGGCCAGTTCGAGGATCTTGCGGGTGGTGAAGATGACCTTGGTCAAAGAGGCAAGGTCGAACCAGGTATCGAGCGTCATCGGACGTTCGCCACCGACCTTTTGCGCATGGCCGATCGCCCTTGTCAGGCGGTGGCCGTTATGGTCGATCATGCCGAAGACGCCGCCCGGAATACGGCCCGCATCGACGGCCTCTTTCAGCAGGTCAAAACCAGCGTCGAAAGGGCTCAGGAGTGGTGAGGATGGGTCGACCATGAATGCTTCCTCATCAGTTCGTTGCCGCCGTTTCGAGCTTCACGCGATGGTCTTCGCCAAAATATTGCCAACGCGATGGCTGAGGCTCATACCCTTTAGGACGCAGCAATGTCGGCACGGCCTCGGTATTGAGTTCAAACCGCTCGCGCCGCCGTTCCATGGTCGGCACCGCTGCAATCAGCTTCTTGGTATAGCTGTGTTGAGGATTCGACAAGACGGAGCGGGCGTCGCCGATTTCGACGATCTGGCCCGCATAGAGCACGGCCACGCGGTGGGCGATGCGTTCCACCACGGCCATGTCGTGGGAAACGAAGAGATAGGCGAGATCGCGTTCCTTCTGCAGATCGATCAGAAGATCGAGCACGCGAGCCTGAACCGAGACATCGAGGGCTGAGACCGCCTCATCCAGCACCAGAATGGATGGATCGAGCATCAGGGCGCGGGCGATGCACAGGCGCTGGCGCTGGCCGCCGGAAAACTCATGTGGGTAGCGGGTAAGACTATCGGCGGGAAGACCGACGCGATCGAGAAGCGCTGTCATGCGCGACGTGAGGTTACGGTCGATGCGCATTTCTGCGGCGATAACCGGCTCGGCCAGCAGGCTTTGCACATCGAGGCGCGGATTGAGCGACGCATAGGGGTTCTGGAACACCATCTGCATCGGCGTTTGTGCTTCGGTGGATCGAACCGAATGCGCGCTGAACGATCCGCGGATGGGCTTGACCAGACCCAGCAGGGCGCGGGCGGTGGTGGATTTGCCCGATCCGCTTTCGCCGACGACCGCCAGCGTTTCACCCCGAGATATCTCGAAATCCACCGCTTCCACCGCATGGATGGCGCCTGCGGGGCGGCGTAAGAGCCCGGTGGTTGTCGGGAAGCGAACGGTCAACTCCTTGACCGCGAGTGCTGCAGGCTGATCGGCGTGTTTCAATCGCGGCGAGTCGGTGCGGACATGCTGGCCGTTGGCAAAATGCGGGACGGCGTTCAGCAGATGCTGCGTGTAGCTGTGCTGCGGACGGTCGAGAATGTCGTCCGTCTTTCCCTGCTCGACCACTTTGCCGGATTGCATGACGACCACCCGGTCTGCAATGCCGGCAACGAGGCCGAGATCGTGGGTGATGAAGATCAGGCCAGTCCCGGTGTCGCGCTGAAGCTCGGCGAGAAGCGCCATGATCTGTGCCTGGACCGAAACATCCAGCGCGGTCGTCGGCTCGTCGGCAATGAGAAGGCGAGGGGAGGCTGCGAGCGCCATCGCGATCATCACCCGCTGCAGCATTCCGCCCGAAAGCTGGTGCGGATAGTAACCAAGGCGTCTCGCCGCATCGGGAATGCGCATCCGGTCGAGCGCGCGGAGTGTCTCGGCACGCGCTTCTGGCCCGCCCCTGCCTTGCAGGCGAAAGACTTCCTCGATCTGCTTGCCGATGGTGAGAACCGGATTGAGCGAGGTCATCGGCTCCTGAAAGATCATGCCGATCTCCGACCCTCGGATGCGCTCCATGCGCCCAGTGTCCAGAGTGGCGAGATCTAGCGTCTTTCCATCTGCGAGAGACAGATCGATCCGGCCGCTGGTGATCTTGCCGCCGCTATAATCGATCAGACGGTTGATCGAGAGCGCGGTGACGGATTTGCCCGACCCGCTTTCGCCGACGATGGCAAGTGTTTCGCCTGCATCGAGAGTGAAGCTGACGCCTTCGACGATTGGCTTGATGGCATTGCCGCGACCGAAGCCGACGCTAAGGTTCTGAACTGAAAAAAGTCGAGTCATGAGGCCACCCGTCGCATGCGGGGATCGAGCAGATCGCGAAGCGCATCGCCCAGAAGGTTGAAGCCGAGAATGCCGAGCATGACGGCGAGACCGGGGAAGATCAGCAGCCAGGGCGCCATCTCCATCAGGTTGATGCTATCGGCCAGCATCAGGCCGAGCGAGGAATCCGGCGGCTGCGTGCCAAGGCCGAGAAAGCTCAAGCCCGATTCCGTCAGGAGCGACCAGGCCAGTGCCAGCGTCACCTGCACAGTCAGCGGCGCGACCAGATTGAGCATCAGGTGCCGGGTAAGGATATAGGATGTGGAACTGCCGAAGGTCCGCGCCGCATCGACAAAATCGCGCGCCTTGATCGACAGCGCCGGGCCGCGCACCACGCGGGTGAAGATCGGCGTATAAACAAAGGCAATGGCGAGAATGCTGGTGAAGGTTCCGGGGCCGACGACGGTGATGAAGAGCAGCGCCAGCAGGATCGCCGGGAAGGCAAGCAGAACATCCATCAGCCGCATGACCACACCATCCCACAGACGCCCGACCCATGCGGCAGTCAGCCCCAGAACGGTGCCGATGACGGCGGCGATGCCGACGGAGGAAAAAGCGACGAGGAAAGACTGGCCGATGCCGATCATCAACCGGCTGAGTACGTCACGCCCGAACATGTCGGTTCCCATCCAGTGCGCGGCGCTTGGGCCTTGCAGGCGGTCGATTCGAAACTGTTGCAGCGGATCGTAGGGCGTCAGCCCAAGCCATGCGGCAAATGCCAGCAACAGGTAGATGAGGACGATGGCCGCGCCGACGCAGCCGCTCGGGTGGCGAAGGAGGCGGGAGATCAGCGATGTCATGACCGGTTCCCCAGGCGAATGCGTGGATCGAGCGCCACATAGGCGAGATCGACGAGGAGGTTGACGATCATGAAGTTGAGCGCGATGAACAGCACCGCACCCTGAACCAGCGCATAGTCACGCTGAAGAATGGCCTCGAGCGTCATGCGTCCAAGACCGGGCAGCGCAAAAATTTGCTCGACCAACACTGCGCCGCCCAGCAGATAACCGAACTCGACACCGCAGAGCGTGATGACCGGGATCAGCGCGTTCGGCAGGGCGTGCCGCCAGATGACGTTGCGACGTGCCACACCCTTGCTGCGGGCGGTACGCACATAATCGTCGCTCAGCACATCAAGCATGGCCGAACGGGAAATGCGCGTGACGGAGGCAGTGAAGGACAGCCCAAGTGTCAGCGCCGGGAAAAACAATTGTGAGAGGTTGGCGATCGGATCCTGTGTGAAGGGCACATAATCGCCCATGGCTGGCAGAATGCCGAAGCCTGCCGAGAGGATGTAGATGATGCCGAGGCCAAAGACGAAGCTCGGGGTCGATTGGCCGATCATGGCGAAGATGCGCACGCTGAGATCCGAGCCCCGGCCATTGCGAGTGGCGGCAAAGACGCCGAGCGGTAGGCCAAGGACAAGCGCAATCGCTACCGAAAGGCAGGCGAGTTCCAGCGTCAGAGGGAAACGCTGGAGGATAACGTCGAGTACCGGCTTGCCATAGGTGACCGAGAGGCCGAGATTGCCTGAGACGACGCCAGAGAGCCAGCGGCCATATTGCACTAGCCAGCCCTGATCGAGGCCGAAATAGGCGGACAGTGCCTGCTTCTGCTCCGGTGTCAGAAGCCCGGCTTCCGTGCCGAGCATGGCAGTGATGGAATCGCCGGGGACGAGGCGGATGGCGACGAAGACCAGAACGGAGACACCCAGCATCACCAGCGGGAATGTCACGAGACGTCTTAGCAAGTAGGTCATTTCGTCATCCGCCTCATGCACGCATTACTTCAGGGTGACCTTGGCAAGGCCGAAGAGCGAACCGTCCGGTGTCGCCACGAAGTTTTCGACATTCTGCTGCTGGGCCGTGTAGGAATAGCCGGTGTAGAGCCAGATCCATGGCGAGACTTCGGCGAGGTGCTTGTCGAAGGCGGCGAAGATTTCCTTGCGCTTGGCAATATCGGTTTCGACACGGCCTTTTTGCATCAGATCATCCAGCGTGTCGTCGATATAGTTCGCGACCTTCTGAAGGTTTCCGGCCTTGGTCCAGTAGCGGTTATACATGGTGTAGGGGTCGGCCCGTCCGCCGTTCAGCGCCACCGCCATGTCGAAATCACCCTTCAGCCATGTGTCGACATAGACGTTGAGCTCCATCATCTTGATGTCGAGATTGATGCCGATTTCCTTCAATTGCGACTGGATGACCTGAGCTTCGGCAGCTGCGGTCGGCGGTTCACCAGTGGCGGCAATCACGGTTGCGGAAAAGCCGTCCTTCAGCCCAGCATCGGCCATCAGCTTCTTCGCCTTTTCCAGATCCTTCTTGTAACAGAAGAGGCTGTTCGGATCGGAGCGATAGAGCGGCATCGTCAGCGGCCCGGTGACTTCGCCTTCGCCAAGCAGAGCCGTATCGAGAACGTCCTTACGATCGATGGCGCAGGAAATCGCCTGGCGCACGGCAAGCTCTGTCATCGGCTTACGCGAAGGGTTGAGCTGCAGTGCGTGGTACGAGAGAACCGGCTTGCGGTTCAGCGTCAGCCCGGAAACTTTCGGCACGAGGGTCGCAACCAGCGGGTCGTTCAACAGGGCGAAATCCACCTTCTTGGCGCGTAGCGCCGCAAGAATGGCGTTTTCATCCGGCAGCACGCTGATGTCGATGCCCTCGACGCCCACCTTGCCGCCGGCCCATTCCGTATTGGCTTTGAGCACTTCCTTCTGGTTCGGTTCCCACTTTTCCAGCTTGAACGGACCGCTGCCGATGGCAGCCGTACCGATCTTGCCAGCGGTAATTTCGGAAGCCGGAACGATGGCCGCATTGACGCTGCCCATAGCGGTGAGCAACGGCACATCCGGCTGCGACAGATTGAAGACGACCGTCGCAGCATCCGGCGTATCGATGCTGGCAATCGAGAGATAGTTGGCGCGTGCGGATGCACCCGTCGCCTGATCGAGGATGCGCTCAAAAGAGGCTTTTACGTCTGCCGAGGTCACGGCTGCGCCATTGTGAAACTTGGCTGCTGGATCGAGCTTGAATGTCAGCGTCTTGGCGTCGGGAGAAAATGTCCATTCCTTGGCGAGCGCCGGCACCACCTTGAGATCGCCATCCAGGCGGACAAGGGGTTCGTAAATCAGTTCCAGCAGGCGGATGGAGGAAAAGGCCGTCTGCTTGTGCGGGTCGAGGCCTGTCGCATCCTGTGCCCATGCCATTTTCAAGGTGGCGGCAAATCCGGGTGCGGCGGTGGCTGTCAGAAGGCTCCCGGCGATTGCCGCACAAGCCAGCCATTTTCGAGCGATCATCGTCATGCTTATTCTCCCTCTGGTTGGCCGATCCCGTCCTTTTCAAACGCCGGGTATGCAGCACGTCTTGCGTTCAATTGGTTGATTCAGTCAGCGCCTTGCGCAAAAATCCGTCATTGCGAACCAGCGCGGCTTCGGCCTCTTCCCGATTTAATCCGCTCAGAATCATCAGGATTGCGAGCTTCACATTGTTGCCGCTGACCGTCAGTTGATCTTCCGCAATGTCCGCCGAGCACCCCGTTGCCTCCATGATGATACGGATCGCGCGGGCGCGCAGCTTCTGATTGCTGATGGTCAGATCGACCATCAGGTTCTCGTAAGTCTTGCCGATGCGGATCATGCTGGCGGTCGTCAGCATGTTCAAGACGAGCTTCTGCGCCGTGCCGGATTTCAGCCGAGTCGATCCGGTCACAACCTCCGGCCCGACGACGGGCGCTATGGCGATATCGGCCATGTCCGCCAGCGTCGAATGCGGGTTGCAGGTGAGCGACACGGTCTTTGCGCCGATGGATTGCGCATAGGTCAGCGCACCGACCACGTAAGGCGTGCGCCCGCTCACCGCGATGCCGACCACCACATCCTTTGCGGAAAGATCGATCTCCGCAAGATTGCGCTTGCCTTCCTCCACATCGTCCTCCGCGCCTTCGACCGCATGCAGAATGGCACGCGGCCCACCGGCAATCAGACCGACAACCATGCCTTCCGGGACGGAAAAGGTGGGAGGGCATTCGGAGGCGTCGAGCACGCCAAGGCGCGCGCTGGTGCCGGCCCCGATATAGATCAGCCGTCCACCGCTGCGAAAGGCGCGAACGATCTCTTCGACGGCTTCAGCAATCTGAGGAATGACGCGAGCGACCGCCTCGGGAACCAGCGCATCGTCCCGGTTCATCACCTTCAGGATTTCTTCCGTTGGAAGCAGATCGATCGACATGGAATTGGGGTTGCGAGCTTCAGAAACCAGCTGCTCTAGTTCCGCCATCAGGTGCAGGTGCGACATGGATCCTCACTCGATTTTTTAACAGATTACGATCGTATATTCCGCATGTCAATCAATGCTGGAATATATTATTCCATTCAAAGCGGCGAAAGGTTCACCGGGATTGCGTTCAGGATGACATGCGTTTTGCCAGGATTATGGCACCGGAAACGGCGTCGCCATCTGCAGGTTTCAACCGCTTGCGCACGTCGGGAGCAAGCCACGGCTCCAGTGGTCCGGACAGGCCACCAAGCAGGGTCACGGCTGGTGCGCCATACTCGATGAGGCGGCGCACGAGCCCGTCTATATGGCCAGCCCCGGATTGAACGATCTGCCGGGCTGCCGGGTCTCCATGATCGGCGTGACGCAGGACAAGGGGCGCGAGGGTCGCGTAATCTGTCGCTGTTGCCTTATCCATCCAGCCAACGATATTCGCGGGGAGGTTATCGAAGCGGTTCAAAACTTCGGAGAGAAGCGCCGTCTTGTCGCGCCGCCCATCAAAGGCCATGAGCGCGGACTGGATCGCCTTCAACCCCATGTCGGCCCCACTGCCTTCGTCGGAGATCGGGAAGCCGTATCCACCTGCCCGTTTTTCTTCGCCTGCGACCAGTGCGAGCCCAATGGAGCCGGTCCCTGCAATGACGATCCCGCCATCACGACCCGAATGAGCGCCAAGGCATGCGGCAGCGCCATCTGAGGTAAAGTAGATGTCGGCGAAGGGATGGGGCAGGGCTTGCAATTGTTCGCGCGAGCCCGCACGCGTCAGGCCAGCAATGCCGATGCCAGCCACGACATTCGGCGCGCCGGAAGGATCAAGCCCAGCCTCTTCGGCCGCGCCCGTCCAGGCGCGAAGTACGGACGCCCATGCGTTGGGTACGCCAAGACGCGTCGTGGCCGGACCAGACAATCCTTGCCCGATAACGTGGCCTGCCTCATCGACGATTCTTGCCCGGCAGCCGGTGCCGCCTCCATCGACGCCGAGATAAAGTCTCTGATCGCTCCTCGGCTCAGTCATAGGGACACGCGACGAATGTTGGCGCCGCATTGGGCGAGCTTTCGGTCAAGCTGCTCATAACCGCGATCGAGGTGATAGACGCGCTTGATGATAGTCTCACCCTGCGCGGCAAGTGCCGCAAGCACGAGGCAAACCGAAGCGCGCAGATCGGTTGCCATCACCGGCGCGCCCTTCAGGGATTGCTGTCCGCGAACCGTCGCGACGGAGCCATTGAGCGCAATGTTCGCGCCCAGCCGGGACAATTCCGGCACATGCATGAAGCGGTTTTCGAAGATTGTTTCGCGGATGACGCTGGCACCATCGGCAATCGAGGCCATTGCCATGAACTGCGCCTGCAAGTCCGTCGGGAAGCCTGGGTAAGGCTCGGTGGTGAAATCAGCAGGCTTGATGCGCTCACCGCCTTCGACCACAACACCACGATCACCGGGCCAGATGGTAGCGCCCATACCTTCCAGGACCTGCAGGACCGATGAGAGATGCTCCATGCGTGCGTTGACAAGCTCGATGCGACCGCCCGTTATCATCGCCGCTGCCGCATAGGTTCCGGCCTCGACGCGATCCGGAATGGCGTGATGGCTTGCCGCGCGCCAGCGCGTGCTTCCCTTGACCAGAAGCCGATGCGTGCCAGCGCCCTCGATCTCAGCGCCCATGGCAGAGAGACAGGCGGCAAGATCGACGACTTCCGGTTCACGCGCCGCATTGAGGATTTCGGTTTCGCCGGTGGCGCAACAGGCCGCCATCAATGCCGTTTCGCTGGCACCGACGGAAGGGCCGGGCAGGACGACGCGGGCACCTTTAAGTCCATTCGATGCCGAAGCAACGATATAGCCACCTTCCACGGCAATTGTTGCGCCAAGGGCCGAAAGAACTTTCAAGTGTATATCGACAGGTCGTGCGCCAATCGCGCAGCCGCCGGGCAACGACACCCGCGCAGAACCGAAACGGGCAAGCAGTGGTCCAAGCACGAGGATAGAAGCGCGCATCTTGCGAACGGTCTCATAATCGACTTCGCCCGGCGTCACGTTTTGCGCATTGATGACGGTGCCGCCCGCATGTCTTTCGACCCCGGCACCATAAAGTGAAATGATGCGCAGCATGTTGTCGACATCCGACACCTTCGGCAGGTTCGTCAGTTCAAGGGGATGCGGGGAGAGAAGGGCGGCGGCAATTTGCGGCAGTGCAGCGTTCTTGGCGCCCGCAATCGGGACCGCGCCATCAAGCCTCGTTCCGCCGGTGATATGCAGCTCATCCATAAAAAGACCTTCCGGGTCAAAACTGATGCTGAAATCTGGATAGCCAATCATAAGATAAGCGCTATAATATTCCAGAGAATTTTTGATTTACGAATATCTTATTCCGGTCGGAGGAACGCGATGTCCGTGTTGAAGGTCATCCAGGCGAAGTTGGAATTCATGACGGATGCGGAGCGTCAGATCGGCCAGTTCATCGTCGATGATCCCGATCGCATGGTGCAGCTTTCTTCCGCCGAACTCGCCGCTGCCACCGGCCGCAGCCAGTCCAGCGTGGTGAAATTTTCGCAGAAGATCGGTTATGACGGCTATCAGCAGCTGAAACTCGCTGTCACTAAGGCCAAGGCGCAGGAATGGCGTGTTCCGTCTGGCATGATCCACGGGACGATCGATGCGGGCGATAACTTCGTCACCATCCAGCAGAAGCTGGTGGCAAGCAAGGTCTCCGCCATGCAACAGACCATGGAGGTGAATGCGGAGGATGCGGTCACCGCTGCGGTCTCGGCTATCGCGTCGGCAAGGCGCATCCATCTCGCCGGCATTGGCGCGTCCTCGCTGGTGGCGCGTGACTTTTCCTACAAGCTTCTGAAGCTCGGGCTTGTCGCTTTGATGGACCGCGATCCGCATGTGCAGATGGCGAATGCCGCTTCGCTCAACCACCGCGACGTTCTGTTCGCGATTTCCCAATCCGGCTCCACCAACGAAACCATCTGCCTTGCGGAACTGGCGAAAAAGGGCGGTGCGACGGTGGTCACGCTGACAGGCCTGCACGGCAACAAGCTCAGCCAGATTGCCGATATCACTCTCCACACCGTTGCGGACGAGGAGCGCGTACGCTCCTCTGCCATCACCTCGCGCGATGCGCAGCTTGCGATTTGCGATCTGGTCTTCCTGCTGCTGATCGCCAAGATTCCCGGCGCCAATGAGGCAATTCATGCCAGCGAGGCGGCGGTCTCGGTTCTCAAATCCTGAGTCGTTCTACTTGATGGCGCCCGCCGTCATGCCGTTGATGAACTGTCGAGACAGCGCGATATAGAGGATGATGATCGGCAGGGCCGAGAGCGTCAGACCGGAAAACAGCACGCCCCAATCGGTGCCGAACTCGCCCATGAAGGCGGTCAGTCCCTGCGGCAGGGTCTTCAGATTGTTGTTCTGGATGAAGATCAGCGGGAAGAAGAAGTCATTCCAGATCGGCACGACATTCTGGATTGCCGCGATCACCATGGCAGGTCGGACCAACGGCAGCATGATCGACCACATGATCCGCGCTTCATTGGCGCCATCCATGCGGGCGGCATCCTCAAGCTCGTTCGGCAGGCTGCGGATGAAGCCGGTCAGGATGAACACCGTCGTCGGCAGGCCGGTTGCGACATAGATGAAGATCAGCGACAGCCGTGAGTCGATCAGGCCAAAATCACGCATCTGAATGAAGAGCGGAATGATGGCGAGTTTCAGCGGTAGGGTAAGCCCTGCCAGGAAAAACAGCAGTATGAAGCCTGAACCGCGAAACTCGTAACGCGCGATGGCGTATGCCGCCATGGTGCCGAGGATCAGGATCAGCGCGATGGAACTCGCTGTGACGATGAGCGAATTGCTCATATAGAGCAGGAAGTCCGTCTCGTTCCACACCCGTAGAAGACTTTTGACATTGGTGAAATCGGGAATGGAGAAGGGGGACTGGAAGATCTGCGCATTGGTCTTGAAGGCGGAAAAGAACATGATGACGATGGGTGTCAGCATGACGATGCTGTTGCCGATCAGCAGGATCTGGATCAGGCCATCCCAGCCATAGGTGCGGAAGCTTCCGCGGTCGATCCCCTTCCTCATAGCTGGATCTCCCGTCTGCGCAGTCTGACTGTAATGACGCTGGAGATCACGGCGATGAACAGGAAGATCAGCACCGCAAGCGCGCTGCCGGGCCCGAAGTTCTCAGCGGACGCGGACATGCTGCCGAAGGCGGTGCGGTAGAAGTAAAGCCCGAGCACATCCGTAGCCTCGTGCGGATTGCCGTCCACACCGGCCATGATGAAGGGCAGCTCAAACCAGTTGAAGGCACCGACGAAGAGCAGGGTGAACACAACTGTTGCTGAAGGAGCCACCAGTGGCCAGACGATCTTGCTCATCTTCACCCATTCGCTTTCGGTCTCCATGCGCACGGCATCGAGAATCTCCGACGGGATGCGCTGCATCCCGGCGAGGAAGACCAGCGTCGGGAAGCCGACCATGTGCCAGGCATTGGCAACGATAATCGCCATCAAGGCGGTTGAATCCTGGCCCAGCCAGGGCTGTGCCAGGCTGCCAAGCCCGACGGCCCTGAGACTCGCGTTCACTGCGCCGAAGAGCGGGTGATAGAAGAGCTTCCACAGAAGGCCAACGATGACGGTGGAAAGCACCACTGGCAAAAAGACGGCGATGCGGTGGAAGCGCGCGCCCCACAGGTCGCGCCACAGGCAATAGGCGAGGATGAAGCCAACGCCGTTTTGAAGCACCATCAGGGCGAAGAAGACGAAGATATTGTGCTTGAAGGCGTTGATGGTGCGCTCAGAGAACGGATACTCGAACAGCACGCGGTAAAAATTATCGAACCAGACGAAGTCGCCGCGGACAAGCCCTCGCCATTCATAGAAGGCGTAAGCGAAAGCCGAGAGGATCGGATATACGAGAAACAGGCACATGAAGGCGATCGGCGGGACCACAAGGGCCGCAATCCAAAGTCTTCTGCCTGTCAACTTGCTGGACATCATCGACACTATCCCAACGGCCATCGATCGGTGGAGTGGGCCGCTCCGGTTAAGGAGCGACCTGTGAGAGCATCGTCAGTGAAGGCGGTTCACCGGCAGTGCTCTCGAGCTTTGCGAAACGTGAGAGGCTGAACTTTTGGAAAGCCCGGCTAATGTCCGATCACTTCTTGAACGGAGCATACCAGGCAGAGAGACCATCGGTCATCGACTTGCCGACTTCGGCCGGTGTAGCCTGCCCGTTCAGCATCTTCGAAACGCCCGCTTGGATAAGGTTCGAACCCGTCGGTTCGCCGTAGCGGAAGTTGACGAGCGTCATGTAGGGGATCGAATCCTTGTTGAGCTCGGCAACCTCGGCGAGCAGAGGGTTGTCGAAGGTAACGCCGGGAACGGCTGAAACGTTGTTCAGACCGTTGGCGAAGGCCTGTCCGAAGTCCTTGCTGGAAACGTAGTTCAGGAACTTCAGCACGGCCTCCGGGTCCTTCGGCTTGGCGTTGCCGCCGAAGCCGGAATCGTAGAAGAGACCGACGAGCTTCTCGTCCTCCGCCTTCAAGCCGGGGGCGGCGAAGACGCCCATCTTCAGCTCCGGGTTCTGTTTGGCGAAGTTGGCAAGCTCGAAGGAGCCGCCAGCGAACATGCCGGCCATGCCAGAGGTGAACAATTGCTGCGCGGACGCGTAGTCCAGACCGACAAAGCCATCCGGGAAATACTGCGAGATTTCCTTGAGCTTGGTCAGCGCTTCGACATAGCGCTTGTCGTTGAAGTCGGTCTTACCGGCCATAAGGTCGGCATAGAAAGCCTTGCCCATGATGGAGGACGTGAGTGCGGAAACGATGGTCTCATTCTGCCAGCCGGTTGCCGTGCCATTGGCAAAAGGCATCACGCCCGCTGCCTTCAGCTTCTCGCAAGCAGCGATGAACTCGTCCCAGCTCTTGGGCTCGGTAATGCCGTTCTTCTCGAAGATCTCGGTGTTGTAGATGACGAGCATGGTCTGGCTTGCGGCGGGAACGGCATAGAGCGTCTTGTCCGAGCGCATGGTGGCGGAGGCAAGAGCGGGTTCCGAGAAGCCCTTCAGTGCCGGGATTTTTGTACTGTCCAAGGGCATCAGATAGCCGGCACCCGCCAGGCTCTCAATGCCGCCATAGGTACGGGTCATCATCAAATCCGGACCCTTGCCACCGGCAAGCGCGGTGGAAAGGACGGTATTGTAGCTGGTTGCCTCGAAGGCCTCGAACTTTACCGTAATGTCCGGGTTCGCTTTATTGAAATCGGCGAAGAACTTTTCATATTCGGCCTTATCTTCCTGGCGCCATGTCCAGAAGGTCAGGTCTGCGGCAAAGGTTGCGCTGGCCGAAAGCATGGTGCTGCAGGCAATGGCCGCTCCAATTAGAAATCGTTTCATCTGTTCCTCTCCTTCTTTTTTGGTTGATGCGAATTACCCGATTACACCGCAAGTCGCTGCGATGTTTCACGGCTGAAGTAATGGACCTTCTCAGGCTCGACGCTGATCGTCACCGGTGTGTCAGGTGCATATTGCGTATCCGGCCCGCAACGTACCGAGACGGGTGCGCCATCACCCATCCGCACATAGACGTAGGCGCTATCGCCGAGATATTCGGTGTAGACCACCTGTGCAGCAAAGCCCTCCTGGCTCGTATCCGACGAGATCGACATGGCGTCCGGTCTCACACCCATCAACAACGCGCGCTCCGGCGATGACGGCAGGCGTGGCAGCGAGATCTGGCCAATGCCGGGGGCGATGAGCCGGTTGCCGTCTCGCTCCACATTCAGCATCGCCATGCGTGGAGAGCCGATGAAGTTGGCGACGAAAACATTGGCTGGTGTTTCGTAAAGCTCGCGCGGCGACCCGAACTGCTCGATACGACCGCCATTCATCACAACGATCCGGTCGGCCAGCGTCATGGCTTCCACCTGGTCATGGGTGACGTAGATCGTGGTTCCGCCAATCTCCCGGTGCAGACGAGCAATCTCAAGTCGCACCTCGGAGCGAAGTGCAGCGTCGAGGTTGGAAAGAGGTTCGTCCAGCAAAAGAAGCTGTGGCTTGCGCACCAGCGCCCGGCCGATTGCGACGCGCTGACGCTGCCCGCCGGACAATTCGCGGGGCTTTCGCTCCAAAAGGGCCTCCAGCCGCAACATGCGAGCAGCTTCACCGATCCGCGCTTCGACCTCAGGCTTGCTGAGACCCATCAGCCGCGCACCGAAGGCCATGTTCTCATAGACGTTCATATGCGGATAAAGCGCATAGGACTGGAATACCATGGCGATGCCGCGTCGTGATGGCGCGATCTCGTTCATGCGCTTATCGTTCAGCCGGAATTCGCCATCGGTGATCGGATCGAGACCGGCGATCAGCCTAAGAAGTGTGGATTTTCCGCAGCCGGATGGTCCGACGAAGACGATCAGTTCCCGGTCATTCACATCGAGATCGATGCCATGAAGAACCTCGACAGCCTTGAAACGCTTCTTGATGCCGCGCAGTGACAGTTGAGCCAAGGTCAGAACTCCATTTCGCTCAGGACGTGCCGCTCTGCGGCGTGCTTGAGATCGCTTCGTCTATCGCCGCGATTGTCTTCGCAGCATCAACGTGATGAATGCTGTGCCAGCCGAGCCGGCGCGATGTTGCGATGTTTTCCAGCGTGTCGTCGATGAAGACGATCCGCTCTGGCGAGACCTGTTCGCGGTTCTGAACCGCGAGATAAATCTCTTCGCCCGGCTTTTCCATTCCCATCTCATGGGAAAGGTAGCACGCATCGAACAGTTCGGCGCCGAGCATGGTTTCGATGATGTGGCGCCAGTGAATGGACTGGGTGTTCGACAGGCAGACGACGCGATGGCTGGATTTCAGTGTACGGACGTAATCCACCATGCCGTTAAAGACGCCCTCAAGGAGAGCGGTTTCCGCTTGCAATATCTGCTCAGCGGTCAGCCCATACATCTCGGACGCGCGATGCAGATAGGTATCTTCGTCGATCTGGCCGAGGCGAAACTGCATGTTGAGGTGAAGCAGGTTTGTGTTTGCCTGGTCAGTCGAAGACCATCGCCCGCCCGCTGCGAATGCTGCCTTGCGCTTTTCGACATTCAATTCGATAAAGACGCCGCCGACATCGAAGACGATGAGCTTGTCGTCGCTGTGCCTCTCCGGCTTGATCACCACATATTCTCCGCAGGAAAACCCTATAATGCGAAGGAAAAACGCGCTACGCCCTTCTACGGATTTCACATTGGCAAAAGCTGCGGGAATTATCAATTCCTTATTTTGTTAAAGTTCAGAATAAAATATTTTTCCCGCTGATGAGCAAATACAGCATCGCCGGCATTGGGGGTTACCCATGCCGGCGATGCAAATTGATGACTGGAATGCACAAATCTATTGATCGAAGATGCCTGTCTGCGACGCGACCTTGCGATAGGCCGCACCAGCCGTGAAGCCGCCATCGATGACGAAGTCTTCGCCGGTAATAAAGCTTGATGCGTCAGAGGCGAGGAACAGGACCAGTTCGGCGATCTCTTCCGGCTTGCCGCTGCGCTTCATCGGCGTCATGTCGATCATCGGCTTCAGGTGCGGGCTGTTGGCGTTCAAGCCCGTCACGACAAGACCTGGGCAGACGGCGTTGACGCGGATGGCCTTTGGCGTCAGTTCCATCGCCGCACTGCGGGTCAGGCCACGCAAGCCCCATTTGCTGGCCGTATAGGCCGGGTCGTAATGGCCGGAGAAGCCGCTATTGGAGGAGATGTTGATGATCGAGCCGCCGCCGGTCTTGCCCATCAATTCCGTCACCGCCTGAATGCCAAGGAAGGCACCGGTCAAGTTCACCTTCAACACCCGCTCCCATGCCTCAAGACTGGTGGTTTCGACGATGGTGCGGTTGATGATGCCGGCATTGTTGACGAGGATATCGATGCGGCCCTTCCATTCGGTGGCAAGCGCCACAACACCTGCCCAGCTCGCTGGATCGGTCACGTCGAGATAGATGAAGCGGGCTTCGCGGCCTTCACTCTGCAGGCTTTCCGCCAGCGCCCGGCCTTCCTCGTCCAGTACGTCGGCGATGATGACGGCGGCACCTTTGGAGGCAAACAGGCGGGCTTCGGCCTCTCCCTGGCCGCGCGCGCCGCCGGTGATGATGGCGAGACGCCCTGAAAGATCGGTCATGCTCAGTCCCTCGCTTCTACCGTTTGCTGCCGCTGCTCGCCCAGACCCTCGATGCCGAGCGTCATGACCTGGCCAGTCTTCAGGAAGACAGGGTCCGGCTTGATGCCCATGCCCACACCTGGTGGAGTGCCGGTGGCGATCACATCACCGGGCTCCAGCGTCATGAACTGGCTGATATAGCTGACCAGATGCGCGACGCCGAAGATCATCGTGTTCGTATTGCCTGTCTGGTGGCGGATACCGTCCACATCCAGCCACAGGGCGAGGTTCTGCGGGTCCGCCACCTCGTCGCGTGTGACCAGCCAGGGGCCTGTCGGGCCAAACGTGTCGTGGCTCTTGCCCTTGGTCCACTGACCGCCGCGCTCGGATTGGAAAGCGCGCTCGGACACATCATTGACCACGCAATAGCCAGCGACATGGTTCAGTGCATCGGCCTTGCTCACATATTTCGCCCGCGTGCCGATGACGACGCCAAGCTCGACCTCCCAGTCGGCCTTCGTCGATCCGCGCGGGATTTCGACATCGTCGTTCGGACCGACGACTGCCGAGGTCGCCTTCATGAACAGGATCGGTTCGTCCGGCGGTGCCTTGCCGGTTTCCTTCGCGTGGTCGGCATAGTTGAGACCGACGCATATGAACTTGCCCGGACGCGGCACGCAGGAACCAATTCGCTCGACTGAGACCTCTGGTAGCGTTGCAGGGTCGATTGCAGCAAGCCGCGCGAGACCGGCGTCGGAGAGGGCGTCGCCGTTGAAGTCGGCAATGACGCTGGAAAGATCGCGGATCGAGCCGTCCTTCGCCACGAGGGCGGGCTTCTCGGCGCCTTCGGGGCCGTATCGCAACAGCTTCATCAGGCTCTCCTGAAACCTTCGAGTACGGAATCATCCACATCCGGCAGGTTGAAGACGATGTTGTCCGGTGTGCGGGTGGTGAGCCACACCAGCTCTTCCGTCGTCGACATGTTGACCTCGATATGCGGCCAGTTCGGCGGCACGAAGATGAAGTCGCCTTCTTCCATGTCGAGATACTCTTTCCAGTCCTCGCCGAAATAGATGCGTGCCTTGCCCTTCAGTACATAGCCGCCTGTTTCGGCCTCGCCATGATGATGCGGATAGGAGCGGTAGCCGGGATCATTGGAGACTTTGCCAAACCAGATTTTGGTGGCGGGCGTGTGCTGCGGGCTGACGCCCGATACGCGCACGCAGCCGCCGGACTGGCCGGTACCGGTGTCTTCCTGACCCTTGCGGGTAATGAAAGGTCTGATGCTGCTGGTCATGGAATATCTCCTCCTCTTCGATCTTAGGTCGGTCGGGCTTCAATCAGTCGGGAACGACGGCGAGCGCCTGGATCTCGATCTTGGCGCGGTCTTCCATCAAAGACACCACCTGCACGGCGGCCATTGGCGGAAAATGACGACCGATGATCTCGCGATAGATCGCGCCGATTTCCTTCATGCGTGATTTGTAGGAAACGCGGTCGGTGAAGTACCAGGTCATCTGGATCAGATGCTCAGGCTTTGCATCCGCCGCCTTCAGCACACTGACGATGTTGATCAGCGTCTGACGCACCTGTTCGACGAAGTCGTCGGAATGGAACTGGCAATGCTCGTCCCAGCCGATCTGACCGCCGACCTGGACGATGCGACCGCGGGCGCTGATCCCGTTTGAGTAACCGATAGGCTTTGCCCAGCCGTCCGGCTGGATGATTTCATGCATCATGTCTTGGCTCCAGATAACGTGTGAGACCTGCGCGCACGTCGTCAGGCCAGGGATGGGATTTGTGGTCTTCGAGCGAGGTCATCACGATCCTCTGCTTGACCGACCAGATGATGTCGCCACGGACGGTGACGATGGTTTCGAGATCGAGCGAAGCCCGGCCGATCGAGCGCACATGCACGGCAAAATCGAGCGTATCGCCATAGACGGCAGGCTTCTTGAATTCGAGGTTCATCGTCACCGTCGGCAGGCCGAGCTTGCGCTCGAACATCAGTTCCTTCCAGGTGACGCCGAAGGAGGCGAACATCGCTTCGTTGACGTCGACGAGCATCGAGAGATAGGCCGGATGATAGGCAATACCCGTCAGGTCGCAGTCGCCGAAGCGCATGGGTTTGGATTGGGTGAAGGGCATTTTATTCTCTATCTCCGTTTAGCCTGTCATGACCTCGCCGCCAGCAATCGCAATTGCCTGGCCGGTCACCGAACCCGCCGACGGCGAGGCAAGCCACAGCGTTGCATCCGCCACTTCCTGCGGCCTGATCAACCGGCCTTGCGGGTTGGACTTCGTGAATTCCGAAAGCGCCTCTTCGCGGCTGCGCCCTGTCTTCTGCATGATGGTTTCAAGCGATTGCTGGATGATCGGCGTATCGGTGAAGCCGGGGCAGACGGCGTTGACCGTCACGCCCTTTTTCGCCAGCTCCAGCGCCAAGGCTCTCGTCAGGCCGACCACGCCATGCTTGGCCGCGCAATAGGCCGAGACATAGGCATAACCAGTCAGCCCCGCCGTGGACGCGATATTGATGATGCGTGCTCCCTCGCCATGTCCCTTCAAGTCCGGCAGCACGGTCTGGGTGACGTTGAACACCCCCGTCAAATCGACTGAGAGGACATGGCTCCACATGTCAGACGAGGTCTTCTCAAAGGACGCACTTGGCGCTTCACCGGCATTGTTGACGAGAATGGTAACCGCACCAAAGGCCTGACGGGCTCTTTCAAGCCCGGTCGAGATCGCCTCCGCCTTCGTCACGTCAAAGCCGTCGAGCACGAAGGCCCGGGTACCGATTTCCGCTGCGACTGCATCAAGCGGCTCGCGGCGACGGCCGGCAAGCGTCACATTCGCCCCCGCCTTTGCCAGGGTGTGGGCAATAGCAGCGCCGATTCCGCTTCCGGCACCGGTGACGAGCGCATGCCGTCCTTCAAGGGTGAGAGCGTTGGACATGCCGCTCTCACTTGCTCGCGCTGGCGCGTTCGAGATTGGCCTCATACTGGAACTTGCCAGACATATACTGCTTTGGCCATGGCACGTTCTTCAGCCCGATCTTTGCCGCCTCGTGCAAGGCCCAGGCAGGATCCGCCAGATGAGGGCGGGCCACGGCGCAGAGATCCGCACGACCCGCAGAGATGATCGAGTTGGCGTGATCCGCCTCCGAAATCGCACCGACCGCGATGGTCGGAATGCCGATCTCGTTGCGAATCTTGTCGGAAAAGGGCGTCTGGAACAGGCGTCCATAGACCGGCTTTTCTTCCTTCCAGACCTGGCCGGACGAGCAGTCGATCAGGTCTGCGCCTGCATCCTTGAACATCTTGGCAAAGACCGCGGCATCTTCCGGCGTGTTGCCGCCTTCCGTCCAGTCATGACAGGAGAGGCGAACGGAGATCGGCTTGTCTTCCGGCCATGCTTCGCGCACGGCGGCGAAGACTTCCAGCGGGTAGCGGGCACGGTTTTCGTAAGACCCGCCATACTCATCTTCGCGCCGATTGGTCAGCGGCGAAAGGAAGGATGAAATCAGATAGCCATGGGCTGCGTGAAATTCGAGCCAGTCGGCTCCGGCTTCCGCTGCGCGCCGGGTGGCGGCAACGAAGTCGGCCTTGACGCGGTCCATGTCGGCGCGGTCCATCGCTTTCGGCACCGCGCTGTGCTTCAGATAAGGGATCGCCGAGGCAGAGAGAAGCGGCCATCCGCCTTCTTCCAGCGGCTGGTCTATACCATCCCATGCTCGCTTGGTCGCGCCCTTGCGTCCGGCATGACCGAGCTGAATGCCGACCTTGGCGGCGCTGTTGGAGTGGACGAAATCGACAAAGCGCTTCCAGCCCTTCGTCTGCTCGTCGTTCCACAGGCCGAGGCAACCGGGGGTGATGCGGGCGTCGGGAGAGACGCAGGTCATTTCGGCAAAGATCAGACCGGCACCACCAAGGGCGCGGGCGCCGAGATGAACCATGTGGAAATCATCAAGCAGACCGTCGGTCGCCGAATACATGGCCATTGGCGAGACGACGATGCGGTTCGGCAGCGTCGTGCCGCGGGCCGTATAGGGCGTGAACATCGGTGGCAGGCAGCGTTCGTTTTCCTTGACGGCAAGACCGGAATGGCGGGCGAACCAGTGCTCGTAACCTTCTAGCCATTCCTTGTCGCGCAGACGCAGGTTTTCGTGGCTGATGCGCTGCGAGCGTGTCAGCATCGAATACATGAACTGTTCGGGTGGCAACGTATCGGCATAGCGATCGCCAACCACTTCGAACCATTCCATGGCGTTGCGCGCCGCATTCTGGATGCGTGCCACATCGACGCGGCGGATGTCTTCATAGATCTTCAGCACATCGGCAATGCTCTCCTTGCCGTGGCCAGCCTTATTGAACTGATTGGCAAGCTCGATCGCGTCGTCGATGGCAAGCTTCGTGCCTGAGCCGATGGCGAAGTGAGCCGTGTGGGCGGCGTCGCCCATCAGCACCACATGGGAATTGCCGTTGAAATGGCTCCACTTGCCGCAGATCAACCGGTTGAAGTTCAGCCAGGCAGAGCCGACCATATGCCGTGCATTGGTCATCAGTTCCGCGCCTTCGAGGGTTTCGGCGAAGAGGTTCTGGCAGAAATCGATCGATTCCTGCTGGCTCATCTGGCCGAGACCATGCTCCTCGTAAGCCTTCTCGGTGGTCTCGACGATGAAAGTCGAGGTGTGCTCATCGAACTTGTAGATATGCGCTTGGAACCAGCCGTGATCGGTCTTGCGGAAATCGAAGGTGAAGGCGTCGAACAGCTTGTTGGTGCCGAGCCAGATGTAGCGGTTCGGGCGCTTGACGAGGTCCGGTTGGAAGACATCCGCGTAACGGTTGCGAACCTTTGAGTTGAAGCCGTCCGATGCGATGACCAGATCGGCATCGGGGAAGTCCTGGTCGCCGCCGGCGTCGGTTTCGAAGACCAGTTCAACGCCGAGCGCTTCGCAGCGGCTCTGGAGAATGTTGAGGAGCTTCTTGCGCCCGATGCCGACGAAGCCGTGGCCGGTGGTGCGCTGGCGCGTCCCCTTGAACAGAACTTCGATATCGTCCCAGTGGTTGAAAGCCTGCTGGATTTCGTCAGCGCTCTCCTTGTCCCACTTCTGCATGGACGCCATGGTCTGGTCGGAGAAGACGACACCCCAGCCGAATGTGTCATAGGGGCGGTTGCGCTCGACGACGCGGATGTGATGCTCTGGGTGCAGTTTCTTCATCAGCAGGCTGAAATAGAGCCCTGCCGGGCCTCCACCGATACAAACGATACGCATGTAACCCTCCATGGCTTTGACAGCACCTTCACGAGCTCTTATTTGAAGATTAAACTAATTTTGGATGTTGATGCTGTCAAGTATGCAGATGCATATATCGGGATTTATTTTAGGCTTAAAATAATTGGTCGCAGGGGTGGAGCCTGCGACCGTTGGAAATTAGGGTTCGTGTGCCAAAAGCTTTCGCCGCAGGCACGCTAACGCTTTGTTTTCAATATAAGAGGCTGCAGGCCATGATATCCTTAGCTAGCAAGAGCGGCCCGCTGTCGCGCGACAGGCACTCGAATGCCCGCCTGCTCCAATAGCGGCAGCACGGTATCCCGGAAGTATGGGAATTCCTCGACGTAATCGACGAAGGAAAGAGTCGTTCCGGCAAAGCCAGCCCGGTGCAGCGAGATCAGGCCGTCTGCCACCTGTGGCGGCGTTCCGACCAGCGGGAAGCCACCATGGCCAGCTGCCATCCGATCTTTGATGAGCGCCAGGAGATCGTGTGGGAAGGAATGAGCATGGGCAAATTGCAGCTTCACAAGATTGTCGACAGCGTCCCAATCGGCATTGTCCTTGCCGAAATGCTGCAGATAATCCGTCGCTTCCTTTTCCGTCGGTCGGCAGACGACATGCGAGAAGGTGAGCACACCCGTGTTGCGACCTGCTTCCGCACCCTTTGCCTTAAGCTCGGCAATCTCCACCTCCGAGCGGCTGAGATCGATTGCTGGGGTGAAGAGGAAGTCGGCATTGCGAAGAGCAAAGTCGCGGCCCTGGCCAGAGCCTGCTGCATTGAGGATCGGCACCCTGCGGGAAGGGCGGGGATCGCCAAGGATGTTCTTCAGGTGGAAGAAAGTGCCGTCGTAATCGAACGCCACTTCTTTCTGCCAAAGTGATTTGACCAGATCGAACCATTCGTCGGCATAGGCGTAGCGGCTCTCATGATCGGCGGGAAGATTAAGCCCCAGCGCCTCGTATTCCGGCTGATTCCAGCCGGCGACGATGTTTAGCCCGATGCGGCCATTGCTGATCTGGTCGATGGTGGCGATCTGCTTTGCCACGACAGCCGGATGATTGGCGGCGGTATGAATGGTGGCGAAGACGTTGATGTTGCGTGTGCTGGCCAGCAATCCGGCAGCCCAGGTCATCGTCTCCAGCACGTTGCCGTGAAAATTTGTCTCGCCGCCATAACCGATCCAGCGTGCGATCGGCAGCATGAAGTCGATGCCGGCGTCATCCAGCAGGCGGGCGAGTTTCAGATTGTTGTCCCAGCTGTTCGTCCAACGCTCCGGCACTTTGGTGACAGACATGCCGCCCGAACAATTGGATGCGAAAGTGCCAAGCAAAAACTGCCCGGCGGCGAACATTGAGTTCTCCGTCATGGTTGGTTCCCCATTTTTTAATAGAATTTACAATAGAAAGTCTATTTTAAACTTCAAGCTTGTCAATGGGCAATCGAGAGATCACAAAAGCGGAAATGCGAGCAGAGCAACGACACCGATGAGCAAGCAGAAAAACGGCGACGAGCACCACAATCCCGACAATGATGAAGCATTGGACCGGCGTTGGCATCTGGCGCGAACGCCTGTGGAAGTCGATTTGGCAGAGGCCGAGTTCGCGCTCATGCGCGCCTTTGAAGCCTTCGGACGCTGGCAGGCGGAGTGTTTGGGTTCGGTCGTCGACCTTGCCGTGAGCGGTACGGAAAACGCCATGCTGCATATCATCCGCATGAATGAACGTCCCAAATCGATCAAGGACCTCGCACGGCTGGCAAACCGGGACGACATTCCCAATATGCAATACAGCCTTCGCAAGCTGATCGGTGCCGGTCTGGTGCAAAAGAGTGGTAGCGGGAGGTCGGGCGTCGTCTACAGCGTGACGGAGAAGGGCAAGCTCGTTACCGATCGCTACGCAGATGTGCGCGCCTCGCTGCTGGCAAAGGCGGTTCAATCGGTGCCGGAGTTGCGCCACCGTCTCGAAGACGCCACCACGACGCTCGATCTGATGACCGGCATCTACGAGCATGCGGCGCTGAGCGCCGCAACCCACCGTCGCTTACCGAAAGAGCCTCTGGAAGAATGACAGGCCGCACGGATGCGCGGCCTCCCAAGTCGTGAAAGGGTTAGGCTGCAAGCTTTGTGAGATAGGCGTCCGCTTCTTCCGGCACGGCGAACCATGGGAAGAAATCGCGCGGATCGTTGAAGCCGTTGGCGATGCGCTTTGCCAAAGCGGGGAAGGCCTGAGCCGAGCCCATGATGTTGAGCACATGCGGCGGTGGCGGTGCGAGCAATGCATTGGTCCAGCCGACAACATACTGCGCGTAGTTCCAATAGGCTTCGAAGGTCGCCTGTTTGAAGGCGTCGTCGAATGGCCTGTCGCCATGGGTCAGGATGGCGTCCATATAGTATTTGGCGGCTTTCGATGCGTTGTTGGAGCCTTGGCCGGTGATCGGGTCGTTGAGGCAGACGGCATCCGCCAGACCAAGAACGGTCGCACCCGATGGCAGCTTGCCGATCGGCTTTCGTACCGTAGGCGCGAAGGCTCCTGCCAGACGGCCATTGTCATCCGTCAGAGAGACATTGGCGCATCGCTCCGCTTCCCATGGCAGGAAGGTATCGAGAATCCACTTCGACTTTTCGAGGTGCGCGTCTGGAGAGTTTACATTCTTCCAGCAATCCATCGAGCCTCCGGGAACGCCTTCGAACACCATGATGTCGCACGGGCCGGTGGTCGTCAGTGCCGGGAAAGTAAAGTATTCGCCGACACCGGGAATGAGGTTAAAATTGACTGCCGAATGACCGGGGCGCGGTGCCATGCCCTTCACATAGGTTAGCGCCAGCGCGCGCTGCGGCTTGTCATAGGGAGAGCGTTGTGGATCGCGCTCGAACATCTTGGCGATATCCCCCTTGCCGGCCGCGACGATCACCAGATCGCTTTCCTTCGCGTAGGTTTCAAGGTCTTCGATACCGGCATCATGAATCGTCAACTGTCCGCCGCGGTGTTTGAACTCGGTCAGCCAGCGGGGGATCTTAACGCGTTGATCGACGCTCTGGGCCTTGCTGTCCAGCTTGCCGTTCCATTCGATGGCCTTGCCGCCATCCGGTGCCGGAACTACGAAGTTGATCGAGTCGACGGTCGGGCAACTGTCGCCCCAGAAGTTGAGGCCGAGCTCCCGCTCGTTTTGCAAGGCTTGATCGAACATGCACTGGCTGGACAGAACTCGCCCCGAGGCGATTTCTTCGGCTGTTCGGTTTTGTACGATGTGCACCGAGTGACCGGCATCCAGCAGGCCGCAGGCCAGTTGCAGACCGGATTGGCCGCCGCCGACGATGGTAAAGCTGCGCTTCTTCGTCATTTTCATTCTCCCTGTTCTCAAGTTCCGCTGTGACGTTCCCGTTTGTTGATCTTCGAGGCGGCTCAATTCATGAGGCGTGGTATTGCTGGCTCGTTGCGCTCCGGTCCCATGGCAGTGTAGCCGCCATCGACGCGAATATCGGTTCCGGTAATGAAGCTTGCATTGTCGGAGAGGAGGAATGCGACCGCCTCTGCGACTTCTTCCGGGCTTCCCGTGCGTCCAAGCAGGTGGAAGTCCTTGGCGACACTGTCTGCCTTTTCGCGGGTGTTCTTGGTCAGCTCGACCATGACATTGCTCCAGGTCCAACCGGGAGAGACGGCGTTGACGCGAATGCCGTCAGGCGCCAAATCCATCGCCTGGTTGCGCGTCAATTGCAGGATGGCGGCCTTGGAGACCGGATAGACCCACCGTCCGGTCTGGGCGATGCGTGACGAGATCGAGCCGAAATTGACGATGGCGCCCTTGTTCTTGGCAAGGTGCTTGTGCGCCGCCTGCATCAGCGCGATCGAGCCGACGACATTGATGTCGAAAGCCTTCAGCCAGTCGGCGCGAGTCGTCTCGACGCCATTGTCGAGATAGGTACAGGCGACATTGACAAGAAAATCCAGGCGGCCGGTGGCCTCAACCGTTTTGTCGACGAGTGTGCCGATATCGGCATCGCTGGTGATGTCTGTACGGATAAACTGGACTTTGTCTCCGGCTCGCTCAGCCGCAGCTTTTCCGGCTTCTTCGTTGATATCGGCAATCACCACCGATAGGCCGTAGCCAGCCAGCACCTTGGCAATGCCCTCGCCAATCAGTGTCGCGCCGCCGGAAATGATTACGGTTTTCCCTTGAAGTCCGCGCATCGTCGTCTCCTTGCAAATGTCAGCAGAAATGGTGTGTGGTATCAGGCCGCGGCTTGCGGAGGTGCGGCTGCGGTCAGAAACGCACCGTTTCCGTAGATCAGCGGATTATCGTCTTCCGAAGCGCAATGGGTCTTGGCGACCTTGCCGATCAGGATCAGATGCGTGCCGAATTCCTTCACCTCGGCGATCTCGCATTCGAAGGAGACGCATGTCTCAGACAGAACCGGCGCGCCGGTCATGATGCCCTTGATCCATTCGCCTGCGGCAAAGCGTTCTTCACGTACAAGGCCCGCTCGTCCGGCGAAGACTTCGGCCACGGGTTGCTGATCGAGAGATAGAACGTTGACGGCAAAGACGCCGCTCGACTCCACCACGGCTGCAACCGAGCTTGAACGGTTGACGCAAGCCAGAAGCGACGGAGGGTCCGTCGAAAGCGAACAGACGGCCGTGGCCGTGAGCCCGCAGCGGTTGCCCTCTGCATCCATGGAAGTGATGATGGTGACACCGCCGGTCAGCTTGCGCATACCGGCGCGGAATTCCTCGCTGCTCATGTTTTTGTTCCCTTTGCGAATGGATTTCGCATTCGTTTTATGTTTAAACTTTCGATGATGTTCCGGCTAAGAGGTCCAATCGGCAATCCAGATTGCGCAGGGATTTATCCAGTTTCGGCAACAGGCGGTCTGAAACTTCACTTTTGTCATTTCGGCGAGTGACTGATGATCGATATCGGCAAGCAGCAACCAGATGCCCGCCCGGTAGTGGACACCCACGACGTGGACGAGGCGCGAGAGGCGATCGGACGGATCTTCTGCCCGCATTTTCTGCTGGTCGATGGAGCTTGGAAAAGCGGCTTTCACGCGGTTCATGATGTGGTTGAGGAGCCGGGTCACTCCATCAATGTCGTGTCTTACGGATCCGCGGTGGAAATCGACCCCGGCGAACTATCTCGCTTCTTTCTACTGCAACTGCCCATAAAGGGTCGTGCGGTCGTTCGGTGCGGCGGCAAGGAAACCGATGTCGCAGAAGGCCGTACGGCAACGCTCTTGTCCCCAACGCTCGCGACCCGCATGCGCTGGGCAGAAGGGTGTGAAAAGCTGATCGTGCTGTTGGAGCGTGAGCTCGTGGAAAGCCACTTCGAGACCCTGGCGCATGAGCGATCCGATCGTATCGAGTTCGAATCGGCGATTGATCTGACCCATGGCATCGGCCAAGGGATCTTTCAGCACAGCATGTTGATGTCAGGCGCTGCCAAAGGCATCGGCCATTTTCCGGAAGCCTACCGGATCATGCTTCGGGACGGTCTGGTCAATCTGCTCCTGCATGGGCTATCGCATAACCGCAGTGGTCGCCTCCAGCGGTCAAGCCAGGGTGCCGGTCCCGTGCCGGTGCAGCGTGCGGAAGATTATATCAGGACGAATGCCGAACAGCCGATCACGGCAGCCGATATCGCCGAGGCAGCGGGCGTTCCACTGCGCACGCTTCAGGACAGCTACCGGAAAGCGAAGGGACGGACATTAATGGCGGCGGTACAAGATGCACGCCTTGAGCTTTTGCGTAAAACCCTGTTGACGCCGTCCGGCGATATCAGCGTCGCCGATGCCGTCTTCGCGTCCGGTCTCGGCCATCTTGGTCGTGCCGCCTTTGCTTACAGAGAGCGGTATGGCGAAACGCCCTCTCAGACACTGCGACAAAGCAGAGGATGGTCTTGAGGTCGTGGCGAAGGGGCTGAGCCGCCTGATGGATGGTGTTTCCCCACGCACAGACAGCCGCGGGGAACTGCGATGTGATATGCATCACCTTTGCCCCATCGGCGCAAATACTTTAAGCCTAAACATACCCAGTGGTGTTGACGTGCCTCGGCGGCCCTCCGGTATGGAAAAGTTGCGCCCGGATGGTTTCTTGCGCAAGAAATGTGCATGTGCATACAGATCTGTCCTCTCCGATATGCAAAAATATGCAGTTTAACGGTCCTAATTTCACTCTGCGCAACTATTTTAGGTTTAAATCTTTCCCGGTTGACATCTACTCAAAAGTAGAAATATGATTTTGCATATAAAAGGCGCAATTGTCATAAGGGGAACCATCATGGCCGAACGGTCATTTGCGCGCGAGGTTGAAGACCTCAAGCTGGGTGAAGGTGAAATCTTCAGCGGCGAGGGGATTCTCGCCATTACCAAAGCGCTGCTGCAATCCGGCGTGTCCTACGTAGGCGGCTATCAGGGCTCGCCAATTTCCCACCTCATGGATGTTTTGGCCGATGCAAAGGATGTGATGCAGGAGCTCGGTGTCCACTTCGAATCCTCGGCCTCTGAAGCAGCCGCTGCCGCGATGCTGTCCGCATCTGTCATGTATCCGGTGCGCGGCGCCGTGACCTGGAAATCGACCGCGGGTACCAATGTTGCCTCGGATGCGCTGTCCAACCTGTCTTCCGGCGGTGTGACGGGCGGTGCGCTAGTCATCATCGGTGAGGATTACGGCGAAGGCTCCTCCATCATGCAGGAGCGCAGCCACGCTTTTGCGATGAAATCGCAGATGTGGCTTTTGACGCCGCGTCCAAATCTCACCTCCATTGTCGATGCGGTGGAAAAGGGTTTCGAGCTTTCCGAAGCATCCAGCACGCCCGTCATGCTGCAGGTCGGCATTCGCAGCTGTCACGTCCATGGGCAATTCGTCGCCAAGGATAATAAGCGCCCGTCCTATACGTTGAAACAGGCGCTGGAAAATCCGGTGCGCGATCTCAACCGCATCGTTCTGCCGCCGGCATCCTTCCAGCATGAGAAGGACAAGCTGGAACGCCGCTGGCCGGCAGCCGTCGAGTTTGTCAAAACCAATAAGTTGAACGAGTTCTTCGGTCCGTCCGAAGGCGAGGTCGGTCTCATCCTCCAGGGCGGCCTCTATAACAGCACCATGCGAGCCCTCCAGCATCTCGGTCTTGCCGATGTCTATGGCAATAGCCGCATTCCACTCTACGTCATGAATGTCTCCTACCCGCTGATCGACGACGAGATCGTCGCATTTGCCGCGGGCAAGAAGGCGGTGCTGATGGTAGAAGAGGGCGCGCCGGAATATATCGAACAGGCCCTTCATACGTTGATGCGCCGCCGCGATATCCAGACAAAGATTTCCGGCAAGGATCTGCTGCCCATGGGCGGCGAATATACCACGCCGGTGCTGATCAAGGGCCTGACCGGTTTCCTTGAGGTCAATGCCCCGCAGCTTCTCGGCAATCGTCCGCCAGTTCCCGATCCATCTGCCGTGTTGAGCGACCCGAAGGTGAAAGCACTGGCTGAAGTCGTGCCGGCGCGTCCGGCGGGTTTCTGCACCGGCTGTCCCGAGCGTCCGATCTTTGCCGCCATGAAGCTGGTGGAAAAGGAGCTCGGCCCCCATCATGTATCTGCCGACATCGGCTGCCATCTGTTCTCCATTCTGCCGCCCTTCAATATTGGCGGCACGACCATGGGCTACGGGCTTGGCCCGGCTTCCGCCTCAGCCTTCAACGTTGAAGCGGACAAGCGCTCGATTGCGGTGATGGGCGACGGCGGCTTCTGGCATAACGGCCTTGCTACCTCCGTCGGCAATGCCGTCTTCAACAAGCAGGATGGCGTCACCATCATCGTCGACAATTTCTATGCTTCCGCTACAGGCGGCCAGGATGTCCTGTCGTCGCGCGCCGACAACCCCAACCGAAAGACCAACAATTCGATCGTCAAGGCGGTGAAGGGCATCGGTGCTACCTGGGTCAAGCAGATCGACCGCACCTATGATGTGGCGAAAATGCGTGACACGCTTAAAGAGGCGCTGACCACCGATGAAAAAGGCCCGAAGATCATCGTTGCCTCATCGGAATGCATGCTGAACAAGCAACGTCGCGTAAAGCCGCAATTCGCCAAGGCGGTGAAGGATGGCAAGCGCATGGTGAAGGAACGCTTCGGCGTGGATGAGGATGTCTGCACCGGCGATCACGCCTGTATTCGATTGTCCGGTTGTCCCTCTCTTTCGGTCAAGCATACGGACGATCCGCTGCAGGACGATCCGGTCGCGGCGATCGACAATTCCTGTGTGGGTTGCGGCAACTGCGGCGAAGTCTCGGAAGCGGCGGTTCTCTGCCCCTCCTTCTATCGGGCCGATGTCATCCACAATCCGACTAAGACCGACCGGTTTCTCTATCGCCTGCGCTCTGCGGTGATCGAATGGCTGCAAAAGCGCAGAAACGCCTCGCGCGTTCTGTTTCCGGCTTGAGGAGGAGAGATCATCATGGATAGTCTTCAATCGCAGTTTTCGTCCGTTCTTTCCGCCGACAAGCCGCTTTCCATCGCCATCCTTGCCATGGGTGGGCAGGGCGGCGGCGTTCTGGCGGACTGGATCATCTCGCTTGCCGAAGGCCAAGGCTGGGTCGCGCAGACGACGTCGGTTCCAGGTGTCGCGCAGCGTACCGGCGCGACCATCTATTATCTCGAACTGCTGAAAGCGCGTGAGGGCGAAAAGCCGATCCTTTCCTTGATGCCGACACCCGGCGACGTCGATATCGTCATTGCCGCGGAACTGATGGAAGCCGGGCGCTCGGTAATTCGCGGCCTCGTCACGCCGGACAAGACGCTGCTGATCGCTTCCACCCATCGTTCATATGCGGTCGGTGAAAAGGAAAAGCCGGGCGATGGCATCGGCAACCCCACTGTCGTGGTCGATGCGACGGATTTCGCCGCCAAGAAAACCATCGCTTTCGACATGGATACGCTGGCCGTCAAGAATGGCAGCGTGGTGTCCTCGGCGCTCTTTGGCGCGCTGGCCGCCTCCAAGGCATTGCCTTTCTCCAAGGATGTCTTTGAGGCGACAATCAAATCCGGCGGCAAGGGCATCGAGGCCAGCCTTCGGGCCTTCAATGCCGCTTACGAGCGGGCGACCAAGGGCGAAAACGACAAGCTGTCCGCAACGCCCGTCAAGAAGCTGGAAGAGTTGCCTGCTTCTGCCGGCCATCCCGTGCTGGATAGGCTGATTGCCCGCATCCGCGCGGAGTTTCCGCAAAATGCGCATTCCATGCTGTATGCGGCTGTGAAGAAGCTGACCGAATTCCAGGATCCGGCTTATGCGGATGAATACCTGACGTGCGCCGCCTCGCTTCACAAGGCAGATGCCGCCAATGGCGGCGCGGATAAGGATTATGCCTTCACCGCACAGGCGGCAAAATATCTGGCCGTCGCCATGGCCTATGACGATGTCATTCGCGTCGCGGACCTGAAAACGCGTTCGGCTCGCTTCGAGCGCGTGCGCAAGGAAGTCGGCGTCAAGGGCGATCAACTGCTCTACACGACGGAATACATGCATCCGCGCATGGAGGAAGTGTGCGGCACGCTTCCACGTAGGCTTGGCCAGTGGATCGAGAACAGTCCGAAACTCTTCGCATTCCTCAATCGCCGCATCGATAAGGGTCGGCGGGTGAAGACCGGCACATTGTTCTGGTTTATCGGCCTTTACGTCACCTCCGCCTTGCGGCGTTTCCGCCGGGGCAGTCTGCGCCATCATATCGAAGTCACGCATCGCGATGCCTGGCTGCAAAAGGCGGAAGAGGTCCTGGCTGCCAATTACGATCTGGCCGTGGAGGTTCTCGGCAATCGTCGGCTGGTGAAGGGTTATTCCGACACCCACAGCCGTGGTCTCTCCAAGTTCGACCGTGTCATGTCCGCTCTGCCCTTGCTCAGAGATCGCGAGGATGGCGCAGCTTGGATGCGTCGCCTTCGCCAAGCTGCTCTTCTGGACGAACAGGGTATTGCCCTGGACGGCGCTTTGAAGACCGTCGAAACGCTCTGACCGCGTCAGCCGCACAACAACCATAAGAAAGACGGCGCCGTGACCGCGGCGACCGTCCTCATCATGACCATGCCTATCCGTGTCGAATGTTCAGGGCTTCTGCTCTGCGCAAAAGGGGAACTTTATCATGACGCAACCTATTGAAATTTCGTCCTATGCGGCGATGAAGCCAGCAGAGATATCCTCAAGCAAAAGCCTGCTGGTGGTGGCGCTGTGCTGGTTCGCGATTTTTGCCGAAGGCTATGATGTGGGTGTCCTCGGCGCCATCCTTCCTGCCCTTTCAGTAGATCCTATCTGGAAGCTCACGCCCCTCGAACTGGGTGCCTTGGGCAGCTATACCGTGATCGGCATGTTGATCGGTGGCATTGTCGTTGGAACACTCAGCGAAATCTATGGCCGCAAGCCGCTGTTCATGGGCTGCCTCAGCCTGTTTGCCGCCTGCATGATCCTGACCTCCATGGCTCCGACCCCATTCTGGTTCGGGGTCAGCCGCTTCATCGCCGGTCTCGGTCTCGGCGGTATCATTCCCGTTGCTGCTGCGCTCACGGTGGAATATTCGCCCAAAAACCGCAAAAGCTTCAATTACGGCCTGATGTATTCGGGATACTCGCTCGGCATCCTGGCAGCGGCACTTTGCAGTCGCGGCTTTCTGGCAGACTACGGCTGGCGCGTGATCGTGCTTTTCGGTGCCGCGCCGCTGTTGATTGTGCCGGTCTTCTATTTCCTGTTGCCCGAATCCGTTGAAAGCCTCGTTCTGCGCGGCAAGCACAAGCAAGCGGCTGAAACGGCGAAACGCATGGGTGTTGCTGTACCGAAGACGGTTCAGAGAAACGCGAAGGGGCCGGGCTGGTCCGCCGTTCTCAAAGCCATCTTCGCGCGCGACAAGGCGTTCGAGACGATTTGCTTCTGGGTCGGTCTTTTTCTCGGGCTTCTGCTAGTCTACGGATTGGCACAGTGGCTGCCGCAGATCATGCGCAAGAACGGTTACGATCTGGGCGACAGCCTCCTCTTCCTCGCCGTTTTCAGCCTGAGTTCTGCGATTGGCGGCATCGTGCTCGGCACATGGGCAGACAGGTTCGGCATCAAGCGAACCGTCGCGCTCTCCTATCTGGTTGGTGCCATCGGCATTGCGGCGCTGACCTTCAAGAGCTCGATTGTGCTGAACTACGTCTTCGTCGCCATTGCTGGTTTCGGTACGGTCTCAGCTTCGCTCATCTTGACCGGCTTTCTGGCGCAGCGGCTTGATCCGACAATCCGCTCCGCTGGCACGGGCTTTGCGCTCAGCTTTTCGCGCATCGGCGCTCTGACAGGGCCGCTCCTTGGCGGCTGGATCGCCAGCACGAATCTTGCTCCCGAATGGAACTTTTACATTTTTGCGGCGGTAGCGGCCTTGGCGGCTCTTGCCACTGTGTTAATACCGTCATCCATTGGTCGATATGAGACGAAGTGATTGCAGTGTTTCGAGTTTAAGGGAGGGACTTTTGAGACTAGGTGCACCTAAGGAAATCTATGAGAGCGAAGCGCGCGTCGCGATGACGCCGGACAGTGCTCAAGCCTTGCAGAAACTGGGCTACGAATGCCTGATCGAGACCGGGGCCGGCAAATCTGCCGGTTTCTCCGATGATGCTTACCGGGCCGCTGGCGTGACGGTCGTCGATACCGCGGAGGGGCTCTACGCTGGTTCCGACATCATCGCTAAGGTTCGCCCGCCGGAGGCTTCCGAGATCGACCGGCTGTCTGTGGACAAGACGCTGATTTCCTTCTTTTATCCGGCACAGAACCAGGCGCTGCTGCAGCAGGCAAAGGAAAAGGGTGCTACCGTCATTGCCATGGACATGGTGCCGCGCATTTCGCGCGCCCAGAAGATGGACGCTCTGTCGTCCATGGCCAACATTGCCGGCTACCGTGCCGTCATCGAGGCCGGCAACAATTTCGGCCGTTTCTTCACCGGGCAGGTGACCGCCGCCGGCAAGGTGCCACCCGCCAAGGTGCTGATCATCGGCGCAGGCGTTGCAGGTCTTGCGGCCATTGGCACCGCCACATCGCTCGGTGCCATCACCTATGCTTTCGATGTGCGCCCGGAAGTGGCTGAGCAGATCGAGTCCATGGGCGCTGAATTCGTCTATCTCGATTTCGCCGATCAGCAGGACGGCGCGGCGACTGGCGGTTATGCCGCTCCATCCTCGCCCGAATTCCGCGAGAAGCAGCTGGCGAAATTCCGCGAGCTTGCGCCGCAGATCGATATCGTCATCACAACGGCACTGATCCCAGGTCGCGATGCTCCGAAGCTGTGGCTCGCCGATATGGTGGCCGCGATGAAGCCCGGCTCCGTGATTGTCGATCTTGCCGCGGAACGTGGCGGCAATTGTGACCTGACCGTTCCTGACCAGCGTATCGTTTCCGACAATGGCGTCATTGTCATCGGCTATACGGATTTCCCGAGCCGGATGGCGGCGCAGGCCTCGACGCTATACGCCACCAACATCCGCCACATGATGACCGATCTGACGCCCGCCAAAGATGGGCAGGTGGTTCACAACATGGAGGACGATGTCATCCGTGGTGCGACAGTCACTTACAAGGGCGAGATTACCTATCCGCCACCGCCGCCTAAAATCCAGGCGATTGCCGCCCAAAAGCCAAAGGAGAAAGCCAAGGAGCTGACGCCTGCGGAAAAGCGGGCGCAGGAAATCAAGGTCTTCAAGAAGCAGACCGTCAATCAGGTCGGTCTTCTGGCCATCGGCACGGCCCTTCTGCTTCTCGTCGGCACTTATGCGCCCGCAAGCTTCATGAGTCATTTCATCGTCTTCGTTCTGGCTTGCTTCATCGGCTTCCAGGTCATCTGGAATGTCAGCCATTCCCTCCACACTCCACTGATGGCAGTGACGAATGCCGTATCTGGCATCGTCATATTGGGCGCGTTGCTGCAGATCGGTTCCAGCAACTGGCTGGTCGTCATTCTGGCAGCACTCTCCGTGTTGATCGCGACGATCAACATTGTGGGCGGCTTCCTTGTGACACGGCGCATGCTCGCCATGTTCCAGAAGTCTTGAGCCGGGGGAGGGGATTATCATGACATTTGGTATTGTTTCAGCGGCCTTTGTTGCCGCAGCGGTTCTTTTCATTCTCTCACTCGGCGGTCTTTCCGGTCAGGAAAGCGCCAAGCGTGCCGTGTGGTACGGCATCACCGGTATGGCTCTCGCCATCATCGCGACTGTCTTTGGACCGGATGTCGGCAACTGGTTCATCGTGCTGCTGATGCTGGCTGGCGGATCCGTTCTCGGTTACTTCGTCGCGAACCGCGTGCAAATGACGGAGATGCCGCAGCTCGTTGCCGCACTTCACTCTTTCGTCGGTCTCGCCGCCGTCTTTATCGGCTTCAACGCCCATATTGAAGAGGCGCATGTCGCCTCTCTGGATGAGGCCTCGCGCTCGGCTCTCACCGGCTTTGCCGCCCTTCTGGCACACAAGACGCCGGTGGAACTGGCGATCATGAAGGTCGAAGTGTTTCTCGGTGTCTTCATCGGTGCCGTCACCTTCACCGGCTCGGTCGTTGCCTTCGGCAAGCTGGCGGGCAAGGTGGATGGTAAGGCGAAGAAGCTGCCTGGCGGGCATCTTCTGAATGCATCCGCCGCTGCACTCTCCATCCTGCTGCTGATCCTGTATTGCAATGGTGCTGGCGCCTGGACGCTGGTACTGATGACGTTGCTTGCCTTTTTCATCGGCTATCACCTGATCATGGGCATTGGCGGTGCTGATATGCCGGTGGTCGTCTCGATGCTGAACAGCTATTCCGGTTGGGCGGCAGCCGCGATCGGCTTCACCCTCGGCAACGATCTCCTGATCGTCACCGGCGCGCTGGTTGGCTCGTCGGGCGCGATCCTCTCCTACATCATGTGCAAGGCCATGAACCGCTCCTTCATTTCCGTCATCCTTGGCGGCTTTGGTGGCTCTAAGGGTCCGGCCATGGAGATCAATGGCGAGCAGGTGGAGATCGATGCCGATGGCGTGGCTGCAGCCCTCAACGAAGCCGATAGCGTCGTGATCGTGCCGGGTTATGGCATGGCGGTGGCGCAAGCACAGGCCGCGGTTTCTGAACTGACCCGCAAGCTGCGCGCGGCGGGCAAGACGGTCCGTTTCGCCATTCATCCGGTCGCAGGCCGTCTGCCGGGCCATATGAACGTACTTCTGGCGGAGGCGAAGGTGCCTTACGATATCGTGCTGGAAATGGACGAGATCAACGATGACTTCCCGAGCACGGATGTCGTGATCGTTATCGGCTCCAACGACATCGTCAACCCGGCGGCACAGGAGGATCCGAACTCTCCAATCGCCGGCATGCCGGTGCTGGAGGTGTGGAAGGCAAAGCAGGTCTTTGTGTCCAAGCGCGGTCAGGGCACCGGTTATTCCGGCATCGAGAACCCGCTGTTCTTCAAGGAAAACACCCGAATGTTCTACGGCGACGCGAAGCAGAGCGTCAGCGCGCTCCTGCCATTGATTTCCTGATGCAAAAGGAGGCCTCGTCACTCCCGTGACGAGGCCTTCACACTTTAACCCGTCACGCGGAGCGCCAAAGCTCGATCAAGCCGCCAGACGTTTTTAACACGGGGTCGGTTGCGGGGACGGGAAGAGAGCGGATCAACGCCAGCATTTCTCTCGTTGCAGCTTCGCGCTGGATATCCGCCTCCTGACCGGGCGGATAGGCACCCACGACTTGAAAATCGCTCGAACTTTCCAGTCGCTTGTGCCCGGTTCCTGCTGGCAGAAGCAGGCAATCCCCTTGTTTCACATCGAGTATCTTCCCATCCGGCCCACCGATCTGGAGCCTGGCATTGCCACGACCGACGCCGAGCACCTCATGGGCGCCGCTGTGATAATGATGATAGGCAAAGACGCCGTTTCGCCAGACGCCCGTCCAGCCATGATCGTGGAACATGTCCTCCAAAGCCGATGAATCGAGATCGCTTCGGATATGGCTGTAGACGAGAACGGGGAGCGTAGGGTGATTGGGAACCCAGTCGCTGGACGGCAGGGTAAAGTGGTCGACCTTCATCGTTTCATCCTTAGCAATGTTAGCGGTGTTGAATGAACGCCGATGGAGGCTTGGAGTTCGTCGAAGGGTTGCCAGTGCCGTGGAGGTGACGATGTTCTTGGGAGGATGCTTCAGATTTCGTGGCGACGAATGTTGCGCAGAATCTTGTGCAAGGTCGTCACGAAGGCGCGATATTCGTCATCGTCGATGTCTTTGAACATCCGGCACATGTCGTTGTACATGATCGGCCAGACATCCTCGAACACGGCGCGGCCTTCATCGGTGATGGTCACATCGCGTACCCGCATGTCGTCGGCACGCGGCACGCGCCGGACAAGGCCCTGCTCCTCCAGCGAATCCAGCGTGCGGCTCATGGTCGATTGTTCGGTCACGGCGAAGACGGAAAGCTCGTTGATGGTCAGCGACGAGGAGACGTTCAGCACCGCAAGAGCGCGCATCTTCACGGTGGTAACGTCGCGTGCCTTCATGTCTTCGGCAAGGTTGGCATTCCACCGCGCCATGATGCGGTTCATGATATAGGGTGCAAAATTGTTGAGCCCGATCTCGCCGAGACTTGGAATGCGTTTGGTCTGGTCGTCGGGATTACCGAGAAATTCGACGGAAAAGCCATTATCCATGTGCTTTTATCCCTTCATCAGCGCAAAGACGAGGCGAGCAGGAAACCGGACCCGCCTGCAAGGCCCGGCCCAGGATGCGTGGACGCCCCGATATGGTAAAGACCCGCAACATGGGTCTTGTGGTTAACCGAGCTTTTGAACGGACGCCAGAGAAAGAATTGGTCGAGCCCGCAGAAGCCGCCGTAAGGATCTCCGCCCACGAGGTTCATGTTCATTGCCTCGAGGTCTGTCGGCGCGTAAGCGCGGCGCTTCAGGACGATCTCGTCGAAATTCTCGATCTGTGCGCGCAGCATGGCCTCGATACGGTCGGTAAAGGCCTCTCGCAGCGTCTCCGTCCAGCGTCCGTCCGCTGGGCAGGCCAGCTCATTGGCAGCATCACCCTTGATATGACGCGGCGTATCCGGCACCTGCAGCCAGAGAATATGGCCCTCATCCGGCGCGCGGCTCGGATCGAAGGAGGTCGGCTGGCCAACGCAGACCGTTGGCTCGGCAGGCAGAAGGCCGCGCTCGGCCTCGTTGGCCGAACGGGAGACGCCATCGAGGCCAGGTGTCAGATGCAGCAGCGCGACCTTGCTCAGCTCTTCGCCTGCGCGCCAGCGGGGCGATGCCTTCAGCGCATAATGGATCTGCATGTTGCCCTTGCCATATCGATAGCTGGCAAGGCCTTGCTGCACCGGTCGCGGCAGGCTTACGGACGCGGCGTTCAGCAGGCGCTGATAAAGCTGGTGCGGTGTCACGGAGGCAATAACCCCTTGTGTCGCCCGCAATTGCTTTCCATCCGCAAGCGTGACGCCGGTTGCCTTGCCGGAGCTATCCACATTGATCTGCGTGACATCGGCGCTTTTCATGATGCTCCCGCCCTGATCCGTGATCAGCCGCTCGAAGGCCAGCAGCAGATTGTCCGCGCCGCCCTTGACGATCGGGCAACCGGCCGCCTCAATGGCAAAGCCGATAACGCGCGTCATCTCGGCGGAATAGGCGCTTTCCGGCCCAAGGCCGCAATGCAGTGCCCAGGGCGCAAAAAGCCCGCGCAGTTCCTCGGAGCGGTAGGTGGTTTCGAGATAGCCTCGCGCAGGCGACAGAGCCTCGCCGAAAAATGCAGTGAGGCCCTTCAGTCCCCGTTTCCAGACTTCGCGGCCCAGCAGCTTGGCTGTCGCTGTCGACCAGAGATTACCGCCAAGCAGGCCGAAGACGAAACCGGCATTGCCCGCGAAACGCGCCATTTCACGGTCGAAGGCTTTGCCATCCCCATCGGCGATGCCATCGAAATGGGCGATGTTGCGTGCGCGATCCGTCGAGAGAATGGCATGCGTACCATCCGGCCGCAGCACGCCGGTTGGCGTTGATGTGTGGCAGAACTCCAGCCCTCGGGTCTCCAGATCCTTGCCCAGAGCCGCGAAGGCAGGCGACGTGAGGAACAGGACCATGGTCGTTGCCATGACATCGTGCCGGTAGCCCGCAAGTGTTATTTCTTCTGTGCGCAGGCAGCCGCCAATGCGGTCGTTTCTTTCGAGCAGCAGGACACGTTTGCCCTTCTTGCCTAAGAGAGCTGCGGCGACCAGCGCGTTGATACCGCTTCCGACGATGATGTAATCAGGATCAGCCATGGGGAAACTCCACAGACGCAAGAGGCGGTATCGCGATGGGTGAAAAGGGTCGGAGGCGCTAAGCTCCCCTCCGACCGACAGATGAGACTGCGGCGGACTTTGGCCTAGATAACGAGCGCCAGCGCGCGTACCGGCGAGCCGGTTCCCTTGACGAGCTTCAGCGGTGCCGCGATCAGGATTGCGCCCTTGGCCGGCAACTGGTCGAGATGGCAGAGGCTGGCAAGACCATACTTGTTGGCCTTGTGCATCAGATTATGGGCAGGGAAGGGCGGGTTCATGTTACCTGCCGAGCCTGCATCCGTGCCGATGGTTTCCTGGCCCCAGCCGATAATACCCTTGGAGAGAAGATATTCGATGGCTTCTGCCGTCGGACCAGGGGAATGGGGGCCATTTTCATCGGCATTCAAGAAGGTTTCCGTAGAGCCATTGCGCTTATACCAGTCGGTCCGCAGCAGAACCCAGGTGCCGGCTTCGATCTCGCCATGTTCGGCTTCCCATTGCTGGATGCTTTCGACCGTCAGCAGATAATCCGGGTTCTCAGCCGCTTCTTTCGAACGATCGATGACGTTGACCGGTGCGACAAAATTTTGCGGGGGAATGGTATCTGTCGTGTTTTCGGCATTGTCTTTGCCGGTAATCCAGTGGCAGGGCGCATCGAAATGCGTGCCGGTATGTTCGCCAAGCTCCAGCCAGTTCCAAGCCCAGAAGGGGCCATCCTGGTCATAGGCGGAAATGGTGTGGACCTTCACATTGGGCGTGTTCTTGCCGAACTGCGGCGGCAGATAGAGAACCGGCGTGTCCGGCCCAAGCGGCGCCGTCAAATCCACAACCTTCACCTTGCCGGAAAGCAACCCGCTGGCAAGTCCTGCAATCATCGAAGCATCGGTCATTCAAGTTCCCCTTATTTTGAACCGTCTGTTCCTGCTTCGTCAGCGTTGCTGAAGAAGCAGATGCGATAATGGGAAAACCTATGACCAAAAATATGGATATGCAAGAATTTTGTTTAAGCTTCAACTGTTTTTTAAAGGCGGTTTAAGCGCAGCGATATGATCTCAAAGTGAATGTAGCGAGGGACATAGCGTCCGCGCCAGACCGTGCCCGATGAAATCCGCTAGAACCTCCAGCAGTCAGAAATCTGTACACGCATATATTGGAGGCCAAACGCATGACGAAATCAGCCGAGCTGAAGAAATCTGAGGTTGGCAATCCCGTGTCGACCGCCGCCAGACTATTGCTTGAAGCTTTGAGAATGTTGACCGCGCATCATGAATGGTGTTCTAGACTACCGATAAGAGCATGCCGTGGGAAAAGCAGGCAAAGGTTTTGCCGCCAGGGTATGGGTTAAAGCAAGAAACTTGAAGGGCGGGCCACAAACTTCAGAGGCCACGGCAAACTTCGAGACAAGGGACGGGTAATGGCGGCTATCGATCTGGAAGCGATCATCAGCGATACACAGGATGGCAAGAAACAGGAACTGCGCCTTTGGCTGCGTCTGCTGTCCACCACCAAACTCATCTCCCAGGAAATCCGCCGTCGCCTGCGCCGCGAATTCGGCGCGACGCTGCCGCAGTTCGATCTTCTCTCGCAGCTCTATCGCGAGACCGACGGCCTGCGCCTTGGCGAACTCTCCAAGCGCACCATGGTTACAAACGGCAACATCACCGGCTTGGTCGAGCGATTGGAGGCCGACGGCCTCGTCATCCGCGAGCGTCTCCCGGACGACCGCCGCGTCATCGTCGCTTACCTCACCGACAAGGGCCGCAAGACCTTCGATGCGATGGCCAAGGCTCATGACGGCTGGTTGAAGGATATGATGGCTGACGTGGATCCTATCGTGATCTCCGGGCTGATTACACATGTCGGGCAAGTGAAGCAGTCTACGCGCAATCATCTTTCGGGGGATGATGGAGAAGAGGAGTGAGTTTCCGCGCCTGTAAGATGTCGCGTTAGTCACAGTCTCCCGGACGTCAGGCATAGTCCAGGTGACTACGGAATAAATCGAGAGGAGCCGGCTGGTCCCTCAAATTGGACTACTGCTTTTTTTCTGCGGTCGGTTCGCGTGCATTGCCTTCCATGGCCTGAAGGGCTCCGGCGGCAGCCCTGCGCGCCTCTTCTTTCGCTATGCGCAGCCTTTCATTCAAGTCAGATTGCTCAGCCTGCGTTCTTTCCGGATACGCTCCCTGCGCCCGTTCGCCACTGGGAAGCAAGCTTACGGTGTTGAGCAGGTTAATCATGAAGGCTATCGCTGCGCAAATGAGGAATATGAGGACGAAACCCATCCGCCCCTTCATTATCCCTTTCTGCATTCACACCTCGTCTTCAATCCCAATGGGGATTTGACTCTATTTGGAACTGCACCAGGAGCGAGACGGTGGTTTCCATTGATCGTTAGCTTTACACTCACGGTCGCGTAGCGGGTCCCCAAGATCCTCGAAGGCCCGCGTCGCAGACAGAGAAAGCGAAGATTTATTGCGGCTTCTTCTGCTTGCTGGCCTCAACGGCCTTCGCTCCCAAAGTAGGAGCCGCAGCCGGTGGCGCCTTGTCCTTCTTCGGTTTGCGGATTTCCTTGTTGCTTCTCACTTGACCCTTAGCCATTGGAATCTCCTCTTCAAAAGAAGAAACTGCCGCTCTTTGCGGCTGAATAGCAAGAGAAATCGGAGCGATGGCGCTCACAGTTGTGCCAAATGAGGCGTACTCTATCTAATGGGATCGAAATGCATTGCTGAGAATTTGGTGGAGCTAAGCGGGATCGAACCGCTGACCTCTTGCATGCCATGCAAGCGCTCTCCCAGCTGAGCTATAGCCCCATAAGGGTTCCGGTATATTTGATCCGGTTCCGGGAACCGAAGCGGTTGTTTCCGTTCGGTGGCGGCTTGATACTTCTCATGAATGAAGATGGCAAGCCGAAAAATTCGCCCGGTGACATTTTTTTGTAACCGGGCGAAAAAACTTTGGAAAATCAGGCTTCTTCGTCGTCGCCGCCGACGCCGATAATGCCGGAGACGTCGTCATCGTCGTCATCTTCATCGGCCTCGAGGAAGGTGTCGTCGTCATCGTCCAGCTCGACATCGTCATCGCCGATATCATCGGGAACTTCGTCGTTATTGTTGTCGCCATCGGCGTCTTCCAACGAGACGAGTTCGACGTCCGTGCTTTCGGTATCGACTTCTTGAACGTCGTCTTCCTCAGCCTGCTCCATCTTGGCTTGCGCTGTCGTTTCCTCGAAGAAGGAAAGCGGCCAGGACTTGCCGGTGTAAGGGGAGACAACCGGATCGCGGTTTAAGTCGTAGAATTTCTTGCCGGTATCCGGGTCGGTGCGCTTGGTTCCAAGTTCCGCTTTTGCCACTGTCAAAGCCTCGAATTTTTGAATGAGTTCGGTCTTAACGCCGTGAATTCGGCAGTAGACGGTAAATTTATAGCCGGTCCCCTTAATCCTTGGCGTGGTGCCTGTCAAAGATAAACTGCATGGGATTGCGGGGGTGGAAGTTTTCGGCTGCTTGCGGGGTGAATGCTCCCATTCTTTATGATAAAGCCCGCGCCTAAGGCAAACGTCCATTCGAGAGTTTATCCCCATGACTTTTACGATCGCCATCGATGGCCCTGCAGCGGCAGGCAAGGGTACGCTTTCGCGCAAGATTGCCGAGGTTTACGGCTTTCATCACCTCGATACAGGCCTGACCTATCGCGCCACGGCCAAGGCGCTGCTCGATGCCGGCAAGCCTCTGGATGACGAGGCGATTGCGGAAGAGACCGCACTCCATCTCGATCTCGCCGGACTGGATCGCTCGGTTCTCTCGCGACATGAGGTGGGCGAGGCGGCTTCGAAGGTTGCGGTCATGCCCGCCGTGCGGCGCGCACTGGTGACGGCGCAACGTGCATTTTCGCTGCGCGAGCCGGGTACGGTCCTGGACGGACGCGATATCGGCACAGTTGTCTGCCCGGATGCGCCGGTGAAGCTTTATGTGACGGCTTCTCCCGAAATCAGGGCAAGACGTCGTTATGACGAGATTGTCGCGAGCGGCGGTGCTGCCGATTACGAGGCGATTTTCGCAGATGTGAAGAAACGTGACGAGCGGGATATGGGCCGGGCTGATAGTCCTTTGAAACCAGCGCAAGACGCGCACTTGCTTGATACGTCGGAAATGAGTATAGAGGCGGCGTTTCAAGCGGCAAAGGCGATTATCGATGCCGCGATGAAGAAATAAGAATTGTACGGGAATCGGCATGTCCGATTTCCGTTCTGGAATGTCCCGAAAGCATGCCCTGCGCCGGAAAGCCTTGCACGACAAGGCGGGCATGGATTTTGGGAATGATCAACGCAAACCCCCGGCGCTTGTGTGTCCTGTAATAATCGGACACTTCAGGAGATTTAATGTCTGTAGCTACCCCCACGCGCGACGATTTCGCAGCCCTGCTCGAAGAGTCCTTTGCTTCCAACGACCTGGCCGAAGGCTATGTTGCCAAGGGCATCGTAACGGCGATCGAAAAGGATGTCGCGATTGTTGACGTTGGCCTCAAGGTCGAAGGCCGCGTTCCGCTCAAGGAATTCGGTGCCAAGTCCAAGGACGGCACGCTGAAAGTCGGCGACGAAGTCGAAGTTTATGTCGAGCGCATCGAAAACGCTCTGGGCGAAGCCGTTCTGTCGCGCGAGAAGGCTCGCCGCGAAGAGAGCTGGGTCAAGCTCGAAGCCAAGTTCGAAGCTGGCGAGCGCGTTGAAGGCGTTATCTTCAACCAGGTCAAGGGCGGCTTCACGGTCGATCTCGACGGCGCTGTTGCCTTCCTTCCGCGTTCGCAGGTCGACATTCGTCCGATCCGCGACGTAACGCCTCTGATGCACAACCCGCAGCCCTTCGAAATCCTCAAGATGGACAAGCGTCGCGGCAACATCGTCGTTTCGCGCCGTACGGTTCTCGAAGAGTCCCGCGCCGAGCAGCGTTCTGAAATCGTTCAGAACCTCGAAGAAGGCCAGGTTGTTGACGGCGTCGTCAAGAACATCACCGATTACGGTGCGTTCGTTGACCTCGGCGGCATCGACGGCCTGCTGCACGTCACCGACATGGCATGGCGCCGCGTCAACCATCCTTCGGAAATCCTCAACATTGGCCAGCAGGTCAAGGTTCAGATCATCCGCATCAACCAGGAAACCCACCGTATCTCGCTCGGCATGAAGCAGCTCGAGTCCGATCCGTGGGATGGCATCTCCGCCAAGTACCCGGTTGGCAAGAAGATCTCCGGTACGGTCACGAACATCACCGACTACGGTGCATTCGTCGAGCTGGAGCCGGGCATCGAAGGCCTGATCCACATTTCCGAAATGTCTTGGACCAAGAAGAACGTACATCCCGGCAAGATCCTGTCCACGAGCCAGGAAGTCGACGTTGTCGTTCTCGAAGTCGATCCGTCCAAGCGCCGTATCTCGCTCGGCCTCAAGCAGACGCTGGAAAATCCATGGCAGGCATTTGCCTACAGCCATCCGGCCGGCACTGAAGTCGAAGGCGAAGTCAAGAACAAGACCGAATTCGGCCTGTTCATTGGCCTCGAAGGCGATGTCGACGGCATGGTTCACCTGTCGGATCTCGACTGGAACCGTCCGGGCGAGCAGGTCATCGAAGAGTTCAACAAGGGCGATGTCGTCAAGGCTGTCGTTCTGGACGTTGACGTCGAGAAGGAGCGTATCTCTCTCGGTATCAAGCAGCTCGGCAAGGACGCTGTGGGTGAAGCCGCAACGTCTGGCGAACTGCGCAAGAACGCTGTCGTTTCCGCTGAAGTTATCGGCGTTAACGAAGGCGGCATCGAAGTGAAGCTCGTCAACCACGAAGACATCACCTCCTTCATCCGCCGCAACGACCTGGCACGCGATCGTGACGATCAGCGTCCGGAGCGTTTCTCGGTTGGTCAGGTTCTCGACGCCCGCGTCGTCAACTTCTCCAAGAAGGATCGCAAGGTCATGCTTTCGATCAAGGCTCTGGAAATCGCAGAAGAGAAGGAAGCCGTCGCTCAGTTCGGTTCGTCCGACTCCGGCGCTTCGCTCGGCGATATCCTTGGCGCGGCTCTGAAGAACCGCGGCGAGTAATCGTCAGCCTATGAGACATGAAGAGCCCGCCGGAGCGATCCGGCGGGTTTTTTGTTGTTGTTTTTCAGACCTGGGATTCGTGTAAGTTCGCGGTCTCGTGGACACACGGGACGGTAGGTTAGGTGAAGTTGCCCATTCGCAAGTAATAAGACTCAGCATCACCCACCCGGCCATCTTCTCGCGCACCTTCGGAAACCGAATGATCGACCGGCTCATCATTGGCGGCGACGCGCTCTTCCTCTTCGAGTGGCTCGTCTGGATGATTCTGCTGTGCGTCGTTCTGGTCCGGATGGTTCTGCCCAGCCTCTTCTTCAGCCCCTCCTTCGCCCTCACCATCAGAGGAAGGCCAGCGACCGCGGGGCGGTGCGTCCTCGTCGCGCTTCTGCTCCTCGATCGGGTAGTTGACGAAAGGAAGCGGTGTGCCCGGCTTGGTAATCAGCGAGGCAACCGCGGATTGGAGCGCGGCCTGCTCGAAGGCGAGGCTCTTTCCGTCGGCTGTAGCTAAGGCGCTCGCAGCGGCCCGCGCTTCCGGGCGAAGCATCGCTGCCGGGCTCTCTTCATTTGCAGCGCCAGTTGAATGGCCTTGCGTCTGCCCAGACGTCAGGAATTGCTGCGTCTTCGGAGCCTCAGCATCCGAGGTTTCTTCATGCGGCACGATAGGCGGCGCGGAAAATGTGCTTGGCAGCGGATCGGCGCGCTCGGGCAGTCTGCCGAGCAGCACGGCCAGCAACAATGTCTCCATGTCCTGTGGGCTCGCGCCGCGAAACTGCCTCGCAATCGTCGCGGCATCTGTCTTCAGGAACGGGGTAAGCGGGGCATGATCCGCAGCACCATCCTGCGTGATCATCGGCACGTCTGCGCTCTGCGGAGGCAAGGTCAATAGACCGGCCTTGCTTGATGGTGCGGGCTGCGGAGAAGACTGAGCGCACTGTTCAGGAGGCAACGCTTGAGGCGTGCTGAGTGGAGCGTCCGCGTTCTGAGCGGTTATTTGAGAGGGGAGCGGTGTCTGCGTGGTCGCTTTCGCAAAAGCCTGCGTTGCGGGCGAAGCGGTGTTTGACGCTGGCTGGGCGTCCGCCTGTTCTGCAGGCGGCGCCGGAGAGATGGTCGCGGGTTTACGTGTCAGAGAATCGTTTTCACCAACGGGGAGTGGCAGTCGAGATAGAAGTGTTGCGGGCGGCGGCCCGTTGACCGGTCGAAGATTAAGGGAAGGGCTATCCGGGAGGAGATCCTGAAGATAGGGCGGCAGCGCCACCTTCACGCCGTCCTCGGACTGGCCGACACGGGCAAGTTCCAGCATCGCGGCCAACCTGGCAGCATTCGGCCCTGCGTTGTTCTTCAGAATGTCGAGCATTAGCGCAATGGTCATGCCCTTCAGCAGCGTTCCCAGTTGCTGTTCGAGTGTCGCTCTCTGCGCTATCGGCAGAGATTGAAGGGCCGAGGTGAGACGGTTCACATAGGCTCCTGCGTCTTCTCCTTCCAGACGCTCCATTCCCAGAAGCGAACCCAGAACTTCTGCGAGCACGGTTCCGGTGCGGTGAAGCTCGGCTTCCCCGGAGATTGCGCGGGCAGCGACGACGGGGATATTAGGGGAGGTGTCGGAGATGGCTTGTGGGGTGGTCGGCTGGTTGGCCGGCGACGCGACCGCATCCGGCTTTTGCCCCGGGGTCTGCGGGGAAAGCTCTCCTGCTGTGACGGCACTGACAGGCGGCAGCATGGCACGCTCTTTCTTCTGTCCGAAGCGCGTTGATCCGCTGTCATCGCGTCGCAGCTTTGATGCTCAAGGGTGCGCGCGAGCCCTTGCTCCTCATCCGCACCGCCAGGATATGATCTCCTCAGTCGACCGCATCAAGGCAAGCGAAGGGAATCACTACGACCAATCATGACGGCAAAATATTAATCGACCGCTAACCATAAGTGCGGGCCCCGGCACTCATCGACGTCTTCAGCTATGGGCGAAGATGTCGGTATCGTCCCAACCGAGAAGGTCAAGCTTGGCGCGCGTAGGCAGAAAGGCGAAGCACGCTGTGGCGTGATCGTAGCGTCCGTCGCGTATCAGCCGGTGGGTGAGCTTATCGCGCAGTGCATGCAGGTGAAGAACGTCGGATGCGGCATATTCGAGCTGCGCTGGGGAGAGTGTTTCAGCTGCCCAGTCTGACGATTGCTGTGCCTTGGAGATGTCGATCTCCAGCATCTCTTTCAGATTGTCCTTCAACCCGTGCCGGTCCGTATAGGTGCGGCAAAGCCTTGAGGCTATTTTGGTGCAGAAGACGGGCGTCGTCGTCACGCTGAACGTGTAGAACAGGACGGCTATATCGAAGCGCCCATAATGGAAAATCTTCTCGCGGCTTGGATCCTCCAGCATGGCGACGAGGTTTGGTGCCTCTTTTTGTCCCGCCGCGATGCGCACCACGTCCGCCGTGCCGTCACCTGGCGAAAGCTGCACGACACACAGCCTGTCGCGGCGCGGAACCAGCCCAAGCGTTTCCGTATCGACAGCGATTGCGCCTGTATAGCGCGCGGCATCGCTCGCAGAAATATCGCCTTCGTGATAACGGATCTTGGCAGCCATTTGGTACTCCGAATTACGCGCTTTACGGTTTCGGCTACAGCATCGGCCCAAAAAACCGAACCCGATTTTCGAACCTAGGCGTAGACTTGAAGAATACAAAGCATCCTTTGCGCGTCCAGAGGATGCACGGCGCTCTATAGCGCATCGTGGTTGCTGGCGATACCGCTTTCGGCCTTGAAGCTCTTGCCTCATCAGCCGGTCGCGGTCTAGGTTGCTGCCATACTCCTGCCAATCACGAAATCTCTTCATCCATGACCAAGAAAATCTACCTCGCCGGACCTGAGGTCTTTCTCTCCAATGCTAGCGAAATGCTGGATGCTAAGGCGAAGCTCGCTCGCGAAGCTGGCTTCACGCCCCTATCTCCTGGCGACCTCGAAATTCCACCGGCAGATACCAAGACAGGCCACGGCTGCAACATCAACGCCATCGATGAGCATATGATGCTGGAGGCCGACGCTATCATTGCCAATCTGACGCCTTTTCGGGGGATCGCCGCCGATGTTGGCACGAGCTTCGAACTCGGCTTCATGTGTGCTCTCGGTAAGCCAGTGTTTGCCTATACGAACATGGCAAAGAACCATTTTAATCGCATCCACGATCATTATGCTGGCGCGGTGGAACTGGCCGATGACGGGCGTTACAGAGGGCCAGACGGGCTTTCGGTGGAGAATTTCGACATGATCGACAATCTCATGCTGCATGGCTCGATCCTGCGCCGCGGCGGCGGCGTAATCGTCGGAGACGCGACGCCTGACGAACTCTACACCGATTTGACGGCATTCAAAGAGTGCCTGAAGCTTGCTGCGGCGAAGCTTCGTTAAAACAACTGCATCAAGCGGAGAGCAGATATGACAGCCACTATCCTCATCACCGGCGCGACCTCCGGCTTCGGCCTTTCCACCGCGCGTCTTTTCGCGAACGAGGGTTGGAAGGTGATCGGTACAGGCCGTCGCGCCGAGCGCCTTCAAGCTCTGAAAGACGAACTCGGATCGTCCTTCCATGGCCTGGCATTCGACATCACCGATGAGGGCGCGATGCGCTCGGCTTTCGTAGATCTGCCGCAAGAGTTTGCCGCAATCGATGTGCTGGTCAACAATGCCGGCCTCGCTCTCGGGACGGCCGCTGCGCCGCAAGTGCCGCTTCAGGACTGGCACACGATGGTCAACACCAATATCACCGGGCTGTTGAACATCACCCACCACCTGTTGCCGACGTTGATCGAGCGTCGCGGCATCGTCGTAAACCTCTCATCGGTCGCCGCAAGCTGGCCATATGCCGGCGGCAATGTTTACGCTGGCACCAAGGCGTTCCTGCGCCAGTTTTCGCTTGGCCTTCGCTCGGACTTGCATGGCAAGGGCGTGCGCGTTACGTCGATCGAGCCTGGGATGTGCGAGACCGAGTTCACCCTGGTGCGCACCGGCGGCAACCAGCAGGCGTCCGACACGCTCTACAAGGGCGTCAATCCGATCCTGCCGGAAGATATCGCCAACACCATTCATTGGGTGGTGTCTCAGCCGAAGCATATCAACATCAACAGCATCGAGTTGATGCCGGTAAACCAGTCTTTCGCGGGGTTCCAGGTTCACCGCGACGCGTGACCTATTCGTCAAGAGGTCAGGGCGCGAGGCGGTAGTGATCAAAAAAAAGTCACAGCAACATCAGTTATGCAATGCTTGCATTGCTGCCCTGCGAGCGTCGCGCTTTTCAGTCCGAGAGGACAAGAGTATATATTGATCATCGAAACGACGCACTCCTCCTCCCAGCGTCTTTCGATGTGGATTGGCGATACTCCTCCTCCCAATTGCCAATCAAGTTCAAAGCCTGCCGCACCTCCTCCCGCGGCAGGCTTTTTCTTTTTCAGATACACTTCTGACATTCTTCTCTGCCGACAGCTTAGAGCGCGACCATCTTTTCATGCGTGGTCGCAGCCTTGCCGGTAGTCAGGCTTCGGCTGCCATACTCCATCTCGACACGCTTTATGCGCTCTCTCTTCAGCCCATAGACGATATAGGCGGAGATGCCAGCTTCTACGGCAGGCTCGATGGATGCCGTATCCGATCGGTCAACGAACATGGCAATCGCCCGGCTGACGGTGCGCGTCAGTTGGAACAGATGCTCCATCATATCGCTGTTGGGATCTTCAAGATCGATGACGATGACGTCCGGCTGTAGCGTCTTGATGGTACGGGCAACGCCGTTGACCTCGTGAATGACGGTGACGCGCATATGGCCTGCTTCGCGCAGTCCTTCCTCGGTAATCAAGGCGCGGATGGCGTTTTCATCGATCACAAAACTGGTCAGGTCTGAAGTGTCATGCGGCATCAATGACGCAGCGTAACCAAATTGGAAATCTTTTTCATCACGACTAAATTTTGGGCAAATGCCGTTGAGCACAGGTTTATTTGGCCTTGGTCATTCCGGCCCAGCCCCGGTTCTTGACAAATATATGATGTTTGGAAAGGTTACTCTCATGAGTGCAGGGGCTGAATGGATTTACGAGGCGAACCCGGTCAATCGCAAGAATGCGGCTGAATCGGTATTCGAGGATTTGCGGTCGGCCATCGTGTCGGGCCGGCTGACGGTCGGCACGCGCCTGCCGTCGGAAACGCATCTTGCGGGGCGCTATGGCGTCAGCCGCCCTATCGTGCGCGAAGCGCTTCGTTCGCTGCAGACGCTCGGGATGACGCAGACCCGTACCGGAAGCGGAACATTTGTTTTGACCGATTCACCCCGGCATGAGTTGCGTTACGGCGGCTATTCGGCGCGGGATCTGATGGAGGCTCGTCCCTTCATCGAGGTTCCTGCTGCAGGCTGGGCTGCACTTCGTCGAACGGACGATGAGGTCGCGCGAATGATGAAGCTCTGCTCGGAAATGGATCAGCAGGAAGATCTGCCCAAATGGGTGCTTCTTGACTGCGAGTTCCACAGCGCCATCGCAGAGGCATCCGGTAATTCCCTGTTTGCAAAGGTCATCGCGGATGCGCGCGATTCGGTCAGCCAGCAATCGGGACTTCTCAACCTCATGGCACATCGCCGCGTCGCATCGAATATCGAGCATCGCAAGATTGCCGAAGCGATCGAGGCGGGCTCGGAAGACGGCGCGCGTCAGGCGATGGAAACACATCTTAGCAAAGTGAAGCAGGCCGTGACCTCGATCATGGGCGAGGATGCCAGGTAGGACTGGTGTTGGAATCGTGCTGGAGGACTGTCCTCGTCCTCCGGCCTGTTTTGCCTGGCTGGCGGAAGGTCGCGATTTTTCAGATTAGCTTTTGCAACTTGGCTCTTCGATTTATCGCGTGTAGCTCTGGCTTCCGTTAGACGGCGGGCCGCACGATCGGTGCTGCGATATTGGCAAGTAGCTCAGGTCGCAACGCCTCGATCAACTGCTCGGCGCTCATGTAACCCTTTTCCAGCACCACCTGCGGCACGGTTCGCCCGCTTGCGAGCGCTTCGCGTGCCACCTCGGTTGCGGCGTAATAGCCGATCAACGGGTTCAGCGCCGTGGCAATGCCGATCGATTCCTCCAATCGGCGCGCCATGATCTCGACATTGGCGGTGATGCCGACAACGCAGCGTTCGGCCAGCGTCCGGCAGGCGGCGCAGAGTTGCGCAATGCTTTCGCAAAGTGCTCGCACGATCACCGGTTCGAAGGCGTTCAATTGAAGCTGACCTCCTTCGGCTGCCATTGTGACCGTTATGTCGTTGCCGATCACCACGAAAGCGACCTGGTTGACGACCTCCGGGATGACAGGGTTGACCTTGCCGGGCATGATGCTTGATCCGGCCTGAACCGGGGGTAGGTTGATTTCGCCGATACCCGCACGAGGCCCGGAGGAAAGGAGCCGCAGATCGTTGCAGGTCTTGGAGAGCTTGACGGCCACCCGCTTCAAGACGCCGGATAGATGGACGAAGGCGCCTGGATCTTGCGTGGCTTCGATCAGATCGCTCGCAGTCACAAGCGGCCGTCCAGTCAGACGCACCAGATGTTTGCATGCAATCGTGGCGTAACCTGCCGGTGCGTTGAGGCCAGTGCCGATTGCCGTGGCGCCGAGGTTGATTTCATGAAGCAGTGCCGCGGATTCAATCAAGCGTGCGCGATCCTCGCCGAGCATCACAGCAAAGGTCCGGAACTCCTGGCCGAGCGTCATCGGGACCGCGTCCTGCAACTGTGTTCGCCCGACCTTCAGAACGCCTTCGAACTCGCGGGCCTTCGCATCGAAGGCTTGCTGGAGAACGAGCATGGAGGCTGCCAGCTCGTCGATCGACTCGATCAAGGCAATATTGATGGCCGTCGGATAGGCGTCATTGGTAGACTGGCTGAGATTGACGTGGTCGTTTGGATGAAGGCGACTGTAATCGCCTTTTTCCGAGCCGAGAATTTCGAGAGCGCGGTTGGCGATCACTTCGTTAGCGTTCATGTTGGTGGAGGTTCCGGCTCCGCCCTGGATGACATCGACAATGAACTGATCATGAAGTGCGCCGTCGCGGATTTCACCGCATGCTTTCGTAATTGCAGCCAGACGCTCGCTATCCAGAAGGCCCAGTTCATGGTTTGCAAGCGCCGCCGCCTCCTTCACGAAAGTCAGGCCGCGAATGAGGTAGGGATACCGGCTGATCGTCGTTCCGCTGATCTGGAAGTTTTCTACGGCGCGCGATGTATGCACGCCCCAATAGGCGTCGGCTGGAATGTCCTTCGTACCTAAAAGATCGCGCTCCTGACGCATCGTGATCATATCATCCTCCATGTCGATCCGATAATCTGTAAAGCTGCTAGACAGATTTTACTTGGTTTAACGCTCTCCTTAGGCTAGGTCAATGCAAGGGGAGAGGGTTGACGGCGTTGCAACGGAGAATTATGGGAGGTGAATCTGTCATGCAGCCTTACAGAAAGGCTGTCATTTTCGAGGTTCGATCTCACAGAGGCGTTGGCGCGCAGCGGCAGAACGGGTATTTCATCAAAATCTATGGACGACAGCTCTGAGGGAGGAGCGACACCAGTGGATAAGGTCACTCAAGCAAACCATGAGCGCAAGGTCGAGATCCAGGAGGATTTCGGCTATCACAAAGCACTCAAGCCACGTCAGATTCAGATGATCGCCATTGGTGGCGCAATCGGCACGGGCCTGTTTCTTGGAGCAGGCGGACGTCTTGCAATCGCCGGTCCCGCTCTCATTTTCGTGTATGCGATTTGTGGCTTCTTCGCCTTTCTGGTCCTCAGAGCACTTGGCGAATTGATCATGCACCGCCCCACATCTGGCTCCTTCGTTTCCTATGCGCGTGAGTTTTACGGCGAGAAGATGGCCTTTGCGGTGGGCTGGATGTACTGGATGAACTGGGCGATGACCTCGGTTGCCGATGTGACGGCCGTCGCCCTCTACATGAATTTCTTCAAGCAATATGTGCCTTGGATGCAGGGCATCGACCAATGGGTCTTTGCGCTCGGCGCGCTCATCATCGTGCTCGGCATGAATATGCTATCGGTCAAAGTGTTCGGCGAACTCGAATTCTGGTTCAGCCTCATTAAGGTCCTGGCGCTTTTCACCTTCCTCATCGTCGGCGTGTACTTCGTTATCTTCGGTACGCCGATCGAGGGACATGTCACGGGCTTCAGTCTCATCACCGACAATGGCGGGTTCTTCCCCAATGGTATTTTGCCAGCCTTCGTCATCATCCAGGGCGTGCTTTTCGCCTATGCCTCGATCGAACTCATCGGCACGACGGCTGGTGAGACGGAAGATCCGCGCAAGGTGATGCCAAAGGCAATCCGTACTGTGGTTTTCCGCCTGCTGGTTTTTTATGTCGGTTCGGTTATGCTCCTCACGCTTCTGTTGCCCTACACGGCCTATAAGGCAGGCGAGAGCCCCTTCGTAACCTTCTTCGGTTCGATCGGAGTAGAAGGTGCGGATATCGTGATGAATCTGGTGGTTCTGACAGCGGTTCTGTCGTCGCTGAATGCCGGCTTGTATTCGACGGGCCGGATCCTGCATTCGATGGCAGTTTCCGGTTCAGCACCTGCAGCGCTTGCAAAGATGAACAAAGCAGGCGTGCCCTATGGCGGCATCGCAGTCACAGCGGTTGTCACGGTGCTTGGCGTTATTCTCAATGCCATCGTTCCTTCGGAGGCATTTGAAATTGCGCTCAATCTTGCAGCCCTTGGCATCATTTGCGCCTGGGGTGTCATCGTGTTATGCCAACTCAAGCTGTGGCATCTGTCCCGGCAGGGGAAGATGCAGCGTCCGGATTTCAGCATGTTTGGCGCGCCTTACACGGGCATCTTGACGCTTGTCTTCCTGTTTGGCGTTCTGGTGCTGATGGCATTCGATTACCCCGCGGGCACATATACCGTCGGCTCTCTTATCGTCATCGCACCGACCTTGGTGGGGGGATGGTATTTGATGCGTGGCCGTATTCAGGAATTGTCGAAGGCACAGCAGTTGCGTGACGCTGGCTCACGGAGCCAGCGGTGAGCGTGGGCGTTTGGGCCGATAATTGTAATGGGCTGGTGGCGGTCATTGCCACCGGCGGAACCATCGCAAGCGAGCGTGATGAGACTGGTGCTGCAAAGCCATCGCTCTCGGGTGAAAATCTCCTCTCTGGTCTTGCGGGCGATACGGTCGCCGTAAAACCCGTTGAGTTGATGGCGAAGGATTCGTCCAGCCTTACGATTTCCGATATGCAGGCCATCAGCGATGCTGTGGCAAAAGAGCTTGCCGACCAGTCGGTTCGTGGCGTCGTGGTGCTGCATGGCACGGATGCCATGGAAGAAACCTCTTTGCTGGTGCATCTGCAGCACAGCTTGAGCAAACCGGTTGTTTTCACCGGTGCGCAATTTACCGCCGACCATCCGCAATCCGACGGCCCAGCAAATTTGCGGGCTGCGATTGCTGCTGCTACTGACGCCTCCAATATCGACAAGGGTGTGCTGCTCTCCTTCGGCGGAAAGCTTCTTCCCGTGTGGGGGCTTTACAAGCGCTCGGCAGACGATGCGGATGCTTTCGATCTTGCGGGGCCCGCGATCCATTCTCAAAGTCCCCGTCTCTCGGTGCCCATCGATGCCATCCGCGTCGATATCGTCGCCATCCATCCCGGCTGCGATGCAATCCATATCGAGGCTAGCCTCAATGCAGGCGCGAGAGGCATCGTCCTATCCGCGCTCGGCTCGGGCAACGCTAATCGCCGCATTGTAGAGGCCGTGCGACGCTGTAGCGAAAGAAACGTTCCGGTCGTGGTGTCCAGCCGCGTGCCCGTCGGACAACTTTTGGCAGGTTATGGTGGTGGCGGTGGAGGTCATGACATGGGCAATGTTGGGGCGCTTCATTCGACCACCTTAAGGCCCGGTCAGGCGCGAATTCTGCTCGCCAGCCTGCTTGCATCATCGGCCAGCCGCGAGGAAATGGTGCGTGCTTTCAACGACTTTCGCGGTTGAAAATCACGCCGGGTAACACAGCAGTGGCAAAAATGTGTCCGGCGTGGAACCGAACCTGTCCCACCCTGTTAAGCATGCAGGGAGATTAACAGGGGACTTTTCATGGCGGTTACTGTCACTGCTGTCGCTCTGACTCTTATGGGTCTGGCGCTCTTCGGTTTTGGATCTCAACTGGTGATGCTTGGCGGCAGCGTCTATTACGCGCTCGCCGGACTTTCCTTCGTGATCACGGCGATCCTTCTTTTCAAACGAAACAAGGCGGCGCTCCACTTCTATGCGCTCTTTGTACTTGCGACGCTCGGTTGGGCAGTATGGGAAGTCGGTCTCGACTGGTGGCAGCTTGGACCGCGCGGCGGTTTGATCATTGTGATCGGCATCTGGTTGCTCATGCCATGGATCCGCAAGCCGCTCGGCTTTGTAAGCCCGACAGGCATCCGGTATGGCGCCAACGCCGTACCGCTGCTGGCAGCCGTGATCATCTCCATGGGTGTAGCCGCCGTATCGATGACGCAGGATCCCCACGACCAGGAGGGTAACCTGCCGACCGAGGTCGTCAACAGCGCGCCCTCCTATGGGAATACGGTTCCGGACAACGAGTGGCACCAGTATGGCCGCACATCACACGGCCAGCGCTATTCGCCGCTGACACAGATCACAACTGCCAATGTTGGCGATCTGAAGGAGGCTTGGCGGTATCAGACGGGCGACGTTAAATTGCCGGACGACGTTGGTGAAACGACCTATCAGGTCACGCCCCTCAAGGTCGGCAAGACTCTTTTCCTTTGCACGCCACACAATTGGGCTATCGCCATCGATGCGGCAACCGGCAAGGAAAAGTGGAAATACGATCCGAACGTGGGCTTGAATCCTGATCGCCAACACCAGACCTGCCGCGGTGTAACCTATTATGCCGATACTGCCGCGCAGGCAGGCGCCGAATGCTCTGCTCGGGTTTATCTGCCGACATCCGATGCGCGTCTGATCGCGCTCGATGCCGAAAGCGGCAAGATTTGCACGTCCTTCGCAGACAATGGTGTTCTACATCTCGAAGCTGGCATGAAGTACGATCCGGCCGGCTATTACTATTCAACTTCGCCGCCGGCTATTGCAGGTAACAAGATCATCATCGGTGGTGCGGTCAACGATAACTATTCGACCAAAGAGCAGTCCGGCGTCATTCGTGCGTTCGACGTCAACAGCGGCGAGTTGCTTTGGAATTGGGACTCCGGAAACCCTACCCAGACCCAACCGCTTCCGCCGGGTCAGACCTATACGACCAACTCTCCCAACAGCTGGTCCGTATTCAGCGTCGATGAAGCGCTTGGGCTCGTCTACATCCCTCTGGGAAATCAGGTTCCTGACCAGCTCGGAATGGGTCGGAGCGAGAGTGTAGAAAAGTACTCGTCCTCTATCGTGGCCCTTGATGTGAACACTGGACAGGACCGCTGGGTCCGTCAGACGGTGCATCATGATCTATGGGACATGGATGTGCCAGCGCAGCCAGTCCTGCTCGACATCACAAAGCCCGATGGGCAGTCCGTCCCAGCGCTGGTCGGACCGACGAAGCAGGGCGATATCTATGTGTTGGACCGGCGCACCGGCGAGCCGATCTTGCCGGTGACCGAAGAGCCGGCACCTGGCGGTGCGATCCCGGAAGATTTCTCCTCACCGACGCAGCCTACTTCGGCGCTCTCTTTCAAGCCGGAGCCATTACAAGAAAAGAACATGTGGGGTGTGTCGCTGTTCGACCAGCTCGCCTGCCGCATCAAGTTCCATGAGCTGAATTATGAAGGTCGCTACACGCCGCCATCGCTGAAGGGCTCGCTCATCTATCCAGGTAATTTTGGTACCTTTAACTGGGGTAGCGTCGCTGTCGATCCCGAGCGACAGATCATGTTCGGGATGCCGACCTATCTAGCCTTCACCTCACAGCTCGTTCCGCACGATCAAGTCCCGCCCAAGGCTCAGGATGAGAAAGGCAGCGAGCAGGGGCTGAACCGCAATGACGGCGCGCCCTACGCGGTCTTGATGGGTCCATTCTTGAGCCCGATCGGTATACCCTGTCAGGCTCCGCCATGGGGCTACGTCGCCGGTGCGGATCTCAGAACCGGCAAGATCGCCTACAAGCACAAGAACGGCACCGTCTACGACATGACGCCGCTGCCGCTTCCATTCAAGGTCGGCGTGCCGGGTATCGGCGGCCCGATGATCACCAAGGGCGGCGTAGCTTTCCTCGGTGCGGCCGTCGACAATTATCTGCGTGCCTATGATCTAACCAGCGGCAAGCAGCTTTGGGAGGCACGGCTGCCGGCAGGTGGGCAAGCTACGCCCATGACCTACGCTCTTGAGGACGGCAAGCAATATGTCGTCATGGTTGCCGGCGGTCATGGGTCGGTTGGTACCAAGCCCGGCGACTATGTCATCGCCTATACGCTGCCATAAACAGCGACATTTACTTGAAGCGCTTCGATGGCCGGAAACCCGTTTCCGGCCATTTTGTATTTCCAGTGAACAAAATCCCATCGCACTAAAACGTAATAATATTACATACATTCGCTTGACGGATATCTGGAAATAGTTCTATCTGCCTGCGACGGTTCCAAGCGAGAGATTGCGAGGAATAATAGGGAACGCGGTGCGGAGATGTCTCCAATGCCGTGGCTGCCCCCGCAACTGTAAGCGGATTGTCGAGCACTCGTGGCGCATTCACCTGCGTCAGGCCACTGCGATCTCATCGTGGGAAGGCAGGCAAGACGATCATCCGTGAGCCAGGAGACCTGCCGTCGTCTGTTCATTCCAAAGTCACGGGCGGGGATGCCCTGGAGAGGAAACGCCATGATTGTTATCTGCGCCAAACAGCGCTTACATCCGTCTGTCTATTTCCCGGTTTCCGATCGTCCCACGGCTGTGGTTGGCGAATGAGTGTTTCACTCAATAACGGCGTTTGCGTGTGGGCAGCGTCAACGATTTCGGGGACCATCGGACCATGACACTTCATTTCACAGGCGCATTTCTTGGCGCAGTTCTTGCCGCTGTATCTCTTTTGCCGAATGCAACGGAGGCTGCGGAAACCAGCTATCCACTGACGTTGAAAAATTGCGGCAGGGACGTCACCTTCACCCATGCTCCCAAGCGCACGGTGTCTTTAGGGCAGAGTTCGACGGAGATACTCTATCGTCTGGGACTGGCAGACAAGGTTGTCGGCACTGCCGTCTGGGTTGGCCCGGTGATCAAGGGCTATGAGGAGGCAAATGACAAGGTGGAGCGTCTGGCCGATAACGATCCGAGTTTCGAAAGCGTTCTTGGCAAGAAGCCCGATCTCGTTACCGCGCAGTTCCAATGGCATGTCGGCCCCGAGGGCGTTGTCGGCAAACCCGAACAGTTCGAAGAACTGGGCATTCCGGTCTACGTCTCGCCTGCAGATTGCACGGGCAAGGATAATGCTGGCGGCGGAGATGGCGTCAGGCACTCGGTCTTCACCATGGAGCAGATCTACCAGGAAATCGGAGAGCTTTCGCAGATCTTCAACGTTAAGGATCGCGGCGACGCACTGATTGCCGAGCTGAAAAACCGCGAAGAGACCGCGCGCAAGAAGATCGTTTCCACCAACGGAAAGGTATCTGCTGTATTCTGGTTCTCCAGCGCCGAAGGCGATATCGATCCCTACGTCGCGGGCAAGAACGGTGCGCCTGGCTATATCATGTCGGCGCTTGGCATCAGAAATGTCATCGAGAGCCAGGAAGAATGGCCAACTGTTGGCTGGGAGACCATTGCCAAGTCCAATCCGACCATCATCGTTGCCGCGAGCATGGACCGCCGCCGCTACCCGGCAGACGACATTGCCGTAAAAGAGAAGTTCCTGAAGCAAGATCCTGTCACGAGCCTCATGCCGTCCGTGAAGGATAACCGTATCGTCGTCATGGACGCTCAGGCGATGAACCCGACGATCCGCACGATCGAAGGGATTGAGGTGCTGGCTGACCAGATCGGTCAACTCGGCTTGGCGAAGTAAACGGATGCCCGGTCCCTTGCTGTATGTCCGCGCTGCCATCATTGCAGCTGCGTGTCTTCTGGTGGCGCTGTGGCTCGGAGCCTCAATCGGCGAAACCTCCATGCCGATGGAGGTTGTCGCCAAGGCGGTGGCCAATCGTATTTGGCACGCTGGCTATCCATTGGATGCGATCGATGAAGGGATCATCTGGAACTATCGCCTGAGCCGCGCCGTGGTCGCCGCCTGTTGTGGGGCAGCTCTTTCCGTTTCGGGCGTCGTGCTGCAATCGCTCCTGCGCAATCCTCTGGCGGATCCATACATTCTTGGTATCTCCGCCGGGGCATCGACAGGCGCCGTCGGTGTTGCGATACTCGGCTTTGGTGCAGGCTTGCTCACCATGCCGCTCGGTGCTTTTCTCGGAGCGCTCGTCGCATTCGCGCTTGTGAGCCTCCTGGCGCTGAGGGCAGGGCGCGGTAACAGCGCAATCATCCTGGCCGGCGTCGCCGGGTCGCAACTTTTCAACGCGCTGACCTCCTTCATCGTCACCAAGGCCGCGAATGCCGAACAGGCTCGCGGAATCATGTTCTGGCTGCTCGGCAACCTTTCCGGCGTTCGCTGGGCGGATGTCTCGCTTGCTCTTCCCATCGCCATCTTCGGGCTTGTCGTCTGCCTCTGGCATGCGCGGGCATTGGACGCCTTTACCTTTGGAGCGGAATCGGCTGGCTCCCTCGGCATCCCCGTGCGCCGCGTCTATGTCGTCTTAACAGGCACGTCTGCCTTGATGACGGCCGTAATGGTCAGCATCGTCGGCTCGATTGGCTTCATCGGTCTTGTCATACCCCATGCGGCGCGTCTGGTCGTCGGTGTTCGCCACGGTCGTCTGCTTCCGGCTTCCGCGTTGATCGGTGCTATCTTCATGATCGCTGCCGACATTGTCTCGCGCACCATCATTGCAGGACAGGTCCTGCCGATCGGCGTAATCACCGCCCTGTTCGGCGCTCCAGCCTTTGCGCTGATCCTTTCTCAACGCAGGAGGCTCGCATAATGCTTTCGGCGCGTAATTTGAGCTGGTCGATCGGCGGCGTGGAGATCGTCGAGGATATCAGTCTTGATCTTCATGCCGGCGAGTTCCTCGGCATTGTCGGCCCAAACGGTTCGGGCAAGACCAGCCTCATGGCGATGCTCTCTGGCCTGAGAAAACCGCGTTCCGGCGACGTCTTACTGGATGGCATGTCGATGGCCCTCCTCCAGCGTCGAGATGTGGCGCGCCGGATCGCTCTAGTCGAGCAGCAGGCTGAAACACAGGAACGCATCAACGCCCGCCAGGCCGTGGAGCTTGGTCGCATTCCGCACAAGGGTGCTTTGTCTCCATGGTCTCGTCACGATGATGACATCGTCGATAGGGCGCTCCGGGACGTGGATATGGAGGGCTTTGGCAAGCGCATGTGGCACACGCTTTCCGGGGGAGAGCGGCAACGCCTGCATATCGCCCGAGCCTTGGCCCAGGAGCCGAAGATCCTGCTTTTAGACGAGCCGACAAACCACCTCGACATCGGCCATCAGATCGCGCTCCTACATCTCGTGCGCAAACAGAAGCTGACGGTTGCAGCCGCTTTGCATGATCTTAATCACGCGGCGATGTTCTGCGACAGGGTAGCAGTGCTGAAGGCGGGGACGCTTGTCGCGATGGGAAAACCCTGCCATGTGCTGACGCCGGCTCTCATCCTCGATGTCTTCGGAGTCCTGGTCGATGTCGAGCTTAATGGTGCGGATGGATGTCACATCCGGTATCGTGCGCCATCGCTTCTAGCGACGTAAACCTACGCTTTTTTGATCTGCTATTCTTGAAGGAGGATGGCGTCATCCTACATATTGGGTAACCCGCTGGTCCGGGCCCCTCTGGTGAGAGTCTCGGCGCTTTCACGATGTCGGACCGTTTCCGACACGACGCCGAGGCTTCAGAGGCTTGCTTATGCTTTCCGATATCGCCGCATGGTTCATTACGCTTTTCGTCGTAGATCCGCTTCAAGCGGAGATGCGCGAACAACTCGAACGTGCAAATGCCTCGACCGAGATCATCCAGCAATCGCAGCAATGTGTTGCGAGCCAAGGCCCGAAACTGCTGAACCGGGCCGGTGAAGACCCGGCCTGGGCGGTCGCCACCGTGGTCGGCTTTACCTTTGGCTGGACATCGCCGGTGCAGTTGCTGGACACAAGCGACACGAACTGCGCGGCTGTTGTCGGTCTTTTGCAGGGTCGTGATGGCGAGCAGACGGAGGCTTAAGCCGCTCCAACGCGAAAACTGCGATACCAATCGACGAAATGCTGGACGCCCGTTTCGACGGGCGTTTCCGGAGAATAGCCCGTCAGCGCGCGCAGGAGGTCGGGCGACGCATAGGTGCGCGGTACATCACCCTGCTGCATCGGCAGCATGTTGCGGATGGCCTTTTGGCCAAGAATCGTCTCGACAGTTTCGACGAAACGCATCAGTTCCACAGGTTGTCCACCGCCGATGTTGACGACACGAAAGGGTGCGTGTTTCGACAAGGTATCGGTCACGCCCTCGTCGGAAACGCGGTTATCTTCCGCAGGCGCAATGTGGCTGAGGCGGATGATCCCTTCGACCAGATCGTCGATATAGGTGAAGTCACGGCTCATCTTGCCTTCGCCGTAAATATCGATCGGCTGGCCTTTGAGGATCGCATCGACGAACTTGAAGAGTGCCATGTCCGGACGACCGAAGGGGCCGTAGACGGTGAAAAAGCGGAAGGCCGTTGTCGGCACCTTGTGTAGATGCGCGTAGCTATGCGCCATCAACTCCATGGACTTTTTGGTCGCAGCATAGATCGTCATCGGCTCGTCGGCTTTGTCGCTCTCGGCAAAGGGCACCTTCTCGTTCGATCCGTAGATGGAGGAGGTGGAGGCGAGCATCAGATGCTTCGGCTGGAGATTTTTTGCCAGCTCCAGAATATTCCAGGAGCCGATAAGGTTCGAGTTTACATAATCCTTGGGGCAGTCGATGCTGTAACGCACGCCTGCCTGCGCGGCGAGGTGGATGATCACTTCCGGTTCGGCAAGATCGGCTGCACGGTTCAACGCGTCGGTATCTTCCAACATGCCGATGGAAGCCTTGAAGCCGTTCGAGCGAGCGAGGATCGCGTGCCTTTTTTCCTTGAGCGCCACGTCGTAATACTTCGTCATGCCATCGAAGCCGACCACGAAATGCCCATGATCCAGCAATCTCTTTGCAAGATGAAAGCCGATGAAACCGGCCGTGCCGGTGATCAGATAACGCATGCTGACGTAGGACCTTCCATTATGCTTGCGAGCGTCCTATGCTCGAATAGGAAAAGCCGTGCGCCATCACTTCGTCGGCGCGGTAGATATTGCGCAGGTCTATAAGGATCGGGCTTTTCATGATGTTCTTCAACCGCGCCATGTCGAGTGCGCGAAACTGGTTCCATTCGGTGACGATCACCAGTGCCTCGGCATCCTGTGCCGCTTCGTATGGGCCTTGCGCATAATCGATGCCGTCGATCAGAGGCTTGGCGTTCGCCATACCTTCCGGGTCGTAGGCCGTCACTTTCGCGCCTGCATCCTGCAGCGTCTGGATGACGGCAATCGCAGGACTGTCGCGCATGTCGTCAGTGTTGGGCTTGAAAGTCAAACCGAGCACGCCGACCTTCTTGCCGCGGATATCGCCGCCGACGGCTGCGATCACCTTGCGGCCCATGGCGCGCTTGCGATTGTCGTTGATGGCGATCGTCGTTTCAATCAGACGGACAGGGCTATCGTAATCCTGCGCGGTCTTGGCCAGCGCCAACGTATCCTTCGGAAAGCAAGAGCCGCCATAGCCGGGTCCCGCATGCAGGAACTTGGAGCCGATCCGGCCATCGAGGCCGATGCCGCGAGACACGTCCTGAACATCCGCCCCGACCTTTTCGCACAGATCGGCCATCTCGTTGATGAAGGTAATCTTCATCGCAAGAAACGCGTTGGCAGCATATTTGATCAGTTCGGAGGTGCGTCGCGTGGTAAAAAGAAGCGGCGACTGGTTGAGGTAGAGCGGACGGTAGACCTCCGTCATGACCGGACGCGCGCGCTCATCGGAAAGACCGACGACGATGCGATCGGGACGCTTGAAGTCGTCGATTGCGGCACCTTCGCGCAGGAATTCCGGATTCGAAACTACCGCGAAATCCGCAGACGGGTTTTCCTCGCGGATGATCCGCTCCACTTCGTCGCCGGTGCCGACCGGCACGGTGGACTTGGTAACGATGACGGTAAAGCCGCTCAGGGCAGCGGCGATTTCACGGGCTGCGGCATAGACATAACCGAGATCGGCATGGCCATCGCCACGACGTGACGGGGTGCCGACGGCGATGAAGACCACGTCCGCATCGGCAACGGCGCTTTTCAGTTCGGTGGTGAAACTCAGGCGACCGGCCTTGGCATTGTTGGCAACGATCACATCCAGACCAGGCTCGAAAATCGGGATCTGGCCGTTCTTCAGCGCCTCGATTTTTTCCGGCATCTTATCGACGCAGATCACGTCATGGCCGAACTCCGCAAAGCAGGCGCCGGAAACCAAGCCGACGTAGCCAGAGCCGATCATCACAATACGCATTGAAAAACCTTTCGGGGCGCAGACGCGAGGCGATCGACCCTTGTGCAATTTCGATATCGTTTCTGAAGATGCTATCTATCCGCCTTCGGCCGCATCTCCAAGCCCGCACAGAGTTTTCGACGATAATTTCAAAAAAATTCTGTCAATCAACGAGATCGAACGACCATTGAGGACATTCAAGCGTTGATGCTGCAATCACACTTTGTCCGCGGGGCCGCCATGACCGAACACCACATTCTCCAGGAAATCGCGTTCTGGCTGTCTCGACAGGGATATGAGGGAACGCCGGAAGAAGAATTACTGGCGGGCTTTTGCGAACGCTGCAATGCGGCAGGCATCCCCATATCCTCGGCGCTGATCCTGATGGACACTTTACACCCGGATTTCGAAGGGCACGCTTTCCAATGGGACAGCCGCGATAATGTCGACTCCGCCAGCGTGTACGATTTTACCGACGAGGGTACGGCCCGGGAGGACTGGGAAAGTTCCGTCTTCTTTCATCTGCTGAAAGAGAATGCCGAGGAAGTCAGGCGCCGGTTGTTCCTTAATGAGGAAGCGAGTTTCTACAAGCTCGACGAACTGCGCAACGCTGGTCACACCGATTACATCGCCTCCATTCACCGGTTTACAGAGCGTGGCAGTATCGGAGAAATGAGTGCATTCTATTCTCGCTGGCTGACCCGCCAGCCTGAAGGCTTTCATGACGATGAACTGTCGGCGCTTCGCATGCTGCTGCCGACCTTGGCGCTGGCTGTCAAGACGGTCTGCTGTATGCGTATCATAGGTACAATCACAGATGTTTATCTCGGCCATGATGCAGGCCGCAAAGTCATGAGTGGAACAATCGCCAGAGGGGAGGTGGAGAGGATAGAAGCCGTGCTGTGGTTTTCAGACTTGCGAGATTTCACCGGCATCTCAGACCGTGCAAAGCCCGATCAGATCATTCCCTTTCTCAACGATTACGCTGGCCTCGTCATCGATGCGATCCACGCCCATGGCGGCAGTGTGCTCAAACTGATCGGAGACGGGGTTCTGGCAATCTTTCAGACCGGCCATCGCCAGGATGATTGCGCGGCGGCACTGGCCGCCGAAATGACGATGAGAACACGTCTCTCAGTCCTCAACCATCAGCGTCAGTCGAACGACCTTCCGACGACGGATGTCTATCTCGGGCTGCATGTCGGCGAAGTCTTTTACGGCAATATCGGCAGCCGCAGCAGGCTGGATTTCACCGTTGTCGGCCCGGCGGTCAATATGGTCAGCCGCATTGGGGGCCTCTGTGCTTCGGTGGATCGCGACACAGTCATGTCGAGAGACTTCGTCTCGACCTCTCCGGTTGAGATGCAGGCGCTCATGGTGTCGCTCGGGCGCTATGCATTGCGCGGATTTGCGCGCGCACATGAGCTGTTCACCATCGATCCCGAGTTGGCGTGACGAACAGCAACCAACCGTTGCTGAAATGCAAAGGGTACCGTTTTTATGTGTTTCTGCCTTGTGAGCGGGGAGTACGAGGCGTAGCTCTTGTTACTGGGAGCGATCCGCATTCGTGATTTAAGGCGCATTCCGTCGCTTGCGCAAAACGGCTCGGCCGTTCCTGCACCGCTCGAATTTGGATTTGATCGTCATGCAAAAAGGTTTTCTTCTCGGCCTGCTCGCCTATGCCAGCTTTTCCTGGGGAGACGCAACGATCAAGTCGCTCGGCGCGCAAGTCACGGTTTTCGAGATCGGTTTCTTCAGCATCCTATCGTCTGCCGCGATCATCTTCTTTACCAAGCCAAGGGAAGAGCGCTGGCGGGAGTTCTGGCGCATGAGCAGACCCTTTGCTGTGCATGGGCGTGCAATATCCGGTCTGCTTGCAGGTATTCTCGGCATCTATGCCTTCACGACGCTACCTCTCGCGGAAGCCTATGCACTGATCTTCCTTTCGCCCTTGTTCGTGACGATCCTGTCGGCGGTGGTGCTGAAGGAGGATATTGGCTTGTGGCGCTGGTCTGCGGTGTTCGCTGGCATCATCGGCGTTTTTCTCGTCGTGCGTCCAGGCTTCAAGGCGCTGGAGCTGGGACATCTGGCGGCAGTCGGTGTCGCTTTTCTCGCAGCGATGACCATTGTCATCCTGCGTTCGCTTGCCGGACGGGAGAAACGCACCTCGATCATGGGGGTGTTGCTAGTCTACGGCCTGACCTTCAACGGTCTTTTGGCCATTCCGCATTTCCACGTGCCGACCCTTCATCAGGTCGGCGCCTTCATCGTCATTGGCATCTGCACCGCTGTCGGCCAGATCACGCTTCTCACGGCGACGAAGATCGCGCCCGCCAGCCAGATTGCGCCGTCGCATTATTCGCAGATACTCTGGGCAGTCGGCATCGGCGCATTCTTTTTTGCAGAGTATCCGGATACCCTCGCGGTTTTTGGTCTCATCGTCATTGCCAGTGCTGGGCTTCTGACAATGATGCGCGAAAAGATCAGACTTGGGGCGGTGCGTTGGAACCCATTTTTTCGCAACCGTCTGTAACGATGCCGGTGTGAACCCTGTTCGAACTTAGAGCGGTTTGCCAACCTGTTCGAGAAGCCAGGCCTGAAAGGCTGCCGCCAGCACATTGTCCTGCCGTCCCTCCGGGAGCGCTATATGATAGCTCTTGTCGGTCTTAAGCGGCACATCGAAAACGACGTAGAGTTGACCTGACGCCAGTTCCGGCTCGATCAGATATTTCGGCAGGAGCGCGAAGCCGAGGCCGCTAACTGCCGCTTCGATCAACATCGAAAACTGATCGAACCGGCCGCCTCTATAGGCGTCATCGGATGAAATGCCGTTCATCTCGAACCAATCCGTCCATAGCTTGGGTCGCGTTGTCACGTGAAGCAGAGGGCTTGAAATAAGATCCGCAAAAGTCTTCGGCGCGTATTTGGTGAGCATAGATCGGCTCGCGACCGGAACGATGACCTCGTTGCAGAGAAAGGTGCAGGTGCCACGGGCCCAAACGGCTTGCCCGTAATGGATGGCGATATCGAAGCTCTCTTCATCGAAGTCGAATGGTTGTGATCGCGACCCCACGGTTAGAACCGTATCCGGATAGAGTGCCATAAATTTATGGAGCCGCGGCGTCAGCCAGCGGCTGCCAAAGGTGGGCAAGGTGGCGATGGAAAGCGAGGTGCTGGAGGTGCCAGCAGTGACCGCACGCACCATCAACTGTTCGGATTGATGCAAGAGCTTCTGGACGTCCGGCAGAAACTTGCGCCCGGCATCCGAGAGTACGACCCGGCGCCGGATACGCTCGAAGAGCAGCATGCCCGTCTGGGCTTCGAGATCGCTGATCTGACGGCTGACCGCACTTTGCGTCAGGTTCAGTTCTTCTGCCGCGCGCGTGAAATTACCGTGCCTGGCTGCACATTCAAAAGCCTGCAACGTAACGATGTCCGGCACCAGCCGTCTGCGCGTATCCATTCCTGCCTCGCATCAACACACCCGCTTTCCTCATTTGAAATGGGCGCTTCCAGACGTATATGATCTGGAAAGAGAATGAAATGGGTGGTCTGCCATCCGCGCCAATTGCCGTAAGCCACCGCTTGCATGCTGCGAGACGAAGTGGCGAAGTCCTCAAGGGAGCTAGAATATGACCGCAGCCAAAGTCGATGTCGTCAAGGAAGCCGCCGCGCTTCTTTCGAAGATGGGCGTTTCGTCCGAACTTTATCAGGGTGGCGATATGGCCTCCTTCAGCCCGGTGACCGGCGAGCAAGTGGCAAGCCTCAAGACCGTTTCCCCCTCCGACGTGGCAGGGATCGTCGAAAAGGCAGACGCTGCGTTCCGCGCCTGGCGTCTGGTGCCAGCGCCCCGGCGCGGTGAACTGATCCGGCTGCTGGGCGAAGAACTGCGCGCCTTCAAGACCGATCTCGGTCGCCTGGTTTCGCTCGAAGCCGGCAAGATCCCGTCAGAAGGTCTGGGCGAAGTGCAGGAAATGATCGACATCTGCGATTTCGCCGTCGGCCTGTCGCGCCAGCTCTACGGCCTGACGATTGCGACTGAACGCCCCGGCCACCGCATGATGGAAACCTGGCATCCGCTCGGTGTGGTCGGCGTGATCTCTGCGTTCAACTTCCCCGTGGCCGTCTGGTCCTGGAATGCAGCGCTTGCCATCGTGTGCGGCAACTCGGTCGTTTGGAAGCCTTCGGAGAAGACGCCGCTGACGGCGCTCGCCGTGCAGGGCATTTTCGAGCGCGCCGTGGCCCGCTTTGGCGATGCGCCGGAGGGGCTGAGCCAGATCATCATCGGCGACCGTGCCGTGGGCGAAGCGCTGGTCGATCACCCGAAGGTGCCGCTGGTCTCTGCCACCGGTTCGACCCGCATGGGCCGCGATGTCGGTCCGCGCCTTGCCAAGCGCTTTGCTCGCGCCATCCTCGAGCTTGGCGGCAACAATGCCGGCATCGTCTGCCCCTCGGCTGATCTCGACATGGCGCTGCGTGCTATTGCCTTCGGCGCCATGGGAACGGCAGGGCAGCGTTGCACGACGCTGCGCCGCCTTTTCGTTCATGAGAGCGTCTACGACCAACTGGTGCCACGTTTGAAGAAAGCTTACGCATCCGTATCCGTCGGCAATCCGCTCGAAACCTCCGCACTCGTCGGCCCGTTGGTCGATAAGGCTGCGTTTGATGGAATGCAGAAGGCCCTTGCAGAGGCGAAGGCACATGGTGGTGTCGTCGCCGGTGGCGAGCGCGTCGATACCGGTGCTGCAAACGGGTATTACGTAAAGCCCGCGCTTGTTGAGATGCCGAAGCAGGTTGGTCCGGTTCTTGAAGAAACCTTCGCGCCGATCCTCTATGTTATGAAGTATTCCGATCTCGATTCCGCGATCGAAGAACACAACGCCGTTGCGGCCGGTCTATCCTCCTCCATCTTCACCAAGGACCTTCAGGAGTCGGAACGCTTTTTGGCTGCCGATGGCTCCGATTGCGGTATTGCCAATGTCAACATCGGAACGTCCGGTGCGGAAATTGGCGGTGCATTCGGCGGTGAGAAAGAAACGGGTGGTGGCCGTGAGTCCGGTTCCGACTCGTGGAAGGCGTATATGCGCCGTGCGACCAATACGGTGAACTACTCCAAAGCGCTTCCCTTGGCCCAAGGCGTATCGTTCGATATCGAGTAAGGTCACTCGATCAATTCGAAAAGTAGAAAGGCTGGCAGGAGAAGTCCCGCCAGCCTTTTATCGTTCAGCCGATTGACATCAGGCTGGCATTGCCGCCCGCCGCCGTGGTGTTGACGCTGATGGAGACTTCTTCCAGCAACCAGTTGAGATTGTAGGGCTGGCTCACGCCCTGCACCTCATCCATTGATGCCGCCTGAACCAGTACGAGCGGACCTTCCAGCGTGGCAATCCGGCTGTTTACGGCGCGAATTCGATCCGAATCCCCTTCGACAAGGGCGCCTGCGAAGGGACCTGTCCTCTGCCAATCGGCGCTCCAGGACAGCCGGTTCCTGACCGAGACCGGTGCGCCCGCCAGCGCCTCTTCCAGACCGCTATCCTTATCGACGACGATGGTGTTGCCAGTCGCAAGTGCTGCCGCAAGTTGTCGATATAAACCGTGCGTCGAAACAGGTGCGAGCAGAACCTTGCCGCGTGGATGTAGCGCATACACGTTACGCTCGCCAACTGGGCCAGCAAGCTCCGTCTCGAAGCCGAGTGCGGACGACTGTGCAGATGTCCTTGCGACTTCCGCGGCCTGCGTTTCGTTCTTGGTATCCAACCACTGTGCCAGATCGAGGACAGCCTGGTCCTTGTGCTGGGAAGCGCGTTCCACCGCCGGGGCCGCACGTGTGAGCCTACCGAGGTAAAGCGGGCCCCCTGCCTTGGGGCCGGTGCCGGACAGACCGCGGCCGCCGAAAGGTTGAACACCGACGACTGCGCCGATGATATTGCGGTTAACGTACAGGTTGCCTGCCTTCACCCGTGACAAAACATGCGCAATGGTGGCATCAAGACGCGTGTGCAGGCCGAAGGTGAGGCCATAGCCAGTCGCGTTTATATCGTCGATCAGCTGATCGAGCTTTTCACGCTTGAAGCGGATGACGTGCAAGACCGGGCCGAAAACTTCGCGCTTCAGATCGGCAAGCGACTTCAACTCGATGATGGTCGGCGGCACGAAGGTGCCATTGCTATTGTCACCGGCGAGCGAAATTTGCTCGATCGTGTTGCCGAGGCTGCGCATGGATTCGATGTGCTTCTCAATATTGTCCTTGGCTTCGGCGCTGATCACCGGACCGACATCGACAGAGAGCTGGTCGGTTCTGCCAATGCGCAACTCATGCAGCGCCCCCTTCAGCATCGTCAGCGTCCGATCCGCTACATCGTCCTGAAGGCATAGAACGCGAAGCGCCGAACAGCGCTGACCGGCACTGTCGAAAGCCGAGGCGATGACGTCAGCCACTACCTGTTCGGCAAGCGCCGAGGAATCGACGATCATGGCGTTCTGGCCGCCGGTTTCGGCAATGAGCGGAATGGTACGGCCTTCGCTTGAGACGCGCTCGGCAAGCTGCTTCTGGATCAGACGCGCCACTTCGGTCGAGCCGGTGAACATGACGCCAGCCGTCTGCGGGGCTGCGACCAGCTGTGCGCCCGTCTGGCCTGCACCCGGCAGGAGCTGCACGGCATCGGCAGGAATGCCGGCTTCATGCAGAAGCCGAACGCCTTCAGCCGCGATCAGCGGGGTCTCTTCCGCGGGTTTTGCCAGAACCGGGTTGCCGGCAACCAGCGCCGCCGCGACCTGGCCGATGAAGATCGCCAGCGGGAAGTTCCAGGGGCTGATGCAGACGATCGGTCCGAGCGGCTGTTGCAGGAGCCCGAATGTGTGGCGCGCTTCCGCCGCGTAATAGCGCAGGAAGTCAATGGCTTCGCGCACTTCCGCAATGGCATTGGGCGCCGATTTCCCCGCCTCGCGCATGATGAGCCCAAGCAATATTGGCATTCGTGCCTGCATGAGGTCAGCCGCTTTTTCTAGGCAATAAGCACGGGTCTCGATGCTGGACTGCGGCCAGGAAGAAGCTGCCGCAACCGCCAGAGCCTTTGAAACATCCTCTTGGGTTGGCTCGATCACGTAGCCCACAATGTCGTCGTGGTCGCCGGGATTGGTGACTGGGCGCGTATTTCCCGAGGCGTCGAGAGCGGCAGCCTTCCACTCCATCGTGACGCTGCTTGAAAACGCCTCACCGAGTTCGCGGAGCGTATTCTCATTGGCAAGATCCAGGCCGCTGGAATTGATGCGCGCGCCATAAAGCGCTTCAGGCTTGGCGATCTTGTCATGCTGTGCGCCTGGAACCGGCATCGCCTTGACGACGGTAACCGGATCTTCCAGGAGCGAATCGACAGGCACGTTCGGGTCGGCGATGCGGTTGACGAAGGAGGAGTTCGCACCATTCTCCAGCAGGCGGCGAACGAGGTAAGCCAGCAGTGTCTCATGAGTGCCGACCGGCGCGTAGAAGCGGCACGGACGGTCGAGATTCTGCTTACCGACGACTTCGCTGTAAAGTGGTTCGCCCATGCCATGCAGGCACTGGAACTCGTAGTCACCGATTTTGAAGTCAGCACCCGCCAGATGGTAGATCGTCGCCATCGATTGCGCATTGTGGGTGGCAAATTGCGGGAAGATGACGTCACGCGCAGCCAGCAGTTTTCTAGCGCAAGCTATGTAGGAGACATCCGTGTGGACTTTGCGGGTAAAGACCGGAAAGTCTTCCAGGCCATCGAGTTGCGCCCGCTTGATCTCGGCATCCCAATAGGCGCCCTTGACCAATCGCACCATGATGCGGCGATTGGCGCGGCGAGCAAGATCGATGATGTAGTCGAGGACGAAGGGGCAACGGCGGCCATAGGCCTGCACGACGAAGCCAAGGCCCGCCCAGCTTCCAAGATCGGCATCGAGTGCCAGGGATTCCAGCAGATCGAGCGAAATTTCAAGGCGATCGGCCTCTTCGGCATCGATATTCAGACCAATATCATAGCGCTTTGCCAGCAGCATCAGGGCCTTCACGCGTGGTAGAAGTTCCGCCATCACCCGCTCGCCTTGAGAGCGGGAATAGCGCGGGTGGAGGGCAGAAAGCTTGATGGAAATGCCCGGTCCGCCATAGACGCCCCGGCCTGCCGATGCCTTGCCGATGGCGTGGATCGCCTGCTCGTAGTCGCGGTAGTAGCGTTCCGCATCCTTTGCGGTCGTCGCGGCTTCTCCCAGCATATCGTAAGAGTACTGGAAGCCCTTGGCTTCAAGCGGCCGCGAGCGGCTGATGGCTTCCTCGATGGTCTGGCCTGTGACGAATTGCTCGCCCATCATGCGCATTGCCATGTCGACGCCGCGACGGATCACAGGCTCGCCGGCGCGGGAGATGAGCTTCGTCAGCGCGGCGGACAAACCCTTGTCGTTGACGGTCGACGTGAGCTTGCCGGTGATGACCAGACCCCAGGTCGCAGCATTGACGAAGAGCGAGCGCCCGCCGCCCAGATGTGATTTCCAGTCACCAGCTGCGATCTTGTCGCGGATCAGCGCATCGCGCGTTGCGGTGTCGGGAATACGCAAAAGCGCCTCCGCAAGACACATCAGCGCCACGCCTTCCTGGCTCGACAGTGAATATTCCTGCACCAAACCTTCTACACCGGTGCCCTTCGCTTTTGCCCGCAACGCTTCAATCAGTCTACGAGCCGTTGCGCGAATTGTTTCCGCGTCCCTGTCGCTGACCGTCGCCGCCTCGAGCATCGGTGCCATGCATTCCGGTTCGGGACGGCGGTAGGCAGCCGTGATTGCTTGCCTCAGCGCATTATGCTCGCGGATCCCCGGTGCAAACCGGTCAAAAATCCCGCGTGGCGATGCTTCGCCCAGTGAAACGGTGGATGCAGTTCCTGCCATCGGATTGTCCCTCGATTGGACTCGTAAAAGAGATGTGGCTGTCTTCAAGCCTTCTCTATGCCTGCCCGCAGAATATCACCGGCGACAAAATTGATATGGTCTTATTTTCGAGATAAGAAAGGAAATATGATCTTATGTTTTTCATTAATTCGGGAAAAATGAATGGTTAAAATGCCAGAAACAGGTGATTTGGATCACTTCGATGTGAAGATCATCGAGGCATTGAGCGAGGAAGGTCGACTGTCCGTTCTGGAATTGTCGCGTCGCGTGGGGCTTTCGAAAACGCCCTGTCAAACAAGGCTGAAGCGTCTCGTCGATGAAGGCTATATTTTGGGGTTCCGAGCGTCGCTCAACCCGGCAAAGCTGGGACTCGACCACATCGCGTTCACGGAGGTCAAGCTCTCGGATACGCGAGAGAAGGCATTGGACGAGTTCAATGCGGCCGTGCGCAAAATAAAGGAAGTCGAGGAGTGTCACATGATTGCCGGTGCGTTCGACTATCTGCTCAAGGTTCGAACGACCGATATCCGCAAGTACCGTAGGGTTCTGGGCGAGAAGATCTCAAGCCTGCCCTGTGTCGCCAATACCTCGACATTCGTGGTGATGGAATCGGTCAAGGATACGGGGATGTAGTGGATGCCGCCAGGAGCGGCACCCATGATTTACAGGCCGATCAACGCATGGATACAGCAGCGGTGACCGCTGTCGTCTGAGCGTCTGGGCCAAACTCGTTTTCGCTTTCGATCCCAAGCAGTTCCTGAAGACGCATGCGCGCACGGCTGACACGGCTTTTGATTGTTCCGACAGGGCAACCGCAAATCTCCGCAGCTTCCTCGTAGGCAAAGCCGGAGGCTCCGATCAGGAGAATGGCTTCACGCTGATCATCTGGCAGTTTCTCGAGTGCCTGGCGAAAATCATGCAGATCGACCGATCCGTGCTGTTCGGGCGGCACGGAGAGGCGCGAAGTGTAGGCGCCATCGGTGTCTTGCACTTCTCGACCAGACTTGCGGATCTGGCTGTAAAACTCGTTGCGTAGGATCGTGACGAGCCAGGCGCGCATGTTGGTTCCGGGCTGATAGCTTTCCTGCTTTGCCCAGGCCTTCATGATCGTGTCCTGGACGAGATCGTCAGCGCGATCGCGCGAACGTATCAAAGAAATTGCAAAGGCGCGAAGGTTTGGCAAAGCCGCCAGCATCTCGCGCTTGAAGTTGTGGCCGTTCGTTTCCGCGTCTTTGGTCATCATTCACCCGACGCTTTCGATTTGCGCTCAGCCTCGTCAAGCTTTTCCAGGAGATCGAGAAACTTGTCCGGGATGCCTTCTTCTTGAACGGCGTCGTAAAGCTCTCTCAGTTTCCGTGTAATGACCGCTCGTCCGGAATCGGGCACGGTTGGCCCCGCTCCGTTATCAGACGAATCCTGATCCGATTGAAACATACTCATGAGTTCGGGTATTCCTTATGTGATGCATTACAAATGCGCCTGCAAAAAAAACGTTCCAAGGGCATGGAACTTTTTTTGCAGTCATGCATTTGTTTCTCAGGTTTGCGCTGCAGGCCGCATGAACAGGGGAGTATTACATGTCCGTTTCTACACGCATCGCACCGCATCTGCCTTATCTTCGCAGGTTCGCGCGTGCTGTTTGCGGCTCTCAGTCCACGGGCGATGCCTACGTGGCGGCTAGCCTCGAGGCTCTGATCGCTGATGTCAGCATCTTCCCGAAGACGAGCAGCGATCGCGTTTCACTTTATCAATTGTTCGTATCCATCTTTAGTTCCGTGGCGATCAACATCAAAACGGACGAAAATCTGACCGGATGGGAGAAGCGGGCTTCTGCCAATCTTTCAGCAGTTCCTGCCATGCCAAGAAAAGCCTTCCTGTTGACCACGGTTGAAGAGTTCTCTCCGGCCGAAGCAGCCGAAGTCCTTCAGGTTCCGGAAAGCGAAATTGGCAAGCTCATCGACGAGGCCGCCTCGGAGATCGCGCGCCAGGTCGCGACCGATATCATGATCATCGAGGACGAACCGCTGATCGCGATGGATATCGAGCAGATGGTCACAGATCTTGGCCACAACGTTACCGGTATTGCCCGTACCCACAAGGAAGCACTTGAGCTTTTCCATCGCACCCAGCCCAAGATGATCCTTGCCGACATTCAACTGGCCGATGGCAGCTCCGGTCTCGACGCCATGAACGACATTCTTCAAATGACGACGCTGCCGGTGATCTTCATCACCGCTTTCCCTGAGCGTCTGCTGACGGGAGAGCGTCCAGAACCAACCTTCCTCGTGACCAAGCCATTCAATCCGGATATGGTCAAAGCGTTGATCAGTCAGGCTCTATTCTTCAACGAAAGTTCACGTGTTGCCGCGTAATCCATGCTGAAAGTGGTCATAGCCCGCAACTCTTGTGTTCGCCGGGCGTTTGACGCACGAATGGTCGGCGTGAGCGCGTATGCGCTCGACGTCGTTTCCCGCTAGGAGATCAAATTGCATCGGCTCGCGTGGCACAATAGAGACCGGAAAGAAGGTGAATTGCACGATTTGCTGGTGTTGGCTTTGCTCGACTCCGGCGAAACTGTGATGCTTCAGGACCGTGATCGCGACTATATCTTTATCGCCAACCTGCCGGATGTCTGGAACCTTCCGAACGAGAATGACGAAGGTCCGACTGACAGCAATATTTTCGGCAAGGAACTGGCGCAGCGCCTGTCGGAGTTGAAGAAAGATCTGAATGCGGCGGGTACCCGCGGCACGCTTGAAGTCATGGCTGGAAAAGACAGGATCTTCCAGTTCCATGTGTATTCCACTGTCAATATGGCGGGTCAGCGGGTATTGAAGACCACGATACGTGAAGTGACCGTCGAGCGTCGCCGGGAACAGTTGCTGCGCTCTCTCCTGCGTGAAGTCAGCCACCGATCCAAGAATCTGCTGGCGATCATTCAAAGCCTATCCGCCCAGACGGCGCGTTTCAGCTTCACCAAAGAAGATTTCCTGAGGAAATTTAGAGGACGGCTGCACGCACTCGCCCAGTCCCAAGATCTGATTACCGATTCGGATTGGCGAGGCGCGGAGATTTTTGACTTGCTGAAGCAACAGTCGGATCTCTATCTTCCGGAATATCCTCACCTTGTTCAGGTCAAGGGCGAGAATCTTCTACTCAACCCCAATGGCGCGCTTTATGTCGGCCTTGCGTTCCACGAACTCGTCGTCAACACCGTAAGCCACAGCCCCAATCTCGCGCTTCATCTACCCATCACGCTGGAATGCCGGCGTGATGATGATGTATTCGAGGTGCGTTGGAACGAACCGCTAACTCGGACGGATATTCCCGTCTCCGAGGAAGCCGATCGTCGAAGCAATTTCGGTAGTGTCGTTCTCGAAAAAGTCGTTCCTGCAGCACTTGCAGGGGAAGCGCATTATAACGTCTCGGCGGACGAAGTGGGATACCTCCTACGGTTTCCTGCGCCTGCGGCTTCGTAAAGCGTCTAACTTCCAGATGCACAGGTTCTACTTCGAGCAGCGTCTCCGAGGCCCAACACCCTCAAGCGCTGGTCGAATTCGAAGGATGCCATTTCAACTTAGAATGATTGTGATCGATAAATCTAGCCGTTGAAGACGTCTAGAGCATCTCAACGTTCCGACAGAGGATGAGATCGCGTTAAAACGGTGAAGTTCGTTGCTGGCGCTAGAAAAGAAAAGCACGGCTCTAGGGGAAGAGCCGTGCTATTCAGGTGCAGGTTTTCAGGGGCAAAACCTGCGACGCCAAGCCTCTAGGCGGGGACGGGGGAATGGCTTGGCTCGCTTGAAAAACGTTGCTGACGGTTCTTTGTTCCACTTTTTTTTAAGGCCGATTTTCGACCCTGCCGCGCTTCATTTGAACAGGCGTTTGACAGGCGCCGTCATCGTCCAGCTAAAGCCGCTTGGTGCATAATCAACTGACACGATGCCAGAAAATGCGCTTTCCGCGTGGCGTTGTATGATGGTTGTGCCGAATCCACGTCTCGAAGGCGGACTTGCTGCTGGTCCACCGGTTTCGATCCATTCCATTCTGACCTTAGCATCGTCGGATGGGTCTTTAGACCATTGTAGACGAACCCGACCTTCCGGCACCGAGAGCGCACCATATTTTATAGAGTTGGTGCTGAGCTCATGAAAGACCAGGCCTAGATTTTGTGCGGCCTCCGGAGAAAGAAGGAAGTCCTCGCCAGAAAGCTCAACCTGTTGGGCCGTCTTGCCGAAAACGTCGAGATGGCCCTTAATCAGCCGATGGATTGGCAAGCCTTCCCACTGGACCTCGGCAAGGGCAGAAATGGACATGGCTAGGCCGCGAAGCCTGTGATCGACTTCCTTCTGCAGCTCCGCAACCGTCGTGTTTTCCCGCGCCAGTTGGCGCATCATCGCTTGAACGAGGGTCAGCATGTTTTTCGACCGATGAACCAGTTCATGTAGAATGAGCTGGTTGCGGTCCTCGGCTTGACTGCGATCGAAGGAGGCATTCGAAAGCGCGATTCCAACCTGGTTGAGTTCCACGACGTTGGTTTCTACGCGAGATACGATCTCCCCGGCGCCTATCCGTTCGGCAACCGTCACGAGTTGATCGACCGATCTACGCAGTTGCCTGCCGACAAGATAGGTGCCAAGTACCGCAACCAAAACGATTGCCAAGCTGCCGATCAACATTTGTCGCCATGTACTGCGCAAGGCAGAATCACTTCGGTCGATCGCTCCCGACACGATGGCTTTCCATGGCCAGCCGGGAAGCTGTGCATAGGCATAAATGTTGTTGTGCGCGTCTGTGAAACTTCCGCTGAAAGCCGCTATGTTTGAGGTCAACTCTGCCGGTTCGTAGGCTGCGCCGGACCCGGTTTTCTGCAAATTGCTGGAGATCACGACCCGCCCATCATTGTCCAGAACGGCGGCAGACCATCCGTTAGGTATCGCATCCGTAGAAATGAGGTTCGACAGATCCCGTGCCGATTGGGTGACCATCAACACATCGCCAGCGGCGGAAAGTTGCCGAGGCAAGGGAAGCGTAACGGTAAAGACCCATTCCTTTCTGTTCTCTGCATAAAAGATGTTGGAAAGCGTCACGCGCTTGGCATCGATTGCGGCTTGGACACCGGCTGCTTCAGGAACTTTGCCGAGTGGTTGCCCATAGGGCAGGCGGGTATTGACCTTCTCCATCCCATCGCGTGTCGCAACGACGACGTAGATTTCTCTCTTTCGTAGGCTCTCGCTGACGCGTTGGTGGAAGCTGGCGAGATCGCCATTTTCCAATTCTGGAAATTGCGCCAGAAGATTAAGTGTCGTGCTCATTTCCTGCAGACGCCGCTCAACGTTGCGGCTGATGGCACGGGCGTCATCGACAGCCTCGCGCTGCAAATCCTCACGCTCATCCGCCTCCAGGCGCAGCATGAGGTAGCCAGCAAACACGATCAGCGGAAGTGTCACCAGCGTCGTCATGATGACGATGTAGGTGCCTATCGATGCAGTGGGAGACAGTCTGGCAAGGAATGCTCTGAACCTTGAAATCGTAACGCCCCTAGAAGTGCATGCTTGCTGAAATTTTGCCGATAATACGCCTCTATTTTTGGCACACAATGCTGTTTGCGATCCTGTGTGCCGCTATCTGCCGCATATTTTTTGATTTTCACCCTTTGTTGATCGGGCAGAAATCTCGGAACAATCTTCGCTGTCCTGCCGTTTGCCAGACGAACAGGTTGACCAAACAGACAGATAGACTGTCACCAACCGGTTTTAGAGACGATGAAAGGAAGGTACGATATGAAGAAGACTCTGACCCTGATCGCGACGGCCGCCCTTATGGGTTCTACAGCGTTCGCACCGCTAGCCATCGCCCAAGACGCAAATCCGCCAGCAGCCGGTACGACAGCTCCTGCGAGCCCGAATGCAACACCTGCCATGCCGGCAACCCCTGGCGCGACGACAGCTGACTCAGGCGCTGCATCCGGCTCCTATCTGACCGAACAGGCTGCCAATCAGATCAGCGCAAATGATTACATTGGCAACTCCGTCTATACCTCCGCAGACGAGAGCATTGGTAACGTCACCAACCTCATCCTGGAAGAAAACGGCGGCATCGTCGCAGCTGTTGTTGGCGTCGGCGGCTTCCTTGGAATCGGCGCGAAAGACGTCGCGGTGCCAATGGACAAGATTACCGTCACTCGCGACACCAACAATGGCACCGTTCGTCTGACGACCACTGAGACTGCGGAATCGCTGAAGTCTGCGCCGGAGTTCATGACCTTGAAGGACAAGAACGCTAACGCCAGCACCGCCACACCGGCTGCTACAGATACCACGCAGACAGGCGCAACCAAACCCTGATCCTTTACGGGAGAGGAGAGAGTTGGAGCATGACGCTTCATCTCGGAACACCGGCCTAACGGCCGGTGTTTTTACGTTTAAGGCACTTCCCGCTGAAGCGGAACTGATGACGCGCCAAGAAGATATTGAGACATAAAGATGCAGGGCATTCCCGGTGATTGCGCAATCGCCGGGAATGCCTGAAACTTACAGTTCCGCGTTGTGCGCAGAATGCCAGCGCCACGCGGAAGAAATAATATCTTTGAGCGAATACTTCGGCTCCCAGCCGAGTACGTCCCTAGCCTTGTCGTTATTGGCAACGAGCGTAGTGGAATCGCCTTCCCGCCTGTCAGCAAAATCGACTGGGAAAGGTCGGCCCGACACTTCGGAGATCGCATTCAGCAACTCCTTCACTGTCGTTCCAGTACCGGTGCCGAGATTGAGCTCCACGGTGTCACCGCCTGCCAGCAAGTAATCCACAGCACGCACATGGGCATCGGCAAGATCCAGGATATGTATGTAGTCGCGTACACAAGTGCCGTCGCGCGTGTCGTAATCTGTGCCGAACACCTTGAAGCCTTGTCGACGGCCAAGTGCCGCCTCAATGGCCAAAGGTATCGCATGAGTTTCCGGCTTGTGCCACTCACCGATACGCCCTTCGAAATCCGCGCCCGCCGCATTGAAATAGCGAAGCATGACCGACTTCAACTCCTTGTAGGCGCTGAAATCTTTCAACGCCTGTTCTACGATCCACTTCGTCCTGCCGTATGGATTGATCGGTGCTTGACGGTGGCTTTCATCAAGTGGCACGCGTTCTGGCAGTCCATAGGTTGCGCAGGTCGATGAAAAGACGAAGGCCTTTACTCCAGCCTCCATCGTGGCGGACAGGAGTGTAAGAGCGCCCACCACGTTGTTGTCGTAGAATGCCACGGGATTCTTGACGGATTCTCCGACCTCTATCAGAGCGGCAAAATGAAGAACGGCCACAGGCTTATGCTTGGCGAAGACCTCATCCAGTCGTACTCGGTCGCGAATATCGCCCTGTTCGAAAGGCCCCCAGCGGACGAATTCTTCATGACCGTTGGACAGATTATCGAAGACAACGGGTTCATAACCCCTTTCCGCAAGGAGAAGGCAGGTGTGGGACCCGATATAGCCAGCCCCACCGACAACAAGAACTTTCTGGCGCATCCAAAATCCTTCCGTAAAATGACGGTTGGAAACTGCCTATCATTTTGTCGACAGAAGGGCAGGGGGTAGCCTAGGAAATAAATGCGGGAAGCACATGCCACATTCAAGTGCCATGTGCTCAGTTTAGATGAAGCGTCGAAATCTTCACTTTTTGCGGACAGTAACCCGCGTAGTGATGAAGCCAAGCGCCATCGCGATCGAAAGAGCAGTGTAGGGGCGCTTGCCCAACGCGCCGGCCGCCACTGCTTCCACTGCGAGAGGAGCGGCAACAAGCGGTGACGCCACGGGTGTGCGGTAGGCACGAGGTCTGCGCGATACTGCCAGCGCAACAAGCATGATCACCCCTAGAAGAAAGGCAATCCCCGCGATAACAAGTGCCGCTGGTCCTGCTCCGATTTCCTTCGCGAGATAGATCGATCCGCCGATACCGCCAGCGATAACCGCGATCAGAAAAAAGAAGGCGGCAAGAACCCTAAGCACGATTGCGCTTTTGATGCGCCGCGTCACGAAGGTGCCTTCACGCTGTGTATCGCCCAGATAGAGCAAAAATGCTTGAAGCATGTCTGCGCCTTATTTACGCGTGACGAGTGCGAGAAGGAAGCCGGTCGCAACGGCGATGCCGAGAGACTGAAGCGGGTTCCGCTGAACCTGGTAGACTAGGTTGTCATTGAGGGTCTGGATTTCGTCTCTAACCGCGTGAACCGTCTGCTCGGACTTCGCCATGGCATCGTCTGCGACGCGCGATGCCTGCGCCTTGACCTCATGGGAAACGCCGACGCCAAGTGCCTTGACGCTTCTTGCCAGGTTGGACAGGTCGTCGCGCAGCTGGGAGAGCTGTGCAGAGACGTCCTCAGCCTCAGCGCTGTTGAGGGTTTCGCGTACCTTGTCTTCAACGTTGCGAACGCTTGCCATGTTCAATCCTTTTCTGAAGTGTCAAATTTCGCCTGACTTCCAAACGTGGCGCTTGGACTTTTGTTCCCGATGTCTGCGAAATCCGTTCTGTGAATCTTCGCAATTGTTACCGACAGGTTTGTTTTCCTGTCACAAGCATCATATAAGGCCGGAAAAATGATCTCATGATCTCTATCAATTGGACGATGCGACTGGCCGATGCTGCAGACACCTTACTACCTGATCGACAAGACCAAGCTTCTTCGCAACATGGAGAAGATCGCCTATGTGCGCGAAAAATCCGGCGCCAAGGCGCTTCTTGCACTCAAGTGTTTCGCGACATGGTCGGTCTTCGATTTCATGGCTGAGTTTATGGACGGCACGACGTCATCATCGCTTTACGAAGTGCGTCTGGGACATGAGAAATTCGGCGGCGAGACCCACGCTTATTCGGTCGCCTATGCCGATTACGAGATCGACGAGGTCGTCTCTCACGCCGACAAGATCATCTTCAATTCCATAGGACAACTGGAACGCTTTGCCGACAAGGCGTCCGGCATCGTTCGTGGTCTGCGTCTCAATCCGCAAGTGAGTTCTTCCACATTCGATCTGGCAGACCCCGCACGCCCGTTTAGCCGTTTGGGCGAATGGGATGTAGCTAAGGTCGAGAAGGTCATGGACCGCATCTCCGGCTTCATGATCCACAACAACTGTGAAAACAACGATTTCGGTCTTTTCGATAAGATGCTTGGCCAGATCGAGGAGAAGTTCGGTTCACTTTTGTCGCGCGCAGAATGGGTCAGCCTTGGTGGCGGCATTCACTTCACCGGCGAGAACTACCCGCTTGACCAGTTCTGTGAACGCCTGAAGCAGTTCTCCGAAAAATACGACGTGCAAGTCTATCTTGAACCGGGCGAAGCTTCGATCACCAAGAGCACGACGCTGGAAGTGTCGGTTCTGGATACGCTCTACAATGGCAAGAACCTGGCTATTGTTGATAGCTCTATCGAAGCCCATATGCTGGATCTCCTGATCTATCGCGAAAACGCGAAGGTCGCGCCCAACGAGGGCGAGCATTCCTATATGGTATGCGGCAAATCCTGCCTCGCAGGCGATGTCTTCGGCGAGTTCAAGTTCGCAAAGGAACTCAAGGTCGGTGATCGCGTGTCCTTTCAGGATGCTGCGGGATACACCATGGTCAAGAAGAACTGGTTCAACGGCGTAAAGATGCCGGCGATCGCCATCAAGGAACTGGACGGCAGCATTCGCACCGTCCGTGAATTCGACTTTGTCGACTATCAGCAAAGTCTGTCGTAACAGCGCTCTCTGAGAAGCGCATGTAGCACCGTTACTCAACAAGCCATCCCTGCGGGGAAAAGGAGGCATCACCTGAAATGAAGAAGAACGTTCTCATCATCGGCGCCGGTGGCGTAGCACAGGTCGTGGCGCATAAGTGCGCCCAGAATAGCGATGTATTGGGAGACATTCATATTGCGTCACGCACTGTCGATAAGTGCCGCAAGATTGTCGAATCCGTACGTGAAAAGAAGAGCCTCAAGACCGAGGTAAAACTTGAAGCCCATGCGCTGGACGCGATGGATACTGAGGCCACGAAGGCCTTGATAGAAAAGACCGGTGTCCAGATCGTCATCAACGTCGGTTCGGCATTCGTCAACATGTCCGTTCTTCAGGCCTGCATGGATACAGGCGTTGCCTATATGGATACCGCGATCCACGAGGATCCGACAAAGATCTGCGAGACGCCACCGTGGTACGGAAACTACGAATGGAAGCGCGCCGCGGAATGCAAGGAAAAGGGCGTCACTGCCATTCTGGGCGTGGGCTTCGATCCAGGCGTCGTCAACGCCTACGCGCGCTTGGCCAAGGATGAGTATTTCGACAAAGTGACGTCGGTAGATATTGTCGATATCAATGCCGGAAGCCACGGTCGTTGGTTCTCCACCAACTTCGATCCGGAAATCAATTTCCGCGAATTCACCGGCGTCGTTTACTCCTGGCAGAATGGCCAGTGGCAGACAAACCAGATGTTTGAAGTCGGCCAGGAATTCGATCTGCCCGTTGTCGGTAAGCAAAAAGCCTACATGACCGGTCACGATGAAGTGCATTCGCTCTCCAAGAACATGGACGGCGCGGACGTGCGTTTCTGGATGGGCTTTGGCGACCATTACATCAACGTCTTCACCGTCTTGAAAAACCTCGGCCTTCTCTCCGAAAAGCCGGTCAAGACTGCCGAAGGTCTGGAAGTAGTGCCGCTGAAGGTCGTCAAGGCCGTGCTGCCCGATCCGTCTTCACTGGCTCCAGATTATGTCGGCAAGACCTGCATCGGAGATATCGTCAAGGGAACGAAGGACGGCAAAGAGCGGGAAGTCTTTATCTATAACGTGGCCGATCACAAGGACGCTTACGAGGAAGTCGGCTCACAGGGTATTTCCTATACGGCAGGCGTTCCCCCCGTTGCGGCCGCGATGCTGATCGCGTCTGGCGAGTGGGATGTGAAACAGATGGCAAATGTCGAGGAGCTGCCACCGCAGCCATTCCTAAATATCCTCAACAAGATCGGTCTTCCAAGCCGTATCAAGGACGAGAACGGCGATCGCGCTCTGACCTTCTGAGCTTTCTCGCGATCTAAACGACAAAGTCCCGCTTCGTGCGGGACTTTTTTTATGCGGGGTTGGCTCCTGGAGCGGTTACTTGGCCGCTGCTTTTTTTTTCGTGCGCATTTTAGTCTTGGCATTTTCCTCGGCCAAAGACGAAACTTTGATCTCACCTTTTTTACGATGCGCCGGCTTGGTTGCCTTGGTGTTCTGCAGCAGCGTAAACTCTCTTGTTGCCTGGTCCCAATGCTCGGCGTCCCGTCCATTGGGACGGCCCTCGCTTTCCCAAAGTGTGTAGGCCCGCTTGCTGATCCACTCTTGTTCTGAAACCTGCATGTCTATCTCCTGGAATAACGCCTTCACCCATAAGGGCAGTCTGCACGGTCCGGCGGCAATGCTGGACAGGATAAGCCGCGGTCTTTTATGGCGGTAGTAGATGCCACGATTCGGCAACCGGTCAAGTCAATTTGCTGCGACGCAATAAAACATATGTTCGACTTATCTAATTTAGCTCGAAGTACGCCAGCATGCTCCGTTTAACCTCCCTTCGCCAAATGTTGCGTGATAGATTGGTTACGTCCAAACTCTCGAAAAACCGTTTGGGAGGTGACCTTTGGAAAATAATTCTGGCGACACCAATGTGCTTACTCATGTGGATGGGCGCGCCGGGTTCATCAGACTCAACAGACCCAGGGCACTCAACAGCCTGACGGGAGGCATGGTCCGCGCCATGACGACCGCCCTGACAGCATTCGCCGAAAACGATGCGGTAAAATGCGTCATTCTTTCGGGCGAAGGAGAGCGCGGGCTTTGCGCCGGCGGTGATGTCAGGCAGATCTACGATGCCCGTCATGCGTCGGAGATGGATCGCACCCGGTTTTGGCGTGACGAATTTCCGATGAATTATCTAATCTCCCGATATCCCAAACCCTTCGTCGCTTTCATGGATGGGATCGTGATGGGCGGGGGTGTCGGTATTTCCGCCCATGGAAGCCACCGCATCGTGACCGAACGCACCCGCCTTGCGATGCCGGAGACCGCGATCGGTTATTTTCCAGATGTCGGCGCCACATGGCTATTGCCAAAAGCGCCTGGGGAAACGGGAACATGGCTGGGTCTGACGGGAAGTGAGATTGGTGCAGCGGATGCAATCTATGCCGGTCTTGCGGACTACCATGTCGATTCGCAACGGTTGCCCGAATTGACGGAGGCACTCACTGCCGTGTGCGACGAGAGCGATCTGGAGGCGGCAATCCTGCGATTTGCTACCGAACCGGTAAGAGGTATTCTCCCGGACAAGCGTTCGGTTATGGACGCTGCCTTTTCGCGTGGTACGATCGAAGACATCCTTGCCAGCCTAGAGACGATGAACGATCGTTTTGGCGAGGAAACCATGGCGGTGATGAAGACACGATCTCCTACCAGCCTGAAGCTGACACTGAAATTGCTAAGGCTGGGACGCGATAGCGCTGGGTTGATCGAATGTCTTGAGCGGGAATTTGTCGCTGGATGCCACGTCCTGCGTGGACATGACTTCTACGAGGGAGTGAGGTCGGTGCTGGTCGATAAGGATCGCAGTCCGAAATGGAGCCCGGCTTCGCTTGAAGCGATATCCGATATCGATGTTGATCGCTATTTGGCGCCCACAGGTCAACAGCTGCTTTTTCCCTTGCGTCGGCTTTGACGCGAGGCTGAAAAATTTACATCGAAATCAAGCTTTGATGAGTTGAACATTCTCCGGATGGTGGAGGTTGCAGTTCGTCGTTTCTCGCCGATCTGCCCGCCCTTCTCTATCTTCCGCCCTTACGACATACACGGGGGCTTACATGAACCGGATTGCGCTTATCGGTGCCGCACTTGCTGCACTGATTTCTACCAACGTCTACGCTGAAGAGCCGAAGACACTTCTTAACGCGTCCTACGATGTGGCGCGTGAGCTGTTCGCGGCTGAAAACACCGCTTTCATCAAGATCCATCCTGGCGTGACAATCGATCAATCCCATGCAGGCACCTCCAAGCAGGCGCGAGCGATCGTCGAGGGACTCGCGGCGGACGTCGTAAGCTTCAATCAGGTGACGGACATCGACTTCCTGGTGAAGCAGGGCTTCGTTTCCGCCGACTGGAAGAAGGATTTCCCGAACGACGCGTCACCCTTCTACTCTTTCCCATCGTTTTTGGTGCGCAAGGGCAATCCGAAGAATATCAAGGATTGGGACGATCTAGTGCGTGATGACGTGAAAATCGTTTTCCCGAACCCGAAGACTTCCGGTAACGCTCGCTACACCTATCTGGCAGCCGTTGCCTTCGCCAATGAGAAGTTCAATGGCGATCAGGCAAAGGTTGACGAGTTCATCAAGAAGATTTTTGCCAACGTGCCTGTCTTCGACACCGGAGGCCGGGCCGCAACGACGACCTTCGTCGAGCGCGAAATCGGCGACGTGCTGATTACGTTCGAAGCCGAAACGCGCGGCATCGCCAAGCAGTATGGCACTGACAAGTTTGAAGGTGTTGTTCCGTCTGTCAGTCTCTTATCCGAATTCCCGGTCGCCATCGTTGACAAGGTGGTCGATAAGCGTGGATCGCGCGAACTGGCGAAAAACTATCTCGATTTTCTGTATAGCGAGGAAGGTCAGAGAATTGCTGCCGAGTTCGGTCATCGCGTTCATGATGAAAAGGTGGCGGGTGAGTTCAAAGATCAGTTTCCAAGCATTCGCCTTGTTAATGTGAACGATGTTTTTGGCGGCTGGGACAAGATCCAGAAAGAGCACTTCGGGTCCGGCGGCAAACTCGATACGCTTTACGGCAATCGCTAACCGTTCTAAAGCACGATTGATATCGACCCGGCGGGACACTCGCCGGGTCGTTTTTGATCTTGAGCATCTTAATGTTTCGCCGAGAAACACGACCTTCGCAGATGCAAAGGGGGAAGATTTGAAACGCAATGTTTTGCCGGGGCTAAAATTGTCTCTTGGCGTCACGCTGCTTTATGTTGGAATCATCGTCGTTCTTCCTCTGGCAGCACTGGTCTTCAAGGCGGCGAGCCTCGGACCGGCGGAGTACTGGAGCATCATATCGTCTCCTCGCGCCGTTGCGAGCTATCGCGTCACTGTGCTTTGCGCACTCGCCGCGACGATCTTCAACGTCATCTTTGGCCTCGCGCTCGCATGGGTACTCACGCGCTATCGTTTTCCAGGCTGGCGTCTGGTCGATGCCATAGTCGATCTGCCCTTCGCGTTGCCGACGGCCGTTGCGGGGATTGCGCTGACAGCGCTGTTTGCTGGAAACGGATGGTTTGGCTCTGCACTTGCGCAAATAGGAGTGAAGGTCGCCTATACGCCGCTCGGCATCATCGTCGCCATGGCCTTTACCAGTCTTCCCTTCATCGTTCGCACGGTTCAGCCCGTGCTTGAAGATCTTGACCCTGCGCTGGAAGAGGCCGCTCAGTCGCTAGGCGGGTCCGACCTGGCGATTTTCCGCAAGATCATCTTGCCACTTTTGACGCCTGCGCTTCTAGCCGGACTGTCGCTCTCCTTTGCCCGCAGCCTGGGCGAATTCGGCGCCATCATCTTCATTGCCGGCAATCAGCCGTTTTCTACCGAAATTACTTCGCTGCTGATTTTCATCCGACTGGAGGAATATGATTATCAGGCGGCAGCGGCTATCGCATCCGTTCTCCTGATCACCGCCTTCATCATGCTGGCGCTCACCAATTATCTTCAGTCGCGCGCACTTCGCTATACGGTGAGGAGCTAGAAAATGAGCACTATCGCCTCCCGTCGTAAGCCGCCACGCGTGGGCGACACTCCCTGGGTGCGCCGCAGTCTGATTGGCTTTGTCCTGATAACGGGTGCTTTTCTCGTCGTCGCTCCGTTGCTCGTGATCGCTTTTGAAGCTTTCTCGCAGGGGCTGAAAGCCTATGGCGCGACCATCAATCATCCCGACACGCGACACGCAATTATGCTGACGGTGATCACCGCGCTCATCGCAGTGCCGGTCAATACGCTGTTCGGAGTTGCCGCCGCCTGGTCGATTACCAAGTTCGACTTCTGGGGCAAGCGCTTTCTGCTGGTCGTCGTGGAGATCCCATTCTCCATTTCGCCGATCGTGGCCGGTGTCGCCTATCTTTTTGTTTATGGCTTGCAGGGGCTTTTCGGTCCGTTGCTGGACGCCTACGAAATCAAAATTCTCTTTGCTTTACCGGGCATCGTCATTGCATCGATGTTCGTCACCGCTCCTTTTGTCGCACGCGAACTCATTCCGCTGATGCAGGCGCAGGGGCGCGATCTGGAGGAGGCCGCGACGTCGCTTGGCGCATCCGGCTGCCGCACTTTCTTTTCCGTCACGCTGCCCAACATCAAATGGGCGCTCCTCTACGGCGTGGTGCTGTGCAATGCTCGTGTGATGGGAGAGTTTGGCGCGGTTTCCATCGTGTCCGGCAATATTCGCGGACAGACAAATACGCTGCCTTTGCATATCGAGCTTCTCTATCATGACTATCAGGCCGCCGGCGCCTTTGCCTCGGCCTCTATTCTGGCAGCGCTCGCCGTTGTCACTATCATCGCCAAAGTCGTATTGGAGCGGCGTGGCGCAGGTCGCGGCCGAAAAAAGGTGAGTGTTGCCAGTGCAGCCGCCACGGAGACGAATTCATGAAGATCCGCCTGCAAAATGTCGTCAAAACCTTCGACACGTTTCGCGCTGTGCGCGATGTTTCGCTTGATATCGAAAGCGGAGAGCTTCTGGCGCTTCTTGGCCCCTCGGGCTCCGGCAAGACGACCATCCTGCGCATGGTCGCGGGGCTGGAATATAGCGATGGCGGGCAGATCTATTTCGGCGATACGGATGCAACCGACATTCCGGTCCGCGATCGCGGTGTTGGCTTTGTTTTCCAGCATTATGCACTTTTCCCGCATATGACGCTGACCGAGAATATCGCTTTCGGAATGAAGGTTTCCAAGGTCAAACGCAGCCGCGCTGAAATCGAGGCGCGTGTACAGGAATTGCTCCGGCTGGTCAGGCTCGAGGGGCTAGGTGACAGGTTTCCCGCGCAGATTTCCGGTGGTCAAAGGCAACGGGTTGCCTTGGCACGCGCGCTTTCTGTCGATCCCAAAGTACTGCTCCTCGATGAGCCCTTCGGTGCGCTCGATGCCAATGTCCGTCGCGATCTTCGTCGGTGGCTTCGCGAAATCCATGATGAACTCGGCATCACAACTATTTTCGTCACTCACGATCAGGAGGAAGCGCTCGATCTCGCCGATCGTGTGGTCATTCTCAACCAGGGTGAAATCGTACAGCAAGGCACGCCGAAAGAGGTGTGCCGCCAGCCAAATAGCGCCTTCGTCATGACCTTTCTCGGTGACACGAACAAGGTTTCGGGCGTGGCGAAGAACGGTAAGGTCTATGTTGGAAACACCGAGGTTCAGTTTGCTTATGGGCAGTCTGATGGCCCGGTTGAGATTTACGCCCGTCCCGCTGATCTTGAGTGGGAAGATTTGCATGACGGCATCCCCGCGCAGGTGACCCGTGTTCTGGACAGGGCAGGCGAACGCCGTGTCATTGCCACCACCCGACAGGGCGATCTTCTGGAGTTCGACGTGCCGCCGGAATCCTCGGTTGAGGCCGGAGATCAAGGTCACGTTGTCATTCGGCGCGCCAAGATTTTTCCCGCAAGCGAGCGCGCTTCACGCTGAGCAAGCGCTGGTTCCATATCAGCAGTCTTGATTATCGATCTTCTTATCTGCTGGCGACCTGTTCGCCCTTGCCGTCGATATTCAACAGCGTGTCGATGCGACGGCGCTCGTCTGAGAATCGCGCCAGAGCCTGGCCGGACAACGACTTTCCGCCTGGAAGGCGCACTTTCATCGCGTCTACCTTCGTTCCGTTTACGATCAGCTCGTAATGGAGGTGCGCGCCGGTGGAAAGACCCGTGGAACCGACGTAACCGATCACCTGGCCCTGGGTAACACGCGCACCTTCTGCAACGCCCTTCGCAATAGCGCTCTGGTGATTATAGGAGGATACGTAGCCATTGGCATGGCGGATCAGGGTCTGATTACCGTAGCCCGAGGCCCATCCAGCCTTCTCCACGACGCCGTTGCCCGTTGCAATGATTGGTGTTCCTCGCGGTGCTGCCCAGTCCGTTCCGGTATGCATGCGGCTGAAGCGCAAAACGGGGTGGCGGCGCATGCCGAAACCGGAGGTCATGCGTCCGTTCGGAACAGGGTTACGCAACAGAAACTGACGGATACTTTTGCCTTCGCCGTCAAAGTAATCGACGCTGCCATCCTCTGGATTTTGAAAGCGATAGAAGCGCGTCTGGTTGTCGCCGAACTTTGCATTGACATAAAGCAATTCGGACTGTGCGGTAGCCTTGCCGTCTGGACCTTCAACCGAGAAGAAGGCCTCAAGAGAGTCCGTCGGCTTCAACTGCGCTTGGAAATCGACGCTGCTGGCCAGGAGTTTGATCAGCTGCGACACCATGGTCTGATTCATGCCGTAGGCTAACGCGGCGCGATAGACACCATCATAGACCCGGGGCAGGTCGCGATTTGCCGTCATCGGTGCGTTGCCGCTATCAAAGGCAGTCGCGACGGCATCAAGCTTGGGCGGCTCGCTCGCCTGGACGAATGTCTTTCTGTCGTTGGCAGCCACCGTCACGACATGGCGGTTCTTGCGATAAAGGCTGGCACGAACGATGTCGCTTTTCTCGTCGTCTTGCAAAATGCCTATGCGCAGGACGTCTCCGGCTTCGAGATCGGCTGTGCCATTGGCAGATGCCAGGGCAGAAGCGATCTGCTTCGCCTGCTCTTTAGAGTAACCAGCACCGAAAAGAGCAGCTTCCATCGTCTGATTTTGCCGTACAGGAATGACGTCATCGGCATATTCAGGCAGTTTGACCGTTGGCGCCTGCGGGGTGGAAACGGACATGTTCTGCTCAACGACACGGGCTGAGAGACCGGCAGTGATATCCACATCCTCATCGGCTTCGAAACGACGCGGATCGATATAGTAGAGAGCGGCCAGCTGTTCGTTACCGTCGGTCAGGATAGAGCCGTTGGAGCGTACGGCCTCTTCCACCTCATCGAAGCTCATAGCGCCAGCATAAGCGTATGGGCTGTTTTTGGTCGGGAACGGAATGGACTTCAAACTGACTTCGGACTCCACTTCGGAGCCGTAGATCGTGCCGGTCCTGCTCGCGCCCGCTGCCTCCGGTTCGTCCTCTGTCGCAAAGATGTTGAGCGGATCGAATGCAGGATAGTCGTCCTGCGTATTGTAGTTGGCCGCGAGTGAAATCTTCACGTGGGCAAATGGAACTTTGCGCACCACTTCCTTGTCTCCATCATGAATAACGGTGGAGACTTCCATGACGGAACGATCGGAAGGACGCGCCGCAATATTTGGAGCGACAAGCCGGGTGCCACGGCGCACAGTTTCTGACAGAGAGTGTTCCATATCGCCGCGTGCAAAGGCTTCGGCTGGAATGGCAAGCTGCTGCCGCCCGTCTAGCGCTGCAAAAAGAGCAACGCCCATCAATATGGAAGAGGTAATGCCCGTCAGAAACGTACCGCTCAGCCAGCGGATGGAGATCTCGCGCCGGTCGGGGGCTCGCCGGCCTTCCGCCAGAATAGGCGGTTCGGTCCCGAGCGTGCGGATCAGTTCTCGATCCGCCGTCATACCTGTCGCGACCGTTTCTGCATTTGATCTCCAGAAGTCATGTGACGAAAATGTGCAACTTTCGGACAGAGGAGTCAAACATATGCGCGGCCGCAGGCTGCGCCTTCCCCAATCCGATGTAACTCTTCGTTAAGAACTGCAGATAGGAGCAACTCGCGGCAAAAACGTGGCGTAAGGGATGCCAGCCGGACTTCTCACTGTTTTTGGTGAAATATCGCGGGAAACGTCACTTCATTGATATGTTTCTGATACCTGTCTGACAGGTTCTACAAAACTATCGTTCAAAACCAATGATTTACGAGGAAAGTGGAAATTGTTGAAAAACGTGTGTTGACTTGTTTGGGGGTGTTCTCTTATAAGTCCGCTCACTGACGAGGGCGGCGGCGCTGCTGGCGACGAAGTCCTTTGTTCTAGAGAAAATCGGAAAAGATGAGCTGGTGCTTGTTGC
>NZ_JBNWDI010000010.1:0-161439 GCF_053521965.1 Rhizobium sp. 22-785-1 | reverse complement strand
CTGGATGACGCCTGCCGAGTTCGCTCAGACCATCAACCCGCGACGTGATGCGGTGCTGCGCAGCCGAAATGGCTCCGCACCACACCCCGCCGCTACCGCACCGAATACAGCAACCCAAAACCGCTGGAGCGAACTCAAAACTGGATAAAACTTTGGGGGCAAGGTCACTAGACTTAAGTAATCTTGTTGAATTCTCGATCGTGCGCATACTAAAGATTGAAATTCTACCAAACTTCAATACAAGCTGGGGTGTAAAAGCGTGTTACCCGAGGTAGTCGGCCGCGCTTTCAGGCAACATAAAACCCGGTCGTGTTAGGAGTTCATCCATGGTCCCCAAAAGAAGTCCCGATGCGATCGATGTCTATGTCGGTGGACGTATACGAATGCGTCGCATCATGCTGAAGTTGAGCCAGACGCAGTTGGCAAACGAGCTTGGCGTGACTTTTCAACAGGTCCAGAAATACGAGAAGGGCACGAACCGCGTTGGCGCAAGCCGCCTGCAAAGGATCGCGAGTGTGCTTGGCGTCCCACCAAGCTTCTTCTTCAACCAGGAGAGTGAAGAACGGCTCAATATGGCAGGGATCGGGGACTTTGAGGCGATGAGCTACGTGTCGCAGTTTCTTCAATCTCGCGAGGGCATAGCCCTGAACCAGTCGTTTTTGAAAATTCCCGATGCAAATGTCCGCCAGAAAATTGTGGCACTCGTTAAAGCTATGGCTGAGATGGACGAACTTCTACCAGTTGCTCCTGAGGGGCGTTCATCGACTGAAGTCAGGTTGAACAGCTAGATCGCAGGTCCGTTTTTTTTAGGACAACCATCACCAAACTGTAGTGGGGAGCAATGGCGTTCAGGTTGCTGACACTTGGGGAACTGCGACTTGTTGATCTTTCGGGGAATGCTGTTGCCTTCTCCGAAAAGGGTTTGATCATTCTTGCCTACCTGTTTGTCCACCCGCAACGCGCTCAATCGCGGACAGCGTTGTCGAAGCTGTTATGGGACGTAGTCGAGCCGACGCAAGCATATACCAATATGCGCAAGTCACTATCGCGGATAGACAGCCGCCAGCAGGAGTTGGGTCACCAATTTATCGAAATTACCGCTTCCGATGTGAAGCTCAATGTCGAGGCGATTAAATGCGACGCCGAGGGATTGCAAGCTCCTCCTCATTCGGACGCGCTGATTGATTTGCGTGCATTGGTCGGCCTTTTCAGTCACGTCTTTCTCGAAAACATCGACAGCACTGGAGCCGCACTTTCAGCCTGGATTGAACAGCGAAGAGCGCAACACCTGTCCCGCTTACGGGAAGCATTGATCAGTGCGATACCGATAGCAAAATCGGCACAAGATATCGCGCTCGTCAAGGATGCGGCCCTGCGGATATTTCAGCACGACCCGGATGACGAAATGATCGTCAGCTTGCTCGCGGAGACCTATTCCACCGAGGGAAAGGTAGAGACCTTCCGAAACATCTACGATGGCCGAAAGCAAAAGCTGTGGGGCAACCTTACCCTCAGCCCCGACGTCCATGCACTGAACGTAGTCAAAAAGGTCTTTGAGAAGCAGCGCAGTCTCTTCCCTGCCCCGAAAAACGGGCTTGGGGATGCCTTGACCGCAAGCACACAAAACGGTCTTAAGCGGCCTATTCCGAGGCTTGTGCTCCTGCCACCGGCGGAGAGCCCCGCTGGCAGCCAACCTCTCTTTCCTTTAGCGAACGCACTTATTGAAGATGTCACCATCGCGCTTTGCGCCTTAACGTCAGTGTCTGTGGTCGCTCCTTACACGGCTGCCCAAATCGGACGGCATTCGGACAAGGCCAACACAATCGCCCAGCATTCCATCTCATACGTGCTGGATACTAGGCATTCGGGCCGCGGCGCTCAGAGCAGCCTCTTCGTGCAGCTGGTTTACTTTGCAAACGATGAGGTCATCTGGGCGGACCGCTACGACATGGACAACGACAGTCTGGCTGTCCAGCGTCGTCAGATAGCCCGCCGGATCACCATGGCGATCACCGGAGAGATAGAGCGCAACGAGCTGGCACGGGAATATTTCGAGCAAAGCCCGGTCGCATACCACCATTACCTGCTCGGACAGCGACATCTAAAGAACCTCGGTCTTCCAGATATTCGCCGTGCACGCAAAGAATTTCGATCAGCGCTCAATCACGCTCCCTATTTCGCGCCAGCATTGAGCGGTATTGCTCGAACATATTCAAGGGAATGGCTGATCACGGCACGTGGGGATGCTCAACTGCTGAAAGCGGCCGAGAAACATGCCAACAAAGCGATCGCGGCCGGCCAAGACATGGTTGGCGGCTATCGAGAACTCGGTGTTGCTAAGATGCTTTTAGGCGGCATTGATGAAAGTGTTGAGGCCTTGGAGCTGGCCGAGACTTTGAGCCCCCATTATGCCGACGTCGCCGCGGACTACGCCGACACACTTGTCCATGCGTCCAAGCCCGGCTTGGCGCTCGAGAAAATCGAAAAAGCCATCGAGCTTAACCCCATGAGCCCTGATGTCTACCTTTGGACAGCAGCTGGCGCGAACTACTGCCTCGAAGAGTACGAACAAGCGTTATCCTATATCGAGCGCATGGCCGACAGGGGGCTAGCTAACCGCCTCTCCGCCGCAAGCTGGGCGATGATTGGCGACCAGAAACGGGCAAAAAGCTTCGTGCGCAAAGCTAGGGAAACCAATCCCGACTTCGATGTGGATACCTGGCTGACCGCCGTGCCGTTCAAGGAGCAATGGCAGAAAGATCACTATCGTGATGGCCTGCGAAAAGCAGGTTTTTGAAGCACATTTACCAAAAGAAGGATTTTCAGCATGGCAAGAATCGTCGTCATCGGAACGCCAGGGGAGTCTGGCCTGTGGGTTGCAGATCTTGATGCGGGAACCGTCAAGCCGTTTCAGGCTCCGGCAGGAAGCGAGCTGGAGGCAGCGGGTAAACTGCGCGCTGGCGGAGCTTCGATCATCAAAGGCGTGGATTTCGCCGTCACCGTGAAATCATCTGACGACGCCTTCTCCGGTCATCTGGACGGATAATCTGGCAAATGACACGGCCTCGGGAGGATAGTGTTAACGATCAGATGCCGAAACTTCCTGAGGCCCCCTCTTCCACTTTTTCGCCCCGTCTCTGCACGCCCGAGGAGACGCTAGAACGCGTTGCATCCTTCCTGCCACGCTACGGGATCACTCGCGTATCTCGATTGACCGGTCTCGACAACATCGGTGTTCCCGTCTGGAGCGCGGTTACACCTAATGCTCGCTCGATCGTCATCCATCATGGTAAGGGCATCACTGATGCTGATGCTAAAGTTTCTGCGACGATGGAGGCGCTTGAACGCGCCATCGCCGGCAATCCATCAATCGCAACGATTACTGCAACACAAGCAACTCTAGAACTCGAAGGACGGGTTGTCGATAGCCTCGAGGGTCTCATCGCCCAAGGTCAGAACGACATAGGCGAGCACGAGATGCTTACGTGGGTTCGGGGAATAGATGTATTGTCTAATGCCGAAACCTGGGTTCCTTATGAGGCTATCATTCTGGATCGCACACCCGAAGTGGTCCGGTTCTGGCAGTCGTCGGACGGCCTTGCATCCGGAAATACGTTCTTGGAAGCAAGCTTCCACGGGCTGTTGGAACGCATCGAACGCGATGCGGAAACTTTGTGGAATATAGCGAACGCGGAACAGCGCCTTAGCACCTGCCTCGACCCTCGCAGCCTTCTCGATCCAATCATAGATGGACTCCTCAGCAAGATTGGCAACGCAGGTCTAGAACTTCGGCTGTTCGACATGACCAGCGACGTCGGCATCGCCTGTTTCGTAGCATTTTTGGGAGCAGCCTCAGTTACATCAAGAAGCCACTTGCGCTTTTTCGACGTGACCAAGGGAAGCGGTGCGCATCTCGATCCTGCGCGAGCCGCAATCCGGGCGATCACGGAAGCGGTTCAATCCCGCCTTACTTATATCAGCGGCGCAAGGGATGACATCTATCCAAAAACATTCGACCGGCCACTCCCTCGTGAAGTTCGGAACTATTTCAGAGCGGAACCGAGGCCCCTCCCTCCCCGCAAGGCGATAAGCCTTGGACCGATAGAAGACTTGTTCCATACCGTGCTCAAGCATCTCAAAGCTGCATCTGTTGGTTCTGTCATCGTGGTTACGCTGACACCACCGGACCTTCCCTTCTCAGTCGTCAAAGTCTTGGTGCCCAACCTCGAGAATCCGCCAGGAGAGCGGATGAGACGGTTCGGGGCGAGGGCCATATCGAAAGCGTTGTTTTCGCTATGAAGGTCGTCTTCGTCGGCCCCACGCTCCCGAACGCGGTCGATCTGGTTCCGACGAATGTCGAAGTCAGAGGGCCTGCCAAGCACCGAGATATCCTCGCCGCTGTTGGTGAGGGCGCGACGGTGATCGGCCTGATCGACGGCAATTTTGAAGATGTGGCCCCAATCTGGCATAAGGAAATCCTGTTTGCTCTCTCTCAGGGCGTTCGCGTCTATGGCTCGAGCAGTATGGGCGCCTTGAGGGCTGCGGAATGCGCAGCATTTGGGATGATCGGGATTGGCAATATTTATAACCGTTATGCCAGCGGCGAGCTGTTTGATGATTCAGATGTAGCGCATGTCCACGGCCCAAAGGAGATGAACTATGTGTCGCTGTCTGAGCCCTTGGTGAATGTCTTGGCAACACTCGACGAGCTGTTAATACGCCATGAGCTTGACCACGCGGAATTTGCGAGCCTCAAGACAAGCGCCGAACTCATATTCTTTAAGGAGCGAACTTACCGGGCGATCGTCGCCAAGGCCAATCTACCTGACCATTCATCGCGAGAAAGCCTGCAAGTGCTTTTGCGGACTAACGCTATCAATCAGAAACGGCGCGATGCGCTCGAATTACTGAACGCCATAGCGACGGCTGACGAAAGGCGACAAAAAGCCCCAACGGACTGGACCTTCGCCGAAACAGAACAGTGGCGAAAGATTCTCTAGCGAGGGCGGTTGTAGTCCAATCCCGCACGGCACTCCAAGCTGTGTCACGCCTATGTCACGCGCAATTCCAAAGCTTCTAACCTATCATTCGTAGAAGTTAGATTTGGAATGAAGGCTTGATGATGCTCAACACTTTTGAAGAAAACACTGACCACAACGGCGATATCGCACCAGAGTTGGTCTCGATTGCACGACTTGTCACTTATGCGCGCAACAGCGCCAAGGATCTTGACCTCGAATTTTCTACCTACTGCCTCGATTTGGCTTTAGGTTCGCTGGTTGAGGAGATTAGAAAACGTGGCGTGGTTGATACTGACCACGGGGACGAGGTCGAGTACACCCCGAGCGTCATCTCTGGGGCATCGCACTAGTTAGGCAGTCCAGGATTCCGGTCGTCCAGTCCGCACTCTCGTAGATCGACTCCGACCAGGGGTTTTTGGATAATACCTCTGGGACAGAAGCCGACAGGTACGAAATCAAAATGATAGCGATGGCCAGCACCGAATGGCCATCCGGCCCAACCCACCACAATCGGCTATTATCTTGCCGTGGCAATCGATGGTCTGATCACGGACATCGAGCATTTGTGCGAGGCCAGACGTATTGTCATTCTGCGCCCTGCGGGGCGCGCTGCCATTACAACTTCCGGGTCCCCATTGCTCGCGACCGTCCGACCGAGCTGCTGGTTTTTCGTCCATCTTTTCAACCTTTGCATAGAAGCTGTTGATTAGGCTAAAAAATTATCCGGCGGCTCTAGAGGCACGTCGAAGTTGGATCGATCTAAGTACCAATTCCTTGGTGCTGATCTTATCTAGCATGCCCCGACGCGCGACCCTGTCCCAATCGAACATAAGCACAACCTCATCAGCCAGACGCTTGTCCATGCTCGAAGCCATGCTGGACACAATGCATAATGCCCCGTTCACGGACATTAGCGACGGGCGGCGACGGACGAGACATTAGTAATGAAGTCTTTACGACTGACAGCCGTTTGCTTTTGCCAGCCCCGTCAGCCGGATGATCATAGACCCTACCGGCGTTGACCAGAACATCCGCCTTTTGCGCATCACGAGGCCTCGCATCGCACCCAAAGAACAATCGTAGTTGAGGTACGGCAACCGAACGCGACAGGCTTGTCGAAACTAGTCACGCTACCAGCGGGCTGGACTTTACCTCGCGCGCCCGACCGACGCGTTTCGTAACTCTCAACGCAACCGCGTCTCCATCTAAAAGTGCGCCTCTAACACCATCGGCAATACCCGTTGCCACGAAATCGGCATCGATGTCCTCAGCAGCGATCAGGCTTTCTTTCTCGTCATCGATACCTGGTATGACGATCCCAACCCGCAGCCTCGGCGTCTGTCGTTTCAGGCGACGCACCGCCTGTCGGGCATGCGCCTTTGACTCTGGGTTGAGAAACGCGATGACGACTGTGTCTATGTCTTTAAGCGACAACAAGTTGATAGTTGATCCACTGACCGCCGTATGCTCGGCTTGGGACACTGTGGCGCCTTGTACAGCGAGTACCTGCGCAACCATCGAAGCTGCGGCATCGTCCATCGCACCTCTGCCACCTATGCAGAGAACACACTTAGGTATTGCCTCCGACCGAGCAGGTTTTTCAGTTGCTTCAGGTTCGGTGGTACCGGTGTTCTCGCGTTCCGCCTGTTCCTCAGTGGCAAGCTCAGCAAGGTTGCCAATAAGTGTCTGGGTTGTGGAGGCAAACAGCGCGATTTGCGCTTCAGTCATTACGCCTCGCTGACGGTCAAGTTCACCGAGTTTAAGCGCTGGAAATCCCACTTGTTCGTAGTAGTCGATGAGGTCCTCCGCTTCTAGAAAATCTTCTGCGTTATCGGTTGCTTCGTTTGGATCTCCGGCAAGAAGTCGCTGATAGAGCTTCTCCTGAGGCTGTAGAACTGGCTCATTTCCAAGAAGAACATCCAAAAAGCTGAACTGCGGTACGTGGCGTCCAAGGACCACGAGACAAACTGTAAGGGGTGTCGAGAGCATTAATCCCACGGGGCCCCAAAGCCATGACCAAAATATCGCTGAAACGATGATAGCAAGGGGGGAGAGGCCGGTATGGCTTCCATAAAGCCAAGGCTCGACAACATTGTTGCTCACCAACTCGGTTATTATGAATAGCGTTGCGACCCACGCCACCAAAGACCATCCGGGCGCAATCGCGAGAGCCAGGAACATTGGCAAAATCATCCCGATCACAGGACCGATATAGGGAACGAACCTTAGTACGAGCGTCAGCACTCCCCAGAGAATTGCGTTCGGAATCCCGAGCAGCCACAGCCCTATTGCAATAGGGAGTGCGTAGAGCGTATTCACGACAAGTTGCATCAAGAGATATTTGCCAACACGCTTTCCAGCATCCTGAAGCGCGGCTGTCGTTCGGTGCAAATCACCCAAACCGACAAGCCGGATAAACCGATCGCGCAACTCTTCCCGCTCCAATAGCATAAAGATCACGAGCACGATGACCAGACCAGCCGTCGCGAAGGGACTGATGAGCGGAAGAATAAAGTTGCCGAGTGTCTGTACCGGATTGGAGCGCGTGATGATTTCCACAGGCATTGGGTCACGCCTGGACGATTGAGGAACCCCATCTTCCTTACTCTCTTCGGCAGTGTCCTGCATTTCCAAACCGATGCGCTCGACCACCTTGCTGACATGCTCAAGTACACCGTTACCGGATCCCGCGTGGCTTAGAGCCTGCACCTTTGAGACGATGTTCCGTTGATAGGTGGGAATATTGTCCGCCAAGTTCGCAACCTGTCCGGCAACTATAAAGCCAAATACCGCGATAACAAAAAAAGCGCTCGCGACTGCCATGAGAACTGCGGCAATCTTGGGGACACGTCGCTTTCGCAGGAAGCTTACGATCGGTGCTAGGGTGAAGGTCAGCAGCAGAGCGAGTGCGAGCGGAATGAATACTTCTTGGCCAACGTAAAGAGTTATAGCGACGCCGATGAGGACGATTGTCGTCCGACCGGAAAGGGTCGGAGCCGCGATCGCACCCGAACTGATTGGGAATGCTGCCTCTGGAACTGCCTTTTTCACAATAGAGCTCACGCATTCCCCCTCGTTTGAAAGTGCTACCGTAAATTCCGGCCTAGCGGTAAACGCATCAAAGACAAAACTGATCGGCCACCGTGAAAAAATCTACGAGAGGGAAACCAGCGCTCATATTGTTTCGGAATACACGGCGCTGTACACGCTGGCGTTATCCTCTGGAGGTGTCATGAACGAACTGTAACCAGGGCGTGAGTGACTGACGTGATTAGTCAATCCTAATCGTATGGCCAGGCGCGGCGCAAACAAGATTTATCCGCTGCATATCGTCGGCATCAGCTCCCACAGGATTTGAACCAGAGGCGCTGTGTTGAGACATTCTCGTACGTCGAGATGTTGACCAATCCGATAGCTCATTTGCAATGCTCCAACCCTCGCTGCATGAAACAGGAGTGATCAGGGGCACTTTGGCATCAAACGTTTCAGCGGCGATAAACGACCGCTTTCCAGCCGGAACCAATCTCTAGCGCAAATCCCGTAACGCCAACTTGCAGCACCCGAAAGAACATCCTCATCTCTCGCATTTGGCAACACTGGCGCCTGGGCCGAAGCACCACATCGGCGGCGTCGGGTTTGCGATGCGCATTCCCCAATTCCCCTCCCCCAAGTCCAAAGTCGGACATCGCGCTACGATGCTGAATTCGCGCATTTGTTGCCGACTTACGGTTCAGACCAAGTATAGCCGCGCAGACTAAGACGACCATCACGGGAAGGTGCGCAGCCGAGTGGTTGCGCCACCAAATGCACCGCTCGGGTACCAGGTTTCATTCAACCGATGACCTTGTGGAAAAAAGCTTAAAGATATATCATTAAGCCTAATAGAACAGTGCGCTTCTTTTGCGTTTAAATGCCAAAATCTCGGCAGACAAGCGACAAGAGGGCATCACTTGAATTGCTTCGTTGAGCGGCCTCCGACGCGGCTTATTTTAAATTTTTGTATCTCGCCGGGCTTCACCGAAGTTAATAGCCTGATATGATTGATACACGAAAATCGGAATTCCCCCATGGCCAACGCCAATTCGCCGACACCTCTCTACTACCGGGTCTACGCCGTTATGCGAGAGAGAATTATTCGGGGCTATTATCAGAGCGAAACACCAATACCGAGCGAAGCCGAGCTGGCTGAGACTTTTTCTGTCAGTAGAATTACGATCCGAAAAGCAATGGAAATGCTGACCAAGGAGCGGTTGGTCACACGCACCCGTGGACGAGGTACATTCGTCAGCGACCGGTCGAAGGAAAATCAGCTTAACCGCGCTGTTGTATCAAACATCGACGGCCTTTTAACGTACTTGAACACCGTCGGAGAAAGCACAAGACTGAAAGTGGTCAGCCTTGATCGCGGGGAAGCGCCGCCACGCATTTGCGCGAGCATGAATGTAGCACCACAAGCCGAGTTAGTGCGATCCGCGAGGGTGCGCGCGCTGGATGGTCGTCCATATTCTCTGTCGATAGCCTATCTGCTGCCGGAAATCGGAGGCTCGCTGAAGCGTAAGGATTTGGCGACAACGAACATGATCGATCTCGTCCAGCAAACCGGCGCTGTGGTCGAAAAAGTCGAACAGACGCTAACTGCAACACTCGCGGACGACTATGCTGCCAAGCATCTCAATATCCCCGTAGGTGCGCCGCTTATGCTTGTCACGCGCTTGTTTTTCGATAAAGCAGGCAAGGCTTTTTACGCAGCTGAAATTTTTTACTGCGCTGATCGCTACGAATACCGCGTATCGCTCACGCGCGAGGATGGAAAGAACTTCGCCATCGGCAAATAGCAAGCTCATGAAGCTATTCTGAGGCGCAGCCGTCCACTCCCAGTTTCTGACCCGCACATCGACGCCAAGTCGTTACCTGCAAATCTGCCTTATGCGCCCCACTCTATCCAGCGAGTTGGAAGAATAGACGTCCTCAATCAGCCTCGACAAGGGCTCCCGACTTCATCATCGCGTGAAGCAAGTCAAGGCGCGGCGCCACCGGAGCAGGATATGCCTCGCGACCGTGGGTCAGGCCTAGAGCCAAGAAAGTTTCGACGAGCTTGTAGGTGAGCGGACCAGGATTAACGACTGGCACGGGAAGGTTGGCGGACAAGTACTCTCCCGCCTGATGCATGGTGGTGGAACCAAGGCAAATAACGTCGGCGCCATCTTCCTCGACGCAACGCATCGCAACATCGCGCATGCGTGGGAAAACCGTATCCGTCTTGCCGTCAAGCAGGTTTGAAAAATCTGGCGGCTGGTCAAAACTGCGGACTGACGCGCATTGCCGCTCGAAGCCATATTCACGAATTGCTTTACGATATCGCGGCAGGGCTGGCTCCCACTGCGCGAGGACAGAGAACTTGGCGCCGAGCGTCAGCGCGTATAGCATTGACGCCTTCCCCGCGCCGATAACGGGAATGGAAAGCACCGATCGCAGCATAACCATGCCGCTATCCGACATCGTATCGATACAGACCGCGTCGAAGCCCTCGGCCTCGGCATTACACCCCGCCTCAAAGATCGCGAGATCCATCAGTCCCCAATCGTGCGGTGACATGAAGGATGAGGGCCCACAAGTGACGGGACGATAAGTAAGTTCCCATTCCTGCGGTAAAGGTACGTATCGCGACTGCGCTTCGCGATTGCGAACGCCTTCCGCATCAAGAGCGAACGGTACAATGACGAGAATACGGGTCATGGCTTGCTCCCCAGAAACGCGGCGCCGGCTGCGCCGATGGCGCGGATCATATCGTATTTGGGTACAAGCGGCGCAGGCCATGTGGCCTTGCTATGAGTGAGCTTGAGATCAAGCGCAATCGCGGCAAGCTTGTAGGTCAGGGGGCCAGGATTGATGACCGGCACGCCAATACGCTCGGAAAGCCAGGAGTGTGCTTCGTGCATGGTCGTTGACCCGAGGATCAGAACCTGCGCGCCATCCTCCTTGACGCAGTTCTGCGCCGCCTCCAGAAGCAGCGGAAACACCGCGTCTTCCTTGCCCGACAGCAGGCTCTTATTGTCTGGGATAACGCCAATGGAGCGCATTGATGCGCATTTATGCTCCATGCCAAGCTCACCGAGCGTCTTGGTGTAGAGCATCTTCCAACGATCCCACATCATCAAGATGGAGAATTTATCGCCAAGCATCTGCGCGACCAGCATCGAATGCCGCCCGGGCGCGATGACGGGAATGGACAAGACAGATCGCAGCATCGACATACCGCTATCCGACATCGTATCGATGCAGACAGCATCGAATCCTTCCGTCTGAGCATCCAGACCGGCATCGAGAATGGAAAAATCGGCAAGCGCCATATCGTGCTGGCTGGAGTAATTCTTTGGGCCCATGCGTACGGGGCGATAATGGAATTCAATCCCGGGACCGAGATCAACTGCCTTCATCTGTGCTTCACGACGGGCGAGAACCTCTTCTCCCATCGAAAACGGTACAATGACCATGACCTTCTTCATGAAATCCTCCTTGAGACGATTGACGCGCCACTGCGAAAATAAAGTCCTGTGCCTTTTACATTTCAGCAGCGACGCGGGCGGCACTGATGCCAGCCAAACGACCGAAGCCCGTGGCAGATAATAGGCCGTTGCCCGAGAGATAACCGTAGTTTGAATCGCCGGAGACGCCACGCGCAGCTCCCCCTCCCGCGAAAAGGTTTGGCAGCGGTGTGCCATCGTCACGCAGCACACACGCAGCGTCATCGATAACCAAGCCACCCTGCGTGTGAAACAGCGCCCCGTTGACTTTCACCGCATAATAAGGCGGCTTCAGCACCTGATCGGCGGGAAAACGTCGCCCGAAACGATCCGGCTCACCCGTGCGAGCCGACACTTCGATCGCATCAAACTCCCGGTTTAAGTTATCGGCAGGAACTCCGATGGTCGCCGCCAATTCGTCCAGTGTATTTGCTGTCTTTACTGCACCTAGCTTACGGATCTCACGGTAATCGTAAAATCCCATCGCTGCGTCATCTCCGCTGGCATCGTAGATGTCCCAGGCAACATGATCCGGTTGCGCCGCGACCTCACAGCCATGTTCGGAGTAACCGCGCATCTCATTGGAGAAGCGTTTTCCCTCCGTATTGATAAGCACGCCACCCTTTGTGATGACGGCCCAGGTCAATGGTAGCGAATGTGGGTGCGCAACAGACCCATGGCCCTGATAGGCGCCCATGTCGGCAACTGCCGCTCCTATCTCGATCCCCCACTTGATGGCGTCCCCCGTATTGGAGAGGTGGCCGCAGCATTCGGCATCGGCGATTTCGGGAATATAGCGGCGCACCATCTCCGCGTCGCCAGCAAAGCCGCAGCAGGCAAGAACCAGGGCTTGGCAGCCAAGCGTCTCAAGCACGCCATCCGGACGGCGGAAACGCACACCCTTTATGCGATGAGTATCATCGACATAAAGATCCTCGACCGAAGCGCCCGTCACAAGATCGATACCGGCATTTGAAACAGCGGAAAGCAGGGATTGCTCCAGATCCGCTCCCGTACGGCTTTTCGGCCCATGCATGCGCATTCTGGAATGACCGGGATAGGTGAAGCCAGTTACCAGTTCGAACTCGACTTGATGCTTATCCATCAGCCAGTCGATCATCGGCCCTGCCGTTCTGGCCAGCACCAGCGCCTGATCATACGGTGTGCGATCATGGGTCTTCGCAACGAGGTCTCGCGCAAACAATTCCGGGCTGTCGTCGATTCCGGCGTCCTTCTGCAATTTCGTGCAGGGAGCCGGGATCAGGCCTGCGGAAAGAGACGTCGAACCGCTGGGATTTTCGTCCCGTTCCAAAATGAGAACCTGCTGCCCTTCATCATGGGCCGAAAGCGCAGCAACCAGACCACAGGCGCCGGCACCGACGACGACGACTGGTATTTCGAAGTCGAACTCCACGCCTTCAGCGCTTAGAACTGTCATGTCACGCACCTCTGCTCGGTAATAGTCGAAAGGCATGGCAACCTGCCTTCGGTTAAAGTCAGTACCCTGTGCGGCTTGCTTCCGGTGTGCCGTAACGGGCTTCGAGTTCTTGCACTTCGGCCATACGCGCGGTGTCGAAGAATTGCTTGAAGTTCATGACGTGGGGCGCGACAGAGGCGATCGTCTCTTCGGTTTTCAAGACTTCCAGCGTCTTGCGGGCTGCCTCGCAGGCCGACAGCAGCAACCAGTTGGGATAGATGATGAGTTTGAAACCCAGCGCCTCAATCTCCGAACGAGTGAGGAAGGGTGTCTTGCCAGAAGTCGCCATGTTGTAGAGGAGCGGAATGCCGGGGAATCTCGGCGCGATGTGTGGCAGATCGTCCGGACCGGGACTTTCGATGAAGATCACGTCGGCACCGGCCTCGCGGTACAGCTCACCGCGGTCGAAGGCAGCATTGCGGCCTTCCAGGGCCAGTACATCTGTGCGGGCAATCACCACGAAATCCGGATCGATGCGGGCATCCACAGCCGCCTTTATCTTTGCTACCATGTCGGCTGCAGGGATCACCTGCTTTCCGGCAAGGTGGCCGCAACGCTTTGGCAAAACCTGATCCTCGAGATGAACGGCAGCAACGCCTCCGCGCTCATAGAGCTGGATTGCCCGCCGCACATTGAGAGGACCGCCGAACCCGTTATCGGCATCAGCAATCAGCGGCACATCGGAGGCATCGGCAATGCGAGTGGCGTTATCGACCATTTCCGTCATCGTCAACAATCCGACATCGGGAAAGCCGAGCCGCGTTGCCGATGTACCAGCACCGGTCATATACATGGCATCGAAACCTGCCTCCGCGACAAGGCGGGCATACATGGCATCCACGACACCTGGAGCCATGAGGGCTCTCTCGCCTGCAAGCAACTGCCGCAGACGCTGGGTCCGAGTGAGAGACATAATCTTCTCCAATTCTTCTAAAATTTTGGAGCGCTCCGGCCGCACCATCGGCCGGGACGCGGATTTACATACCGAGATAGGCCTTGCGCAGTTGCGGATCTGCAAGCAGCGTGGCTGCCTCGCCCTGCATGACGAAACGGCCCTGTTCGATGACATAGGCACGCCCGGCAACGCCGAGCGATTGCATGACGTTCTGCTCCACCAAAAGCACTGCAACACCATCGGCATTGATTTTGGTAATCAGCCCAAACATCTCTTCCACCATAATCGGCGACAGGCCGAGTGACGGCTCGTCGAGGATCAATAGTTCCGGCTCGGACATCATGCCGCGACCAATTGCAAGCATCTGCTGCTCGCCGCCCGAAAGCGTCCCAGCCGACTGAGGCAAACGCTCTTTCAAGCGCGGGAAGATCGCGCAGATACGCTCGAAGTTTTGCTTGACGTTGTTGCTTGCCCGCCGGAACGCGCCAAGCCTGAGGTTGTCAGCCACCGAGAGGTTGGGGAAGATCTTGCGACCCTCTGGTACATGCGCGATCCCGGCTGCCACGACATCGCGTGGCTTGCGTCCGGTAAGCGTTTCGCCCTTGAAGGAAATGGATCCTGCACTCGGCCTGATGAAGCCGGAAATCACATTGTTCAGTGTAGTTTTGCCGACCCCATTCGAGCCGAGAACAGCGACGACTTCGCCTCTTTCGATACGCATGTCGACACCCTGCAGAACAGCCATCGAGCCATAGCCTGCCTTGATACCGGAAACCTCAAGCATGGCTTTCCTCCTGCAAACGGGCAGCGGCCCCATGCCCCAAATAGGCCTCCACAACCGATGGATCCTTGACCAGTTCGCGAGGCGGGCCGTGAGCAATCATCTTTCCCTGGTTGAGGACGTAAGCCGTTTCCGCAAGGCTCATCACCGCCTGCATGACGTGCTCGATCATCAGAAAAGTATGCCCTTCGTCCCGAAGCTGACGGATGACAGCGACGATTTCGTTGATCTCAGATGGGATGAGGCCTGCCATGACCTCATCGAGCAGCAGCAGTTTGGCGCCGGTGGCAAGAGCGCGGGCGAGCTCCAACCGCTTCCGTCCGGCGATGGTGAGCGACGACGCAGGCCTGTCCAGCATGGTGCCCATGCCAAGGCGCTTGCCGACGTCACGCGCAATTGACATGGCCTCTTGCCGCTTGTGATGATGCAGATAGGCACCGACAGCAATGTTCTCTTGTACTGTCAGACCCGCGAAGGGCTGCACGATCTGAAACGTACGGATCATACCGAGTTGGCAAATGCGGTGCGGCGCAAGACCGGTGATGTCCTGACCAAGAAAGTGAACCGTGCCTTCATTAGGTTTGGTGAAACCCGCGATCATGGTGAAGCATGTCGTCTTGCCCGCGCCATTCGGCCCGAGCAGACCGACGATCGAACCTTCCGGGACGTCGAGGGATGCGTCGCTGACCGCCTTCAACCCACCGAAACTTTTGGAGAGATTACGGACCTCAAGCATTGTCGCTCTCCTTTTTGCCGCTGGCGCCGATCTTGGCGGCGAAACCCACCAGACCTTGCGGCAGGAACCTCAGCGCGCAGATCAACACGATGGCGTAAAGCACGAAGTTCAATCCCGGCGCGTTCGGCAACAGGTGCTTGGCGCCCTCGCCAAGAAGATGCAGTCCAAGAGTTCCGAGAAGCGGGCCCCACACGGTACCTGCACCACCGATGATTGGCCCGATCAGCGCCTCGATGGAGATCGCGGTGCCGTAAACGACATTGCTGTCAATGAAGAGCCAGAGTTGGAGATAGAGAACGCCGGCCAGGCCGCCAAACGCGCCCGAAATCGCCATGGCCTGAACCTTCACCTTGTAGGTATCGATACCAAGCGCCCGGGCGGCGTCCTCATTTTCGCGGATGGCGACAAGATAGGCACCAAAGCGCGAGTATTTGATGAGGGCCGTGAGCGCCACGACAAGCGCCACCACAATTAGCAGAGCGGTATAGGCCACGCTACGATCGCTGAACTGGAGAGTGGCAAATCCCGGATTCAACTTTAGCTGCAATCCGCTGCCGCCACCGGTAAAGTCGAAGGAGGATGCACAGATGCGCAACACCTCGGCGAAGGCAAGCGTGACGAGCGCGAAGTACGAGCCTCTCAATCCGTAGCGGAAAGCGAGCGCGCCGATAAAAGCGCCCGCCGCCGCGCCGGCAAGGATACCCGCACCAAAGCCGACCCAAGCGTTGAAACCATACTGCACCTGGAGGATGGCCGAAGCGTAGGCACCCATGCCGTAAAGTGCCGCATGGCCAAAGGACGACAGACCGCCAAAGCCACCTGTAATATTCCATGAAAGTGCAACGACAGCGACTATCAGTGCATTGATCGTGAACCCCATCCAAACCGGCGAGGAGGCGAAATAGATACCGAAAAGATACGCGACCGCCGCGATAATCAATGCGATCTGGCCAGTGGATTGCGACTTCATCATGCTGCCCTCCCGAAGAGACCGGATGGTTTGAAAAGGAGGATCAGAATGAACGCCAGGAAGATACCGATCTGACCGAGGCTTTCTCCGAGGAAGAGGCCACAAAGCGATTCAATGATGCCGAGCACCAGACCGGCAACAAGCGCACCGGGCAAGCTGCCCATTCCACCGAGAACGACGGTGGTGAAGGCGACCAGCACAAATGTGTAGCCGACCTGCGGCGTGACGTAGAACGTCGGGAGAAGAAGACACGCGGCAAGCGCGACGCAAGCCGTGCCGATACCGAAGCAGATTGCATAGGTATGATTGACATCGATGCCGACCAGTTCAGCGCCGCGCTTTTCAATCGCCACTGCGCGGATGGCGGAGCCGGTGCGCGTATGGGCCATAAACGCCCATAGCATCGGCGCGACCACAAGAGCAGCCACAAAAGCGATGACTCGGCCCAACGGAATAAAGGCACCAAACAATTCTACTGTGTCATACACATACGGGATGTCGATGCTGCGTGTATTAGACGTCCAGAAATACAGCGCGAGGTTCTCGATGATAATCGAGACAGCCAGCGTGAGAAGAAGGACATTCTGCTCTGAGCCGCTGCTCATCGGACCGATCAAGCCGCGCTGCAGCGCATAGCCAAGTCCGAAAAACACTGGAAGGACGATTGGAATAGCCAGGTAGGGATCGAGCCCAAAGTAGCTATTGAGAAAATAGACCGCATAAAGCGCCAGCATCAGCAGGCTGCCATGGGCAAAATTGATGATGTGTAGAACACCATAGATCAGGGTAAGGCCAAGCGCGACCAGCGCGTAAACCGCTCCCATCATAAGCCCGCTCACCACGGCCGGTAGGATCAGTGTCGACATCCGGGATGCCTTTTCTCGTCCGTCGAACGCTCCCGCCGAACGGGCGGGAACGTTCGATGCTGGTTTCACTTCGGGGCGGGAATCGGGAACACGGCCTCAGCAGTGGCGTATTCCTTCGGGAAGACCAGTTCGATGGTCTCTCCACGCACCTGCGTATTGACAGGTTGCGAGCTCACGTTGTCGCCGTTGACGAAGTTCGTAGGGCCGTAAGGCATGATCGACTTGTCGAAGGTAGATGCGGCAAGAGACTCAATTATCTTCTGACGATCCGTCGATGCGGCACGCTCCAGCGCATCCGCTATAAGTTGGATAGACGCATAAGAGACCATGATATCGTAGGTCATGTCGAGTTTGGCGTCTGCAACAGCCTTGGCCAACTCCTTGGACTCGTCCTTATTCGGATCGTACCAGTGATTGCAGTCCATCACATATTGGGCAATCGAGTTGTTCTCCCGAACGAACTTGATGTTAGAGGCGGCCCCACCGAGAACCGAATAGATGGCCTTCAACGCCACGCGCTGCTGCTGGATCGCCTTTGCCATCAGCGTGTATTCGTTGAGATAGTTAGACGGGATCAGAATATCGGCCTTGGAAGCTTTAACACGAAGGGCAATATTGGAGAAATCGCGCTGGGGAGTCGGGTGAGAAATGGTATCGACGACTTCAATACCCTGCTTTGGCAATTCGGCTGCCAAAATTTTCGCCATGCCCGAGCCAAAAGGACCGTCTTCATGAACGATCGCGGCCGTCTTGACCACTTTACCCGCCGCTTCGTTGAGCTTCTGGAGATTGCCGAGCGCGACGCTTGTGCATTTGTTGATGCCCGGCGTGAAGCGAAACACGTTTGTCAGCCCGCGTGAAACGATCGTTTCTGCCGTGCCGATGGAAACGACCTGCGCGAGATTGTATTTTGCCGCAGCCTGTGTGGATGCCAAGCCGAGAGCGGATGAAGAAGAGCCGGTGAAGGCACAGATTTCCTGCGCTGCAAGCGTATCAACGCCTGCAGCGGCGATTTCGGGCTTGCTCTGGGCATCGACCACGACGAGCTCGATTTTTGCACCGCCGAGGCTCTTGATGCCGCCGAGCGCATTGATTTTCTCGACCGCGAATTTGGCGCCGGCCGCACTCTGCGTACCATTATAAGCGAGCGCACCTGTCAACGGCTCCAGAACGCCGATCTTGACGGTGGGTGGTGCGGCTCTCAACAGCCCTGGCATGGCGAGCGTGGCAGCAACAGCGCCGGAAGCCTTCAAAAGTGTTCTACGTTTGACGTCAAAATCCATGTTTCAGTCCTCCCTTTTATTATGACGGTCCCAAGGTGAAAGCTGGCTCGCCCGTCAACGATCCAGCCAGCCATGCGAGGCTATCCGTATCCTTTCGAATGCTTCGATCTGCTCCAGATAGGTGAATGTCATCTCGATCTCGTCGAGCCCCTGCAAAATGCAGTCACGGGCAAACGCGTCGATAACGATCGGATGCGTGCCTAGATCTCCGGGCAAAATCAGTTTCAACCCAGCCAGATCGACCGTAACCTTCGCATCTGGAAAGCGCGCCAGGTGATCGGCGAGCGCCTGACAGCGCCCGGCTTCAAGTCGAACAGGTACAAGCCCGTTTTTTAGAGCGTTATTGTAGAAGATGTCGCCGAAGCTCGGCGCGATCACCGCCCGGATGCCGTGATCGACAAGTGCATAGACAGCGCCTTCGCGCGACGATCCGCAGCCAAAATTGTCTTCAACGAGCAGAATGGTCGCCTTGTCCGCGCCGGGGCGATTGAGCGGAAAGCCAGGATCGAGTTCTCCTGTTTCATCGCGACGAATGTCGTGGAACAGGAACTGTCCATAGCCCTGCGCGCGATCAGCCTTCAAAAACCGGCCCGGCAGGATCTGGTCGGTATCGCAATTGACGCCTGGAATAGCAATAACCATGGAGGCTTCCCTGGTGAAGGCTTTCATAGTTATCCTCCCTCAGATCCGGCGTACATCGGTAAGACAGCCACTGATCGCCGCGGCAGCCGCCATCGCGGGACTGACGAGATGCGTACGAGCGCCCGGTCCTTGCCGACCGACGAAATTGCGGTTGGAGGTCGATGCGCAGCGTTCACCCGGCCCAATAACATCGCCATTAATTGCGGCGCACATGGAGCACCCCGATTCACGCCATTCGAAACCCGCATCGATCAAGGCTTGCGCCACTCCCTCGGCCTCGGCTTGCTTTTTCACCTGCGTTGACCCGGGAACGACAATCGATGGAATAACGGCCTTGCGGCCTTTCAGAACCGCCGCCGCCGCCCTCAGATCTTCGATACGGCTGTTGGTGCAGGAACCGATGAACACCTTGTCCAGCTTCAATCCGTCCAGTGCGATGCCCGGCTTCAGATCCATGTACTCCAGCGACTTAGCGGCTGACTTACGCTTGTCGGCATTATCGAAAGTCGCTGGATCCGGCACGCGGCCATTGATCGCAACGGCATCTTCCGGGCTGGTGCCCCATGTGACCATCGGTGCAATATCTGCACCGTTCAACGTGATTTCACGATCGAAAACCGCCTCATCGTCGCTCACGAGCTCGCGCCATCCGGCAATCGCCGCATCCAATTCTTTCTCAGACGGTGCATAATGACGCCCCCGCACATAGGCGAAGGTGGTATCGTCCGGCGCTACCATGCCGAAACGCGCAGCCGCCTCGATCGACATGTTACAGAGCGACAGGCGTCCTTCGATCGAAAAGTCCCGCACCACCTGCCCGGCGAACTCAATCGCATGGCCACCCGCGCCTGCCGCGCCAATCTTGGCGATCAAGGCCAGCATCACGTCCTTGGCGGTAACGCCCTGCCCCAGCCTCCCGTCGATCGTTACACGCATCGTTTTAGGGCGGACCTGCCAAAGCGTCTGGGTGGCAAGGACATGGGCATTTTCCGATTGGCCAATGCCAAATGCGATAGCCCCCAAAGCACCTTGAGTGGAGGTATGGCTGTCAGAACAGACGATTGTCAGGCCAGGCAGAGTGATGCCCTGTTCGGGCGCGACCACATGGACAATACCCTGTTCCCGGCTCGATATGCCGAAATGGCGCACGCCTGCCCATTCCATGTTCTCGTCGAAGGTGTCGATCATCTTGGCGATGGCCGGGTTTGCAGCATCGCTGGAACTGCGGCCAAGTGTTGGGACATAGTGATCGGCGACGCCAAAAATCTGCTTTGGGCGACGTGGTTTCAGGCCGCGCCGTTTCAAATCGGCAAAAGCGTGGAAGCTTCCCTCGTGGATCATATCGCGGTCGATATAGAGCAGCGAAGGCCCGGAAGGATGGCGCAGAATTTCATGCGCGTCCCAAATTTTGCCCAGCATTGTGCGTGGTGCGCTCATCTGCGCCATGATCGTTGTTCCCATCGTTCGGCTTTCCGCCTTATGATGACCGGCGCCTATCAGGCGCCAATCTTTCGCGACAATCAGCCTTGAGCACGGAATGCATTGGCGATCTCGCCGGCCGGCGCATTCCAGACACCGTCATGTGAGACGATATAGTCCAAGGCCTCACGCAGATATTCGATGCGGTAAGGCATGCCGGACACCCAGCTGTGCAAAGGCAAGCTCATGACGCGCCCGCCATAATCGGCGCTCTCGCGGTACAGCACGTCAAAACGATCCTTGACCTGCTGCACCCAGTCAGCCTCGGACTGGAAGTATTCGTCCGCAACCACTCGGTCATCCGTCTCATACGCCATCGGCATGGCAAGCAGCGGACCATGGCTTGTCTTCATTTCATAAGGCAGGTCGTCATTGGCCCAGTCGAGCCCGTAGGTGACGCCGTTTTTCGCCAGAATATCTGGCGTATTGAAGCCTTGGGCGCGGCCCGGCGACAGCCAGCCGTCGACCTTTTGCCCGCTTTCCTGGCGCAACAGAGCCAAAGCCTCGGCAATAATCGCTTGTTCCTCGTCTTCGCCAAGGCCGGAATGATGCACCTTGCCCATGTCGAGACCATGAGCGACGATTTCATGCCCACCATCGATAACGGCTTTGATGAGTGCTGGATAACGTTTGGCAATGATGCCGTTGATAGCGACACTGGTCTTCAAGCCCTTATCGCCAAGCAGCTTCAGGACGCGGTAGATACCGACCCGATTGCCATAATCACGATTGGTGTAATAGCGGAAGTCCGGATAGGGCATGGACAAGGCGCCAGGCGCCTTGAATGGCTTTGAAGGCATGTCGAGCGGAAAATACTGGACATGCGTCACGATCGACAGCGCGATGCGAGCATGGTTCGGCCAAACGATCGGTTTGCGCTGAAACATATCAGACCATTCGTACCGGTCATGATCCATACCATAGCGACGCGCGGGATATTCGAGATAGCTGTCGGGCATCGGCATCAGCGCGCTCCCTCTGCTGCATGGTGAGGTGCGTTATGTGCGGTCATCGCCGCGCTCATGGCGTCATAAGCACCAGATGCGTGATAGGCTTCGGCTATTTCACGCCCTGTCGTCTGCCAGACGCCCTCATGACCTGCGATGTACTCAATAGCGTCGGCAAAGGCATCGATGCGATGCGGTTGGCCGACGAGATAGGGATGCAGCGGAATGCACATCACTGTTCCGCTCTCGTCGCCTTCCTTGTAGAGTTGGTCGAACTGCCGCTTGATGATTTCGCCATAGTGGCGGGGCGTCACCTTCTGCGTGTTATAAACGATGACATCGTTCATCTCGAGCGAATAGGGCATCGAGATCAGCTTGCCGGACTTGACCTTGACCGGCATCGGCTGGTCGTCATGAAACATATCGCAGGTGTATTGGATGCCGGCTTCCGCGAGAATGTCCATCGTCCAGAAATTGTTGGACAAGGCGGGAGAGAGCCAGCCCGCCAGCTTCTGGCCCGTATGATTGCGCACGGTTTCGAAAGCGTCGCGGATGATCGTCCGCTCCTGGTCGATATCGAGATTGTAGACATAGCGCGTATTGTAAATGCCGTGCGAGAAGAACTCCCAACCGCGATCGGCGCAGGCCTTGATGATTTCTGGATGGTGATCGCACAGCGCAACATTCAGCGATACCGAGCCGCGAAAACCCGCCCTGTCCATCGCAGCCATCATGCGCTGCCATCCCGCGCGGTTACCGTAATCGCGGTGCGAATATTGCAGCACATCCGGATTCGGGCGGGCCCAAGGGGTGCGGGTTGGGTTGTTCGGCGGATCATATTCGTAGAATTCAATATTCGGCGCGATCCATACGGCAATTTTTTTATTACCGGGCCAGACAATCTTTGGCCGGTTCGGCCACGGCAGATAGTCGTAAAGACCGAGATCGGAACGCATGGGATTTGCTTCGGCAGCCATCTTAACGCTCCTCGGGCTTATAGGCCTCGTACCACGCGATAGCCTCGGCAACCGGAATCACATCGCCGTATTTGACCGATATGTCGTAGAGGTTGGCGAAATGCGGGCTTTCATGCTTATCCGCCACGCACTCTTCCGGAACGACCACGCGGTAACCTCGAGAGATGGCATCAACCACACAGGCACGAACGCAACCGGATGTAGACCCACCAGTCAAAACCACCGTGTCGCACTGATGCCAAACCATGAGCGACTGCAGATTGGTTTCGTGGAACGGCGATGCCATGCGCTTGTTGATAATGATGTCCTTGACATGATCGATTTCGAGCCGCGGATCGAACTCGGCGCGCCGCGATCCAACCTTGATGTTCTGGAGCGAATCCGGCGTATCGGTGCGCGTTCCCCACACGCCGCAATCCTCGCCGGAATCCATATAGGCAACATACGTCCACGTCGTTGGCAGACCCTTTTTACGTGCGAGACCGGAGAGTGTGTTGACGTATTCCAGCTGCTTCGGATCGGTCTCATAGGCCGTGACGAATTCTCCGACTTGGGTGTAGGCACACTGAAGATCGATATTGATCAACATTGGCTTGCGCCCAAAGCCGAAGCGCTTGCGGGTGGGATTTGCCCTGGCGTTTTCAAAGAGCTGACGCGCCGTAAGGGACGATGTTTCCATGAGAATTCCTCCGTTCTCATTTGCGACTGGCCGTAGCTGCGAACCGAAAAAATCAGGCGCTCAAACCATTCAATTACTCATAATGTTATTACTTTATATCTTTTGTAAAGACGGAAATTTTCGAAATTTGAAGCCGATCCACCAACGCACGCGAGATCCGGGAAGCTCAATTTTCCCGTGTTGCAGCCAGCAAAAACGAAGACAGTGCTTCACATCTCGTCCAGCAACTGGTCGCTATGACCCAGGTAAGATTGAACTCGGCGCGTGAGAATAAGAGATGACTGCGGTGTACAAGCAGCGGTCATGATCTATCGGGGCCAGCGGATACAAAGCTTGAGCGGCCGACGCTCATTCGCGACCAGCCAAATACCCGTTTGAATCCGCACTTGGCATATATTAAAGCACCAGTTACCTGTTGCCCCTAAGGTTGAGTTGAGCTGGTTACTCACCTCCTCCGGCTTCAGATCAGGAAACCCGATGACCGATACTCTAGATTCCGATATCTTCAACCTTGCGCCGATTGCCATGTGGATCGAGGATTTCAGTGGAGTGCAGGAGCTGTTTCACCATTGGCGAGCCGAAGGTGTGACGGACATCAGGTCATTCCTTAAGCATGACCGGGATCGGGTTATCACCTGTTCGTCGCGGATACGCGTCCTTAGCGTCAATGCAAAGACACTGCAGCTATTTGAGGCAAAAAGCCTCGAACACCTGACAGCTAATATTGCCGCAATCTTCCGCGATGACATGCTAGATACGCATATCAATGAGTTGGCGGCGCTTTTTGATGGTGAGACGACGTTTTCGAGCACCACAGTCAATTATACCGTCTCCGGCCGAAGGCTTGACATCCAGTTGCGCGGTACCGTCCTGCCTGGCCATGAGAAAACGCTTAGCAGGCTTCTTTTAACGACCGAAGACATCACAGATCGCGAGGATGCTCGGCGTGCCGAAGCGCTGCAGCGGCGCCAGGCTGAAGGCGTCTTTGAGCATTCGCCAGTGTCGCTTTGGATTGAGGACTTCAGCAGGATCCGCACCCTTATCGAAGACATCCGAGATCGCGGCATCAGCGACTTCCGAACATTCATGGACGTTCACCCGGAGTTTGTACGCCAGTGCATGAGTGAGATCAGGGTGATCGACGTCAATCAGGCGACCCTTGATCTATTTTGCGCAAAAGACCGCTCCGACCTTCTGCAGCGGATCGGCGACATTTTCCGCGACGACATGGAGAAGCCATTTAGAGAACAGTTGATGGAGCTTTGGAACGGGAGGCTTTTTCATCACCGCGAAGTCGTCAATTATGCGCTGGATGGTTCAGTCCGTCACATCCTGCTGCATTTTTCCGTGTTTCCCGGCTACGAAAGTGATTGGTCGCGCGTCCAGGTGGCCCTCGCCGACATTACAGCACGCAAGAAGGCTGAAGCCTATCTCGAATATCTCGGCAAACATGACGTCCTGACCAAACTCTACAATCGCGCTTTCTACGCCGACGAGATGAACCGGCTTGAACGTAAATCGCTGCGTCCCGTCTCTGCGATCATCATCGATCTTAACGGCTTAAAAGAAGCAAATGATCAGCTGGGGCACGATGCGGGGGACGGACTACTGCGCCGCTTTGGCGAGATTCTCAACGGCGCCGTCGCTACACCGAACCACGCATGCCGCATCGGCGGAGATGAGTTCGCGATTCTTATGCCCGGCGCCGATGCGAAAGCCGCTGGCACGATGATGGAAACAATCACCGAACTCCTCAGAATTAACAATCAGTTTTATTCAACTCTACCGTTGAGCATGTCCTACGGCGTCGCCACAAGCGAGGCCGATGAGTCAATGGAATCAGTCGTTAAGCGTGCCGATGCACTCATGTACGAGAACAAGAAGGCGCATTATGTAGCCATTGAACTCGGAGGCGAAATGCCGTTAGCCAAGACCCGAACACTTTAGAGGATCGAAACAAAAGGCCACCTATGCGATGGGATTGGTTCTTCCACCGGTCCACACGTTTTCGGATCGGGCAAAATTGTACTGAAGATGCTCTTCTTTGGAAATATCCAGAAACTCGGCAGCACAGAGCCTCACTTTCACAAGAGCAAAAGCCGTTGGCGGGATCGAGCCCCGACGAGTTGGAGCGCCGCTCTCTTCAGGAATTTTATCGTCGGCTTTCGGGCTTTCAACACAGGGGAAAAAGGAACGGCGAGTGCGATCGCTGAGCTTCGTCCACTGTAAAAGTCGTTCCTGTTCGTCGCTCACAACATACGCTTGGCCAGAAAGCCTGATCTGGCTCCAGGTTGAAGCGTCGTAACCAACGAGAGAAACTTCGTTATTGAGAAGGATTTGAGCCACCTTCCGAGAACCGGCTTCCGTCACAAAAAACAGTTCCCCCGGAGTCCTTCTAAACTGTCGCAGAACAATCGTTCTGACAGCCGGCTTATTGGCCTCATCCATACTGGCTAGCTGTAGCAGATTGAACGGAGAGCCCGACTTCACTCCGTCTTCGAGTGCCGACCAGATATGAAGGAGCACTCTGCCCGCAGACGCGCCAGCGTCAAACTCTCCATCGTGCTCCATACGGTCGACCTCCATGACCATTGTTATGCGTAAACAAATTTGCTTGCCACGATGGGCACAGGGAGAAGCTCAATCTGCGCGCTTCGCCTTGCTCTTGTTCCAGCACCGCCATGCTTCAGACAAAACGATCAGATTAAAGCACTACATGGAAATCATCGGAAACAATATGCCCGAAGACGTGTACTCATTTCTGATGATCGGAGCAGCAGGGCTCGTTGCGGTTTGGTTCGCATTCTTCATCATAAGAAAGCTACTAACCGTTACAGTGATCGCCGTTGTTGTTATCGGCGGCCTGATCGCGTGGCACAATCCGACCGCGCTTCGATCCGCGCAGGACTTTGCGATGACAGCATACGATCAATTGCGATACCGAACGACGACAGACTAAGCATAGCGCCGTCGCCGAAGACGAAACGCCGGGTATGTAAAGGCGAGCTCAATCGACCCGAGTCCATAATGATGCGTGGTCCGCCATCTGGTATTCCGCGCGCGGCACGCGCCTTCAATCTGGCTTATAGCTGTGACGCGCAAAAAATCGTTCGAGGTCGCGTTGCTCCGGGGCTTGCCCAGTGTAAATCTCGATGTACTCTGGGATCCGCTTCATACGCACTGAGATATTCTCTCTTGTCTGCATGGAAATGTAGCCGATTTGGACGAGATAGCTGGTCCGCGCGCGAACATCGGCATGATTTTCCGACTGACCGAAACGGATGAACATCTGCTTCAATGCCTCAAGCCGCACTTCATCAGCCGCCTGCACTTCCGCTCGTATATCGTCGGATGTCAACGCCCAGCTTCGCACTGCGAACTCGAACGGCGCATCGAAAAGACCGTTATCGACCCAGCAATCGAAAACGTTGAACATCGCCTCGACGACGCTCTCCGCATAGGCTTGCGTTTGCCTGACGATGTTTCCGGTATTCTTCTGGCGCCAACGCTCGATCAGGGCATCCAGAAGCTCTTCGCGATCTTTGAAGAACCAATAGAAGCTTGTCCTCGAAAGATTCAAACGCTTCGCGAGCGGAAGAATTTTTACCGAGTCGACACCGGATTCGATCAGCAAATCGTAAGCAGCGTCCAGCCAACCTTCTTGCGATCCTCTCCAACCACTTTCGTTTAATGTCTGCTCCATGGTCAACTATCTAACAAAACGAAATCTAGAAAACAACGGGAAATGTACATCGGTGAACACACAGGGTTCCACCGTGTTTTCAAAGTTGACATAGGTGTACATTCGAGTTTAGCGTCACTCGCATTTCCAGCCTGGAGACGCGCCATGTCTAACGATCCTCTTCTTCAACCATTCCAGTTGAAACATCTCACGCTGCGCAATCGGATTATCGTCACCTCACATGAGCCTGCCTATCCCGAGGACGGAATGCCGAAAGAGCGTTACCGCGCCTACACGGTGGAAAGAGCGAAGGGCGGAGTGGCGTTGACCATGACGGCTGGCTCCGCCGCTGTCTCAAAAGACAGCCCGCCCGTTTTCAACAATCTGCTGGCCTACAAGGATGAGATCGTCCCTTGGATCCGTGAGATGACGGACGCCGTACACGAACACGGCTCGGCCATCATGATCCAGCTGACTCACCTTGGTCGCCGTACCCGGTGGGACAAAGGTGATTGGTTACCGGTCGTTGCGCCATCGCATCACCGCGAACCAGCTCATCGCGCCTTTCCCAAGAAAATCGAGGATTGGGATATCGAGCGGATCATCAAGGATTTTGCCGATGCTGCCGAGCGCATGAAAGCCGGCGGCATGGATGGCGTCGAACTCGAAGCTTACGGTCACCTTCTAGAACAATTCACCTCACCGCTCACCAACGAGTTGGACGGCCCCTATGGCGGCTCACTCGATAATCGTATGCGGTTCTGTTTCGACGTGCTCAGCGCAATCCGAAAACGCGTCGGTGACGATTTCATCCTCGGAATACGCTACACGGCCGACGAACGCCTGCCCGGCGGCACGGGATCGGACGAGGGCCTGGAAATCTCAAGGCGCCTCAAGGACAGCGGACTGATCGACTATCTCAATGTTATCCGAGGCCATATCGACACCGATCCGGGCCTGACAGATGTCATTCCGATTCAGGGCATGGCCAACTCGCCTCATCTGGATTTTGCCGGGCAGATCCGTGCAGCCACTAATTTTCCGACCTTTCATGCGGCGAAAATTCCCGATGTCGCAACGGCCCGTCACGCAATCGCATCGGGCAAGGTCGATATGGTCGGCATGACCCGAGCTCATATGACCGACCCGCACATCGTGCGGAAGATCATGGAGAAGCGCGAGGACGATATCAGACCCTGCGTCGGCGCCAATTACTGTCTCGATCGGATCTATCAGGGCGGAATGGCATTCTGTATCCACAATGCTGCCACGGGCCGCGAGGTTGATATTCCCCACGCCATCTCGAAAGCTGATAAACGCAAAAAGATCGTGATCGTCGGCGCAGGCCCAGCCGGTCTCGAGGCTGCACGTGTCTGCGCGGAACGTGGGCACGAGGTGGTTGTCTTCGAGGCAGCCAACGATGCCGGCGGACAGGTACGTTTGACTGCGCAGAGCGAGCGTCGTCGCGAGATGATCAGCATCATCGACTGGCGCATGAACCAGTGCGAAAAACTCGGCGTTCAGTTCCACTTCAATACCTGGGCTGACACCGACACCGTAACAGCCGAAAGGCCGGACGTGGTGATCATCGCGACCGGCGGACTGCCGCACACCGAAATCCTGACATCTGGAAACGATTTGGTGGTGTCCTCTTGGGACATCATCTCGGGTGAAGTCAAACCGGGCACAAACGTTCTGATCTACGACGACGCTGGTGATCACGCAGCACTCCAGGCCGCCGAGACCGTGGCGAAGGCCGGTGCGAAAGTTGAAATCATGACGCGCGATCGCGCTTTTGCGCCGGAGGTCATGGGCATGAACCTGGTGCCGTATGTCAGGGCACTACAAAAGCTCGATACCACCTTCACTGTCACCTACACATTGACTGCGGTCGAACGCAGCGGCAACCAGTTGATCGCTCACATCGGCAGTGATTACGGTGGCGTGGATAAGCGCAAGACGGTTGATCAGGTGATCGTCAACAATGGAACACGCCCGCTGGATGAGCTCTATTTCGAACTGAAGCCCTTCTCCGTCAATGGCGGAGAAGTATCGCACAGCGCGCTGATCGCAGGCGAACCACAATCGGTGGTGCGCAACGACAGTGGCTCGTTCCAGCTCTTCAGGATTGGAGATGCGATAGCCGCCCGCAACACCCATGCCGCCATTTACGACGGCTTGCGGATCGCAAAAGACCTTTGAGGGAAATCCTCGTAGAAATGCTCACGGCCACGTTTGCAAGCGCAGCGTGGCCGTAAAGACTGTTGGCGTGTCGAGAACTATAAAACGTTCTGACCTGTGACCTGACGCTCTCAGGCGCTGATCGTAAAGCGCCCGAACGCACCGCGTGCAAAGCACAGAGGCTCTCCCTCGCGGTGGGCGGCGCGCAGCACCCGGCCGATGATGATGGAGTGGTCACCGGCATCGTGGACGGAGGCCTGCGCACATTCGAAACGGCTGAGTGTCCCTGGAATAATCGGCACACCTTCTAAGTTCAGTTCCCAGTCCAGCTCTTCGAACCCCTTTCCGCCGCGGGTGAAGCGGGAGCAAAGAGCGTCCTGTTCTGCATCCAGAACGTGAATAGCAAAGTTCGTCGCGCCAACAAAAAGGTCGTGACGTGTTGAGGTCTTTGCTGGAGACCAGAGCACGAGGGGCGGGTCAAGCGACACGGAGGAGAAGCTATTGACCGTCATGCCCGTTGGGCCGTTCGGCGTATGCGCCGTCACGACCGTTACGCCCGTCGGAAAATTACCGAGTGCATTGCGGAAGCTGCGCGACGTCGTCGCATCGGGCACAAACCGATGTTCGTTATGCGTGTTCAAACTGTTGAGCGACGTCATCAGGGCACCTCACGACCGTTTGCAAGCGTGTAAAGTTCAAACCATGTCTGGCGATCCATCTCGACTTTCTCAGCATCGGAGATGGTAGCGATACGTGAGAGATTATTCGTGCCCATGACAGGCAGAATTTTTGCAGGATGCTTCAAAAGCCAGGCGACAGCGACAGCAGCCTTATCGACCGAATGCTCCTGAGCAATGCGCTTCAGCGCCTCGGCCAGCGCACCTTCGCCGCTCATCAGCGAGCCGCCGCCAAGAGGCGACCACGCCATGATCGGCAGATCTCGCTCCTGTAGATAGGCAAGGTCACCATTGGTGAAGGGCGACGTTTCAGCGAGGCTGATTTCGATCTGGTTGGTGACCAGTTCTTCCGTCATATTCGACTGTAGAAGTGAGAAATCCCAAGGCCTGAAATTCGAAACGCCGACGCTTCTTACCTTGCCGGAGGCCACCAATGTGTCGAGTGCTTCTCCGGTTTCTTCCGGATCGAGCATCGGGTCTGGACGGTGAATCAAGAGTAGATCGATCCGGTCGGTGCTCATATCGCGAAGCGACGCCTCGACAGACTCGGTAATATGCTTTGCCGATGTATCGTAATGCTTGACCCGCGCGGATGAGTGCCGGCCAGCTGGCGCGACGATACCACACTTCGTCACGATTTCAATTTTATCGCGCAGCGTCGGATTCTGGCGAAGGCAGCCGCCGAGGATAGCTTCTGCGGTGTACCCACCGTAAATGTCCGCCTGATCCATCGTGGTGATGCCCTGCGCAAGGCAGGCTTCAATCTTCGCCTGCACATGGCTAGGCGACGTGTCGGCATCGTCACCGATACGCCACATGCCGTAAACGATGCGGCTGAAGGAAAGGCCGGATGTGATGTCTATGCGTTGCATTAGTGGCGCTCTCCATTGCCAAGAGGTGTTGCAGGTGTTTGTGTTGGAACGCGACCACGCGCATGCGGAAGCGAGCAGGTCTTCATTTGCGGCAGAACCTTCTTGCCGAAATGTTCGGCCTCATCAAGGTGCGGATAGCCCGAGAAGATGAAAGCACGAATGCCCATTTTCTGGTAATCTTCCAGCTTGCTCAAAACCTGGTCGGTCGAGCCGACCAGTGCTGCGCCGCAGCCCGAGCGGGCGCGACCGACACCCGTCCAGAGATGGGGCTCGGTATAGCCGAATTGATCGGCCTGCTCGCGCGCTTTGGCCTGGTGGGCAACGCCGAGCGAAATGCTGTCATGTGCGCGGGCGCGGATCTGGCGACCATATTCGTCATCGAGTTTCGATACCAGATGCTCAGCATACTCATGCGCTTCGGCTTCTGTGTCGCGCACGATCATATGAACACGAAGACCATAGTCCAGTGTGCGTCCATGAGCTTCGGCGCGCGCATGTACCGCACGCATCCGGTCGGCCAGTTGCTCCTTCACTTCTGGCCACATGAGATAGACATCGCACTGCGCACCGCAAAGCTCCAGGGCATCCGGCGAGTAACCGCCGAAGTAGAGCAGCGGACCACCATTCTGCTGATAAGGCCGCGCCGGTTCGGTAGACACGTTCTTGAACTGGTAGATTTCGCCTTCGTGGTTGATCTCGTCGCGCGTCCAGGCTTGGCGAAGTATTTCAACGACTTCATGGCTGCGCTTATAGCGGTAGGCGCTATCGGCTACCTCACCGGGAAAGTCCGAACTGATGACGTTGAGCGTGAGACGACCCTGCAACATGTGATCGAGTGTTGCGACAGTACGCGCCAGCATGATCGGCTGCATTTCACCACAACGAATAGCCGCCAGGAAATTGATATCCTGCGTGATCGGCGCGCAGCCCGCGACAAAGCTTAGCGTGTCCTGGCCAACCTGATACGAAGACGGGCATAGGATGTTGCGAAATCCAAGCTCTTCGGCCTTCTTGACGATTGAGGAGCAATGATCCCAGCTTGAACGTAGGCGCCCATCGGGAACGCCCAGGAATTCATAGTCATCGGAACAAAGAGCCGAAAACCAGGATACCTCTGCAGCATCGAGGTCAGCTGAGGTGACAGGCACAACGGTCATAAAATTCCTCCCAAAACGTCTGATGCCTATTTCAATATCATCCACCTTGATGTAAATCAATGATGTATCAATTTTTTATGCCGCGGGAGGAAAGGCGTTGAAAATGAAGAGCTCCAGGGGAAGTTTGCCCATGTATCTCCAGATTGCAGAGACCCTAGTGCGCGATATCGCAGCCGGCACATTGATCGATGGCGAAAAGCTCCCACCGGAACGCGACATGGCGAAGGATCTGGGGATTGCAGTCGGCACGCTACGCAAGACGCTGTCCGAACTTGAGAGCCGCGGATTGCTGGAGCGAATCCAGGGCTCGGGCAACTACATTCGCGCAGTCAACGACCCGCAAAGCGTCTATGCCATGTTTCGCCTGGAGTTGATCGAGGGTGGCGGCCTGCCTACTGCGGAGATATTGAGCGTCAGTCGCGAGAAGAAGGATGAAAGCCTGCCCGCTTTCGGCCTTTCGAAGGAGGGACACCGGATCCGTCGTTTGCGTAGGATCGGCGGCAAGATCGCTGCGATTGAAGAAATTTGGCTCGATGGCTCCTATATCGATTCGATTGTGCCCGAAGACCTCTCCGAGTCGCTCTATCTTTACTACCGCACCCGTCTGAACCTCTGGATCGCCAAAGCCGAGGACTACATCGATCTTGGCCAGGTCCCAGATTGGGCGCCCTCCTCCTTCCGCCCTTCGCCTGGCGACCCACTTCCCCACGTGCTGCGCGTCAGCCACTCACACGAAGGTCAGAAAGCCGAGGTGTCGCACACATGGTATGACCACGCCGTGGCACGCTATGTCAGCAGACTGCGCTAACGAGGCCCTCGTAAAGATCGATACGCCTAATATCGCGGGCGAAGCGAAAAAATATCCCGAAATTCCAAGTCAAAACAGAACAAAAAAATGCGCCTGCAATAAAATTGATACACTATTGATTTAATTTTTTTCGCAGCTATGATTTTTGTCAAGGAACTCGTCGGCAAGGACGAGCTTGGGAGGAATGAATGGCTTCTGTAAGCCTGCGTAAATTGGAAAAGAGCTACGGCGCTCTGCGAATCGTCAAAGGCATCGATCTCGAAATCGCCGATGGCGAATTCGTTGTCTTCGTCGGTCCGTCCGGCTGTGGTAAGTCCACTACCCTTCGCATGGTAGCAGGCCTGGAATCGATCAGCGGTGGAGAGATCCGGATCAGCGACACTGTGGTAAACAACCTGCCGCCACGCGGTCGGGATATTGCCATGGTCTTCCAGGACTATGCCCTGTATCCGCACAAGACTGTACGCGAGAACATGGGCTTCAGCCTCAAGGTGCGCGGTGTTCCGCAAAACGAGGCAAACGAGCGGATCAATGAAGCTGCCGAAATGCTCGGTATCGGACATCTTCTGGATCGTCGTCCCGGTCAACTATCGGGCGGACAGCGCCAGCGCGTTGCCATGGGGCGCGCCATCGTGCGCCGGCCTCAAGTGTTTCTTTTCGACGAACCGCTGTCGAATCTCGACGCAAAGCTGCGCGGGCAGGTCCGGACTGAGATCAAGCGCCTGCACCAGCAGATCGGCACGACGATCATCTACGTGACCCATGATCAGGTCGAGGCGATGACGCTTGCGGATCGTATTGTTATTCTCAAGAACGGCGAGATCGAACAGGTCGGCACTCCTGATGAGGTTTATAACAAGCCCCAGAGCGTCTTCGTCGGTGGTTTTGTCGGCTCGCCTGCCATGAATTTTGCTCGCGGGCATCTGTCCGGAGGCAAGGTTCTCCTGGGCAATGGTGACAGCCTGTCATCCGCAGCCATTCGCCTCGGCAAGGCGGCTGCATTGGATGGACGTGAAATACTTGTTGGCATCCGGCCGGAACATTTCGGCGTCGTCTCCGATGACGCAGCCGCTGTTTCTGCCCAGGTTCAGGTCGTGGAGCCGCTTGGCTCCGATACGCTGGTACATTTCAACATCGGCAGCGATATGCTTACCGCACGCATGGCGCCGGACGCCCGACCCACAGTTGGCGAGACGATCCGCATCGGTATCGATCCGTCTCGTATTCATGTGTTCGACGCAGAAAGCCAGCGCGTTATCAATTAAAAAAACGCAGCATGAGAAGCACCGCTGCAAGTAAGTTCAATGGGAGGATGGAAATGAATCTGAAGATCGTGACTGGCGCTTTGCTTGCGCTCGGCCTGACAACATCATTGGCGACCGCCGCCGACTTGAAAGTGTATATTTCTAGTCAGCACCAGCCACAACTCTGGCGTCAGGTGCTCGATAAATTCGAGACAGCCAATCCTGGCACGAAAGTTTCGATCGAAACCGGCGGCAACACGTCGGAGGCGCAGGCGCAATATCTCAACACCATCATGTCCGCCAAGGACCCGTCGCTGGACGTGCTGATCCTTGATGTCATTCGCCCTGCACAATTTGCAGCGGCAGGCTGGACCGTGCCATTCGAGGGCAAGGACATGTCGTCCTATCTGCCCGCCTATGCCGAGGCAAACACGGTCGATGGCAAGGTTGTCGCTCTGCCGGCCTTCGCGGATTCCATGTTCCTCTATTACCGCAAGGATTTGCTGGACAAGTACGGCATTGCACCGCCCAAGACCTGGGATGAGTTGACCGCTGCGGCCAAGAAGGTCTCGGACGGCGAGAAAAACCCCAATCTTCAGGGCCTGTCCTTCCAGGGAAAAGCCATTGAAGGCGCAGTCTGCACCTTCCTCCTGCCCTACTGGAGCCAGGGCAAGAACCTTGTTGAGAATGGCAAGCTGACCTTCGACAAGACGGCGGCCGTAAACTCGCTGAAACTATGGAAGAGCTTTGTCGATCAGGGTGTTGCCAAGAAGAATATTGCCGAGGTAGCAACGGACGACACCCGCAAGGAATTCCAGGCCGGCAACGTCCTATTTGCGGTCAATTGGTCCTATGCCTGGGCACAGTCGCAGGGCAAGGACTCGGCGGTTGTCGGCAAGGTCGGCGTTGCGCGTCTGCCTGCGGTTTCCGGTGGCGAACAGACGACCTGCCTCGGCGGCTGGGAATGGGGCGTTTCGGCCTATTCCAACCATAAGGATGAAGCCCAGAAGCTTGTCGAGTATCTTTCCAGCGAAGACTCGTCCAAATTCATGGCTGCCAACGGATCGCTGCTGCCAACCTATCCCGCTGCCTATAAGGACGACACCGTTCTGAAGGCAGCTCCCTGGTTTGCCGATGCGCTTCAGGTTGTCGAGACCGCCAAGCCACGTCCGGTAACGCCGCGCTACAACGAAGTCAGCGAAGTTATCCGCACGACAGTCAACGCTGTGCTGGCAGGTGTCACCACGCCCGAAGAGGGTGCCACCCAGATCGAAGCCCGGCTAAAGCGGATCATCCGCTAACGCGTATAATGGTTTCGCAACGGTCGCACGCGGCTGTCGTTTTATTGGGAGTGCTTGGCTTGACCGGCACTCCCACCCTAATCAATCTGACATTCCTTTGGGAGATGCGACGGTGATGACCTCGTCTCTGCACCTCACGCATAGTGCGGAAAAACCAGCCCCGCGCTGGACGAATTGGCTCGACCTCGGAGACCGTGCGTTAGCCGTTTTACTGCTCGCTCCCGCGGGCATTCTGCTGGCACTGATCATCGTCTATCCCGTATTCAAGCTTGGCTATACCAGCCTGTTCAGCCTGTCCTTGACGTCCGGCATGCCAGCGGAGTTTGTCGGTCTCGACAACTATCGGCTGATGCTTGAAGATCCGGTCTTCTGGGAAACCACATGGAACACAGTGCTGATAACGCTGATCACCGTGCCGGGCGCCCTCCTGATGGGACTTGCGCTAGCGCTCCTGGCAAACCTGCCTTTTCGCACACAATGGCCTGTGCGTCTGTCGCTCCTGATACCCTGGGCTCTGCCTCTGTCCTTCGCTGGCTTGATCTTTGCCTGGTTTTTTCATTCTGAATATGGCGTCGTCAACGATGTGCTGAACCGCTTGGGCTTCGAAGGCATCATATGGTTCAACTCGCCAGGATGGGCTTTTGCCGCGATCTGCCTGACGATCATCTGGAAGACCTCGTCCTTCATGGCGCTCATCATTCTTGCCGGTCTTCAGACGATTCCACGCTCGCTCTATGAAGCAGCCGATGTCGATGGCGCCGGCAAAATCCGCCAGTTCTTAGAAATCACACTCCCTCTGCTGAAGCCTGCCATCATCGTGGCGTTGATTTTCAGAACCATCACAGCACTTCAGACATTCGACATTCCATACATGATGACCGGCGGTGGCCCAGGAACGTCCACCGCAACCCTTGCCATGTATATTCATCAGAACACTGTATCCTTCCTCGATCTTGGCTATGGATCGGCTCTGGCGATGGTGATGTTCGCACTCTCAATGGTCGTGACGGTCATCTACCTACGCGCTATCAGAACGAAGGATTGAGCCATGAGCACCCTCACCCATTCAGGCTTGCCCTCCATTCTGTCCGGGCGCCCACTTCGGCTGTTTGCTGCAGCCGCTCTTTTGATCAACGGCATGTTCCCGGCGCTCTGGATTCTCTTCACCTCTTTGAAGACAGAGGCCGAATTGACGGCGAAGCCGATCACATGGTTTCCGCATGCACCGACCCTGGCCAATTACATGCAGGCATTCTCTGATCAGCCGCTGCACATCTTCCTGTTCAACAGCTTCATGGTGGCGCTGCTTTCCACCTGCCTGACCCTGTTCGTCTCGGTTCTGGCGGCTTACGCGCTGGCACGGCTCAACCTGCGCTATCGTGGGTTGATCCTTTCCGCCATCATCGCGGTATCGACGTTTCCGCTGGTGACGCTGCTCGTTCCACTTTTCGAAATCATGCGCACCTTGAATTTGCTGAACACCTGGATTGCGCTTGTCCTCCCCTACACGGTTCTGTCGCTTCCAGTATGTACCTTGATGCTGGTCTCTTTCTTCGAAGGCATCCCGCGCGATCTGGAAAATGCAGCAATGATCGATGGCTGCACGCGCATTGGCGCCTTGTTCAAGGTTGTTGTGCCATTGTGCGCGCCAGGCGTCTTTACCGCTGGTATCCTTGCCTTCGTCAATGCGTGGGACGAGTTCCTTCTGGCGCTGTCCTTCAATTCCAATCCTTCTCTGCGCACGCTTCCGGTGGGAATTCAGCTCTATCAGGGTGAGTTCGCCTTTCCGTGGCCGGTCATTTCCGCAGCCCTCGTCGTTGGCATCGTGCCTGTCGCCATCCTCATCGTGATCTTCCAGGAACGCGTTGTTTCCGGTCTGACCGCGGGCGGTATCAAGGGTTAGCCGAAAATCGCCCCATTCCAAAGACGTTCTGCGAACCCTTCGTTATTGAAAGAATTTGCAATGCACTTGCGCAACATGGCCAACGGCTTCGAACTGACCATCAACGGCACACCTGTTCTTCGCCACACAGCTGAAAGCCCGTCCATTTTCGTTGGCAAGGGCCAAGAGCGCATGGACATGTATCGGGGCAATTTCGATATCGAAGATTACGTCGTAGAGCGCATAGCCCTGCGCCATGCGGCTGTCGACGGTGACAACATTGTCCTTTCGGCAGATGAAGGGCAGCCCCCGAAGCTTCGCCTGCACATTGCGCAAGACACGGTGCGTATCGAAACACTCGATCCGTCCATCAACCGCTTCTGGCTCCGCACGGTCGCTGAAAAGGATGAATGCGTCTGGGGCGGCGGCGAGCAAATGTCTTATTTCAACATGCGAGGCCGCAAATTCCCGCTCTGGACCTCGGAGCCGGGCGTCGGACGCGACAAGACAACGGAAATCACTTTCAAGGCCGATGTCAGCGGCAAGGCGGGCGGTGATTACTACCACACCAACTATCCGCAGCCGACCTACATCTCCTCCCGCCACTATGCCCTGCACGTGGAGACCACGGCCTATTCGGTATTCGACTTCCGCCGCGACACCTTCCATGAGATCGAAGCCTGGGCAGTACCAGAGCATCTGGAGTTTTTCGCAGCCGACACTTTCAAAAACCTGGTCGAACAACTATCCGCCCGCTTCGGTCGCCAACCGGAACTGCCGGACTGGGTGTATAATGGTGCCATTATCGGCCTGAAGGATGGCGAGCAGTCTTTCGCCCGACTGGAAAGAATCCGCGCAGCAGGCGTCAAGGTGTCGGGCCTTTGGTGTGAAGACTGGGTTGGCCTGCGCCACACCAGCTTCGGCGCCCGACTGTTTTGGGACTGGAAAGCCAATGAAGAGCGCTACCCGGCTCTTCGCCAGAAGATCGCTGAACTTGCCGATAACAACATCCGTTTTCTTGGATATGTGAACCCCTATCTCTGCGTCGATGGCTCGTTTTTTCCGGAGGCGGAAGCGAAGGGCTATTTCGCTAAGAATGACGCGGGTGAAACTGCCCTTGTGGACTTCGGCGAGTTTGATTGTGGCGTGGTGGATTTTACGAACCCGGACGCCATGGACTGGTTTGCGGAAACAATTATTGGCCAGAACATGCTGGACTTTGGCCTTTCCGGCTGGATGGCGGATTTTGGCGAATACTTGCCGATCGATATCCATCTTTCCAACGGCGTCGATGCCAAGCTCATGCATAATGCATGGCCGACAATCTGGGCGGAAGTGAATGCCAAAGCAGTGGCAAGCCGCGGGAAAATTGGTGAAACACTGTTCTTCATGCGCGCAGGCTTCAGCGGCGTTCAGGCTCACTGCCCACTCCTATGGGGTGGCGATCAATCCGTGGATTTCACCCGCCATGATGGACTCGTGACCGTCATGCCGGGCGCGCTATCCTCGGGCCTGTTGGGCAACGCTTATCATCACTCCGATATCGGCGGTTACACCAGCCTCTTCGGCAACGTTCGTACTGCCGAACTCATCATGCGCTGGGCAGAGATGGGAGCGTTCACGCCTGTGATGCGCACCCATGAAGGCAATCGGCCACGCGACAACCTGCAGATCGATCAGGATGAGGCGGTGCTCAAACACTTCGCCCGCATGACGTCTATCTACGTTCACCTCGCCCCCTATCTGAAGGCTCTCTCGAAAGAAGCAGCCGAAACTGGTCTTCCTGTACAACGTCCGCTCTTCCTGCACCACGAGGATGACCGCAGGACATATGAGATTCAGGATGCCTATCTCTATGGAGCCGAACTTTTGATCGCGCCGGTATGGCAGGCCGGGCAGAATGAGCGCACTCTGTATCTGCCTAAGGGCGCTGAATGGGTGCATGTCTGGAGCGGTGCGACACATGACGGCGGGCAGGAAGTGACTGTAGCAGCACCTCTCGGCCAACCGCCCGTATTTTTCCGCAAGGATGCTGAAAATGCCGGGCTTTTTGCCGGCATCCGCACCATTTGAACCTGGGCGTTCTGCGCAGGCCATCGTTATTTATCGCCGATTGCCTTGTCTTCAGGATACTGACACCGGCTTCGACCGCAACATGGCGGCCGTTGCCGGATCGGCACGTCGGCAAAGCCTCGGCGGCAGGCCCTTCATGATCAGCTCGGCATCGGCGACAGCCATGGAACCCAGGGCATAAAACGCATCGCGCGTCCCTCCTGTCCGGTGCGCCGAGAGAAGAACTCCGTTGGCCTGGCGAACGGGATCATCCGCTGCAACGGGTTCATCCGGAAAAACGTCTGTCGCGACCTTAATGCGACCGGACTGCGCGGCTTCTATCATCGCTGGGAAATCGACGACGGCAGCGCGGCTCATCAGCAAGAATGCCGCACCCGGCCTCATCATGGCGAATTCCTTCGCGCCGATAAAGCCCTGGTTCTCGCTGGTGACGCTGGCGAAGACGAACACCACCTGACTTTCGCGCAAGACTTCCTCAAGGGTCGAGGGCTCGCAATCCAAACGCTCGATGATTTCATTTGGAAGCCATGGATCGAACACGCGCACCGTGTTCCTGAACGGGCGAATAAGTTCGCGAAGCTCTCGGCCAAGATCTCCGAAGCCAATAAGACCGACCGGGGCTCCTGCGAAACGGAAGGTTTCCTCATTGCCTTCGAGCCCGTAGCGTTCAACACCCTGACGAAAGTCGCGGTCCGCAGCAGTGACGCCACGCGCCAGATCCAACGCCATCGCAAGCGAGGCTTCCGCGACAGGCGAGGCAAATGCCGATGCTGGTGTGATCACCCATATCCCACGCTCGACGCATGCCTGATAGTCGATGTTCGGCAGAAAATTGGACTCAACGTTGATAATCGCCTTTAGCCTTGGCGCTCTATCCAAACGCTCGCGCGGCATGTCTGTCTGGCCGAAAATCATTACCGTATCGGGAAGATACCGCTCTACTTCATCGGAACTCATCGGGCGATCTTCCGATACGACAACGTCGCCTAGTGCTTCAAGGCGCGCCCGGACGGACGGCTCCATGATGAGATCGAGTGTTCTTGGCAGTGGATCGACCAGAATGATGCTGCGGCTCATCATATCCTCCCTCGAGAATCGCTAACTGGTCGGAGATTAGCGCGAAACGCCATGCCGCGTACAAGCGATCGTTATAGGCGCTCTTCGCCCAAATCTCATATAGCGCAAGCAATACTGACCTATCGATCTGCTGGAGCCCCTCAGCGCGCGGCTGGACAGAGCAGGCAGGCGATCGCTGCCTGCTCTGTTTGTGCTTACATGGCGGGCAAAACCGCAATGTCGCGGACGTCGTTATCGAGACCGGAAACTGCTCCCACCTGCGTTGCAGCACCCGTTTCGAGGTTGACGGTGTAGAGCGTCTTGCCCGCAACGAGGTAAGCAGCATTCTTGCCGCCTTCCATGCCCTGGATATCAAAAGCGTAGGTTGAAGGCTTATCCTTGATTCCAAGTTTGCCGATGGCTTTGAGGGTTCCGTCATTCGGCTTGGTCTGCTGAACCAATGCGCCAATGGTGGCGTCGATATCATACATCGCAGTCTTTTCTGGCTTACCAATGGAATTGGTGTAGGCGGCTGCGACAATATTTGGAGTTTCGCCCTTATGCATATCGCCGTCCTCATAGGCTAGCGCGCCGTCCACTGTCACCGCTCCCGTATCGGGATGGACACGATGGTTTGTCGTGCCGGTCATGAAGCGGAGACGGTCTGCCATCGGATTGAAATCAACGATGACCGGCGCCTGCGTCATGGTCAGCATCTTATCCATTTTGGCTACTTCACTTGCTGCGCCCGTTTCCAGGTTGATACTGACGATACGATGATCCGGCGTTACGCCTATGACCATCTTGTTGCCAGGTCGATAATCGATGCCGACGAGTTTATCGACGCCGGTAACGTCCATCTTCTTGGTAACGGAAGGCTTTTCCGTATCGAAAATGACGAGCGTCTTGTCCCCGCTCAATCCCAGGACGGGTGCTGCGAGCGCTGATGTCGTCGTGGCAACAACAGATATTGAGGCGGCTAGAGCAAAGCGAATGGTCTGCATGTTTTTCTCCCAAGCGTTCAAAATTGAAGAAGGCCTCATCATCTGGCTATCGACCTTCCATACTTGAGACACATCGGGAAATGCGATTGGATGCAGACTTCAAAAATATTTTCAACGAATGCATCCATGCGCCATCGGTGCGAGTATAGCTTTACATGAGGCACTGATGATCCAAGCCTCTGATCTGGGAGACGGGTTTGACATTGATGGGCACTGGGTCAGTCGATCTCGACAAGGCGCTGAATGGCTGCGCGCAGGGTGACCGGCTTGCATTGCGGCAAATATTCGATCAGGAGGCGGGGAGACTCGTCGCCATTGCGCAGCGCATTGTCAGGCGTCGCGAGCTTGCCGAGGAGGTCGTGCAAGAGTCCTTCATACGCATATGGACCCACGCGCATCAGTATAGACGCGAAAGCGGCTCGGCCCGCGGCTGGATCTATGCCATCGTCCGAAATCGAGCGCTCAACACGCTGCGTGACGGAAAACGCGAACAGAATGTCGAGAATGTCGAAACGCTGCGTGACGATCATCTGACGGATGAAATCGTAGCGGCGTGGCACAGGCTCGACCGCAACTCACAGCTTTATGAATGCCTTGGTTCGCTGGATGAAACAAAACGGCAAGGCATACTCATGGCCTATGTCAGCGGTTACTCTCATGGTGAAATTGCTGGAAGACTGCGCCTGCCACTCGGCACAACCAAGTCATGGATCAGGCGTGGACTTCTAGCGCTGCGGGAGTGCATGGCATGACTTATGACCGCGCGGATATCCCCAACCTGGCTGACGATTATGTCCTGGGCCTGCTTGATACAAACGAAGCGAGAGAGATCGAACATGCCATGGAACGTGATCCAGAAATGCGCGCCGCCATTGCGGCAAGTCGAGACCGCTTCCTACCAATTGATCTGAGCGCAACGCCGCAACCGGTTAGCGCCGATCTTTGGCAGCGCATCGAGGCCGCACTACCAAGCCAGGATAATCACAGTCCAGTGACCGTGCGGCAGGTAGCAAACGACAATAGCGCTCGTCGCTGGAAGTTTGCCACATTTGCTTCATTAGCAGCGACTTTGCTGATGGCGGTCGGTCTCTTCTACACCTTGACCAGATCCGTTGAACCGCTCGTCATCGCCGTCCTTGTCAACGACAAGGGAGATATACTGGCCGTCGTGGAGGATTTTGGCAACGAAGAGGCGTCTGTGCGATTACTCGCGGATTTCGCCATTCCGCGTGACAAGACGATTCAGGTTTGGACACTTCCCTCCCGCGATGTCGGCCCCGTCTCCCTCGGTTTGCTTGACGATGGGCGCTCCTCCAGCCTGCAGGCGCCGTCTCTTCCCAAACCGCGGGCTGACCAGTTGTACGAGCTCACACTTGAGCAGTCAGGCGGTTCACCGACCGGCCGCCCAACCGGGCCGATCCTCGCCAAGGGTTTTGCTCGCATGCCGCGTTGACGCCTGCACACTGAAGCAGAATTCTTAGGATCGTGTGGCCAGATCGATCAGCAATACGTAAAAACACCGCGCTGCTCGCTGTGTTTTACTGTGCTGAAGCTTGTACACAATCACGCGCAACGGACTGTCATAATTTCGTTGCACGTTCACTTGTTTTCGTTTTGAATGTAAGTCGCTTCGAATGAAGCATGGTAGCGCCGGTTCTGGGAGGTTCGGGCGAAACGAATATTGGACAGCGTGTTGCTGGACCATTTGTAAAATTTAGGGAGGCACCATGTCCACGAAACGTATCGCTGCATTGGCGGCGGGCTTTGCTATTTCGCTTTCTTTTGGCACATCTGCGTTTGCAGCCACGGAGTTGCAATGGTGGCACGCCATGACCGGCGCGAACAATGAAGTTGTCGATCAACTTGCCAAGGAATTCAACGCGAGCCAGAGCGATTACAAGATCGTACCGGTCTTCAAGGGCACCTATCCAGAAACGCTGAATGCTGGCATTGCTGCATTCCGATCCAAGCAGCCGCCAGCCATCATCCAGGTGTTTGACGCAGGTTCCGGTGTGATGATGGGTGCAGAAGGCGCGATCGTTCCTGTCGCCGACGTCCTCAAGAAGGGCGGTTATGATTTCAATAAGTCTGACTATCTCGCGGGTATCGTTGCCTATTACTCGAAGCCAGACGGCACCATGCTGTCCTTCCCCTACAACTCCTCCTCGCCGATCCTCTACTACAACAAGGATGCCTTCAAGAAAGCTGGTCTCGACACGGAAAATCCGCCGAAGACATGGCCAGCCGTATTCGAGGCAGCTCGCAAGATCAAGGAAAGCGGCGCGGCACCTTGCGGCTTCACGTCGACCTGGCTGACCTGGATTCAGACCGAAAACTTTGCGGCCTGGAACAATGTTTCTTACGGCACCAACGAGAACGGCCTTGGCGGAGGCACGGTGGAGCTTAAAGTTAATTCGCCGCTCTACGTCGAGCACTTCCAGGCCATTGCCGACCTCGCCAAAGATGGGACTTTCCGATACGGCGGTCGCACATCTGAGGCGAAGCAGCTCTTCCTGTCCGGCGAATGCGCCATCATGACTGAATCCTCCGGCGGTCTCGGCGATATCGTGAAGTCGGGAATGAATTACGGCATCGGTCAGCTTCCTTACTACGAAGGTCATGGACCGCAGAACACCATTCCCGGCGGAGCGAGCCTCTGGGTATTTGGCGGCAAAAGCGACGCAGAATATAAGGGCATCGCCCAGTTCTTCCACTTCCTGTCGCAGACGGAAATCCAGGCACGCCTTCATCAGGTTTCGGGTTATCTTCCGGTGACCAATGCCGCTTATGAGGCAACCAAGACTTCCGGTTTTTATCAGAAAAACCCTGCGCGTGAGACTCCTATCCTGCAGATGACGGGCAAGGCTCCGACCGAAAACTCAAAGGGCGTGCGCCTTCCAAACCTGCCGCAGGTTCGAGACATCATGAACGAGCAGTTCGAAGCCATGCTCGCTGGCAAGCAAGACGCAAAGACGACGCTCAATCAGATCGTCGAGCGTGGTAACGCCGCTATCGCAGCTGCGTCCAAGTAATCGCGACATACCGAAGCCATTGCCCGTATCGAAAGATGCGGGCAATGCTTTTTCTTTGGCCGGCTGAGGAGCATCAACCTTGCACACGGTTCACTTCCCGAACAAAATCCTGCCCTACCTCCTGTTGGCACCCCAGATCATCTTGACGTTGATTTTCTTCTTCTGGCCCGCAAGCCAGGCGATCTATCAGTCGATGCTGAAGGAAGATGCTTTCGGGCTAAAAACCACCTTCGTCGGTCTTTCCAATTTCTCCGACACCCTGTCAGATCCAAACTACCTACACGCACTCCAGGTTACGATTGTGTTCAGCGCATTGACGGCCCTTGTTTCGATGGCCGTGGCGCTGCTTCTTGCAACGGCGGCCGATAAGGTGATCCGCGGCCAGACTTTTTACCGTACGCTGCTCATCTGGCCCTATGCTGTTGCCCCCGCGGTTGCCGGCATGTTGTGGCTTTTCATGTTCAACCCGGCCATGGGCACACTCGCTTATCTGCTTCGATCCACGGGCTTTCAGTGGGACCCGTTGCTGAAGGGCGACCAAGCGATGGCCCTGATCGTCTTTGCAGCGGCGTGGAAGCAGATCAGCTATAACTTTCTCTTTTTTGTCGCCGGCTTGCAGGCCATTCCGAAGTCGCTCATCGAGGCCGCCGCAATTGACGGCGCGCGCGGCAGCAGACGCTTCTGGACCATCATCTTTCCGCTTCTCGCGCCGACGACATTCTTCCTTTTGGTCGTCAACACGGTCTACGCCTTCTTCGATACGTTCGGGATCATCCATGCTGTGACAGGCGGAGGCCCGGCCAAGGCCACAGAAACGCTGGTCTACAAGGTTTATAATGACGGCTTCGTCAACCTGAACCTCGGCTCATCCGCCGCCCAGTCCGTGATCTTGATGATCATCGTGATCGGTCTGACGGCCTTCCAGTTCCGCTTCGTCGAGAAGCGGGTTCATTACGGCTGAGGATCGGACATGATTGAAAAACGCCCCATCGCCAGTGTCTTTGGCCATCTCACCCTGCTCATAGGCATCATCATCGTTGCCTTTCCGATCTATTACACCTTCATCGCTTCTTCGATGACGTCTCAGGACATCATTCGTCCACCCATGTCGTTGCTGCCGGGCGGCCATCTAGCCGAAAATTACCGGGAAGCTCTTTCCGGCGGCGTCGAGCGGGTCGTCGGCGTCAGCCTCGAACGTCTTCTGTTCAACTCATTCGTGGTCGCGATTGCAATTGCAGTCGGAAAGATCATCATCTCTTTCCTGTCCGCATTCGCCATCGTCTTCTTCCGCTTCCGTTTCCGGATGTTTTTCTTCTGGATGATCTTCATCACCCTAATGCTACCGGTGGAGGTCCGCATCCTGCCCACGTACAAGGTGATCGTCGATCTCGGTCTGATTGACACCTATGCTGGTCTCACACTGCCATTGATGGCGTCTGCCACCGCAACCTTTCTCTTCCGCCAGTTCTTCCTGACGATACCGGGAGAACTCGTGGAAGCGGCGCGTATCGACAATGCAGGTCCCTTCCGCTTCATGAAGGATATTCTCCTTCCCCTGTCCAGCACCAACATCGCGGCTCTCTTCGTCATCCTCTTCATCTATGGCTGGACCCAGTATCTCTGGCCGCTTCTGGTGACGAACGACGCCAAGATGAACACGATCATCATCGGTCTGCGCCGCATGGTCGACTTCACCGACGCATCCACTCCGTGGAATTACGTTATGGTTACGGCGATCCTCGCCATCATCCCTCCCATCATCGTTGTCGTCCTGATGCAGCGATGGTTCGTCAAAGGTCTTGTGGAGACAGAAAAGTAATGGCCCAGATTGTATTGAACGACGTCCGCAAGATGTATGGCAATGTCGAAGCCATCAAAGGTGTCTCTCTGGAAATCGCGGATGGAGAATTGGTGGTCCTCGTCGGCCCATCCGGCTGCGGAAAATCGACGCTTCTGCGCATGATTGCCGGCCTGGAAAGCATCTCTGGTGGAGAAATCTCCATTGGAGATCGGGTGGTCAACCAGTTGGAGCCGTCCGAGCGGGATATCGCAATGGTGTTTCAGAACTACGCGCTCTATCCCCACATGACGGTACGCCAGAATCTTGCCTACGGCCTGAAGAACCGCAACACACCGAAAGACGAGATCGACCGCCGCATAGAACGTGCCGCCAAGGCGCTTGAGATCGAACAGTTTCTGGAGCGCAAGCCCCGCCAATTGTCAGGTGGCCAGCGCCAACGTGTGGCTATGGGTCGCGCCATCGTGCGTGAGCCTGCAGCCTATCTCTTCGATGAGCCACTGTCGAACCTGGATGCAAAGCTCCGTGTGCAAATGCGCGTGGAAATCAAGCGTTTGCAGCGGTCACTTGCCACGACCAGCGTCTACGTCACCCATGACCAGATGGAAGCTATGACGCTTGCCGACAGGCTCGTCGTGCTCAATGCTGGGCGCATCGAGCAGGTCGGCACACCGATCGAACTTTACGAGCGCCCAGCGACGACCTTCGTAGCTACCTTTATCGGTTCACCTTCGATGAACCTCTTGGCAATGCCTGCTCCAACAGGCAACTGGTCGCTGAGAGCCGATGCAGCTGTGCCGAGCAGCGCTACAACGCTTGGCATTCGCCCCGAGGATCTCCACCTGATGTCCGAGGTTACCGAGGACGCCGCGCTCACTGCCTCCGTCAAGGTCGCCGCGGTGGAGCTTGTTGGAGCTGAAAGCTATGTGCATGGCGTACTGGCTGATGGAGCCGACATCGTCTTCCGGGTAGCAGGACGCTCTCGAATCGAGATGGATGATGTTGTTCAGATCGGCGCGAAAGCGTCCGATCTTCACTTCTTCGGCTCCAATGGTGCGCGTCTGGACTAGTCAACTGTTGCATCAGCGTTGAACCGACCCGGTCCACCGGAAACACTTCACAAACACGGCGGGTTCACTCCACGAGCCCGCCGTTTCGTTTCACCCTGTCAAACAGGATGGTCTAGATCATCAGCCTGGAAACCGCATCGGGTTACGTCAAAGCACGGCCTATCGGCATTAGGAGGTGGAGCACCTTGTGATTTCACCAGGACGCACCACCCTATCGTGCGACGTAGCGCTTCCACGGATGCTCTTCCTTAAATCCGAGAACCTCGCGCGCTTTACGGTTGGAAAGCGGAGCCTCGTCTTTGCCAAGCTCTCTGGTGACAGGGGTGTCCGGGCAGTATTTCGCTAGGAATTCCGCTGTCGGGAGGTCAGCTGTAATCGTGTCGTTCACTGCGTTGAACACCTGGAATCCCAGACCGTCTTTCTCGATACAAAGATGAACGATTGTGCCAAGATCGCGCGCATCTATATAGCTCCAGGCATTGCGCTTCCGAGACATTGGATTGTTAAGAAAGCCTGGGAAGTTGCTGTATTCATGCGGTTCTATGACATTGCCGATGCGCAGCGCGTAAATATCAGCGCCATAGCGCATGGCGAACGCCCGGGCTGTCTTTTCGTTCACGAGTTTCGACAGACCGTAGCTATCCATCGGATCGATGTCATAGTCTTCTTCCAGGGGGAAAGAGTGGAAGTCCTTGTCGCCTTCGGCAAAACAGACGCCGTAGGTGGTCTCACTTGAGGCAATGATGACCTTACGCACACCAAGCTTCATGGCTGCTTCAATAACATTGTACGTGCTGACGACATTGGCCTCGAATGTCTTGTTGTCCGGCTCGATCAACACGCGCGGTATAGCGGCGAAATGGACTACCGCATCGGGCGTTGATGGCGGCGCACCATTCTCAAAACCATCGAAACCGAAATGTGTGGTCAAGGCGTTGAAGGCCTGGCCGCTGTCGGTAATATCCGCAATCAGCGTGTTCACGCCCGGATGATCAAAGGGTTTCAGATCGACATTGAGAATCGAATAGCCTTTCTCCAGAAGCTTTGGAATGGCATGTCGGCCCGCCTTGCCTGTGCCTCCGGTGAAAACGATACGCTTGGTCATGTCTGGCCTCCTCTGGCATTTCATACTTACGACGTGGCTACTGCGCGAAAATTTTCATTTTCACGTCTCCTGTCCAGGCCGCATACCACCGCATTTTGTCACACATCGCAATCGGGGTGGCGGCGAAGCGCAGCGCAGGTAACAGACGTTCCACTGCAGACAATGAAGAGACAAATTATGGGTAGTGAAACAATGAAAACGAACTTGCACGCCTCTGTACGCCGCCCTATTCACAACGCAATTGAGGCGGCACCGGGGGTGTCGCCTCAATTATCATCCGCTTAGGGCAAGTCGCGAACGTGGGGCTCGCGATCCCAGTGTCGTTTCGTGCCGACCTTAATAAATTCGTCCACGGGAACTACGCCGGCGTCGGGTTCGACATTCGCCTTATCCAGGAGGATCTTCGTGGCTGGACAATAGCCGATGGTCTTACAGTGACTATAGGCGTCCATGAACCACTGAATCGCAGCAGACTCCTTGGCCAATCGTTTTGCCGCATCAGGCGAAAGGATCGAGGTGACTGCGTCGAAAAGAAACGAAGGCGAACCGGCCAGTTGTCCATCCGCTTGCACGACGCCACCTTCGAGTTGAACACCTCCGACCTTGCGGGCGACAAGAAAAGGCGTACCGCCAGCGTTTTTGATGTCCTTCAACAGCTTGTCGATCGAAGTCTTGTTTGAACCATCATCCACAAGCACTCCGACCTTTCGACCTTTTAGGGTCTCCAGCGCGTTCTTCTGTATGGACAGAGCGTCCGAAGCTGGCATCTCGACGGGCTGCTTTTGCGCCATCGATTTCTCCGGCAGTTCGATCCCCAGGCCATCCACCACACGGCGCGCGAGTTCCTCATCGACATTGCGAAGGTTCGACACAACATTGCGTCTGACATGTGCCAACTGAACCTTGGAGAGCTCGAAAACGATGGCCGAGATTATGTGGGTCTGTTCATTTTCTGTTTGCGATCGGTAGAACATCCGGGCCTGGCTGTAGTGATCCGCAAAAAGCGCGTCTCTCTGGCGAAGCTTATGTGCTGGATCGTTACGCTCATCGTTTGTCTCAAACGTTGAGAAGCCGGTCGTTCTTGTGGGCCTTGGGCCGCTATCTTCACCTGCCTGTTCGAGACTGTTCGGTTCGTAATTGGCTCGCCCCTTCGGCACCAGTGTCTGCATCATCCCGTCACGCTGGAAATTATGAAACGGACATTTGGGCGCATTGATGGGAATCTGGTGGAAGTTCGTCGTCCCGAGACGCGACTTCTGCGTGTCGAGATAAGAGAACAACCGCCCCTGCAAGAGCGGATCATTGCTGAAATCGACGCCTGGAATGATGTTGCTTGGGAGAAAAGCGACCTGCTCCGTTTCGGCAAAAAAGTTATCGACGTTCCTGTTCAGCGTCATCCGGCCAATGATCTCTACAGGAATATCTTCTTCAGGAATGAGCTTCGTCGCGTCGAGGACATCATAGGGCTGCTTTGAAGCCCATTCTTCATCGAAGACCTGTACGCCGAGGTCCCAGGACGGAAAGTCCCCTTGGTCAATCGATTCAAAGAGATCTCGGCGCTGGAAATCGGGGTCTGCGCCCGCGATTTTTACCGCCTCATCCCATGTGGTGGAAGCTAGTCCCAAAGTGGGCTTCCAATGAAATTTGACGAACTTGCTCTCGCCCTTATCGTTCACAAGCCTGAACGTATGCACGCCGAAACCTTCTATATGCCGAAACGATCTCGGGATTGCACGATCCGACATCGCCCACATGATCATGTGCATCGATTCCGGCATCAGGCTGACAAAGTCCCAAAAGGTGTCATGTGCAGAGGCGGCCTGCGGATAGCCGCGGTCTGCTTCCATTTTCACGCTGTGAATAAGGTCCGGGAACTTGATGGCATCCTGAATGAAAAACACCGGAATGTTGTTGCCGACCAAGTCCCAGTTTCCACTCTCTGTGTAAAACTTAACGGCAAAACCTCTGACATCGCGCGGCGTATCCACCGAACCGGCGCCACCAGCGACCGTCGAGAAGCGAACGAATACCGGACAGCTTTTTCCTTCCTCCTGAAAGATGGAGGCTTTCGTCAAATGAGGAATGGCTTTCGTACATTCAAAAACACCATGGGCGCCAGAGCCTCTGGCGTGAACGATGCGCTCGGGAATACGCTCGTGATCGAAATGGAAAATCTTCTCACGAAGAACGAAATCTTCAAGCAGCGTAGGACCCCTGCTGCCAGCCTTCAAACTGTTCTGATTGTCTGAAATGCGATGACCGAAATTGTCGGTGAGATACGCGCCATCTCCTGCGTCATTGTTCTCGATCGTCTGATGCAACTCGTCACCCTCGCCGCGATTGTCTTCGAAGGCGGGTTGACCAGATCCTGGAGCTTGATCGCGCAGGGAGTTGCTGTTGCTTGGCGACATGCCACCTTGCTCACGCTCGGTCATCTTGTATCCTTCAGGGTTGGAGAGATTGAAGCTGCGGGCAGTGCCTGAGGCGCGCCTGTTTTAGTCACTCAAAAATTAGAATGACTCTCGCGCTCGCAGGTTCCACATTTTGGCGAAGGAAATGGAGAGATCGCCGTTTGCAACGCGTTTGGTGCTACAAAGAGGAAGCAGGACGCAACAAGCGGGCTGGATACGCAGACGGTGGCCCGCCCCCATTAAGTCCGAGCGCTTTTTGATCTTGTTTTGATGGCAGAAAGGTCGATCACGACCGTAGAATGCCACCGGCGGAGGCCACTGCGCATGGTGTATCCACATCAGAAAGCGCTGCCCTGCCGAGATCGACCAACTGGGTCGTGATGTCGGCATTGCGCAAAACTGATCTGGCGCCCTCATCGCCGCGTAACTCTCGCATATGTTGATACAGGAAGGGAGGAAAGATGACGGGATGCCCTGGATGGCTTCCGTGAGAACCGCGCACCACCTGCTCCCCACCGGATCGGACGAAAACATCAAGAAGCTGATCGATATGATCAGATGTGACCTCGGGCATATCGGCGAGCATAACGAGCACACCGGCACAGCGCCGAAGGCTCTCATGAGCAAAACCATGCGCGAGCGAAGCACCCATTCCCAGAGAGAAATCGTCGCAATGGGAGATGGACAGCGTCAATCCTCGAAGCGCCTGCTCGACGTCTAAAGATCGATAGCCGACCACCGCAACAATGTTCGAAAGCTTTGAGTGAAGCATCGTCTGGGCAGACTTGCGGATGAGCGGCACACCGTCGAATTCCGCCAGCAATTTGTGATGACCTTCCGTCCTGCTGGATCGGCCTGCTGCCAGAAGAACGCCGCCTATCTCCATAACCTGTTCATCCGTTCTTTCATATGGATGCCGTGACGCGAGTGTCGCCTGCCGCTCACGCGAAAACCTCAAGCCTCGCCGCCGCTATGTCGGCTAGCACCGAAAGCGCAAGCGACGTGGCGTCCCTCGTAGGGCCAAATAGACCGATGGGGGCACGAATGCGGTCGTAACACTTGGATGGCACGCCTGCCGAATGCAGTCGTTCGACACGGCGGCGATGTGTGCGCGTGCTGCCAAGTGCGCCTATGTAAAAGGCTGGTGAAGCCAGTGCCCTGTCTAGTAAATCCATCTCCAGATCGAGATCGTGATGGAGAAGAACCACAGCGGTAAAAGGATCGATCTTCATCAACTCGATGTCCTTGGGCGAAGACACAAGTTGAACATCGAAACCGGACGCCTCAGCAAGACGATTAACCGCCTCGGCTTCCACTGTTTGGCCGGAGACCACCAATCCCGTCCGTGGACGATAGACGGATAGAAAGCGATCTTTCTGCCATCCTGATCGGGATGGAAGGTTAGCGCTTTGCTCCAGCGTCTGCGAACTTGGATCATAGCTCAGCGCAACCGCTTTTCTCGCACTCAGGTGTCGCAGCGTATCCTCAAGTACATCGCTATCGCGAAGGACGTGGATCGCGATGGTCACGCCCCCACCGCATGGTAGGGCGATGTCGAAGAAGGGTGATCCTTCACCAAAGGTAACCACTGCGTCGGTGCCGGCCTCAATAGCCAGGAGCGCCTCCGTCGCCACTGCCGCCTCGACGCATCCACCAGAGACGTAACCGCAATACTCTCCGGTCACTGAAACCGCCACATGTGAACCAAGCGCACGCGCTGCCCCTCCGCGTATTTCGGTCAGCGTCGCAAGGGCGGCTTTTCCGTGGCGGGTCGCCTTTGCAGCAAAACGAATGATCTCTGCGGGATCGTCGAATTTGCTAGCTCTGACTGGCACAGGCAATGCCACGGAAAGCGTATCAGTCAAATTAGTCCCCTTCTCGCCGATAGCACTTCTTCTAACGACGCAGTTACGCGAGTTCCGGCAACTTGCCGATCAGTTTATCCAAGGTAATGGGGTAATTGCGAACCCGGATGCCAGTCGCGTTGTAGACGGCATTGGCAATCGCTGCAGAAACGCCGCATAATCCCAGTTCTCCTATTCCCTTCGCCTTCATCGGCGACGAGTAAGGGTCGGTTTCATCCATGAAAATGACGTCCTGATGCGGAATGTCCGCATGAACCGGTACTTCATAGCCCGCGAGATCGTGATTGACGAAGAAACCGTGCCGGGTGTCCACAGCAAGCTCTTCAGACAGAGCCCCGCCGACCCCCATAGTCATGGCGCCGATAACCTGACTACGAGCGGTAATCGGATTCAAAATTCGTCCTGCTGCACAGACTGCTAACATGCGGCGGATGCGCGTTTCGCCGGTTGCCATGTCGACGCCGACCTCGACGAAATGTGCGCCAAACGTAGATTGCTGGTGGGTTTTCGTAAGATCACCCCATTCCATCGTATCTTCGCCGATCAGCCCCTCATCGCCCGCGGCTTCTGCCAACGACACTGTGCGATTTCCAGACCTGACCTCGCCATTTTCGAAAACGATATCAGCAGAGTTGAAGCCGAGCTTAATTGCGACTGCTTCGCGCAGCTTCACACAGGCGGCGTAGACGCCTGAGGTTGATGAATTTGCACCAAATTGCCCACCGGATCCTGCAGAGACAGGAAAACGGGAATCGCCAAGCTGAACGTCTACCTGGTCAATCGAGACTCCCATCATCTCGGCCGCTGTCTGAGCTATAACCGTGTAGCTGCCAGTACCGATATCCGTCATGTCCGTTTCGACGGTGACGCGGCCATCCTGGTTGAGTTTGACTTTCGCTCCGGAAGGCATGACGAGGTTATTGCGAAATGCAGCGGCAACGCCCATTCCGACCAACCAGTTGCCCTCGCGGCGCTCTGCGACGCCAGAACGCTTATCCCATCCGAACTTCTCTGCACCCAAATTAAGGCAGCCGACGAGGTCGCGATAAGAGAACGGACGCTCAGGGTTTTCCGGATCGACCTGAGTGTCATTCTTAATTCTGAACTCGATCGGATCCATCCCGAGCTTTTCCGCCATCTCGTCGATTGCGATTTCGAGTGCCATCATCCCCGGTGCTTCGCCCGGCGCGCGCATGGAATTTCCTTCTGGAAGATCGAGTGCCGCCAGTTTCATTGCTGTCATGCGATTTTCGCCCGCGTAGAGCAGGCGTGTCTGTGAAACGGCAAGTTCAGGTTGGCCGCCAGGCAAGTCGCCTGACCAGCTTTCATGCGCAATTGCGGTAATCTTGCCGTCTGGCTGCGCACCGATGCGTATACGTTGAATCGTCGCGGGGCGGTGCGTGGTGTTGTTCGGTATCATCGGTCGTGGAAGAGTAACCTTCACTGGTCGACCGACAGATTTTGCAGCAAGCGCCGCCAACAGCGCATCGGCACGCAGGAAAAGCTTTCCGCCAAATCCACCGCCGATATAGGGCGAGACGACACGGACGTTCTCTTTATCGACACCGAGGGTGGTTGCAAGACCGCTACGCCACCAGTCGATCATTTGGCTCGATGTCCAGACAGTCACCTCCTCGCCGTCCCAGGACGCCAGCGACGCATGCGGCTCCATCATGGAATGGGATTGGTCGGGCGTCGTATATTCGGCATCAAGCGCAGAGTGTGCGGCGACGAAGGCGGCATCGAAATCACCGGCAGAACTTTCAGGCTCGGTCGAGGGATCCGGCGTCTGGGCGTTCGCCATTTCTGCTCTCAGGTCGAAACTACCCTGTTCGGGCGCATATTCAACACGAACCAACGCTGCGGCTGCTCTCGCCTGCTCGAATGTTTCGGCAACGACGATTGCAACGGCCTGATGGTAATGCTGAATTTCAGCGCCACCAAACAGCTTTGCGGTGTTGTACTCACCCTTTTGTAACTCGCCTACATCCAAAGCGGTGATGATATCTACGACGCCCGGCGCGCTCCTGGCGGATGATGAGTCGATCGAGGCGATATGACCTTTGGCAACTGCCGAGCCAACCGGATAGCCGTAGAGGTGCGCGGAGCCAGAATCGTTCCACTCGTAAGCGTAAGTTGCGCGGCCGGTGGTTTTCAATTGACCGTCGATGCGATGGATCGGCTTGCCGACAACCTTCAACTGATCGATCGGGTTATTGGTCGCTGGTTTTTCAAACTTCATGATTTAAGCCCTCGCCTCTGCCAACACTGCGCCCAGCGTTCTTTCGACCAGGTCGATCTTGAATTTGTTTTCCTGCGTTGGCCGCGCGCCCGCCATAAGGACAGCCGCCGCCGCACGGGCGCCATTCGGGAGCTCGCGTTCCGCGGCTTCCACACGCCATGGCTTGTGGGCGACACCACCTACAGCGACTTTCCCCGAGCCATCTGGCTCTATTACCGCCGCCACAGAAACGAGAGCGAAGGCGTAGGACGCACGATCACGAACCTTCCGGTAGATGTGTTTGCCGCCCACAGGCGCAGGTAATACCACGCTGGTGATAAGCTCATCCCGTTGAAGCTCGGTCTCAATGTGCGGCGTGTCTCCCGGCAGACGGTAGAACTCAGAAATTGAGATGGATCGCTCACTTCCATCCGGTTTGACCGTTTCAACCACTGCGTCGAGCGCTCGCATCGCTACGGCCATGTCACTTGGATGGGTCGCAATGCAAGCGTCGCTGACACCGATCACGCCGAGTTGGCGCGTATAACCGCCTATTGCGGAGCATCCGCTGCCAGGCTGCCGTTTGTTGCACGGCTGGTTAGTATCGTAAAAGTAAGGACACCGCGTCCGCTGCAGGAGGTTTCCTGCCGTTGTTGCCTTGTTTCGTAACTGGCCGGAAGCACCTGCTACCAGTGCCCGGGACAGGAGCGGATAGTCGCGACGAACTCGCTCATCCGCAGCCAAATCGGTGTTACGCACCAGCGCCCCAATCCTCAGCCCACCCTCAGATGTTGGCTCTATCGCATCCAGCCCCAGACCGTTGACGTCGATGAGATGCGATGGCTTCTCAATCTCAAGTTTCATGAGGTCAAGAAGATTGGTGCCGCCGGCGATAAACCTGGCGTCTTGGTGCTGAGATGCCGCCTCTGCAGCATTCCTGACGGATGAGGCTCGTTCGTAGGAAAAGGCTCTCATGCTCTTACTCCTGCAACGTCTTCTATAGCCTCGATGATGTTTGAGTATGCCCCGCACCGACAGAGGTTCCCGCTCATGCGCTCCCTGACTTCGCTTTCTGTCAAAGCGGCAGATCCGCACAGATCCGATGTAACATGGCTCGGTATATTCGCCGCGATTTCCTCCAGAACAGCCACGGCGGAACAGATCTGTCCTGGCGTGCAGTAGCCACACTGGAAACCATCATGCTTGATGAAGGCAGCTTGCATGGGGTGTAGATTGTCAGGCTGACCAAGTCCTTCGATGGTGGTGATGTGATCACTCTCATGCATCACCGCCAACGACAGACACGCATTGATGCGTCGGCCGTTGACTATCACCGTGCAGGCGCCGCACTGGCCGTGATCACATCCCTTTTTGGTACCGGTGAGGTGCAAATGCTCCCGTAAGGCATCAAGCAGAGTGGTCCTGTTATCGAGGGTCAAGCTTTCGGCTTTGCCGTTAACCTCGAACGAAACTTGAGTTGTGCTTTGCAAGGCTGTTTCCTTCGTGCCAGCGGGTAGATTTCACCCGCTCCTCCACCACCGCGAACGATGCGGTAAAAGGACACAAGCCATTCTCGCCGTTAAAGTTCCAAAGTTTTGGATGTTTCTCTCATCGCATAACAGGAACAGGAGTGCGCGAAGCACGGCGCAAAGAAGCAGGCAGGCGCAACCGCGCCAGCCTGCCCTCAGTACAATGAATAGTCATCAAAAGGCTTTTCGAGCCTTACATCACTTGGCTGACGCTGCTTTGCCCAGACCAAGGAGATGGTAGAAGGCGATCGCGCCGATCGTTGCAGTACCGATACCGTCCAGCGTGAAACCGCCGACGTTGAGCTTGAAATTGCCTGCTCCTAAAACCAGAGCGATGCCAACGGTAATCAGGTTGCGCGGCTCGGAGAAATCAACTTTGTTCTCCACCCATATCCGGCCAGCCGTTGCCGCAATCAAACCAAAGACCACGACGGAAAGGCCACCGATCACAGGCCCTGGTATCGTCTGAATAAGCGCACCGAACTTCGGCGAGAAGCCGAGCACGATGGCGACCAGCGCGGCAACGACGAAGACGAGCGTCGAGAAGATACGCGTGATTGCCATGACACCCATGTTCTCTGCATAGGTCGTCATACCCGTACCACCGAAGGCGCCGGAGAAAATCGTGGCAAGGCCATCGCCGATAAAGGCGCGACCGAGATAGGGGTCGAGATCGCGACCGGTCATCGCGCCAATCGCCTTCATATGTCCCAGATTTTCTGCGACCAGAATGACGACCACGGGGGCGATCAAGGCAATAGCCGAGGCTGAAAACACCGGTGTGGTGAAAGTCGGCAAGCCAAACCAAGAGGCAGCCGCAACCCCTGTAAAGTCGACCGGCTTGCCAAGACCGTACCCGTTTGCAAGCAGCAGATAAGCGAGATAGGCGATGGCGCCACCCAGAAGGATGGGAAGGCGGCGCGCCATACCAGGCGCGTAAACCGCAATCGCGCCCACCGATGCCACCGTCAAAATAGCAATCCAGCGCGAAAGCTGATCACCATCGGGGTTCCCGGGACCTGTACCGGACGCACTCGCGATTGCTATGGGAGCAAGCACGAGTCCGATTGCCGCGACGATAGCACCCGTCAGAACTGGCGGCATCAGCCTTTCGATCCAGTTATGGCCAGCGAACATAACGATGACCCCGATCAGTGCGTAAAGCACACCAGCGGCAATGATGCCGCCGAGCGCAAGCGCGATGTTCGGGCTAGCCGCACCTGCCGCAGCTCCTGTCGCTACGAGAACCGGTCCGATGAAAGCGAAGGAAGAGCCGAGATAACTCGGCACCCTTCCTCCAACCGCAATGAAGAAGATCAGCGTCGAGATACCGGAAAACAGGATCGATACGTTTGGGTCGAAACCCATGATCAATGGCGCCAGAACGGTGGAACCGAACATGGCCACGACGTGCTGCAGGCCGAGCACCGCAGTCTGCCCGGCGGGCAAACGCTCATCCGGCAAGATACGCCCGTCAGTTTTCAGCCGCCAGCGCGGAAAATACCCATCCGTCTTGTTCATCTTGGTCCCCCCTAAAACGCACCGGAAGCGTCTGGCCGTTTTAAGCACCAGCTCACCGCGACGCAAATATCTCGCTTTGATGATGTACGCCGCTTCGGCTATTCTCGAATCATCGGTGGCACATCTTTTCCGACGTAGCGCGATTGATATCCTCTGTCATCGGAACGAACCAGTTACCCACCGTTCAGGCCAATGATTGGATGCCGGTCTGGACGCTTGGCCTCAAGTCAGCGTCGCATCGCCTTCAGTTTTGTTCGTATGGCCGGACCCATTGATCTTGGCTAACGGGCGCGATTCGGGCTTCTAATGACGCTCGTCCTCAGTTCACTACCCCAAAGGCCAACGGACGTTGACTGAAACGCCCCGATGATAGTGTTCATAATGCCGGGCAGCGGAAACAGGCCTGAAGCATCGCTGCCGACGCCTGTACCTGACCCGGCAAGAGCGGTACCTGCGTCGGCCCTTGGGCTTGGCCCCGATACGACACCCTCGCGCGAAGACAAGCCTCCGGCTCCAAGAAAGCCAAGTGCCGATGAAGCAAGTGTGGTGGCGAAGGCCGCTACACCTAGCCCACCTCCACCCGCTATCTGCGCCGCCTGACTGAGTAACCCCGCCGTTTGCCCAGACAGCGCCTGCACACCCGCCATAGCCATCATCGCCATCGGCCCTGTACCACCGACGACGGTGTTTACCGATCCGCCGATCTCGTGCTTCTGGTTGCCAGCGACTTCCACCGCACGGTTGCGACCCACAGACGCCACCTCATGCCGGTCGATGCGCTTGGTGCGGTCGTTCAGGACACGGGTCGTCTGATCCTTCTGGGCATGGAAGAACTGGTTCTCCTTGCCCGCTTCATCCTCGAAGGTGATTTCGTTGAAACCCTGGCCCTTGTGCGTGTTGGAGCGCAGCACCATGCGGGTCTTGTTGGCGGGCAAGTCGTAGGGCACTGAGTTCGCGGGGTTGTTGACCACGCCGGTGACCAGCGGTCGATCAGGGTCGCCATCGACAAAGGCAACCATCACCTCCATGCCGATGCGCGGGATGACCTGAGCACCCCAGGTTCCGCCGCCCCAGGCCTGGCTAACACGCACCCAGCACGTATCAGTGCCATCCTTCTTCGCCTTGCGATCCCATGGGAACCACAGCTTGATCCGGCCATATTGATCCGGGTGGATTTCCTCTCCCGCCGGTCCGGCCACGATAGCCACCTGCGTGCCCTCGATCCGTGGCCGCTTGGTCGTGCGGTGCGGGGTCAGCGGCACGCGGGAAGGGATGGCCTCAAAGCTGTTTCGGTATTCCGGCTCGTTCGTGTTTGTCTCATAGGAGCGATCGACGATGGTGTGGGTCGCCTTGATGATCACATGCTCTTCATACTCATGCTCTGGATGGGCTACCTCGTAAGGCGTAAAGCGCCGTCCGGCTTCGAGGATGCGGGAGGTGGATGCGCCGAAGACGCGGTCGTGGTCGGCTTCGATGGCCTGGGTTCGAAGCTTCTGAGCGCGTTCGGCTTCTGCCACCGTCTTGATGCGGGAGGGATACTCGTAAAGCTCGCGCTTCAACGCATCCGGCATCTGCACCAAAGATGGCGTCATCGTGCCTGGCACCGTGGAGGGTGTCTCGAAGTTCCAGTCCGCCCCTGCCCGCTGGCCCGGCACGTAGGAAAAGCGGCGCGCCCAGTCATTGATGTGGTTGCGGTCCGAAGAGCCCTGCGCCAGCCTCACTCTGCCTTCACCTTGAGCGGAAGGAGATGGTCCAAGCCAACCATTGGCGCTATCGGCCACATGCAGCTTGTGGGAGCCATCCTCATGGCTGAACCAGTAGAAGAGCCCATCTTCCTCGAAGCGACGCAGGAGGTAATCGAGGTCCGCTTCGTTCCATTGAACGCTGTAGTGCCGCGTCACGCGCCACCTCTGAGCGGAGGACGGCACGGCCTTCACATTTGCCGGTCGCAATTGGATGGAATGTCCGGAGAGATGCCGATTGGCGGCTTGCACGAAGCGACTTCACTTGCTGTGCGATACCCATTTTGAAACCTCGACAAAATACGGCTGAGCTGCACCGCGTCTATCGCGGCGGACAGGGATCAAACTATTCGTATGAGGCGGCTCTGATTTTGCAAGACGGAATATTTAGTGAACGAATATCTACGAGTCAACACGGCAGACCGGTTTTTTGATTGCGAAGGTCGTCAAGCGTGAACGGCTATGTCGAATCAGCGGAGCGAGCGTATAGCGGTGTCCTAACACGCGGTATTATCGCTTGAGTAGACCGGCTGGAATCGTGATGGACTTCCACTCGGCTCCGTCATATGTCTGAACGCCGTGCTTCCTGTCGAAGTAGTAAAGCGTGTCGCCAATTGCCTGTACCTTGAGTGGGTTAGGTACGTTCTTGTTAACGGACGGATCAAGCGTCGGTTTGAGCGGCGACAAAATGTGCCCATCAAAAGAATGTAGTGCGTAATCCGATGCAAGGATCATGTTGTCACCAAAGCGTACAATCGACCTCAAGTCCTCACCGTCGCCCTTGAAGGACACGTCCCGGAATCCGCTCTCTGCATTGCCGTTCAGAATCACGCCGTTTTCACCGACTGCCCATACCTTGTCGGGAAACTCCGTGAAAACGTCGGAAAGCACCACCGGCTGGGGATAGTGCTGTCCGTCTCGAGGCGTGGCTACCACTTTCCAGTCCGTGCCGTTCCAGTGGTAAAGCCGACCCTACATGACCTTGGTCTCGCCTTCGGCCGCATGGTGGATGGCGAGCGCCTCGTCCGGGCGTCCCAAATCGAACAGTTCCGCGGCCCGGTTCTTTTCGAAGACGGTATCACGCGGATGTCGCGCAACTCCCTGCGAACATCCGACCGCGAGAATGTTTGTTCGACACGGCCGCGCATGAGAATAATTGTGTAGCGATCGTCCCATCGCGGTCCGCCTACCAACGCAGCAAAGTGGCGGTCGGCTTATGCAATTGCGGCTTGGTAGAGTTTGTGCTCCCATTTGCCGTACAGTTCTTCAAAATCGTCGTCGTTGTGCATCTGATCGCTTGCCCTCAAAGAGCGGGGTGCTGCTTTCTCTCCCATGCATTTCCGTAGAAACGGAAAATATCCTTCTGACCGACAACCCAAAGGACATCGTTTGAAGCGTCGGAATGGAAAATATAGTCCCCTTGCAGTTCGGGCATTCTAGGGGTGAAACGGCGGAGGTTAGATGAGGTCTTATTCATTTCGAAAAGGCCGCCGGGACGAACGCTTGAAGGTAGAACGAGGTTTTCACGGTAAGGCCTTACCATATGGAAAAGATTCAGCTGGCTACGAAGGTTGACTGGTGTGAAACCACGAGCGCTGCTTCCATGTAGTAACACGCCCTCGCGTCCACATATCCAGACGCTGTCCTCATTTTCAATATAGATGCCCGTCAACGCAGTTTCTTCGAGATGCACTTTTAGTTCGCGCAGGGCAGCGCCGTCCCAGAAAAACAAAACGGGTTTCGTGCCATCCGCACCACAAACATATACCGCATCTTTATTGTGGCCCGCCACATCATGGAGCGATATATTTCGCGGCCTTTGACTCCGAGAATCCATCAGCCATTGGAGAAAGCCGGGATCGGTCGTGGGTGGTGCCGTTCTGCTCAGTTTGGTGTGTGCCTCTGGATCAAAAAGGATAGTATCCGTCAACAGACGCCAACCTTCGTCACCGCGGACGTAAATTTGCCCTCCATTTCCGCTGGCGAAAAGCAGGTCGTCAATTCTGGCGATCGATAGAAGTCTACCGTAGCCCTTCGAACCTTCGATCCAGGTTCCTGCACCAACAATCCGCTCGACGTGAGCTTCGGTAAACACATCTACAATCACTTCACCCTCGGAAGACAAGACAATGCAGTCACCCAAACTCGTAGAGGGGATGATTTTCTCAACGTGTACATCCATCTCCCGCGCTTCCCACTGCGCAGCTCCGCCGGATTCGGAGTAGCGCCATATGACAGACTTTGGCTCATATACATCAGCATCAGACTTCACTGAAGAAACGACGATCGAATTCCCATCTAGAACACAGGCTCTGGTAAGCTCGTTCGGTTCAACATCCATATCGGTCATTTCTGGTACCTGCCATTCGAGAGAATTTTCATTGTCGGTTCTGGTATGTCCTGCACACGCTGTTTCGCCCGCAGCAATTGATTTTGATTGCTGTTTGCGAACTCTGAATTGACTGCATCCAGTATCTGTTTTGCACAGTCAGGTCTCACTGCCGCCATCGCAATAATTGATTCTCGTTTAACATCGTCCAACGATGCGGTATAAAGTGGGTTTGAGCGCGATCCCATTGCCTCAATCGCGCCATCTGCCAGATGAGCTTCATTATGCTCGGTTCCGGAGGTCCGAGCGTTGCCAAGCACACAGATACTCTGCCCGTTCCAGTACCCCGGCATCGTATCTATCCGTTTTTGCCCGGCTATCGCTTCATCGCGTGTTCCCCAACGCAATGTCCAGTCTGGTACAATGTGATGAGCCTGCATTCCGATCGCTCGGCAGATCGGCTCCATCTTCCGATAAGTGTCTACCCTACAACGCTTTTTTTCCTCTTCTTGCTTAATTCGAACGTTTTCGGGGACCGGAAGTGCCGCTGGTTTTCCTAAATCCTCCTCACGTTGTCGCTTTACTTCTTGATACTGCAGCAGTTGCTCGCGGTACCATTCCTGAACCTCCTTGTTATATTTAGCGTCAAGGGGGTCGAGCAGGTCTCTAGCTCGGCGATTTAAGTCCTTTTCCACCGGGTCGGCACCCGGCGGAAGCGGTGGTATAAGAGGTGTGTCTCCAGGCATCAAAAGGATTGATCCCACCGCTAGACCGTACCATCCGAACCTTTTCATCCAGCCGTAAACCGTTGCCGGGTTTGTGCGTTGCTCTGGTTGCGGTGGTGCGCTGGCCGTCCACGGACCTTGAATTACGTTTGATCCTCCAACAGAAGGTGGAGACGCTGGACGAGGCGCGGGTTGTGTTGAAGGAGTTGTCGGCAGTGGCTGCTGCACCGGCAAAGCCTGCGCATACTGCGCACCCATGATCAGCGGCTCGGGCGAGGCATCGCTCAAAACCCGTCCTTCGTCGGAACTATTCTGCCACCTGAGCGATCCTGGCACCGGATCATCGTCCTTGGGCGGATCATACGTCTTCGTCCCCCGGACAAATATTGCCTCTCCCTCTGTATTCCGGCTGTTCATGTAGAAACGGTCGAGGTGCCGAATAACATGCGAGCCTTCTGCGCGGACATGATCGGCGTGACCGATCGGCTCGCAGATGCTCTCTACCGTTCCGGATTTGACACCTTTCCGAACACCGGGCGCATCGCCATGCACATGTGTGGTGCAGGCGCGCATCACCATCGCCTTCTTGCGTGTGAAGCGGACGGATGGCGTGTAGTTTTTGTCGTGGCCGCAGAAGTCCACGACAGGATACGGGATTGGTACGACCGAAGAGCCAACCGGCGTCAGGCAAACATCCGGTACCAAGGAAACGATCCGAGCTTCATCGATATCTCTCAAGCCCTCGCGCGGCGTCTTCGTCGTCCATGGCGCTGGGTAGTCCGGATCGCCGATGTAATTGTCCCGTGGAATACTCATGCCGTTTCCTTTTCAGCATGGAGGTTTTCGGGTTCCGGAGCCTTCAGGCGTACGCGGGTTAGCGTCAGTGTCGTCTCGCCGGCTTCGGAAAGGTGAAATCTCGCACGCCAGGTCAGGAGAATTCGCCCATCGTTGCGCCAATCGAACTGAACACCGTCGAGCCTGAGAACGCACCAATCATCACGATCCGCCCGTTGGCAACGCACCCCGACCGTCAGCCCCGGAAGTTGGCCTTTGGCTACGGGATGCTCTGGATGCAGGTTGCGAAGTTCGTAACCCTCATCACCTTGCAGATGAGAGCGTGAGATCAAATCAGGATGAGCGGCTTGCCAGAACCGGTTATCGAAATCTCGTGGCAAAAGTGGATGCCGCTCCTCCACCCAGGCATCGTCATAGGTGCCTGTGTATTGCTGACGGGATTGCCACCATGGCGATACGAGGCCAAGTCCCTGTGGTTCAGGCGTTTCCTTCCAGTCCAGCCGTTCACCGACTGACGTGATTTGTGGCGCACGGACAGGTGGCGTACTAGCGGGCATATCGAGATTGACGATACCGCAGCCCAGCGGATTGCGGCGTTCGACATCGGGAGGTGTATTGGTTTCAACATCGCCCGTGCCGGGGATGACACCGCCGTAAGCGTGTGTCCAGCAGACGGGGACCTGACGGGTTGGCTCGGGCTCAGTCAACGTCCAGTCGTTCACGACCCGCATCGGCTTTTTGGCGAAGAACCCAGCCCACTTTTGCTTGACGACAGGCTGCCAGAAGCGCGGCCCGCAAACCTCAATTTCCTTGGACAGATCGCCGACGCGAATGGAAGCCTGCCAGGACTTCTCCGGTTCCCTCGACGGCGACCACGCATCCCCGAGAAAGCTGATGTCGGTACCGGGCTTGTCAGGGGTCAGATCGCTTTGCCGAAGAAGGACTGTCTGGTGGGGATCGCCCTCGTAAGCGTCTTCCCACTGGAAGCTTTCCTGCTCACGAGCGATTTCCATTATCCCGTCTTGCACATGGTTGAAGGTACCCCGCACGGAAACGATGCAATCCAAATCGCCCTCGGTATCGAACTGGCGGAATGCCATGGCCGGAAAAGGAAGACGGTTGTCGAGTTTCACGAACAAGCGCTCCCCTAGTTCAGATCGATCGGCTTGCCGCGAAGCTGGAAATGGTCGGTGGCGACGAAGTTGAATGTCTTGCCGAGAATGATCACCTCGCCGTTCGACTTCATGATGAACTTGGAGTCGCCGCACTCGATGACGAATTCTTCTCCGACGGCGATCTTCTTGAACTTTCCGACGCTTTCCAGCGAGGTCTGCCCGACATTGGTCACCTTGCTGATGCCGATCTGTTCCGCACGGGCGACACCGACACTGTCCGATTTGAACGTGCTGACGATCGTGTTCATAATTCCGGGCAGTGGAAAGAGGCTGGACGCATCGCTGCCGACGCCGGTGCCTGATCCCGCAAGTGCCGTCCCTGCATCTGCACGGGGGCTAGGACCCGATACGACTCCTTCTCGCGAAGACAGGCCACCAGCGCCAAGAAAGCCAAGTGCCGATGAAGCAAGTGTGGTGGCAAAGGCCGCTACACCTGGCCCACCTCCACCCGCTATCTGTGCCGCCTGACTGAGTAACCCCGCGGTATGCCCAGACAGCGCCTGCACACCCGCCATAGCCATCATCGCCATCGGCCCTGTGCCACCAACGACGGTGTTTACCGATCCACCGATCTCGTGCTTCTGGTTGCCCGATACCTCCACCGCCCGGTTGCCACCGATGGAAGCGACCTCATGCCGGTCGATGCGTTTGGTGCGGTCGTTCAGAACACGAGTGGTCTGATCCTTCTGGGCATGGAAGAACTGGTTCTCCCTTCCCGCCTCATCCTCGAAGGTGATCTCGTTGAAGCCCTGGCCCTTGTGCGTGTTGGAGCGCAGCACCATGCGGGTTTTGTTGGCGGGAAGGTCGTAAGGCACGGAGTTGGCAGGGTTGTTGACCACGCCTGTCACCAGCGGTCGATCAGGGTCGCCATCGACGAAGGCAACCATCACCTCCATGCCGATGCGCGGGATGACCTGCGCACCCCAAGTGCCGCCGCCCCAGGCCTGGCTAACACGCACCCAGCACGTATCTGTCCCATCCTTCTTGGCCTTGCGGTCCCATGGGAACCACAGCTTGATGCGGCCATATTGGTCCGGGTGGATTTCCTCTCCCGCCGGTCCTGCAACGATCGCCACCTGTGTGCCCTCGATCCGTGGGCGCTTGGTCTGTCGATGCGGAGTCAGCGGCACGCGCGACGGGATGGCCTCAAAGCTGTTGCGGTATTCGGGCTCGTTGCCGTTTGTCTCGTAGGAGCGATCGATGATGGTGTGGGTCGCCTTGATGATCACATGCTCTTCATAGTCATGCTCGGGATGGGCTACCTCGTAAGGCGTAAAGCGCCGTCCGGCTTCGAGGATGCGGGAGGTGGATGCGCCGAAGACGCGGTCGTGGTCGGCTTCGATGGCCTGGGTTCGAAGCTTCTGGGCGCGTTCGGCTTCTGCCACCGTCTTGATGCGGGAGGGATATTCGTAAAGCTCGCGCTTTGTCGCGTCCGGCATCTGCACCAATGATGGCGTCATGGTGCCCGGCACCATCGAAGGTGTCTCGAAGTTCCAGTCCGCCCCTGCCCGCTGGCCCGGAACATAGGAGAAGCGTCGCGCCCAGTCATTGATGTGGTTGCGGTCCGAAGAGCCCTGCGCCAGCCTTACCCTGCCTTCGCCTTGAGCGGAGGATGAAGGCCCAAGCCAGCCATTGCCGCTGTCGGCAATATGCAGCTTGTGGGAGCCGTCTTCATGGCTGAACCAGTAGAAGAGCCCATCTTCCTCGAAGCGGCGCAGGAGGTAATCGAGGTCCGTTTCGTTCCATTGAACGCTGTAATGCTGCGGTGGCGGCGGTGTGATGATGCCGGATGTGTCGGGTGCTGGAATGCCATGTTCAGAAAACAACGTCTCGGCAATCTCAACCACCGTCTTGTCCATCCAGATGCGGCAGTCGGAGCGGCGGGACAAAAGCCACATTTGCGGGCGAATGGTCATGGCATAGGAGCGAAGGCCGCGAGTGATGGGCGGGCCTTCATGTAACTCCGTCACCAGACCGTTGAAGGGGCGACGCACGCCGCTGCCCGCTTCGCCATCGCCTTGGCTTACCTCCACTGAGACATCCACCAGACGACCGATCAGTTCCTCGGGCTTGACCACTTCCTTCTTGGCACGGACGCTGAGTTGAATCTCGAAGAGATGCGACACGCCCTCTTCGATCACCATGCGTTCGGGAAGAAGCTGGTCTTCTCCCAGCGGCGACTTGACCTTCAGAACACGGCTCGCCTGAATGAAATCAGACGATGAGGGTTGGTCGGTCATGGTCTATCTCCGCAATCTATCAAATGAGAAGCGACACGCATGGATTATGGCTTTCACTACTGCTTTTTGCGAAGCAAAGCGGCTAGACCCTGCTTCGAATATTCGCACCTGGCTATCCGTCCGAGGAGACGAACTCGATCAAGTGAAACCACGTCGGTTTGGGCGTTTGTCACCGACGCTCTCCAACCAGATAGGCGTATTTGAATTTGGTCGCGTAGTTGGGAACGGCATCGGCCTTCGGCCCGAACATCACGTCAGGTGTCAGAATGGTGCCAATCTCTTTTGCGCTCGGCGCGGTACCGAGCAGGTATATGTCTCGCGACAGGAACATTTGATTGCCGAAAGAGTTGGCGACAGCGTAGTTTACCTGCAGGGCAAAAGCGCTGTGCCCGTGCTGCAGCAACACCTGGCCAATCTTTGCTTCATGGGCCTGCAGCCACTTCCGCAACCAGACGGAAACGGAGTGTTCGTTAAGAGCGGCCGCAGCCTGGCTGAAAACCGCAGCCGCAGCGCCGCCAACTGCGGCCCGCTGGTTGAACTGTCTGGGGCCATCCGGAAGAGTCATATAGGAAAGATCTGGTCCCCTACCCATTTTTTGAGGGGCCACGACTTCGTCCTGTCGCACCGGGCGAACAGTAAAATTATCAGTAGAAACGGAAAAATTGGGCATTCAAGACGCCTTCCATAATGGACGATACAACCAGCATATGCGGCCCCGTGAGCACTTGAGCACCATCGGTCCGCAAAGCCCGGGATAGGTGATCCGGTGCCCGTGGGGGCACCGGATCAACATCATCAGGCGGCCTTGGTCGTCGCCAGATCGTAAGAGGCGATCATTGGAGACTGAGGCGTGTTGTTTTCATCTGCAGGCGTGTACTTCACTTCGATCTTGGTGAAGTTCAGCTTGATCGTCTCGACGGGACGGTCGCCACTGGAATCGACCGAATAGCTGGCGATCAGCGTGTTGGTCAGAAGATATTGGATATAGGTATTGCCGGGATCGCCGGTGGTGACCAGGTGAATGGTCGCAGTTTTGCCCTGTCGGCCAGAGCACGCTTCCTGGAAAAGCTTTGTGGAGGAGGAGTCGCTGACTTTCGTGAGAATGACTTCCGATATAGTTGGCTCGGATGCCTCACGATTTGCTGCAGAACCAGCAGCGGTGTTCATGTTTCGCGTCACATTCCAGTGGATTGCTTCGATGTCCATCCACTTGCGATGTTCCTGATGAGTCGCATCACCCTGAATACCGTCCAACTGCAGATAAATTGGCATGCTGTAAGCTCCTGTTTTAAACGACCTCTTGCTCCGAGGCCCCGTTACCTTTCGACCTGACGCCGCACACGCCGGGTTGCCCCTTTGGATGCGACAACTTCATCCACCCCGGTATCTGCCGGAGCGAAATCGCCTTTTTCCCCAGCCGTTTCGGCGCGAACGCCGAACCGCGTGCCATCAAAATCGACAGTGACCTTGTCAACGGTTTCGCCGGCGACAACACTCTCAAGGAAGAAGCTTGAAAGAGGTGGGAGAAGATCCTTGCCCATCATGATTTCGATTGCGCGTGCCCCGATGTCGCTGGAGCCCGCCTTATTGACCAGTGCTGCCCGCGCCTCATCGGAAAGCGAAAGCTCCGCTCCGTAGGTAGCCTTCACGCGATCGCCGATTTTTTCGATCTGAATATCGACGATCCTGGAGAGCTGTTCTGTGCCAAGCGGCATGAATGGGAGAATGATCGTTCGGCCAAGGAAGGCCGGTTTGAACTGCTTCGTCAGTTCCGGCATCAACAGGGCTTCAAGCGCCTCGCCTTCCGGCATTGTGTCAGGGTCAGCCGCCAGTGCTGAGAGCAGATCCGAGCCCGTGTTGGCGGTAAGAACGATCGTGGTGTTCTTGAAGTCGATGTCGCGACCTTCACCATCGCGCAGCACACCCTTGTCGAACACCTGATAGAATATATCCTGGACGCCCGGATGCGCCTTGTCGATTTCGTCGAGCAGAAGCACGCCGAAGGGGCGCCGCCTAACGGCCTCCGTCAGCACACCTCCCTCGCCATACCCTACATAACCGGGAGGAGAGCCGAGCAGCAGCGAGACTTTGTGCTCCTCCTTGAACTCCGACATGTTGATGGTGGTGAGATGGTTGCTGCCGCCATAGAGAAGGTCGGCCAGCGATAGCGCCGTCTCGGTCTTGCCCGTACCGGACATGCCCACCAAAAAGAAAACCGCAGGCGGGCGACGTGGGTCGGAAAGGCCTGCGCGAGCAGCGCGCATGGCATCGGATATCCGTTTGATTGCAGCGTCCTGACCAATAACCCGTTGCTTCATCCGCTCGTCGAGTGTCCGAGCGCTCTCAATCTGGTCCGCGAGCAGTTTACCAAGCGGAATGCCGGTCCAGCGTGATACGACGGAGGCGATAACCTCCCTGTCCACCACGGTGGGAATAAGCTTTTCGGCATCAAGCTTTGAAGAGGCGATCCGCAGGGGCGCGACATTTGACTGGATCGGTTGATCGACGGCCTCTTCGGACGCCAGCAATTCGCGCATCTCCAGATCATAGCGCGCCTGCAAATCGTGTATCTCTGTTCCCAGAGACGAGATTTCGCCCTCTATCGCCGCCTGACGCGCAGCCACCTCGTCACTGGACGGTTCACGCTTCAACCATTCAAGTTCCGTGGCCAGAAGGCGCTGTTCGCTCGTCAACGTATCAAGCTTCTGCGGTAATGTTTGCCGGGCAAGCGAAACAGCGGCGGCCGCCGTATCCAGCAGGCTGACCGCCTTGTCGGGAAGCTGCCGTGCCGGCAGATAGCGGGCCGAAAGCTGCACGGCCGCGACAATCGCGTCATCGCGAATGATCACGTTATGATGCTTGACGAATGTATCGGCCACACCTCTCAGCATCCGGATGGCTGTCGCTTCGTCCGGCTCACGAACATGGACGGGCTGGAAGCGCCGGGTCAAAGCGGCGTCCTTCTCGAAGTATTTCTTGTATTCGCTCCATGTGGTCGCCGCGATCGTTCTCACTTCGCCGCGCGCAAGAGCGGGCTTGAGAATATTGGCGGCATCTCCTTGTCCGGCGGCGCCGCCAGCGCCAATCAAGCCATGGGCCTCATCGATGAACAGAATGATCGGCTCTACCGACCTTTTAACCGCGTCGATAACGCCATGCAGACGACGCTCGAATTCGCCTTTAACACCGGCACCAGCCTGAAGTAGGGACAGATCGAGCGTCAGTAGCCGAACGTTCTTGAGTTTCTCCGGCACATTTCCCGAAACTATTTCGAGTGCCAGCGCCTCCGCCACAGCCGTCTTTCCAACACCCGCCTCGCCGACAAGAATAGGATTGTTCTGCCTGCGTCGGGTAAGAATATCGACAATCTGCCGGAGTTCGTCATCCCGGCCTATAACCGGATCAATGCGACCGGCTCGTGCGTCTACCGTCATATCCTGGGTGTAAAGACGTAAGAAATCGTTAGGCTCTGCCGATCGAACCGTCCCGTCGTTGGGCAGTTCTTCCCCGCCTGCCTCACTGCCACTTCCGGCGCTCCGCAGTCGCTGAAGAGCGTTTCGGTCCATGCTTTTCAACGAGGGAAAAGTGGATCGAACGAGAGATCGAAGAGATTCCTCTTCGTCGAGCGAGAGAAGAAGATCAGCAAGCACAACATGCTCACGGCCTGCCTCGAGAGATGCAAGCAGCCAAGCCTCGCGGCCCGCAGAAAGCACGTTTTGCGACAGGGATAAATCCTCGCCATTGCCAACAATCGCGTCTTCCAAGCTCCTGTCGATCTCCGAACGCAAACGCTGCAGCGGAATGCCCAACTCGTTCAGGTCAGCAACAAAATTCTCAGATTCTACAACCGACTTCAGCCAGTGTGGAAGGTCAACGTAACGATGGCCCATCCGTACCGCAATGGATGCGGCGGCCTCCAAGGCGACCCGCAGCCCAGGCTCAAGCGCTCCGATGAGGCGATTGAGATCGATATGCGACATGCGAAGAGCCTCCCGGCCTTAATCAATTCACAACGTTGCGTAGTACAATTAAGATGATGAACCTGAGTTGTCTAGCCACAAGTTGATTTTTTTATTTAGTAACCGAAAAGGCACATGCCGCAATTTAGACACATTTTCAGGAAGTCTGTCTTAAGTCTGACAGTTGTATATCCTTACGTTACGGAAGAAGTCGTCACAAAACTATTACATTTACTAGAGGAAAAACTGCATTTGGACGCGAAAACCGATAAAGCTATTGTAGAATTTTCAGGAGATTGCGGAGAAAACATTCGCGACAATGCTAGAACTCGTGAAATATATTACAAGATTAAGGACGAACGAAACCAAGCACGGACAGAAGAGCGGACGGCTTCGCCGCAGGAAGTTCTGAAAGTTTCGAGTAACTGGGAGAACGTCAACAATCTTGGATTGCATATTATATATTCCGAAAGTCGTGACGTTGAAATTCTAGCGTGGCTGGCGGAAGCAAAGTTGAGGCTTGAGGGTTTCGCTGGCCTTCATCAGGTTTACGAAATGTGCGAGGAGATTTTTCTCAACCATTGGGAAAAGATTTATTCGATTGACGACGAGAGCGAAGAGGACAAATTCGCGCCATTCGCTGGGTTGAACGGCGTCGGCAGCGAAGGATCGCTTGTCCAACCTCTCCGCCTCACATCTCTCATTCCCGGGAAAAAGTTTGGCGAAAACAGCCTCTGGGACTTTCAGTTAGCGCAGCGCCCGAATGAGACGGCACTTAAGGAAGACCTTTATCGCGCAGCGACGGAAGCCGGAAGTGCCGCCATGTCCTCTCATCTGGCGGAGGTGAATGCTTGTCTTTTGGCCTTCGACCGGGTGATGGCGCTTTTGACCGAGCGTTGCGGTCAATACGCACCTCCGAGCTCGAATATACGTAACGTGCTGATCGAAGCCTCAACCGCAATTCGCTCTCTCGGTGGCCGCGACTTAGATCAGCCTCACATCCGCGATGCCTCCCCTGCCCCGGTCGACGATCATACGTCCACACCAGCCACAACACGCCAATCCACTTCTCTCAACCCAGAGGGTATTCAATCCCGAGACGAGGCGTTTGAAACTCTTCTTTTGGTTGCGCGTTATTTCCGTCGAACTGAACCGCACTCACCTATTTCGTTGGCAATCGAAACATTGGTTCGCAGGGGGCGCATGGATTTCTCAGAACTGCTTGCAGAGCTTCTCCCCGAGGTCCAGGCCCGCAATGCTGTTCTCACCGCAGCTGGGATCAAACCCAGTGGTGACAATAACGCAAACCAGTAAGCCGGAGCGCAGATACTGCGCTTTTCTCAATCAACCATGCGGATACGCATGAAGGAGGTCTAGATGGCAAGTGTTCATGAAAAGCTCGAGCGGGTTCGCAAACCGCGCGTCCACATCAAGTATGAGGTCGAAACCGAAGGCGCGATGGTTGTTAAGGAACTGCCTTTCGTTGTTGGGGTTCTTGGCGACTTTTCCGGCAACCCCACACAACCGCTGAAACCGTTCGGCGAGCGTAAGTTTGTCCAGGTGGATCGGGATAATTTCGACGAGGTCATGCGCCGCATGACGCCAGGCCTCAACATCGCGGTGCCTAACACGCTGGAGAAGGATGGAAGCGACATTCAGGTGAACCTGAAGTTCGAGAGCATGGAAGATTTCGAGCCAGGTTCTATCGTTCAGCAGGTGCCGGCGCTGAAGGCACTGCTGGATGCGAGAAACGAACTTCGCGATCTCCTGTCCAAGGCGGACCGCTCCGAAGATCTTGAGCGCATGCTGGAAGACATCCTTCAGAATAAGACCGATTTGGCCAAGCTGGTTTCCGAATTGAAGGAGAAGAACGGCGCTCCTCAGTAATCGCGCCCTGTCGAAACTTTCGAACAGCCCCACAGCCGGGGCTTTGAACGGTTCTAGCGGCAGAACTGGCCGCAATAGGAAGGATTGAAACATGAGCGCCGAAAGCCTGCTGAAAGGCGATACACAGGTCACGACTGCCGAAGAACATGGTCTCTTGTCCAAGGTGGTTGCTGCCACAAGGCAAACTGAACCTGACCGTGCGCAAAATCTGCTGCGCACCCTGACGGACCAAGCCCTTAAGGGTACCGTCAAATACGACCGCAACCTGACAGTAACCCTGAACCGTGCCATTGCGGAGTTGGACAAGACGATTTCGGAGCAATTGGCTGCCATCATGCAGTCTGCGGAATTCGCCAAGCTTGAAGGCACATGGCGCGGATTGAACTATCTGGTCAAGAATTCCGAAACGAGCGTCAATCTCAAGATCCGCGTGATGAATGCGAGCAAACGGGAAATCTCGCGCGATCTCGAAAAGGCAGTCGAGTTCGACCAGTCCCGTCTCTTCAAGTCGATCTATGAAGATGAGTTCGGAACCCCGGGCGGAGAGCCGGTCGGCGCTATCATCGGTGACTACGAATTCGACAATTCCTTTGATGACGTCCAGACGCTCCAGGGCGTTTCCGCGATTGCGGCAGCGGCCTTCGCACCCTTCATTTCGGCCGCAAGCCCGCGCATGTTCGGCTTCGAAGACTATCGCGATCTCGCACGCCCCCGGGACCTGGAAAAGATTTTTGACACGGTGGAGTATGCAAAATGGCGCAGTTTTCGCGAAAGCGATGATTCCCGCTTCGTGACGCTGGCTCTGCCACGCGTGCTCGCGCGGATGCCCTATGGTCCCAAGACCAATCCTGTCGATGAATTCAATTACGACGAAACCAGGGGAGCGGCGAATGGCGATCTGAAGCACGATGAATATTGCTGGATGAACGCGGCTTACGTGATGGGCACCAAGCTTACTGACGCCTTTGCCAAGCACGGCTGGTGTACAGCTATCCGCGGCGCTGAAAATGGCGGCAAGGTCGAAAATCTCCCCATGCACGTCTTCTCCAGCGACGATGGCGATCTCGATCTAAAATGCCCAACAGAGGTGGGAATCACCGACCGCCGCGATGCCGAGCTCGGAAAACTCGGTTTTCTCCCACTCTGCCACTACAAGAATACGGATTACGCGGTATTCTTCGGCGCGCAGACAGCACATAAGCCGAAGCTGTACGACCGTCCGGAAGCAACTGCCAATGCCGCTGTTTCGGCTCGTCTGCCCTATATTATGGCGACGTCCCGCTTCGCGCATTACCTCAAGGTCATGGGACGCGACAAGATCGGCTCCTTCATGGAAGCGTCGGACTGTGAAGTCTGGCTCAATCGCTGGATCTCCAATTACGTCAATGCCAATGAGCAAGCGGGCGAAGAAAGCCGGGCGAAATATCCGTTGCGAGAAGCCAAGGTCACTGTTCAGGAAGTGCCGGGAAAGCCCGGTGCCTATAACGCAGTCGCATGGATGCGTCCGTGGTTGCAGATGGAAGAATTGACCACCTCGCTTCGTATGGTCGCTCGCATCCCATCCAAGAACTGAACCCTAGAAGGCGGGTGCGTGCCGTCCGTCCCGCCCTTTCCTCGGAGCGTTTCTCATGGCGCCAAAGTCCTTCACGGACGCCCGCAGTCTGGTCGATCAGCTCATCGCCTTTATTGACGATGCGCTGAACGATCAGGTCAATGCCATTTTGCATCACGCCGATTTCCAATCGATGGAAGCAAGGTGGCGCGGTCTTGCGATGATCTTGCGAGAAGCGTCGCGCAGCGACGAGGTCAAGGTTAAGCTGTTGAATGCCAGCTGGCGGGAACTATCACGCAACCTCGAAAAAGCAACTGACTTTGATCAGAGTCAACTTTTCGAGATCGTCTACAATCGCGAATTTGGCATGCCGGGTGGCGAGCCGATAGGCATCATGATCGGCGATTATGCATTCTCGCCCGACAGCAAGGATGGGGCCGACTGTGTTACGGCGCTTTCGCAGATCGGCATGGTCGCGGCCGCAGCCTTCTGCCCATTCATTGCCGCAGCCTCGCCGGAAGCCGTGGGGTTGCAGGATTTTTCCGAGATGAGCAGGGTTCACGATTTTTCGTGGTTAAGGCAGGAAAAGTCTCGCCTGAGGTGGAACGCGCTCAGGGCCCGCGACGATTGCCGGTTCATCGGCTTGGTCGCGCCCCGGATCTTGATGCGCCCACCCTATAGGGCCTTTTCCAGACGCCGGAACGATCCTTTTCCTTTTCAGGAGCATATCGCCGAAGACGGCACGACCCTTCTATGGGGCAATCCGGCTTTCGCCTTCGGCACAATCGTCGTGCGTAACTTTATCGACAGCGGCTGGTTCGCCGACATACGTGGGGTGACGCAAGACGGCATCGACGGAGGCATGCTCTCGGCCTATCAGCTCCCACCGCTTGACTTTGGGCTGGAGAGCAATGGCCTCTCCGCGCAGCCACCGGTCGAGGTGCAGTTGACGACTGGCCAGGAGCAACAATTCTCCGACCTGGGTCTCGTCCCGATTTCCACCACTTATCTTTCAAGCATGGCGATCTTCAATGCAAATCAATCGCTGCATGCCCCGGGACATTACGCCAGCGAAAGTGCGCGCCAGAACGCCCGTATCGCCGCCATGTTGCAATATGTGCTCTGCGCCTCCCGCTTTTCGCACTACCTCAAGGTCATCATGCGCGACGACATCGGTCAACTGAGCGACGCAACCGTGATCGAGCGCAAACTCGAAGCCTGGTTGTCCTCCTACACGCTCGGCAATGACGATGCTGAAACCTCTCTTCGAACACGCTATCCCCTGCGATCCGCGGGCATCACTGTGTTCGAGATTCCTGGCAAACCGGGCAGCTTCTCCTGTACCGTGCGGATCCAGCCGCACTTCCAGCTGGATGACGTGTCCACCAGTTTCCACCTGATCGCCGAAACGGCGACACCGTCCGCGTCCACGCAATGGACATCGGCCGAGCCGAAAAGGATTTCCGCATGAACTTGCGCGCCGACATTTCCAGCCTCCTCGACGAAAACCAGATCGATACCGCGCTTTCGCTTGCCAAGGACCAGGTGAAGTCCTCACCGTCAGACAAGGAAGCCCGACACCTCTATATCGACCTGCTAATCCTCGCCCGCGATTACGAAAAGGCAGATGCTCAGTGCGGTCTGGCTGCGACGTTCTCGCCCCAGGACAGCGTCGGATTTTCGCTCCTTCGCCAACAATTGCGCGCCATGGCGGCGCGTGATGCATGGTTTACGAAGGGTGCAGTGCCGGAATTTCCAAGCGGTCCGAGCGAACTGGATCAACTGGCAATCAAGGCGAACATCGCGGCGAGCGAGAGCAACATCATCGAATGTGCTGACGCCCTAAGCGATTTGGATGAAAAACGTGGCGACGTTCCGATGTTCGTCAACGGCAAAAAAGTGAGCGATATCAGGGATCTAGACGATCGTATTCCGCACGCACTTGAAGTTCTGACCAATGGCGGCAGGTATCTCTGGATCGGTTTCGACCGGATTGAAAGCCTGACGATCGGAGCGATGACCCGTCCACGCGATCTCGCCTATCGCGACGCCGAACTGACACTCAAGGATGGCGCAGTCGCATCGATACTCGTTCCCGCCATCTATCATGGCGAGGACAAGGCCGCAGTTCTACTGCTTGGGCGGGAGACTCGCTGGGACGAAGACAGCAGCCCATTGGTCACGGGTCAGGGGCAGCGATGCTTTTTGGTCGGTGATGATCTGATGCCGTTCCACGAAATTACGAGCATTACCGCGTCTCCTGCAAAAGACGAAAGGAAGGTCGCGCGTGGTTGATCCGCTGGAGCAATATCGGCCGAAGCAGAGAACGCTGTCCCGCTCGGTACTGGACAGGCTGCTGGACGATGCGCCGGACGTGGATAGAGATCCGCTGGTCAGCCTTTCGGATCAGGTCAGGGAAATGCGGGAGGTGATACGTCGTGACCTCGAGGCGCTTTTGAACACCCGCCGAAATCCCGCCGGTCCGCCGGGCTCCCTGAAGGAACTCAATGACGCACTGGTCTCCTACGGTATGGATGGTGTTTTGTCTGCGAACCTCGTGACGGATGCATCCAAGGAAAAACTTGCTCAGAGCATAGAGCGCCGTATCTCGATGTTCGAAACCAGACTGTCCGATGTGCGGGTCACCATCCTCAAAAACCGCATGGAGGGTGAGCGTGCACTGAGAATGAGAATTCAGGCGACCTTCCGCCTGCATGAGGGCATGCCGCCAATCAGCTTTGAATCCAAGATCGACCCGTCGACACAGCGCTTCCATGTGGAGGCCGCCAATGGCTGATGGCTTTCTCGAGAAATATAATGACGAACTTTATGCGCTGAGAAAGCGTGCCTCGCGCTTTGCCGCTGCCTTCCCCAAAATCGCGGGCCGTCTGCGCATGACGGGCGATGTTGCCGACGATCCCCATGTGGAGCGATTGATCCAAAGCTTTGCCTACTCAGCAGCTCGCGTGAGACAGAAGCTGGACGATGAATTTCCCGAGCTCTCGGACAGCCTGCTCGAAACGCTTTACCCTCATTATCTGGCACCGCTCCCGTCCATGAGCATCGTCCAGTTCGAACCGAGCGCGTCTCTCGCGGCGGTACAGACGCTTGCCCGCCACAGTGAAATTCTTGCAGAACCGATCAATGGAGAGAGCTGCCGATTTCGCACCACGCAGAATGTAGAGATCGTGCCACTGACCATTTCGAGCGCGGTCCTTTCCGGCCAGCCTATCGACGCACCATTCTCCTCTGCTTCGGCGGGTGCGGCCAGTTGCCTGCGTCTTTCGCTGCGCACCACATCTCCGCGCCCATCGACTTTGCAGGAAATGGGGCTCAAGGGGCTGCAACTTTTCATTTCCTCGGCCTGGCAACAGGCAACGGCGCTTCATGAGTTGCTCGCGAACCATTGCGTCGGAATAGCGCTGGCGCGTCACGCGGAAGATCCGCAAGCCGTCTTTCTTCCGCCAAATTACCTAAAGCCTTCCGGCTTTGCGCGCGACCAGGCCATGCTGCCGTATCCCGCCAACAGTTTTGACGGCTATCGGCTTCTGACCGAGTTCTTTGCTTTACCGCAGAAGTTTCTCTTCCTCGACATACACGGTGTCGAGCGCTGGGCCGGTGGCGACTGCGAGTTATATATCTATCTGAACGCGGCGGATACCCGACTAGAGCGCTTGGTTTCAGCCAGGGACTTCGTGCTGAACGCTTCACCGGTCATCAATCTCTTCCAACAGAGTTGTGAGCCTTTGAGCCTGGATGGCACAAGAACGGAGTACCGGCTTTTGCCGGATGCCCGCCGCCAACGAACGCGTGAAATCTATTCGGTCGAAAACGTCCAACTGACAACCCGCGACGGGGCGATTGAAAAGACCTCTCCTTTCTTCGGTCGTACGCAAAAAAACAATGGTTCGAATGTTTTCTGGCAAACATATCGTCGCTTTGACGAGGATGACGGCTCCTCTGATACCGACATAGCTTTTGTAGACGAAAAGCGCGGGCCGCTGGGACCAATCGATATCGTCGCCAGCATCGATACTTTGTGCATCAATCGAGAGTTACCAAGCCAGTTGCCCTTCGGTGGCGGGCATCCCCACCTGCAACTTTCCGCCGGCAACGAGGCTGTGCAGTCGATACAGGCGCTGATGCCACCGACACCCGCCGTTCGCATGAACGAGCGCAGCGCCCGCGAATGGCGGCTAATCTCGCATCTCCTTTTGAACCACCTCTCCCTGTTCGATAGTGGCGGAGCGGCACTCAAAGATATTCTCTCGCTCTACGCGTTTCGGGATTCACCTGAGACGCGTCAGCTTGTCGACGCCATATCCAATGTCGAGGCCCGCAATTCACACGCCAGGCTTGGTGCTGCCATGGTGCCCGGAACGGACGTGACGCTCGAGTTCGATCCAGCGCTGATCGACAGGCCAGCGGCATATGTTTTTGCAGGCGTGCTCAATCATTTCTTCGGGCTCTATACCTCGATCAACAGCTTTACCCGCTTGACGGTGACAATACGCGGCCAATCCGAACCTATCGCCCTGTGGCCCGCGCGCGCGGCAGACCGCCCGCTGGTTTAGGAGTGTCCATGCCAACGCAAGCAGAAAGCCTGAAACATAAGCAGGAGGTACTCCTCAGCACTGACCCCGGTCGCTTCGATCCCGCGACCGCCTTTCGTGTTGCACAACATATTACGGATGAAGAAAGACTGGTCGTAGGCTCCCATGGAGGAACAAACCCGATTACGGCTTTCGTCGGCGGTTTTCGCAAGAAGGGAGAGGATGCTGAACTGCGCTCGGCGCTCGTTCCTATCGTTGGACCGCTCGGCTCACTGCCTCCTGCCTATAACGAACTTATCCAGCAAGAAGAACGCAACCGCTCCAAGGCACTTGCGAGTTTCTTCAACCTGTTCGCCACCCGTTTCAGCGAACTCTTTGTTTACGCAACAGAAAAATATCGTCTCGCTCGCAGGCTTCGTTGGTCGGACGATCGACGCGACAGCCAGTTTAGCAAGACACTCCTGGCGTTAACCGGCTTTCGCACCAAGAGAATTGTCGAAAATGCGGGTGTCAAACAGGACGTCATGCTTCGCTTCAGCGGGCTGCTTTCAAACCGCACGAGGAATGCCACGGCGCTGACCTCAATGCTTTGCGAATTTACCGGTCTGCCGGTCAAAATCGAGCAGTTCCGCCGTCGTTGGGTTTCCATCCCCAGCAGCGAGCAGAGCCAATTGGGTCAACCCGGCGGGCTGCTTCTGGGACAGAACACGACAGCCGGTAGCAGTATCGAAGACTTTGCCGGAGGCTTCCGTATCGTCGTCGGCCCGGTCGGTTATGCCGACTATCTCGCGCTTTCGCCGGGCTCCCGCCGACTCTCGGAAATTTTCGCACTGACACGGCTTTTCACCGGTAGCGCGCTGGAATTCGACGTGCAGGTGATCCTCAGGAAGGAAGACATTCCATTTTGCCAGCTGGGCAACAGCGCCAGCCCAGCGCGGCTTGGTTGGAACAGTTGGGCGCGCATAGCCCCTGCGGGCAAAGACAGCGCGGATGCTATTGTTACCGAGCGCGAGGGTACGGCACTCGGTCGGCTGGGAGTTGCAACATGAAACTCGTCCTGAAGCAAAGGCAACAGGATGACAGCATCCAGCCTTCGCGCTGGAGCTTCGAACATGGCAAGCGCGTGCTGGGACGATCGAACGATTGTGACTGGCAAATCGCTGATGGCGAACGACGCGTTTCCAAGCTCCATTGCACGCTCAAGCGCGACGGTCAGGGGTTTTCCATTATCGATCAGAGCGCAAATGGCACTCTTGTCGATGGCCGACTGCTGCTCGAAGGCCAATCCGCTGCGCTAAACGACGGATCGCAAATCGAGATCGGCAACCAGTCCTTCGAAGTCGCCATCGTCGGCGAGCCTGACATGGATTTCGGCGATCCCGACCAGACGCTGAGGGTCAGCAACGAGGAGCTGACGATCTCCGCCATACTCTCCGATATTGCACCTGGCGGACGCTCGGCACGCGGGGTGCTCGGCAACGCAGACGCTAACGCAGATTGGCTGGAGGACGACCACGCGCACCTCAAGAAGGGAAAGTCGATCTCCCGAAACGTGGAAATCGGCTGGAACGCACCTCCGTCGTCGAACGGTATCGGCGCTGTCCTTCCTGACGATTGGAATGAAGAGCCGGTTGAGAGCAGCCGCCACGAGCATACTGACGCGCTCAATATCCCCGTCAAGGTCTCACGACCGTCGGTAGACGCCCAAGAGGAGTTCGAGACCGTCTTTGCCGGGCCGGAGGACCTGCCCGACACGCAACTCCTGGAACCACAATCGTCAACTCCGGAGAGCGAGCTGAAGGATTTGCTGTCCCAACTCGAAAGGGAGTGCGCGGACTGCATGGCGGCGCTCGATATCGCGACCGAAGCAATTGATCTTTCGCAAGAGGCGAGTATCGCGGCAAGGCTGGAAGCAATCATTCTCCAACAGAGGCTTCTCTCGACGTCACTGGAAAATCTGATGCGCGTCTCCACGCAGAGACTTGAGCCGAGACTGCTAGAAGCCAAGGCCGATGCCGGTAACGACCTGCGCTCCAAGATCGAACGCAAGGACTGGCGCGGTATCGTTTCAAGGCCTGACTATTGGGATTTTTACAAGAAACAATTTGAAGAAAACGGTCGTCAGCTGTCGATCCGGCAATTCCTCCAGCGCGCAGCGCTCGGCGGAGATTACGAGCAGGATGACACAATGCGTGAAAAAGCAAGGTATCAGGGGGTAGGCAAGCAACATGAGGCATGAAAATCGCGTTGCATGGAGCGAGGGCATGTTCCTTCGCGTTCAACATTTCCAGCAGGCTGATCGCTGGACCGAGCGATTGGTGCGCAATACAACGCGCAACCTTTCGGCCTATCCCTGGGGTGTCGCGGAAATTGGGATCGACCGTAGCGCCCTTGCAATCGGCCAATTCGCGTTGTCGAATGTCCGTGGCATCCTGCCCGATGGCACACCGTTTGAAGCGCCTGGCGATACGGACCTGCCCCCTCCCCTTGAACTGGATGAAACTGTCAAGAACGCTACTGTTTATCTGGCGCTTCCTGCCCGCCAACCCGGCAAGGCTGATATGTCCTCGGCTTCAAGGCAGGAAACCAACAGCGTGCGTTTCGTCGCCTCAAACTACGAGGCGACTGACGCCAATGTGGATACCGATTTTGTCGCGCCGATCGACGTCGGTCGCCTCAGTCTCAAATTCCTGAAGACCGGCGACGACGTATCCGGCTATGACCTGATAGGGTTGGCACGCGTCATTGAAGTGCGATCCGATCGTGCAGTCATCCTCGATCCCGACTTCATTCCACCCAGCCTGAATTGCGCAGGATCATCCCGCCTCACCGAGATGATGACGGAGCTTCTGGGTATCGTTCGACATCGCGCGCAGGCAATTTCCGAGCGTATCGGCGACCCGACGATCCGCGGCACGGCTGAGGTCGGCGATTACTTTCTGCTGCAGATTCTCAACCGAGCAGATCCGCTGCTGGCCCATCTTGGCGCAAACGCCACCCGCATCCATCCAATCCGCTTCTATGAGGAGTGCCTGCAGCTTGCGGGTGAGCTTGCCACCTTCACGACGGAAAAGAAGCGTGCGACCGACTTTCCCCCTTATCGCCACGACGATCTTAAAGCGAGCTTCGGCGCGGTGTTCGATGACCTTCGCGCGTCGCTCTCCGCAGTTCTCGAACAGGCTGCGGTCGCAATCGATCTGGTCGAGCGTCGACATGGCGTGCGGGTCGGAACTATTCACGACCGTGGACTTCTGCGCGACGCAGGCTTCGTGCTTGCGGTACGGGCCGACATGCCGGCGGAGGACATTCGTCGCAGGCTGCCAGCGCAGATCAAGGTTGGCCCGGTCGAGCGAATTTCGGAACTGGTCAACGTGGCGCTGCCGGGTATTCCGGTGCGCTCTCTGCCGGTCCTTCCGCGCCAGCTGCCTTACCGCTCCGGCACCATCTACTTCGAAATCGATACCAAAGCACCTTTGTGGAAACAACTCGAGACCTCCGGCGCAATCGCTCTGCATCTTGCAGGCGACTTTCCCGGGCTCGAATTGGAAATGTGGGCGTTACGCGAATGAGTGACCAAAAGTCCTCCTCTTGGCAGGATCTGCCGACGGTGGTTGAAATCACCGAGGAAAGCCGTCAGCGCAACCAGAACGCTCGTAATATGGCGGCGTTACTGGACGATATCATCGAGCCGAACGAGGCGAATGAACGAGCACATGGCCAGATGGGCGCCCTGCCAATAGAGGCGCTCCTGACAAATTTCCGTTTCGGCGGCGAAGATGTGCCCACGCTGGTCCAGTCTGCCGCACCGCTTCTCAATCTAGCCCATATGCTTCGTTTCAGCGATGTGCAGCCGGATCCGGATCATCTGCGGCGCGCTTGCCTTGAGGCGATTACCCGCTACGAGCGCGACATTGCCTCCGCCCGCATCAGCCCGGAGCGGGCAAGAGCCGCCCATTATGTGGTTTGTGCCACTGTGGACGACGTGATCCTTAGCAAGCCTTGGGGCGTCAGGGCGGGCTGGGCTCGCTCGGGCCTCGTCTCCACCTTCCACAATGATGTGACGGGAGGTGACAGGGTTTTCGACATCCTCGATCATTTTCACCAGTCGCCTGGCGCCAATAAAGACCTGCTGCTGCTGATCTATCTATGCCTTTCGCTTGCATTCGAAGGGCGTACCCGCGTTTCTCCCAAAGGCGCGCTTGAGCTCGCCCGCATTCGAGACAGTCTCTACAAAACCCTGATCGGCCAGTATGGCGTCTTCGAACGCGAACTTTCTCCCCATTGGCAGGGTGTCGAAGCACGACATACGCCGCTTAAAACCATGTCGGCACTATGGACATTGCTGTCGGTCCTCGCGCTTGCCTTCGCGCTTGGCTACCTGTTCTTCACGCTGTCTCTCAACGACGCATCCGATGCCACCTTCGAGCGGCTTGCAAAGCTGCCGCCATCGCAAACGCCAAGCGTGCTGATCGCTCCACCGCCCGAACCGCCTGTAACAAAAGAGCAGCCACCGAAGGTCGCAGAAGTGCCTCCTGTGGTGAAGCCGCCTGAGCCTTCCAGACTCCAGAAGCTGATGGAGTTTCTGGAGCCTGAAGTTCAGGAGAAGCTGGTGACGCTGGCCGAAGTCAATGGGCGTTTGCGGGTACGCATCAACAATTCCGGGCTCTTCGAGACCGGCAGCGCAGAAGTCAGCCCGAAGTTCCGCGATCTGATCCAGCGTATCGGCAGCGCGCTGTCGGCGGAGAAATTCCGCGCCGTCGTCATCGGCTATACAGACAATGTGCCGATCAAGACGGTTCAGTTCCCGTCCAACTGGCATCTATCCGAAGCACGCGCCAAGGCGGTGGGTGATATTCTCTCGCAGTTTACAGGCCCGGAGGCAATTCTCACCGAGGGGCGCGCAGACAGCGATCCAATTGCAGATAACGCCAGGCCCGAGGGTCGTGAGATGAACCGCCGAACTGAAATCATGGTGCTGACCAATCCGGATGAAAAACTGAGCGATGCCGGCATTCTCTCGCCGACCATCACAACGACGCCCGGACAGCAGCCAGGAGCCCAGCAATGAACCCGCTGAGTTACTTTTATACGATCCGGGCTTATGTCGAAAGCTATGCCTCACTCGTCGGGCGTCGCTTCATATCGCTTCTCTGGGCCGTAGCGCTTTGCGTCGTCATCTGGTTTTACGGCTATCTGGTTGCATTCGGTGATTTCAAGCCGTTCGGCACCACGCAGGCGCGGCTTATCGCTATTGGCGCAGTCCTCGCCATTTGGGTCGTCTATATTGCGATCGCCATGTTCCGGGCCCGCAAGCAGGACAAGGAACTGATCGATAGCCTTGAACAGGAAGCGCTCGCCAATCGCAACGCGGAAGTGGGCGAGATCCAGACGCGGCTCAAAGAAGCACTGGCGCTTCTGCGGCGCATCACCAAAAAGCGCTTCGGCTATATCTACGATCTGCCATGGTACGTCATCTTCGGCGCACCTGGATCAGGCAAGACCACAGCACTGACCAACTCCGGCCTGCAATTTCCGTTGGGCGATGCCCTTGGCGAAAATGCCGTGAGAGGTGTCGGCGGAACGCGCAATTGCAATTGGTGGTTCTCAGATGAAGCAATTCTCATCGACACAGCCGGGCGCTATACGACACAGGACGATCTAGACGGATCTTCGAAGGCCGGCTGGGAAGGTTTCCTCAATCTCCTGCGCCGCTATCGTCGCTCTCAGCCAATCAACGGAGCCCTTATCACACTTTCGATTCACGATCTTATGACGCGCGATCCGGAAGAACAGCGGCAGGAATTGCGTTCACTTCGCCAGCGTCTATCCGAGCTCGACGAATATCTCCATGCCCGCGTACCGGTCTATCTAGTGCTGACCAAGGCCGACTTGCTGGACGGTTTCGTCGAGTTCTTCGACGGCTTCAACAAGACCGACCGCCAGCAGGTTTGGGGTGCGACCTTCAAGCTCGATGAGAGCTATACGTCCCAGTCTCTGCCCCAACGTTTCCTGGAAGAATTCGAGCTTCTTCAGCAGCGCGTGGATGCCATGCTCATCGAGCGGCTCCAGCAGGAGCAGAATGCGGAGATCCGGGGTCGCATCTTCCGCTTCCCGGCAGAACTCGCCAAGTTGAAGGACCGGCTGCACGACGCCTTGAGCGAGCTTTGCGCCAGTTCGCCCCTCATCGAAGCTCCTCTTCTACGCGGCGTCTACTTCGCCTCCGGTACCCAACAGGAATTGGACACTGCCACCACACGGGCACGGCGCAGCTATTTTCTTTCACGGCTTTTCAAGGACGTCATTTTCCCGGAAGCCGCACTGGTGATGCGAGACAAGCGTCTTTCGGGTCGGCAGCGGCTAGTGCGTCGTATCGCCTATGGCGTTGCCGCAGTCTTCATCGCAGTCGTCTTTACCGGCTGGATCAGTACCTATTACTCCAACACGCAGGCTCTTGCTGAAGCAGACCGAAAGCTGGATACCTACGAGCGGCTCGTACAGGGCATTCCCGTCCGGGATGTATCCGACGCAGATTTTCTGCGCATCATGCCTGCCCTGGACAACTTGCGTGATGCCAGCTCCGGCTTTTCCAGGGAACGCCTCTGGAACGTCGGCTTCGGTCTCGATCAGAAAGACAAGATCGCCGGACGGCAACGCGACGCCTATCAACGCGCCCTCAATGCACTCCTTCTGCCGCGCATGATCGTACAATTGCAAAAACAGCTGGAGGATGAAAAGGACGTCACGCGAACGTTCAATTCGCTAAAGCTTTACGGCATGCTGGGCGGATTGGGCACTTTGGATCGCGATTTCCTGACCGTCCAGGCCAAGGACATGTTCGCGTCCCTTTACCCAGGGGATGGTAGAGCGGCTGCACGTGAATCTCTCAATGCCCATGCCCGAGCCCTTGCCACTGGCAATCTCGCCCCGATCGAACTCGACGCGCGGCTGATAGCCAAAGCGCGTGAAACTATCGAGGGACAGAGTATTGGCGCACGGGCATACGATATTCTTGCAGGGCTGCCACAAGCACGTACGCTGCCGGAATGGACTCCGGCCACGGCATTTGGACCTCTGGGTGAAAAGGCTTTCGAGCGCCGCAGCAAGACGCCCATGGTGGATGGCATCGAGGGATTGTTCACGGCAAATGGTTATCGCAATGTCGTGATCCCGCAAGTCGCTTATGCCTCTCGCGTGGCGCTCTCGGAAGCGTGGGTTCGCGGCTCGGACGATGCCGTGCGTGGCATAAGCGTCGAACAAGTAGCGCAGGCCGCGTTGCAAATCTATTTCGACCGTTTTGAAAAGCGTTGGGCCGACGTTCTGTCGGACATCCGCGTCAAGCCATCGCAGACGCTGGGAGATGCTGTCGAGACGACGCGCATTCTTGCCAATGACCGCAATGTCGTAATGGAGGCCGCAAAATCTATTGCGGACGCGACGGACCTTCGTCCAAATGCCGGCGAAAACATCACCACGCTTGCCTCGACGGCGGATGGCGATACGACTGCGATGATCCTTTCAGCGACGGTTAGTGCCGTGGATCCCTATGCGCAACTGCGCGAAATGCTGGCTGAAAAATCCGCAGCCTCTCAGATCGAGGCGCAATCGCCAGACAATAAGACGGCTGGCTCTCCTTCCGAACAGTTGCTTGGCAACCTCAAGACGTTGAACGAGCAGCTGGCTCGCTCCTCCACCACGTCCGATGAGGTGGCGAAAGTCTTCGATGTCGATAGCCAGTTGACGAAGGCAAATCAGGACCTGTTGCAACAGGCGCGCCAGCTGCCTGCACCGCTCGATATATGGATCGCCGGGGTGTCGGCGGATGTCGGATCGCTAGCCGTGAAGTCGGCAAGGAGCCGGATCGCTGATCTTTGGGCGGCGGACTCCGCATCCCTATGCTCGTCTATCGTTTCCGGAAGATATCCGTTCGACCGCGCATCTCCGCGAGATGTTGCGATGGCCGACTTCACACGTCTTTTTGGACCGCAGGGCGTGTTCCAGACGTTCTTCAAGCAGCGCATGGAGCCATTCGTAGACAAGACCACAACGCCATGGAGCTGGAAGGGTACGTTCGGCTCGGCTGGCATTCCCAGCGAAGCCATAGCCCAGTTCGAAAACGCAGATAAGATTTCCCGCGCTTTCTTTCCAAACGGCAGCGAGGTTCCGGCTGTGTCCATCAATGTGAAGCCAGTCTCGCTCAGTGAGCAATCAAGCGCGGTGATGCTGGAAATAGAGGGAGAGCGGGTGGTCTATTATCACGGCCCAATCCAGGCGAAGTCGATTGAGTGGCCGTCGAAGGAAAACTCCGCCAGCTTGTCCCGCATCGCCTTCCAGCCAGGCGGTTGGCAACAGGCGAAAATCGAGAATGGCGACTGGTCTCCGTTCCGCTTATTCGACGACGCAAAAATCGAAACGCAAACGGGTGATATCATGAGGGCGCGTTTCGAGAATGAGGGGCAGACAGCAGAGTTTGACATTCAGTTCGGATCGGTCCTCAACCCATTCAGACTGGATGCTATCTCGCGCTTTTCCTGCCCGACACAATTCTGATCTGGACGCGCAAGAGCTTATAAGGAGGGGAACATCATGAATAATGGTATGGATCAAAGACAGGTCATGCCCGGCTGATGATCAAGCCAGGCCAGAAGCCAGCCGTTGCCGCGTCAGAAAGCGACCGCATCGGTTTCTTCGGTAAAATACCAAGCCACGGAGATTTCATCTCCGAGGGCATTGATCGTGAGTTTGTCGCCAGGCTCGACGAGTGGTTGCGTGCCGGCATGCATGCCTGTGCCGACCATTACGGTGCGTCCTGGTCTTCGATCTTCTCCAACTCTCAACCCATACGCTTTATCGTGGAAAGCGGCGCGTGGAGCGATAGCGCCTATGCCGGCATCCTACTGCCAAGCCGTGACCGCGTTGGTCGAAAGTATCCATTGGTCGTTCTGGCGCAACTCGCTATGTTTCGACTGCACCCACGAACGCTTTATCTGGACGAAACTTGGTTCATGGCTGCTGAGGCCCTGGCTGAAACCTCGTTGAATGAGGATTTCGACATGCACCGATTCACATCTGCGATAAGGCGGCTACGCTTACCCAAGCCAAAAGTAGACGAGGATGCTCCTGCTGCCATTGCAAGACCTGATAAGCCGACGAGCCTCTGGTGGAGGATTGATGAAGAAACCCGTCAGCCGAAAGGCGTGAAGCTGGATGGTAGACCTGGCACAGAAGATTTTGTCAGACTTTTTCAGGACAGCGCTCACTCACCTGAAACCGCCACGCACTCGCAAGAAGAGCATCGGACAATAGATGCAAGGACCTCAGTTCCCAAGCTGAGCACGCCAGCCGCACGAGCCCTGGCGCCTGAACCGAGTGCGCCAGCCTCTATAGTCTATAGCTACGCAACGCATGCGGGAACGAAGTTGTCGAACAACGCCGACTCGCTCTTTGTTTCCAGCAGGCCTGCTCTATTTGCCATTGCGGATGGGGTCGGCGATGGGCAACCGGCGGCTGAAGCCGCCCGTTTGATCGTTAACCTTCTTGCGGATGTGACAGAAAGGGCCGATCAAGACATCGACCCGCAGTCGATTAGAGGAAAACTCGGGACGGCCAACAGCCTCCTTCTTTCGCGACAGGTCGCCGAGGGTGTTCCGCGGCCTGGAGCGAGTGTCGTTACAGCCTCGATTTCAAATCACGCGATCGCGGTCTTGTGGTCGGGCGACGCCAGGGCCTATCTTTTGCGGGACGGCACGATGCATTCGCTCACCCGCGACCACGTCATTGTTGGGATGAAGAAAACACTCGCGCAATATATCGGCCATTCCCAGCAGTTCCGGCCAGACATCAGTCGAGAAAGCTGGGGGAGGAACGACAGGTTGCTGTTGTGCAGCTTCCCGCTTGTCCAACAACTGAAAGAGAGAGCGGTTGCTGAAATCCTGTCCGGGACCGCGCTGGAGGACTGCGCGAATGCGCTCGTCCAGGAAGCGCTGATCGAAAATGTTAAAGACAATATCAGCGCCATCGTGATTGGTCACGACCTTGGCCAGCGATAAGCGCCCCGACCCCACCCTTGTCGCACAGCGCTATGCCGACCTTTGGCAGGCCATCCAATTTGATGACCAGGCAAGACGTGCGCCCAATGAAGAAATGGAGTTGATCGACCAGGTTCGAAATGCGCTCGACCGAAAGGCACCGAACCTGCTCGCAAAAAGTCATAGCCGGATTGCAAACAGCTTTCTTGTCGAGGCCGTTGCAATTGCAAGCGATCAAACGGAAATACTGCATGTACGACACATAGATCTCGGCTCATCACACGGGCTCAAGACCCTTCGCCAGTCCTGGTGCGACGACATCGTCCTTACGCAGTCGCTCAGGCGAGAGGCAGAAACCGGCCTACGTTTTCGGCATCCAAACATCATCGAGACATCGGCTTTGCTGAGGCTGGAGGACGGCAGACCAGGATTGTTGATGCCATGGCACCCCGTGACGCTCGCTTCGTTACCAAGCGACCAATTCCTCGATGAACAAGAAGCCTCCATGATCCTGCGGAGCGTTCTCCTTGCGCTCCATGCGATACATCAAGAGGGACTTGTGCATTGCGACGTGACACCAAGCAACATCTTCCTGAGAGAAAACCATTTCGAACGATCGATGCTGGGAGATTTCGGCATCACCATACCGATCGGAACAAGGCATAAAGATATTGGCCTGGAACGCGCTGGATCCCCGGAATTCGCCGCGCCGGAGCAATGGCGAGGTGAACAGGCCCACCCAGCGCAGGACATTTACGCTCTAGGAAAGCTGGCCGAAAAAATCGCAAGCAGGATAGCCGAACGTCGGATAATATGGAGCGAGTTGATTGAGCGATGCTGTCAGACGCGGCGGGAGGATCGACCTCAAAGCGCCTGGGAAGTTCTTCAAATGATACCGGAATGACGGCCCAGCCTCACCCGCTCGCTATCCGAAAACTTTCACACTGGAACCGCATTGTGACCGGTCAAAGTCACACCTAAATCGGTCGGCCTTAACGCCCATCCATGGTCCGCGCAAAACCACATCAGTTCTGCGCGAATGGTGCTTTAATTCAAGTTTCCTGGCTGCGGCGCAGCTGCCGTCGGCACGCTCTTCTGGAACACGGTGAGCAGCTTGGCAGCATCAACAAGTGGAGCGTTGCTCGCATAAAGAACATCGCCCTTCTGCATCTGGAACATCTGCATTAAAGCAATGCTGGAAGCGTCACGCATATTCACGCGATAGATCACAGGACGCTTCTGTGTCAGCACTTCGCCGCGCTCCTTCGACGCGGTAGGACCGACAGAGCGGAGTGGAACCTCTTCGCTGCGGAAAACATAGACGTTACGGGAGTCCGCTCGATCGTCGAGGAGGCCGCCCGCGCGACCGACGGCCTGCGCCAAGGTCAACTTGCCGGTTTCGAACTGAAACTCGCCAGCGCTCTTGAATGCGCCGAGCGCCGTGAAACTGGATGCATCACCGTCGATCATGATCTGGTCGTCGGGCGACAAGCGAACATTCTGCCGGTCCTCACGCATGACCCGATCAAGGGTGGCGCTCGCTCTCTGCTGGCCGCGCACGATCGTGACAGTCGCAGCTCCCGGCGCTACGCCAGCTCCACCCGCCTGGCTTATGGCATCGAGAACACGCTCTTGCCGCGCTGTCAGTGGGATTTTACCCGGAGTCTTGACCGCACCGCTCACCATGACAGCACTCGTCGGCTTGTCGACAACCGTCACGACCGCCTGCGGATTGACCGCAGATCCCTTCAATCCCGCAACAACCTGGTTCTGCAAGCCTTCCGGCGTTGAATCAATGACCCGCTTTTTGCCCACGAATGGAAGATTTACGCTGCCGCTTTGATCGACAGTGAAGCGCCCGAGGTTGAGCGTCTTGCTCTGTGTGGAGGAGAAAAGACCATCTTCGCCAGTGTCGAGCACAGTAATATCGACGACATCACCGCGTCGCAGACGCTGAGCATTATAACCCGTATTCCGCAACGCCGCGAGACCTGGGCCAGCCGAATAGGACATGATACTCGCCGTTGACGTCGAAGCTGGCGCATTCGCAAGATCGATGACAGGAATTTTCTCATGCGTATTGGGTAGCGTTGCGGAACGGATGTTTCCTGCCGTGGGTCCGTCAGAAGGCCTTGCGCATGCGCTTAACACGGCCAAAAGAAGCACACAAACAATCTTCTTCATCCTCAGTCCCCACGAAAGAATCAGCTACACGCAGGAATAGCATCAAAGGAAGAAGCCGCAATATCTTTAAACCTCAAAATTGAAAAAGCCTTTCAATCTCCTCTTGTCTGTGTCGAACACGCAACCTCAAAGTCGCCAGCAGTAACATCGATCTCACAAGGTTGGCCCGACTCCTATTGAGCGCGGGACGAGGAAGATACTCCGCAAGCGGTCCGCGCCGCTGGCCGCTCCACTTGGAGCGACCACGCGGCGGGCACTTTCCAATCAGAATTCGTCCCACCCTGCTTCTGCGACTTGCCTCCTTTGGCCGCCGACGGAGGCAGCAATCTTCGTCACCATCCTGCGGGCTGGTGAAGCGACAGGTCGATCGCTCCTGGATGCCAAGACGATCGGCTTCTGGCTCATCGCCGCTGGCTGAGCGCCGAGCTGGAAACCTTCTACGAGCCCGCGAAGCCGCGCTGTCTCTTGCGCGAGAGAAGCGCTTGCTGCATTGGTTTCCTCCACCATTGCCGCATTCTGTTGCGTGACCTGATCCATCTGGTTTACGGCAGAATTCACCTCTGAAAGACCGACAGCCTGCTCTTTCGCAGAGCTGGCGATCGCCTCCATATGCTGGTTTACCGTGCTAATATTCTCGTGAATGATGCGCAGAGCGTCGCCGGTCTCGCTGACCAACTTTACGCCGGTACTGACCTCTTCGCTTGAGTTTCGGATCAACCCCTTGATTTCCTTTGCAGCCTGAGCAGAGCGTTGAGCAAGTTCGCGTACTTCCTGCGCGACAACTGCAAAACCCTTGCCCGCCTCACCCGCGCGGGCCGCTTCGACACCAGCATTGAGCGCAAGCAGGTTGGTCTGAAAAGCGATCTCATCGATCACGCCGATGATGTTCGATATCTGATTGGAGGAGCTTTCAATTCTCGACATGGCCGCTACGGCATCGGCGACAACCTGTCCCGACCGGGTCGCGTTGCTGCTGGCGACGATCGCCGCATGGCGAGCATCATCCGCACGTTTGGAGGCATTGTTCACGTTGACGGTGATCTCATCGAGAGCGGCTGCGGTTTCCTCAAGTGACGCGGCCTGCTGCTCGGTCCGCCGCGACAGATCCTCTGCGCTTTGGCTGATTTCCCGTGTGCCGCCGTCAATCTGGTCGGTGGAATGCGCGACAGCACTCAGCGCGTTGCGCATCTGGCTCAGCGCTTCATTCATCGTCCGCCGAAGCTCTTCGAAATCGGACGCGAACGGTTCGTCGACATTGAACGACAAATCACCGGCCGCCAACCGTTTCAGTGCCTCACCGATGGTGTTGACGGCATGAACACGGTCAGTCACATCGGTCGCAAATTTGACGACCTTAGTGACCTTCCCCGTCGCATCAAGAATGGGATTGTAGGCAGCATTGATAACGACGACCTTGCCGTTTTTGCCATAGCGGGTGAATTCTGCTGACTGCACCTCGCCTTTTCGTAGCGCTGCCCAGAACTCCTCATATTCGCGTGAATGTCCGTAGGAAGGCTCCACCAGGATCTTGTGTGAACGGCCCTTGATTTCTTCCAGCCGATAGCCAAGCGCTTTCAGAAAGTTTTCGTTTGCAGTGACGATCTCGCCGTCGGTGGTGAACTCGATGATCGCCTGCGAGCGGCTGACCGCTGCCATCTGATTTTGGTAGTCCAGGTTCTGCAGTCGCTGCTTGGCATCTGCCCACTCGACCGCGAAGCCAGAAATCTTGCTGCCGGTACGTAACGGCGTCACGAGCAGATCAAAGGCTCGATGTCCGATCCAGATGGTTGCCTTGTGCTGGTTCTGCAACTGAGCAAGCATATTACGCTGGTGCGCGGGATTCTTGTGAAAAATGTCGATATTGCTGCCGATCAGCTTGGAGAAGTCGAAGCGAGGCAATTCCTTCTTCAGGTCCGACTCCGCCTCTTTCAGCAATTCCTGCACGGCTTTATTCATATACCGGATATTGAGACCAGCATCGGCGATCATGATGTTGGCGCTAATATAGTTGAGCGACTCTGTCTGCATGGTCGTGGTGTTGGAGAAGCCAAACATGCTGTGATACCTTTTCGTGGTTTTAGGAGGCGACTTCGAGCCGAAGTCCTGAGGTTTCATCGATTTATAAAATTGAGCATCCATAAGGGCTGGGCGACGCGGCGTTCGCACCTGACCAGAGGCATGGTTAGCCTGGAGGATGAGATGGGCGCCAAGGACGGCAAAGGCTTTCTGGTCGGCTGATCATCCACCGTCCTAACAGCCAGTTAGCTCCAACCACATTCAAAGTCGTCTGTGTTATGCCTGCATCATATGCGAGCCAGGCGGCCCCGTTATGTTGGCAGCCGGCCTTCCCAGGAAGTATCCCTGCCCTATGTCACAGCCGAGCTCCGTCAGCTTGCGCATCTCGCTTTCGCGCTCGATGCCTTCCGCCACGATCGTCATGCCGAGCCTCGACCCCAACGACACGATCCCCTGCAAAATCTGGTTCTGCTTCTCGCTATGTTCGGAACTCGAGATAAAGCTTCGGTCGATTTTGATCTTGTCGAATGGATATTGAGCCAGTTGCGACAAGCTGGAGTAGCCTGTGCCGAAATCATCGAGCGCGATCCTGATCCCGGATCGGACGAGACTGTCGAGGACAAAATGCGCGCTTTCCGCATCTTGAATGATGGCGCTTTCCGTCACTTCAAGTTCCAGCCTGTGAACGGGAAAACCCGTTTCATCCAGAATCTTGAGGATACGGAGCCCGAGTTGGCGGTCGTTCAGCTGCGCGGCCGATATGTTGAATGCGAGTGTCGTCTCCGCAGGCCACGATGCGGCATCGCGGCAGGCACGCAGGAGTAGACTGCTGGTCAGGCGCGTAATCAATCCCAACTCTTCAGCGAGCGGGATGAACTCTGAGGGAGGGACGAAGCTTCCGCTTGGCGTCTTCCAACGTGCGAGCGCCTCGTATCCCACGATCGCCCCGGTCTTAAGATCGACAAGGGGTTGAAAATAAGGAAGTATGACGTCCGCATTGATCGCTGCTTTCAGGCTCGCTTCCATCTTTTCACGTTTACGGGTCAGGGCAGCCATGGCGGAAGTGAAAGCAGCGGTGACGTTGGGACCGTCTTTCTTGGCAACATACATCGCACATTCCGCAGCGCGGGAAAGACCTGGTCTGTTGTCGATGTCACAAGGATAGGCGGCGTATCCGAGATTGGCAGCAATCTCGATCGAGGCACCATATTCAACAATGGGCTGCCCGATCGCCTGCATGATCTTATCTGAATGAAGATCTGGCGCTGCAATATTTTTGCTCAAGACGATGAATCGGTCGCCACCGAGGTGAAATACCAGATCTGATGGCTCTAATTGAGATAAACGCGAGGCTGTTGTCTGAATGACAGCGTCGCCTAAACTTTGACCAAGTTCGTCATTGACCTTTTTCAGTCCGGTAAGATCGATACTATAGGCAACGCACGCTTCGTTGTTTGCCTGCCCGCCGGATGGACCAGCCAAGTGCAGATTGAGCATCTGCCTATTCGGGAGTCCGGTCAGACAATCGTGGAGTTTTGCACGATCGACTTTTGCCTCCGCCTCGCTACGTCGGTCCACTTCTTCCAGAAGGTCCCTGACGCGCAATAATGAATAGACCAACCCGAGAGCACCACCGACGTTCAGCGCGACAAAAAGCTCGTCGAGCTGGTAGGCGTCATATTGGAGAAAGAAGGCATCGAGCGTCTCGTGGGCATTTAAAAGGACAGCTAATCCGGCGATCGCTAGAAAAGCAGTCCACCAGACCACGATGGCAACATGGTATCGACTACGAAAATACGCCATGACACCTCTCTACCGGGCTTGGCTTCATGCCGTTTAGAGATGCCTCCATCGGCACCCTATTGGACGCGACAGAGCAACTGGCCTTGCGTTATCGCAAAGTCTCTGTAGGGCGCGGTCCGGGCGATGTGTGAGCAGGGCGCGGAGTGGCAGCGGAAGCAGATCGTCACCTGTCGAGACGCTTTGACTTCGCCTCTCGTACGGCTCCAAATTTAGGGCCAATTCATGAAGAAATGCTTAATTCGAATATTCAGAACACATCATTTGCCCATCAAAGGAGCAAAAAAATCAAATCTTAAACTATCGTCTAAGGTGGAGCACTATGGCCGCGACGCTATACTTGGAAAAACGCCATCTAGGGAAGAAAATTAGAACCTTATTCGATCAGGCCCCTACGGATCGCCTCCGCGATTGCATGACTGCGGTTCTTCGCGCTTAGCTTTTTCGTCGCTGCCTTGATATAACTGTTCACGGTATCCGTGGTGTAACGGCAAGCAGATGCGATCTCTTCGCTGGTCTTTCCCAAGCTCGCTATTCTCAAGCAGTCGAGCTCGCCATCTGTAAGACGCATTTCCTGCGCTGCGAAACGCTCCATGATGGGCTTTGTGATGATCGTATGCATGGTGCCCGAAATATCTCCCAGAAAATCGATCTCTTCTCGATCAAAAGGCGTCGAGCGGGAAAATGTCACTGCACCGAAAATGCGTGAAAGGCGCCGGATGGGAAAGAGCGTACGGTTCAGCACGCCAAAGGTGTGAGCCAGATATAGCAGCCGTTCCGAGGGCGGATCTTGCTTATATATCTCCTGCTCGATAACGACGCCTGTGGCTGTCGATGAAGCCTTGACGAATGGATCTGAAGCCAACAATCCATCGCCATAATAGGCATCGAGATATGCTGGGGGAACGTTGGTGTCGATCGAATGGCCGCTGCCGAACCGATAGCCATCAAGGTCCAGTCCGGAAACGGCAAAAAAGTCAAATGGGACCGCTGCGCGAAGTCGCTCTACGAAGGGATGAGATGGCAAGTGCCGTCGCACAGGCAGTGAGCTAAGATCTACCGCATGATCGAACGAAAGAGTGGAAGCAAGCGTTCGCGAAAATGGCATAGTAAGCTCCGAGATGAACCCTAAATATCAATGCCAAAACTTAACAAAGGGCAAATGATCGCCTTATCCACTTGAAATTGCTCGCGGTGCGCACCACAACTGTTCTTCTCAAGGGCGAGCAGAGGCCACAATACGGGCCGAAACCTTGCGGTTCTCAGCCCTAGCGGTTCTTTATTCCGTTGCTGGGGTTACGCCTGATTATATCGCCGCGCAACAGCAAAGCATCAAATGCGAGCGCTGGCTTAGCCAAAACCACGGACGGTCATACCGGCATAAACGATATCTACGTGAACTGGTTGACTATATCGGTCATTAGACGAGTAAGCGAGGCGCAGGAGCCGAATGGCCAGCTCGGAGCGCCAGTCAGCCGGACATGTCCGTTTTTGACAACGGGAAGCAGGGGCCATAGCGGGGAGTTGCCGAGATCGTCGGGAAGTTTTTCAGATAGAATAGCCAAAGTGCTATCGCCATCCAACGCCGCCAGGCCTTCAAGATCGATCGTCGTAAAGCCAAATGGCTCGGATGGCAGATCCATGGGGTCTGCAAAACCGAGTCTCTTGAGTATCCCGCAAATTGCAGCATTGGGCGCGAATATCCGCAACCGCGGAACACCCGGTAATGGTTGCGCAACAACCAGTTTTCTACCCACGATGCGTGATGCATAGCGCGACTTTAGGTTCTCGATGTCGTCGTCGAAGCGCATGAGAAGGTCGTTTGCATTCGAAGTTCGAGAAAGCGCTTCCCCGACTTGCCGTGTACTCTGGTAGACACTCGCCAGCATTCCGCCATCCTTCGGCTGATCATCGATCAGATGAGTGGTAGCGATTGAGCCAAGAGCCTGCTCGATAGATGCATGCCGGTAATGTGATGTCAGAATGATATCCGGCCGCAGCCTGCGGATCGCTTCGAGGCTCGGCTGCTGTCTCCGGCCAACGTCGACCGCATTGGAAAGGCGCTCCGCAGCGATATCAACCCAGGTTTTGTACCCGCTAATCTCGGCGCAACCGACCGGTGATAGTCCCAGCGAAAGCGCAATTTCGGCAACAGTCCATTCGAGCGTGACGATACGAGCCGTTCCAGCAGACGCGAACGCCCTTGGCGCTGCGATCATTGCCGCAGCTCCACCCAGAAACGACCGCCTGTTCGAAGTGCCTACCACTTGACGCTCACAGTTCCCACGACCGTCAGACCCTGTCCGTAATAGCATTGGGTCGGCGTGTTACAACCAGCGACATAGGTCTTGTCTCCGAGGTTATATCCATTGAGCTGGAACGCGTAACGGTCATGGTCGTAACGGGCGAAAGCATCCACCAGCGTATAGCCTGGCACGAAGAAAGTGTTTGCCGTGTCGCCTGCTGTCTTGCCGATGTGGCGAACACCTGCTCCGACGGTCAGCTTGCCCTCCCAGTTGTCCGGCGTCGGCATGTCGTAGCTGACGAAAAGTGACTGCTGCTGCTTGGGGACAGTATAGGGCATCTTGCCCACCTGAGCCGGCGTCCGGCTTTCGGTGACCTCCGGCTCCTGAAAACTTGCCGCCGCGGTCAGGTTGATGCGATCCCAAAGCGTCGCACTCCCCTCCAACTCTATCCCGCGCACCCGCACTTCATCGGTCTGGTAGTACACACCCGACACGCGATTGACGACATTTTGCTGTGTAGCCTCAAAGCCGGAAAGTGTGATGCTGAAATCCTCGCCATCTGGCGCATATTTGAGGCCGATCTCCTTCAACTCGCCCTTCGTAGGCTTAAGCGGCGTTGGTGCGAGCGTCAGCACTGGCGCAAAAGACGTGGAGTAGAGGGCATAAGGAACGAAGCCGTTATCGAAAACATAAGCGGCGCCGACTCTACCGGTGAAGGCAGAGTGGTCCTGCTGGTAACGCGTGGTGATACCTGAGCTTATAGCCAGACTGTCGGAATCATTGCTCACGAAGTCCTGGCGAGCACCAAGGGTCACGCGCAGGCCACCCCATTCCATCTGGTCCTGGAGGTAAACTCCGACTTGCTGCTGAGTTTGATCGAGATGAGTGGTGATTGGCGCTGGCTGCACGCCGATGCCGTAAACCGGATTGAAGAGGTCGAGGTTAAGCGTCGTATCGGTCCGCGAACCCGTTCTATTGACTAGATTCTGCCACTGGAGATCAATCCCACCGAGAAGCTTGTGAGCAACCGGCCCGCTGTCGAATTGATATTCGAGGTTCGTGTCGAGTGCCAGTGCGTTCAAAGTTGGCTGTGCATTGTAAGCGAGGCGAGAGAGCGTACGCTGGTCCGCACCAAGACCATTGCTGAAAAGATTCTGGTAATTCACATCCAGATAGGAGTATCGAAAATTCTGCCGAAGAACGAGATCCTCATTCAGCGCGTGCTCAAAGCGGTATCCGATATAGGCGGTTTCCTTATCATAGATTGCCAGTGAGGGATCGCCGTCTGAAAAGTTGCGCGGAATTTTTAGTCCGAGGCTATTGGGAAAGATCGTTCCGACAGCGGGAAGAAGCGATGGTACCTGGCCCGCTTCATCCTTCATGTAAGCGCCATATATCGTCAGGCTCGTATCTTCGTCCGGTGACCACTTGACGGTTGGGCTGATAGCCGTTCGGTCATTCTTGCCGAAGTCGTTCAAAGTTTCTGCATTGCGGACTACCCCTTCCAGGCGATAGGTAAAGTCGGAGTCCGCCCCGAGAGGGCCAGTTAAATCGAACCCTAATTCCTTCTGCTTATAGCTTCCAAAGCGGGTGTAGACTTCTCCTTTAGGGGTTTCCAACGGGTCCTTGCTGACCATGTTCACCACACCGCCGACGTTTGTTTGCCCGAACAGCGCTGAGCTCGGCCCGCGCAGCACTTCCACCCGGTTCAGGAAATAAGGTTCGACACGAAAGCCCGCGTAGCCGCCTGTCTGGTTGGCGATTTGCGGAACGCGTAGCCCGTCCAGATAAAGATCAGCACTGAAACCACGGATACTGAAGTAGTCAGAGCGCGGGTCGTTGCCGTAACGCTGGCCGTTGACATTCGCGCTGTAAAGCAAGCTATCGGCCACCGTTTGCACCGCCCGATCGGTCATCGCACCACGCGTAATTACGGATACCGATTGCGGCGTTTCGGCAATCGGCGTGTTCGTCTTGGTGGCGGAAGCGGAGTTGCTTGCCACATAGCCGCGCTGTTCCACGCGAGCACCTTTTTCTGCAGCACCTTGAATAACGATTGTCTTGAGGACTGTTGCACCGTCAGCGTCTTGCGCTTTCGCATGCTGAGGATGGAATGCGATTGCACCCACGGCGGCAGTCGACATCATGAACAGCAAGCCCCTTACACTAACCTTGTGGTGAGGCGTCATGGGGAGGCGGAGGGCGGCGTTATGCATTGCGGGACCTGTTATAAACTGTTGCCGAAGCGGGACGCTCCGGAAAGTCCGTTTTTCATCACATCCCGCGCGCTCGGTGGCTTAAGTAGACTTTTTTTATCAGCATTGTCAGGTCAAAATCGAACTTCTACGGGCCACTTATTGACCCGTTTTCTATTTTCATGCCTTTAGGCATGAAATGGGCCATTCTTTCGTTTTGAAAAACTGACATGATGTGGCTATGGCTCTCCCGTCACCATCCATTGAAGCGTCCGCGCAGAGAACCGACTTGCACGAATCCGAAATCCGAAAGCCGCAAAGAGCAGCCGATCTTCAAAACGTGCAGCGGCCGATCGCCGCCATGGCACGGACTTATGAACAGAGCGTCGATTTTGGCTGGCACAGCCATCGTCGCGGCCAGCTTTTGCAGATCGTCGACGGCTTCATGACCGCACGAACACCTGACACGTCATTCATCATTCCCAGTGGCTACGGCTTGCTGATCACACCGGAAATCCCCCACGCGGTGCATTCTCATGGGAGGGTATCAATGCAGTCGATTTACATTGAACCGGACCCCGGCGTTTCGCTTCCATGGGAACCGGTTCGCGTGATTGCGACATCCCCACTTCTCTCCGCCACCGTCAGCGCGTTTCTGGAACAGCCGACGCTTTATGACGAGGATGCTCGTGGTGGACACCTGGCTGCACTGATCCTTGAAGAGATCGCTCTTGCCCGCGAGGGACCGTTTGCTCTACCGATGCCGAGCGACAGGCGGTTACAGCGGCTTTGCCGCGATCTGACCGAAACCCCATCAATCGATCTCGATATCGATCAATGGGCAGACAATCTCGGCATGAGCCGACGAACCATGACACGGAAATTCCGAACTGAGACCGGTATGAGTTTTGCCGAGTGGCGGCGTCGCTTGCGCACAGCGCATGTCATGCGCCGTCAGGCGGAGGGAGCCAAGCTCGAAGAAGCGGCGGCCGATGTCGGTTACCGCAGCCTGTCCTCTCTGCGCAAAGCTTTGCGCGAGGCGTCGGTGTGACGATCCTCATGAGTCATGCGCCAGCCGACCCAATTGCCGCCGAAGCCGTCGACGTGAGCGTAATCTTTGATGAAGCCACGGCGCTGAAAAACGTGTCCGTTGCCATGGTTGAGGGACGCATTACCACGATATGCGGCGCAAACGGCTCTGGAAAAAGCACTCTTCTGAAATGCCTCGCGGGGCTTGAAAGACCGACTTCTGGGCACGTGCGTCTGGCGGGACACTCGCTGGAAGCGATGCCCCGGCGCACAATCGCCCGACATATCGCCGTGATGAGCCAAACGCCGGAAACTCCAATAGGCCTGACAGTCGAAGAACTTGTCGAGCAGGGCCGGTACCCTCATCGTCCCTGGCTCGGGCGGCTCTCTGATCACGACTTCACGATTGTCGACAGCGCGATTTCGCGGGTCGATCTTCACCATCTGCGCCACCGCCAAATAACAACTCTCTCTGGCGGCGAAAGACAGCGAGCCTGGCTGGCGATGGCTCTTGCGCAGGAGCCGCGTGTTCTGTTTCTCGATGAACCGACGAGCTTCCTCGATATCAGACATCAGGCGGAACTTCTGACGCTCCTTCGTAGCCTCAATCGAGATGATGGGCTCACGATCGTTGCAGTCCTCCACGACCTCAATCACGTAATGGATATATCTGACGACGTCATACTGATGCGTAGAGGTCAGGTTCTCGCAACAGGTTCGACCAACAACGTGCTTCAAACCAGCCTGTTGCGGCAAGCTTTCGAATGCAGGGTCGACATCGTTGCGCACCCGGATGGAACGGGCAGACAGTACTGCATGGTCGACTGGATCGATGCGCGCTATCGCCCGAACAATGCGGTCTCAACGTGACGGCGAGTTTGCGTTTCATCTCGCCGTCCGCAATGGCATCGGCGATCGCGTGGCCGGTAGCCTTGGCATTTTTTCTGGTGTTGGCTGCCCTTGAACTTCGGGCGGGAAGCAGTCTGGTCAGCTGGCGCGACATCCTGGTGTTTCCATCACAGCCAACGACGCTGGCGCAAGCAATTCTGGAGACTGTCCGTGCGCCTCGTCTGATCGCTGCCGTTCTGACCGGCGCTGCGTTGGCAGTCGCGGGCTCTGTCCTGCAAAGCGTGCTGCGAAATCCTCTGGCCGCGCCGGATATATTGTCCGTTACAAACGGCGCACAGCTTTTCCTCGTGATGTCCACTTTATTGCTGCCTGTGGCCATGCCGCCCCTTATCGCAACCAGCGCCGGCGGTCTGACGGGCGCAATCGCATGCCTCATTCTGGCCGGTGGATTTCGTGCGCCTGCCGGACGACTGGCGCTTGCAGGTGTCGCGATTTCCCTCTGCTTCTCGGCCTTGTCGTCTGCAATCGTGCTTCTGGCCGACGAACGTTCCTCGGGCTTGCTGCTTTGGTCGTCCGGCATTCTGGACCAGACCGGGTGGGGAAAGGTGTTAACGACAGCGCCGGTCATTATCATGTGCGCCGTCACCTTGGTGCTGTTGGCCCGTCAACTCGATCTCCTTGGACTGGGCGAGCAGACCTCCGCCAGTCTGGGCATGACACGGGCTGTCACTCTTATTAGCCTTGCATGCGCCGTTCTCCTGTGCGGCTGCGCCGTAACCCTGGCTGGTCCTGTCGGCTTTATCGGGCTTGCTGTCCCGAATATGCTTCGCGCACTCGGTCTCGCACGGCACCACCGCCACTTACCGCTATCGATGCTTTGGGGTGCCAATATGTTGGTTCTTGCTGATGTGATCACCCAAACGTTGGCAAGCGGTGGCACCATCGTTCCAACCGGCGTGACGGTCGCCTGCCTCGGGGCGCCCATCATGCTGTTTCTTCTGCGCGCCGCGAAGATCGGCGGGGAACGTCGCATTGGTTTGCCAGCGGGAACGACACGCCCGCCCCTCTTCCGCGTTCTTGTCGCTCTGGCCGTGGCAGCTTTTATCAGTGCAACTGCCGGCCTCGCCGCCGGTAACAGCCTTTCCCTCTCGATGAGCGAGATCGTCATCAATCTCGACCTTCGTCTCCCCCGCCTCCTCGTCGCGCTTGGATGCGGGGCATTGCTGGCTGCCGCAGGCAGCGTCATTCAGGCCGTCACACGCAATCCGCTTTGCGGACCGGAAACGTTAGGAATCACACAGGGAGCGGCCTTTTGCAGCCTTCTGGCACTCCTTTCAGGACTATTGCCAGCAACCTTGCCTTTTCAACTCGTGACCTTGGCGGGCGCCTTGGCCGTTGTACTGAGCTTGAACGTCCTTGCCCCCAAGCAGGGGCCTGAAAAATTCGTTCTGGCGGGGGTGGCTATCGCTGCAAGTATCGCTGCGGCTTCAACGATCGTCGTCGTTGAAGCGCGCTTGCAAACTGCGCAGGCACTTTCCTGGCTGGTGGGCTCCACGCATGCGCGCGGCTACGATGACGTATTCATGTTGATGCCCTGGGTCGTCGGCCTCCTGGTGATCGGCACACTATACGCACGCCGCCTCGACACTTTTTTGCTTGGCGATGAAAAAGCCAGATCGCTTGGCCTAATGACAGGCAACGCCGGCCGCTACGCCATGGTCTACGCCGCTGGCGCAGTGGCAGTTGCCGTATCGTCCATTGGCGCTATCAGTTTTATCGGCTTGCTCGCTCCTCATGCCGCCCGCCTTCTCACCGGACCGCGCCATACAAAGAGCCTGCCCGTTGCAATGGCGATCGGTGCCGTTGCCCTTGCGCTCGCAGATACCGTCGGTCGCAGCATCATCGCCCCACTCGAACTCCCAGCCGGGATCGTCACTGCGATCATAGGGGCGCCTGCCTTCACAGTGTTGCTGCGGAAAACGCATAACGACCATGTCCGACGACCCACCGTTCGGAGATTACGGAGGTCGAATGACATTGAGCCGAAAACAGCTGCAAGAAAACGCCCCTGAGAAAAGGGAGCTTTCGGCTTCGTCGCAGCACTTTACTAACATCAAAACAAAACATCGTAGTCGGAAGAGGAGACAAGTTTGAAACGGCTTTTGAAACTGCTGATCGGACTAGCATTCATCATGGCGTTCGTTCCGAGAGCCTCGGCACAAACATCAGAAGAAAATCATAACGCGACCGTTGTGAAGATGAATGCCTACGTTGCCTTCATGAACCGTGCGATCCGCGCATCGGACTCGCTCGCTCGATATGAGAGTTGGGTCAACATGAAGAAAGGACCAACTGGAAAAGAACGCATCATCTACGGCCTCTATGCGCCGTATGACGTACGCTCCGAAATCGCAGAAGCAGAAAAAGCCACGGGTGCCGATCCGAAAATGCCCGAGCTGGATACTGCGATGACACGGTTCATCACTGCCTACAAACAGCTCGCGCCCGTCCTCGAAAAGGCCAGCAAATATTATGATCGCTCGGACTACAAGAGCGACAAGATGCAGGGTGGCAAAGAGTTTCACGCCGAAATCATCAAATATGCCGACGAATTTTCCAAGGCACGGTCGGAAGCCGACACGCTCCTGGCGAAGGAGAAGCGAACGATCGATCTGCAGGAATTGGCCGCGCTTGAAAAGGCCGAAGGCAAGAAGTCCCGCTGGCATGTCCGCAATATCATGATCAAGGCTCAAGCCGTCATGGAGACATTGCCGAGCGGCAACAAGACGAAGGTCGACCTCGCGGCCTATGATAGCTCGCTTAAGGACTACGCAGAGGCCGTCAAAACGTTCGACGACTACGCAACCGAGCATCCAGGCTCATTCCACGTCTTCGAATCCAGCCCTGGAACTCTTCTCAGTAAACTCAGGGATTTTCAGGAGAAACTGGAAAAGTACAAGGGCGATGCGCGTAAAGCTGCAGACGATCTCGAATGGATTTACAACGACTATAATATGATGGTTTCGACGTCTCAGAGTGCAACCATATTCTCGAAAGACTGAAACGCTTCCCGGGTCCACAATGACTTTCCCCGCGCGTCTTCATGGCGCGGGGAAATCCGCGAGCAACCGGCAGAAAATCTGCATCAGCCTTGATCGGCGTCCACCCGGTCGCCCTTGCTGTCAAACACATGGAGCTTGGCTTCCGGCAAGCCAACACTGATCGATGCACCAGGCTGCAAAAGGGCGCGGTCCGACGAGAAGAGCTTGAAGGGAAGCCCGTGAACCGTCAGGTGTAGAATGATCCCGAGACCTGTCGGCTCAACGAGGTCAACCTTGGCAACCACGCCACCCGTCTGCGGGGCGACGAGCACATGCTCGGGACGTATACCAAGGGTCATCGCCTCGCCATTCTTCAGCGGGATTGTCCGACCGAGTGGCAGCTCGCTACCATCCGGCAGCGCCATTGCGCTTCCATCTGGCTTCTGGACACAATGGCCCTGAAGAAAGTTCATACCCGGTGAACCGATGAATTCTGCAACGAAGAGATTGGCTGGACGATCATAGAGGTCGAGTGGCGCCCCGATCTGCTGCACATATCCGGCATTCATGGCTACGATGCGCGAAGCGAGCGTCATCGCCTCGATCTGATCATGGGTCACGTAGACAGAGGTCGCTCCAAGATCCGCGTGCATCCGCTTGATCTCGGCTCTCATCTGCTCGCGAAGCCGTGCGTCAAGGTTCGACAGGGGTTCGTCAAAGAGGAAGGCTTTTGGCTGGCGAACGATGGCACGGCCCATCGCCACGCGCTGACGCTGGCCACCCGAAAGCGCTTTAGGGCGTCGTGCGAGATAAGGGTCGAGACCGAGCTTGCCGGATGCCGCAGAAACCGCCGCAGCAATGGCATCCTTGGGCCTTTTCCTCAGTCGCAGGCTATAGCTCATATTGTCGGCGACACTCATATGCGGATAGAGCGCGTAGGATTGAAACACCATCGCGATGTCACGATCCTTGGGCTTGAGATCGTTGACCAGTTGGCCGTCAATGGAAAGCGTTCCCGAGGTGATCTCCTCCAGACCCGCAATCATGCGCAGCAACGTCGATTTCCCGCAGCCTGAGGGACCGACGAGCACGACGAACTCGCCATCTTCAATTTTCAGATCGACGCCGTGCAGGACAGGATGGTCGCCGTAGGACTTGGCGACGCGGTTAAGCTCTATGGAAGCCATGGAATTTATCCTTTCACTGCACCGGCCGTCAGGCCCTGCACGAGATATCTTTGAATCAGCAGGAAGAAGAGACAGGCCGGAATGAGCGCCAAAACGCCAGCGGCCATCATCTGCCCGAAATCGACGGAGAATTTCGAGACGAATGTCAGCAGCCCCACGGGGAAGGTCGCGCTCTGATTTCCAGAAATCAGCATCAGCGCAAAGAGCAACTCACTCCAGGCCGCTGTGAAGACGAAGCCGAGCGTTGCTGCGATCCCAGGCAGAGTCAGGGGCAGAATGATCTGGCGGAACGCAGTGAAGCGGCTGGCGCCATCAATCATGGCTGCCTCCTCGAGGTCCTTCGGAATGCCATCGAAGAACGACTGCATGAGGAACGTCGCGAAAGGTACGTTGAACGCCGTGTAGACGATGACGAGGCCCGTCAGGCTGTTGGTCAGCCCCAAGGGCGATAGCATTTTGAAAATCGGTGCCACCAGCATGACCAACGGAAACATCTGGGTGATCAGCATCAGGGCGATGATCCAGTATTTCCCGCGAAACTGAAAGCGAGACAGCGCATAGCCGGAGAGCGATGAAAGCACCGTCACGGCAAAGGCGGTCGATCCGGCCACGATGACGCTGTTCTTGAAGAATGTCGGAAATGCACTGTTCTCGATCACGAAGCGATAGTGGTCGAAGGTCGCGCGCGACGGCCAAAGGCGCACGCCTTCGCTATAGAGCAAGTCGTTCGGAGTAACCGAGACTTTAAGCAGCCAGAAGAGAGGAAAGAGCGCAAAGGCTATGTAGACGAGGATCGCCAGACGGTGCGCGACGGTAAGAAAAATTCGGCCGGTCACGGATCAATCCTTCTCGATAAGGCGCTGGCGCATGATGACGATCAGCATGGAGTAAGCGAGCAGAAGGACCAGAAGAACCAGCGCGATTGCCGAGGCATAGCCAAAATCCAGCCGCTTGAAGGCCTGGGTGAATATGTAGCTTGCAACGATTTGCGTGCGGTCGGCTGGCCCACCATTGGTCATGACGATGATGAGGTCGGCAAAATTGGCGATCCAGACGGTACGAAGCAGAACGGTAATCGCGATCGTCGGCGCGAGAAAGGGCAAGGTGATCGACGTGAAGCGCTGAAGCGGGCTCGCGCCATCGATGGAGGCAGCTTCGTAAAGATCACGCGGAATGGCCTGCAAGGCAGCAAGCAAAGTGATGGCGAAAAACGGAATTCCCCACCAGACATTGGCGATGATCGGACCCCACATGGCCAGGTGCGGATCCGCCAGAATATTGTTCGGCGCAGAGAGCATTCCGAGCGATGTCATCCAGTACGGCAGCGGCCCAATCACCGGGTTGAACAACCATGCCCAATTCAGCCCAGCGAGAAAGGTAGGAACGGCCCAGGGAAGAAAGACCAGTGCCTGAGCAATGCCACGCCCGGCAAAAGGTTTGTCGAGCAGAAGGGCCAGAATGAGGCCAAAGAAGAATTGCAGGAATACCGAAGCGCCTGTCCACCAAAGCGTGTTCTGCAGCGCGCGGTAGAAAGCGGCATCCTGGGACAGGGTCTTGAAGTGCTCAAGCCCAACGAAGCCCCCGGAGAACGGCTTGAGCAATTGAACATCGCGGAATGCGTAAGAAAGCCCGAGCACCAATGGCACCATCATCACCGTGACGATCAGAACAAGGACTGGCGCGCTATAAAGCCAGGGTTCGGCTGCAGCAGCGAGTCTTCGCGACATGGGTTTGCGCGACATCGCAGGTGCGGCGCTTGAAAATGACGACATCAATTGCTCCTCAGCGTATTGATTTCTAGGCCGATGGCCACGCGCTGATCTCAGCTTTGAAACACGTCGCAAATGCCCACTCTTATTTTGCGACAAGTGTTTCAAATAAAACAATAGGTTATTACGCTATAATTAATCTAGTTTATCACGAGACGATATATAGCTGACATGGGAAGCGGCGCGCCATTTAGCGGCGCACCGCCAGCCCTGTTATTTGGATTGCAGGAACTTCTGCTGAGCCTTCGTCATGTAGTCGGCCCACTGCTTGGCGAGGTCTTCAGGGGTAATATCTCCCAGAAGAGCTTCCTGAGAGGTCTTGATCACGAGCGAATCCTTGAAGAAAGCAAACTCTTCGAGATAGGTCGGCATGGTTGTCGGCACCGCGTTCTTGTCGGCCAGTTCCTCGAACCAGCCCTTGAACTGCTCGCTGGCGTAAAAAGGGTCTTTCTCGGCGGAGGTATGAACCGGAAGAGCGCCGGTTTTCTTGTTCCACTCGATATTGCCTTCAGGTCCTTCCAGCGTCTCGATAAGCTTCCAGGAAAGATCCTTGTCCTTCGAAGAGGCCATCATCGACCAGCCGGCGAAACCGATCGTCGGGAAGGTCTTGCCATCCGGTCCCTTCGGCATGGTCATGACGCCGAAATCTTCGCTTTTCATGCGCTGTGCGATGGCGATCAGAGCGTCCGGATCCTGATCGAGAAACGCGCAGGTGCCGGAGTAGAAGCCAGCGACGATTTCGTTGAAGCCCCAGTTGACGCTATCCTTCGGTGCATAACCGTTCTTGTAGAGATCGACGAGATAGGTCAGACCCTTGACCCAGCCGAGGCTGTCAAATGTGGATTTTCCATCCTTGGTGAAGAACTCGTTGGAGCCCGCCATGGAGGCACCGAACATGACCCAGCCGTTCAGACCGCCCGGCCCACCGCGCAAGCAATAACCATATTTACCGGGAATAGCCGAAATTTTCTTGGACGCGTCCGCGAACTCTTCCAAGGTCTTTGGTGGCTCCTTCACGCCGGCCTGTTCGAGCAGCTTCTTGTTGTAGAACATGGCGCGCAGGTAGAAGCCGTAGGGCAGCATGTAGGCGGTGTCCTTGACATCGCGGCCAAGCTCCAGGGCTCGCGGTGTCAGACCGGGTGTATATTGCCACTTGGCCAGATAGGGCTCAAGGCTTTCGAGCATGCCATTGTTGGCATAGAGGGACAGCCAGGTGTCAGGCATTTCCATAACGTCGGGAACATCGCCTGCCGATACCATCGTAGCGAACTTCTGGAACGCTTCGTTCCAGGGAAGCGAAATGATGTCGACCTTCGTGCCAGGATTGGCAGCCTCGAATTTGCTGACGAGGCTCTTCAGCGTCTCGGTGCGCTCGGGGCTGGTGATGACCTCCACAAGTTTCAGGGTCGTGTCGGCAAGCGCCGTACCTGCCATCATCGCCGTAAAGAATGCTGCTGCTACCAGTTTTTTCATGTCGTTCTCCCTTTTTGTTGTCGTCAAGATGCGTCAGGCTGCGGCAGACGCCGCTCTGATTGCTGGTTCAAGATCGTTCCAGAGAGCCTCGGCGCCCTCCAGACCCACATGCAGGCGTACGGAGCGCGCGCTGATGCCGAAAGTATGCGCGGCATTCGGCTGCGCCTTCTGCTCAAGCACCACTTCGCCAGGGACGATCAGGCTTTCATACCCGCCCCAGGAGACCCCCAATTTGAAAAGCTGAAGTTTGTCGGCGAAAGCCCGCACGTCCACCCCTTCACGGAAAATGAAGGAGAAGAGTCCGGACGTGCCGTTCAGCCCGGGCGGAAGCCGGTTCGCGAGTCCCGGATGGCAAACGGTCTCCACAACATCGAGCGCCTGCAGACGAGAAGCGATCGTAAGCGCCGATTCCTGATGCGCCTTCATCCGGATGGGCAGCGTACGAAGCCCTCGGATCAACAGCCACGCATCGAATGGAGACATCTTGCCGCCGAGATAGGGATAGGCCTCAGCCCGGATGCGGTCGATCATGGCCTTTGAACCGGCAACGACACCGGAAACCACATCGCTGTGACCGCCGAGATATTTCGAAGCGGAATGGACCACCATGTCGACACCAAGCGCCAAGGGCGTCTGGAAAATCGGACTTGCCCAGGAGTTGTCAATCACGGAAATCGCACCATGGCGTTTAGCAATCGCAGCCAATGCACCGACATCGTGGGCCTCCATTACCCAGCTTGTTGGACTTTCCATGTAAAAGAGCTTGGCGCCCGGCATAGCCTTCTCGACAGCGGCCTCATCGCGACCATCGACATAGATCACCTCGACCTGCATTCGCTTCATCAAGGTGCCAAAAAGGCGAAACGCATCAGGATAGACGTGGCGTACCGCAACGATGCGATCGCCAGGAGAAACGAAAGACAGAACGGTGGAGGAAATCGCTGACATGCCACTGGCAAAGCCAAGCGCATCTTCAGCACCTTCGAGCTTTGCGAGCATCTCTTCAAACATGCGAACAGTCGGGTTCAGCCCGCGGGTGTAAACAGGACGGCTCTTTTCGCCGCGATAGGTTGCGACCATCTCATCGTAAGTTGAGAACGTGAAAAGAGATGTCTGGACCAGAGGTGGCACCACAGCTTCGAAAGCGTGAGTATCATCATGGGCAACGATCAGCGATGCAGCATCGAAAAAATCAGAGCCTTGGCTCATTTGGACATGTCCTTGATATCTTCCTCGACAATGGCGAGAATTTTCAGTGTTTCCTGCCGCGCTGCCACGGGGTCTGCGGCAACGATGGCGTTGAAGAGGGTACGGTGAAAGGGAAAGGAGCGGGATGCAAAGTCAGGCCTATCAAACGGCTTGGACCAGAAGCGCTCGAAACCTTCGCGCATCTGTTCGAGCAACTGCTTGAACAGCGAATTATGAGTGGCGTCATAGATGGAGAGGTGAAAGGCAAGATCCGCCTTGCCGGACGTTCCCTCGGCGAGATGAACACGCTCCATCTCCTCCAAGCGCAGACGCATGGTTTCGATGTCGTCGTCGGTGCGACGACGAGCCGCCGCCATCGACGCCTCGACCTCGATGCCGCGCCGCACTTCCAGCGTCATCAAAAGCGCATCGCGCAGGCTCTCTGCCTCGATGGAGATGGGCATATGCACAGTCGCGGTGGAGATCGGCTTTAAAAGATAATTGCCGCTTCCCTTGCGGGAGTCGATAATCCCAAGAGCTTGGAATTTGCGGATCACTTCACGAATGGTGGAGCGCCCGACGCCTAGCGCCGACATCAACTCACGCTCGGCAGGCAGACGGCTTCCCGGTTTCAGGTCAGCCCGCTCGACAAACTCAACAAGCGCGCCCTCGACCTGCCGCACCCGGTCCATGACCGGCAACGGCGTCATCGCGTGCTTTTCGAGTGTCTGATCCATTTGCCCCCGCAATATCAGCCCATCTAAATTGGTCTGACATCTTACCGATTAACATAATCTTCATTTTGTCAGGGCGTCAAGCGTCGACAGTTGCGGATTTCCTTTAACAGTGGACTCTTTTCCCCCTTTCTGACCGCTTTTTCCTTTTGTGAGAGTCCTTGCGCTTGAGATCGTTCGCGGAGTTGGCTTCTGCCCTTCACCTCAAGCGAGTTCTTTGCAGTTGGTTCTGCCAATCTACAGTGGACAAATTCCGGAGATAACGCGAAGAACTTCATCTTAGCGATGACCCTGACCTCTAGGGTATTGAAGCTCATAGCTAATTTGCGGCAGCTAAAACGCTCGAATGAAAGTTTTGCGCCCGCTACAGCATCGGTGGCATGATCGGCCGGCGCCGAGCAGTGGTGATGCTTAGCCTCGTCTGAGGCCGCTCGGTATGATGGCGCTTCAGGGAAGGACCGCGCGACTTCGGAACGACCGCGTGGCGATGTTAATTCCGCGGTTCGTCACCGAATATCTTTCTGATCGAGTTGAGAGCGTTTACGCGACCGTAGAATAACGCCGATTACTCCATCTCGAGATATGGAGGTCAGCCCTTCCATCGTGGTACCGCGTAGAGAGGCTGAAACCAACGCATCGAGAGCCTTGTGTTCTGCCAGGGTAACGGTTTCGCCGGGACGGGCATCAATAATCGGAATGGCGCCCTGCGGGTCCATCAATGCAGTCCGCCGACAGGCTCCGCCGTCATCAGCGTCAACATCTCGTGAACTTTTCGCAGCGTTCGTCTCTGCCAATGGTATCGCTCTCGAAAGGGTACGCCCGGTGCAAGATGACTTTGCGGCCGTTCGCGCCCCCAATCCATCTCCGCGCGACCTGTTATGGTGGAAGCCACATCGAGGATCCTGTCAGTCGGCAACCAACCGAAATAAACGAAGAAGTAGTCGGTCCGCTCAATGTCGCCCGCGTCAAGCGCTACGCGTGTCTCCTGCGACAATTTTTCTCGAGCCCATTTGTTCCACCTCTGCAGCAGATTGTTCTCAGGTACATCGACCGTCAGACGGAAGTCGGATTTGTCAACAATCGTGCCGCCAAGTCCCTGGCCCTCGGGCGTTGGCGAGGTGGTAAGCCACACGCCCACCTTTCCCTTGAAACCAGCAATGTCAGTGACGACATCGCCGACCGTTAAACCATACTGATGGATACCTCTCAAATGGGCCGCGGACGTGAAGTGGTAAAGGATCAAGGCTCGTCTCCTGATTGGCGTTTCAAAAACGGTGGCGCCGTCCTTGAAGGTCGTCAAGCCCATCGAGCCCGAGCCTTCGAACTCATGTCACGGCGATATACCTCGGGAGCGCTCACGCGTCAGCCATGCCTACCGGCCGAGCGCCCTCACGAAAGAAGGTTCGCTTATCATCAGGCGAGTCCTTGCCCTCAGTTGCTCTCGCTCACCCGAACACTCGTTGTGGATCGCTGCACCGTCTTGCCGAAGCGTTGCAGATCAAATACGAAATCAACCTATGCAGGCTGCTTCCCGGCTGATTAGGAAACGACCACACAAAGGTTCACGGCTTCATTTCGGGAGTGCACAATATCTATGATCGATTGGCTCGGCGAGAAGATCACCGGTAGCGTCAATTCAAGCGTTCGGCGAGAAGTGAAGGAGCACCTTCGCAGTAATCCGGCAGCTCGCAGCACGCGCTACCCGATCGTCCATCGCATTCTCCGACGCTTCTTCTCGATCGCGACATTTCCGCGTTTCCTGGTTTTGTATCTGGCGCTCGATGCTACCGCCGTCTCTCTGGAAATCGCGGTCAATCGTTTCGCTCCGAAGATAGCGTCAGGTTTCACGGCTTTCGGGCCGCATGCGGAACTGAAGAGCTTCATCATGAATGCGTCGAGTTATCTTATCACGGCGCAAGTAGGCGTCCTTGGCGTCATCTCCCTTGCACTCGCGCTTGTGACACTCATCGCTCAGAGGGAGAGCTCGTCGGTCGATGTGCAGGTGTATTACCATGAATCTCTTTCGTTCCAAGTCGTTGCTAGCTGCCTCGCGCTGCTCGCCGTGTTGTGCGGGCAGTTGCTGTGGCCAGCACATTTCGCCGCTCACTGGCTAGGTCTCGGCGGACAAAGCCAAGTCTTCAAACTAGGACTTCTCGGAATCCATGTAGCCTGGCTACTACTGAACCTCGGAGGGCTGGCGCACTTCATCAACGTGACATTCGGCTTCGTCCAGCAGTCCGAACGGGAAAAGCTTCGTGAACGATTTACCGCTCACGTCATTCTGCCAGCCGAGATGACCAAGCGGTTTCGCGAGCAGATCTACGGCGCTGCCGACATGGCTTTTCTGGGCGCCGCGACGGGTCTCAACGGACCATCAGTCTTTTTCGGTCGCGACTTCGGTGAACCCCACGACGAGGAGATCGTTGTCACATTCGGAAAACCCGTCAAGCTCAGCGACGTGAAAATGAAGTGGGTCGGCTGGACCGTTCGGAGGTGGGCTGCTGGCTCTGGCCGTCCAAAGAAAACGACCAAGGGCTTCCTGGGTGCGGATGAACCAATGATATGGTTTACTCCCGACTTTGATGGCGTCCTGCAAGGCCGCGTTGTCTGGTGCCGACGCCGAGGCGGACGTCCCTTGACTGCGGTAGAGAAGTTTATTCTCAAGCGAGCGTTTTCTTTCAAACGGAGCGGTTCCGATGCGTGAGCTCCCGACTCCAGACCAGATCCTAGAAGAGCTAGCGGACAAAACCGCCGCGACAATCGAGCGTCTTGCGCCGGTGGCCTTCGATGCAGCGTGGGATGAGATGGTTCGCTACCATCGATTTCTTCACGCAATCAACGTCACGCGCAGGCCCGATGGCACAGCTTTCAACTACTCGGAGGTCCAGGGCGCAGCTTGGCACGCACCTTACCAAACCTGGCTCAGACAGTATGGACGCCTGTTCGAGCGAGCGGCAGATCGAATTCCAGACGACAGTCATTTTATCAAAAGGCTGGCGTACGCGCCTCTGCGACTGCTTCCAAGCCGAAAAGAGCCCAGTCTCTCGATCAACATCATCACGTCCATACTGGATCTGGGGCCGGCGATGATGCATCGGATCGAAGCCTGGAAGACGAAGCGAACAACCATCGAGACTTCGGCCAACGAACCCGCTCAGCCACGTCTCCGTCTAGCCGGTTCAGACGCAAAGGCATATTCGTCAGTTCTCCCGGATCTTATCGGCGCGTGGGAGGCCCTGCTTCCAACGGCGTCATCGATCTACGGTTGGCGCGAAACGAGGAAGCAAGAGAGCGAGCTCTGGTGGAACGAATTCAGAGCGAGCTGGCCTTTCCTGTGGCAGCACCTGAAGAACACGGCCTACTGCTTGGCCGTGGCGGTCTGGAATGAGGACGACGAGGGCGCCGACTATTTCCAAGAAGCTTTGGTCCGATGGCTCGATACTCTTGGTCTCAGGCACCCCTATTCCGAGCTGAGACATCGAAGGCATCTGCTTCCAGACATCCTTGACGCAAATTGGGGTGAAGCGAAGGCTACGGCACGGAGCCTGTCTTATGAGTTTGCGTCTGACCCTCAGCCCGATGAACTCTTCACGACTATTGTTCGGAATGCCCATCAAGACGTCATTATGCTCTCGGCGGCGCTGCTGCTGTCATGGTCCATCAATAACAAGCAGGCGTCGGACATCGGCGCCAGAAATGCCCGAGCACTCCTGGACCACAAGGGTAGCCGTGAGAACTCAATCGGCCCCCACGTTCGCCCTCCCCAACTGCACTCGCTTTTTCTCGACTTAGCCCGCTTCGAGACTGCCGGAGAAAGATTTGACGAGACGTCGTACGGGGGTGAACTCGACCGACTTGTGACGACGATGGACAACATGACCGAGCGCCGCGTCGTTCCTGGAAGGGTATTCACGCCGTCAACGATCAACGGCCGCGAGGATTTAACATCGTCGTTTGTCGCAATCCTTGCCTCCTCGATCCCGAACAGCGGGGACGATGGCCTGAGCGACAGACTTCGTAAACTCTCCGCTGACGTGAGCGTACTCCCGAATGGGGATCGCGCGCTTCGCGCGATCGTGCAGAAGATCGACACCCTCCTTAAGAGTATTCAAAGTGAACGCTCGCTCGGTTCTGCAAAGCCATTGTACGCGGCGACACAGGACCCCAAGCTAGCAAGCATGCGTCTAGTCGAGATTTTGGACAGCGCACGGTCGGCGATCGAAGACGTGCGGAGTGACCTGCTGAAATCGCTTCCGATCAGCAATCAGGTTGTTGAGGAGCTTCGAGACGCGCTGAAAGCCAGCTTTTTAGAAGGACTTTCGCAACTGAACTTCTTTCAGGGTGTGAAGATCGTACAACAAAAATTCGTAAGCGCCGACCCGGTCGCGTACGGAGCAATGGAGGGCATTAGCAAGGCGCAGATGGTGCTGCCTCCAATGGAGACGCCCCCGGTGAACTTCGTAGAATTCTTGGTATCGAACTTCCGCACATGGGCTGAAATGCGTGTCTGGAACAGCTTTCTCGGCCGCCCGCGAGTCCAAGTTAAACTTGATCTGGCAGTTGAGAAAGAAGCGTTCTGGAAAGGTATCAAACCATATGTCGATCAAGTCGGCGTCCGACCTGTCCTGACGATTTCTCGAACCGCCGAGGGACGTGCTTTACGGCGGTTCGTTTGGGGCCGGGGCGCAACGCCGGTGGCGCTGAATATCGCACGAAAGGAAGTCGTTGATGGGTTGGCTTCCTATATCGCCACCATCGAAGGGGTGGACATATTTGGCATGGACATGCCTGTGGGAACAGCATGGCTATTTTCGGCTGAACTGCTCCGCCAAGTCAGCTACTTTGGGGTCAATGATCCATCCCAATTCATTGACCTTGAATATGTCGCGAGCGATGAGTTCACCGGGTCGCTACAGATAAGTTATCGGCAAGCCAGCATCTGGGGTACGACACCGATTTTTGAAATTATCACTCCTGATCCCGACGATCTCAATGACGAAAGAACCGATCAATGATTAGCAGTCGAATTTGTCCACGCCGCAGGACCGTGGCGGCGAGAAAAGAAAGCTAGCGATAAATGAAGTCAATAGTTGCCTCGACGAGCAAACTTTTGATCCGCTTGTTCTTTCGTCATGCCTGGCGAACCACTCAACGGAAGTGGACCACCTCATTTGCTGGCGGCGGTCTGTTGCTCACAATATTCGCCATGCCATCATTCGGAATTGCCGTGTTTGGAACCGCGTTCGCCGGCTGGACCGGCGGGATTCTACTGTTCAGCGTCTTCTCGGCGCTGCTCGGAAACAGGATCGGTGTAGGCCGCGAAAAGGCGAAGCTCGAAAAGGCGCAAGCAGACCAGCATCGCTCACCGTCCTGATCCTACCCTCTCCCCTCCCCTGACTGCTCATGGAACCTCGCTTCATGTCGGCCCAGTAAAACCCGCTAACTGCCCGAGAAGTACATCCGCCTTGCGAATTTTGCTGATCGATCGCCTGGGGTGAAGTAGTCCGCTGTCCAGTCTCCGTCCTCGATCAGAAACTTCTGCTTAAAGTCGTCAGGCGTCTTGCCGGGGTTGTTCATGAGGAAGATCGCTACAGCCTGACGGAATGCATAATGCGAGTGCAGCCTGAAGAACTCACCGAGATAGATGTCGCCAACCCGCTGGTTACCGCGGATTACGACCATGTTTTCATCGTTGTTGTCAGTGCTAGCTTTACTAAAATTCGCAGAGCCGGTGACCACTACCGGATCGTCGGAAAGAGGATCGGCCAACATGAACTTCGTGTGCACCCAGTGCACATTCACGTGCGGGGAGCCCCTGTCCATCCCTCCCAACCAATGATCAAAGCCTGGGAGAGCGGGATGCGGTTCCCGACGGCGATCACAACATTCGGAAGCGCCTGCAGCCGCCGGATCTTTTCGACCTGCGCGTCCTTGTTGCGGCCATTCCAAGCGTCCACCTAGAAAGCACATGCGGGTTCTACCTTACGCTCGTTGATCAGATCGTAACGAGGTTTGATGTCCTTAGTCAAGCAGTGAGCGAAACTGTGGCTGTCGTTGAGAGTAAGTTCGTGTCTTTCGTCGTTTGTTTACGGAATCATATCGCCGTCTAAGTTCAGGATTGTAATCACGCCTTCGCCCGGTATCCGACGGGCCGCATCTGGACCAACGTCCGGGACGATCGGCCGTTTGGAGGGCTCTCACCACCGGCCGCCCTTTACTATGCCTCGCGAGATCGACGGCAGGAGCATCCAGAGCGCCACCTGAAGACCTTCACTGGCATTCTGCAGGCGGACGCCTATGGACGCTACAATCCGCTATTCAAAGTTGATCGCGATCCCGGTCCGCTGACCCAGGCACTATGTTGGGCACACTCGCGGCGGAAATTCCTTGTGCTCGCCGACATTGCCGCGAACGCCAAGCGTGGAAAGAACGCCGCGCCGATCTCGCCTGTGGCGCTCGAAGCCGTCAAACGGATCGACGGCCTGTTCGATATCGAGCGGGAGATCAACGGGCTTACGGCCGACCAACGCCTGGAACGTCGCCACAAGGAAAGTCTGCCGCTCGTCGACGATTTGCAGGCCTGGCTTCAAACCGAGCGGTCAAAGCTGTCACGCAGTTCTCCGGTCGCAGAGGCGATCGACTAAAGCTCAAATGTTGGGATGGCTTCACGTCATTCCCGGACGAAGGCAGGATTTCCCTGACGAACAACGCCGCCGAGCGAGCGCTCAGAGGCTTCGCACTCGGCAGAAAATCGCGACTCTTCGCCGGATCGGATCGTGGTGCTGACCGTGCCGCCTTCATGGCCACGCTGATCACGACGGCAAAGCTCAACGACATCGATCCGCAGGCGTGGCTTGCCGACGTTCTCGCCCGCATCGCGGACACCCCAATTACCAAGCTGGAGCAACTGCTTCCTTGGAATTGGACACCGCCGACCATCAACGCTCAAGCGGCCTGACCTGCGGCCTTCACCGGAGGCTTACAGAGGTCAGCAGCTTTGGTCGATCATGATCGACGCCGCGCAGAATATCCTGTAGGTCTGGAGAGCCAGCGAGGTCCCTATGTGATTCTCGACAGCGATCTCACGATAGCGAAACAGGCCGGAAAACGTTATACATCAGCCTGCCTCTGGCGGGCTTTTTCTTTTGTGGCGATAAAGTGTTTGTAATTTCTTGGTTCGCGGAACCTGCAAGAGCGTCGGTGCGACGTCGGTTGGGGAAGACACCTACTGTCACGGTAGCTGTAGCGTCGGCCTGACCGATTGGTTTAGGTCAGGCCTAGCTGGATTAATTTTGCAACGCGAGAACCGTCTCACGGTGCTTGAGGTACTTTTCGACAACCGTGTTGAGGTAGGACGCAGCGGTGTCTTCGCTGATATGCCCGGCCTTCTCCGCCTTTACGACCAATGACGCAAAGCGCCCGCGCCGGTTCAGGGGAGTTTCCTCGAGCGGAAAATAGTCAAGCGTCAGATTTTCCCTCGGCTGCCATTCTTCCGAATTGTCCTTCAGATTTTTGGTATCAACCCTTGAGGTATCCAACTTGGCAACATTGTAAATGTGATAGATCGCCGCCGTCCGACTGATACCGAAGGTGTTCGTGACGATCTCCAAAGCCGCCTTCGAAGAAGGTGCCGCCTGCGTGATCGAGCGGACGGCTTCAGGTGGAGCAAGAAATGCTACAGCAAATCCATTAGCGCGCCGTTCAACATTGTCGGTCTCGCTGTCCAGGTTTTTACCGAGTCGATCATAGCCGTCCACTCGGAGCTTGTTTAAGCGTGGATCAGGGTCACCGACGAGATGTCCTATTTCATGAGCGAGCGTCATTCTTCGGGTCCAAACTCTTTCGTTGTGACCCTCTTCGTTGACAATAATACCTCTATTAGCTCCGTTTGCGATCGTTGCGCCCGCAAACCGTGCTGAAAGCTTATCTTGGACCAAAGGCACGGCAAGCTTCGTTTCTAGGAGTTCACGGAGACTTTCGATAGGTTCATCCGGCTTCAACCCGATATGCCTCCGCACTTTTTCCGCCAAAGTATACCCCTTCTCGGCCGCCACATGACTGTAGTCGTCGCTCTGAAGAGTGCCTTGGGAGATTATGGGATCAACGGGGATATCTAGGAGGCGCTCGAGTTCATTCTGTCTCGATATCACCCAGCCTGCTTCTGCAATCTTTAGAACGGAAGTCGCATCGAATCTAATGGCATCTTTCGCTCCCCTAAGCTCACGCAATCTCACACCGAGATCACGATCTACGGCATGAGAAGGCATTCCAACTTTGCGTTCGTCGAGTGCCAGAGAAACGGCGAGCTTCTCGATATCTCGTACTTTTGAGGCTTTACCTGGTGTCTCGAGCGCTCTAACGACTTCGATGTCGAGGCCGGTCCGTTTGACGACATCCTTGATATCTAGGTTCAGGTCCTCGCGCCGGCGCCTCAGCGTGGTCGCAGGTTCGTCTCTCGTTTTGACTAGCGTCGAGGCGCCGTTCTCGGCAATTTGCTCTAGGACCTCAAGCCCATAGGCATTTAAGGCCTCAACTGCGGAAAGCCGTCGTCCTCTTGCCTCGGGTGTCGCGAGCGCAATTTGGACCTGACTTCTGACATACTGATTTTTGCTGGTAGCAGCATAGTCTTCTGGGGTCTTTCCGGAAGACTCTGCCCCGAATATCTCTTGCAGTTCCATATCTACACCACTCAATCGACCCATACCGGATCAACGCTTAGCAACGGGAAAGGGATGTTTGTATCGTCATCATAGCCCTGGCACCAAACATCATAACCTGAATCTCGAAATGCTTTTGCCACGTCGTTCATCTCAGCATTGCTACGGGGACCGTATCTTCCAGAGTCACCGTTAACGACAATTGTACGTTTGGACAAAAATAGCAACTCGCCACCGCAAAATGCATCTGCGCCGCCGGTCAAGTTGGTGTGTTTTATCTTCCCAGTCTTAAGTGTCGCCCCGTAATCACAATTTTCCAGCGCATGGACGACGTCTGTAGTGCGAACAGCCCAGAGCCTTTTGTCACTCTCCATGGTGTCGTCAAGAATGGGCGTAGCAGGAATTGCCGCGCTGGCAACGGCGGCACCGTCGTTCAGAATATCCAGCCCGTCATTGGTCGTCATCTGGATGGTCTCATCCGTGTTCTTGATAACGTTCGGCCGCGGCGGCCTTGCAGGACCGTATTTCACACGAAACTTGTCGAAGGCTGTAGTCGTAAGGCTCACTGAAATACCCATGGTTGCGCTGGCTGCATATTTGACTGCAACCACGTTGTCCACTGGCCATCAGGATATTTTCCACCGTTCCCTCCAAAAAAAGCGTATATACATTGCCTGTAGCCGATAACTTCTGAGCTGGCGCTATGATCCTGCTCGAAAGCAAAAAAAGCCGTCGTCAATTCTGCGCAGTTGTTCGAGGCGACCAGCGCGCCTATCAATCCTCCGATGGCTCTAGATCACGCTTTCCACTACGGCCTTCCTGATAGTGCTACCGAGCAGGATTTCCAGTTCGTCGCCGGCCTCTGCGTCGAGAACGGCCTTGGCCAGCGGAGCATTCTGGTTCACCAGCCCCCTCTCAGGCGCACTCGAATCTTTGACGATCGTGAACTGATAGGTCTCCTGACCGAGATCGAGATACCGAAGGCGAACCTTGCTTCCCAGTCGTGCCGCCTGGTGCCTCGCTGCGGAAGCAGCGGTCCTGCGATCGAGCGGTTCCCTGACTGGACGGTCGACGGGTAGATCCAGTTGCCGCGGCTCCGCCCGCGAAGCCGGCTCCTCAGGCGCGCTGATCGGGGGGCGAACCTCTTCCTTTACGGGCGTCGGCGCCGCGGCCCGCTCTGCCAGCTTCATCTTCAACTGCTCCAGACGTGCGGCGATAGCAGTACGGAGCCTCTCGGCCTCGCGACGCGGATTTTCGAACCAGTCGGTCGACCAGATGCGGTGAATGTTCCAACCCAGGTTCTCAAGCATTTCCTGCCGGTGCACGTCACGATCGCGGGCTTAGCGCGATGAATGGTATCCCGCTCCGTCGCATTCGACGCCCATCAGGAAGCCGCGTGGTCATTGGGGATGCCGGATGCCGAGGTCGATGGAGTAGCCACCTGCCCCTACCTAAGGCGCCATGAGTGCCGGTCCCTGCTTCCAATGCTGCGCCCGCACTGTATTCCAGCCAGCGTTCAGCATCCATGCGCCCGCATTCGTGGTCTCTTCCGCGGCGATGTCCAGCGGCGTCATGGAGGTGAACGTCCTGATCTGCTCCTTGGCACGAGTGAACAGGACGTTGAGGCTGCGGCGGCCCGTGGGGCCGGCGATCGGACCGAAATTCTGGCCGACCTTCGCGCCTTCGGAAGGCGGTCCATAGACCATAGAAACGATGATGACGTCGCGCTCGTCGCCCTGCACGTTTTCCAGGTTCTTTACGAAGAACTCCTCAAGGCCATCGCGCTCGTGCAGCCATCGGTCCATATACTCTCCGGCCACCCTGTCGCGGGCGATCTCGTACTGAAGGCGTTCGTTAATATAGTCCGCCTGGGCCTGTTCACGGCACGAAGCCAAGCGACCGTTGACCTTCGTGCCTCAAAAACGCCAAGGCTTCTCCAACCACGGCGTGGGCCTCGGTAGTGTTGACGCCAGCCTTGTAGATGCCCCCGGCCTGGACCAGCGATACGCCCTTCTTCGGGTCGTCCTCGTTAGCAGACGGGAAGACCGTCAGGTCGTCGCGATAGATGATTTTGTTGGAGAAGCGGATGAGCCCGGAGTGCATCGAGCGATAGTGTCAAGTCAGCATTCTTCTCGGCCGGAACGCGCTGCTGGCCATCTCCTGAACCGATTCCTCGGTCACTATGTCGGATTCTTCGTCGTCGGCGATATCGGCGATGCTCTTATGGAAGAAGTTCGTCGGTGGGAGCTGCTGAGAATCACCGACGATCATGGCCTAGTGGCTTGGGTCTATGGTGACCGGCAGCGGCATCGTCGAGTTGGTGCCGATCAGGAGCACTTCGCCGTTACTCAGGTTTGGCAGGAACGCCACGGATGAACCGTCGAGAACGCCGCTGGTATTAACAACTACTGACTGATCTCGCCCGTTAATTAAAAGATGGACAACGATACATGCCGACCTGAGACAGAACATCCTCTGGAATATCCCGAGGCCACAGCGTCGCGAGCGCGCACGTTAGGCCGTATTTTCGACTTTCTTTAGCGACAAGACCAAAGGCGTGAGAGAGACCCTGTTGTACTCCTCACCGACCCTTTTGCTCATAAACTGATGGCTCGGTAGAACCCTCATCATTGCCTAACGCGAACGACATGATTGGAGACCCGCGTTCGAAATCGAGCTTGATACTCTTCAATCGTCTGGTCCTCTGGCGGCTCGTACTCTTCGATCTCGGTGCCTGCGCGTCCATCTGGTTGCCCAATCTGCCTAAACATCTCGTGCATGCGCTCTTTGCGATCCTCGTAGGCATCATCATATCCACCCATGGTTTCGACGATGACACAGTTCCGCCGATGTTCTGGATGATCTGGAGTCAGCAAAAAGTCCGGTATGCAAACTTCTCGTGGTGTGTCGTCCTCGGGCCCCATATCGAACAGTGGCTTTCTTATGTAGAGCCTGAAGCCATGCTGCAGCAGCAGGCGATACCTGACTTTTAAGAGCTGATCGAGCGTATTTCTTTCGAGGTTGCTGTCCACCAGCGTCCATCGGAATTCTTGTTGGCATGGATGAACATAGGCTCTTACAACGCGAGGCTCATGCCCATGACTGGGAGATGCGACGACGGCAGCGACCAGGTATGGGTAACGATCGCGCGGCGCGGCTTCGCCGAATGTCGCCATATGCCCGAACACAGTAAGAGGACCGCCGTCGCAGCGGCTAAGTGTCTTTCCCTCTGCATGGACGAGCCTGAAGAGATACAATCCGTAATGTCTTTGACCGTTCCCATTGCGATCAGCCTCCGCGATTTTTCCCTTCAAAACTTCGTATTCATTCGCATCGAAGGCGATCCATTCTCCAAGGATCCGATCCGAAATTCTAATCTGGGCCGCAGCCTCTGCAAGTCTGGCAATCTGTTCCTGGAGATCCCAGTACGGTCCCTCTTCAGGACCAATCAGATCGAGCTGAGCGCTCCCGAGCAAGGAAAACAAAAGCATGGCAATTTCCGACCTGGGCTCACCCCGTGAGGTGCGTTTGCCGGAACGGTAGCGGAGCTCCTCGCCGACGCCAAAATCCTTCAGAAGATTGAACGACCGCCTTATCTGCCGTGGTCCAGGTTTCTTGTAGGTTTTGACGAGTTCAACCTGCTGCTTCGGGTAGAAATGAAAATCACACTCCAGCGTATGCTGGACGGAATTCGGATCACGGCGAATCCCGCGGTTCTGCACGCAGAACAGCACAGGGTATCTCCCGTTCTCCTCTTGACAATCGCACTCCAGCCAAAAGTAATCCTTGCGAAGCTTGTCAGTTTCTAACTTGGCATTCTTCTTCTCCTGCTCTGTCGGCCGGGCAAATCTTCCAAACGCTCGTCTGAACAGTCCATCCTCTTCCGTCGCGTCGCGGATGAACGTCCTTGTTTCTGCTCGGACGACCTTAAGCATGCTTCACCGTTGCCGCTTGCAAGTTCATCGTCGAGCGTTGTGATGAACGGAGGACGCGAATGATCATCGAGCACACATCGCTGGGAGCGGTTTCGGTAACCGGTTGCGAGCTGAACGGGTGGGCGATCGGCTTATTCTTCGAGCGAACCGCTTTTGGGAAAATCGCGGCAGAAGCGTATCTTGTCGGTTCTGAAAACAATGACATTTCCCTCAAAGGTCGCTTCACCTGCACCAGATCTCTGCTCGCGAAACTAGCAACATTGGACAACTTATGGGATGCATCATCCCCGGTGCTACGAGCCATTCCTGAAGATTTAATTGAAATCGAGATCGCGAAGTTGCAGGCGATTTGATCATCACCCGGACCATCCCCAGTTTTAGATGTCCTTGAAAGGGACCCAAACGTTTGGGCTTCGGACATTTTGGGGCGGGCATCCGCAACGTGATCAGCCATCACAATCCACGACATCTGTCTGCTTCCCCGCAAGCACGTGAAGAGGAATTGGAAGTCGGTATAGTCTGCATGCTACCAGCACCAAGTTTTCATGGCTAAATCGAACTGCTGACAAGGTGTCGAAATCTTTCGAGTTCTTTATTTCCCGATTTACTTGTTCAAGGAGCTTTTCCTCCCCGATGGATGCCTTGATCTCGGTAATTGCGACACCGTGAGTTTTGGTGTTCCTGTATAGGTGATCTTCGGAAATGTCGTCCGGCAACCAGAACTGCCATGTACAATGTGCGAGATGCTTCTCTTGAAACTCGGCCAGCTCCTTGAATGCGTCTCCTCTTTGAAGGAGAGCAAGCCAGAGGGCCAGTGTGGCGTACAGGTCGCTTCCGGAAGTAGCTTCCTTCCTATAAGCGTCCGAGCGTTGCGGATGCTGGGCGAGCTGACTGTATTCCCTGAGGATGCACGGATATAACCCTCCGGTCAGGTAAGCGAACGCCGAGGCCTGGAAGATGCTCTCGATCCAGCCTGCCAGAAACTGCAGATCCCCGCATCGTGCCAGCAACATTGCCGCAAGCGTTATCTCGATCGCGTGATCGTCCCGTAGCGGGCATTCAAGAACGCGATTGTTCCCGATTATGTCTCGGACTATGCGATGAGCGCGTTCGACCCCAGCCTCGACCGCCGCGACGACCTCTGCCTTCTCGTTAGGGTCGAGATTTTCTCGGGCGTGAAGGATCCAAAGGCCATGCAACGCAACTCTGCCCAGGACGTCGAACACACGAAGATTAATATCGACTGGCGCCCTCGATTGAACAGCCAAAGCGAGGCCGTTTTCAATTTGCGAATACGCGTCGACGTGAGCCCTGATATACTGTTCTGAAATCATCTGATGGAGCTGCACGCATCTCATCATCATCGACCCGATTTCCCTACCCTTGGCGGTGTCGGAAAGGTACCGTCTCCCAAGATCCCACATCAACAACGCTGCGATCTCGCTCGTTTGATACGCAGCTTCCAGGTTTTGAGCGTCGCGCGCCCATACGAATACATTCCATGCGGCAAGATGGATTTGTCGAGCTTTGCGCATGAGATCGCGGTGATCTTTTGGCAATATCTCCAGCAGCCGCCACAGCAACTGGCTGAAGTGCGCGACGCAGACTGCGGGCTCGTCCACGAAAGCCAGCGCCTTACGGAACGAGGCCTGCATCTGCTTGGGAAACATCTTTTCCCGCAACAGGCCCGAGACCATCATCTCAGCGATCTTGTCGCCATTCCACTCGACGAATTCGATCTTTCCAGCAACGATGTTCTTGTCCATGTACTTCTGGATACGGAGGCGCACCTCCTCCTGTATGTCGCCACCGAAGCAAAGCGCGATTACAACCGGAAGCCTTTTGTATTGGGCGGCAACGTGCGTCGGGATGTAAACTTCGAGGATTTGTTCCAACGAAACCCTGAGTGCCTGGCTGCCGTCCTCCCAGTGGCTTCTGCTGAGATTGCCAGCTTTAATAGAAAGGAGATAGAGCGCCTTTTCTCCGGTGAGCGGGTGCGGTCCGATAGCGGCTACATCAACGCCGTATTGGGTCGTCCCTCGCTTCGGTCTTGATATCACGTTGAAGCCGAGCTCGCTGAGGACATCCGGCAAAATGACGTCCAACTCCTCCCGTTCGTTGAGCGAAGCAAGATACTGTTTCAGCATGAGCTTCATGACACCAGCTCCTCTATTCGGAAAGAGCGCACCATGCGATCAAACACCACGGGCTGGAGCACGCCCATGCGCGCAACTGGGGTAGAAACCTTAAAGCTTGCCAATGGCGTGACCTGCCTTACGGGTTCGCCGCCCGACGGGTCCTCGATATAGAAAATCGAAGACCGTCCGTGTAGGATTGTGCTTTTGTGGAAAAGGTTGCCGAAGATTGAGCCCTCTTCTGCGGACCTATTGATCTTTGTTCGCTGCTCGAACTCTATCTCTGCCTGGACGCGGCGCTCGCTCGTCGACGGCTGGAGCGCGGGATTGGACGGAAGAGCTGCATACTTGGCTTCTCGAGCTTCATGCGCCTTTCGGAGACGTCCGACTGAACTCTTCAAACTCCGAACCTTAGATTTCGCCGCTAGCTTCTGGAAAAGCTCGATGTCGCCGGGATAGTTCATCAGCCAGAAGGAGACAATCCCGACTTCGAGATCCTTCTGAGGTCTGCCACTGAGTGATTGCAGGCAGGCGCATAGGAGTGATGCGGCGGGGCCGTGAGCTACCAGCAAGAAGCCAAAAATCTTCCTGGCGAGAAAGAATATGCTCTCCTCTGTTAAGTTAAAGGGCTCGAGGTCGACATCGTAGATTTTCCTGTCCAATGGCTCAAAGAGGTCATGAACTTGGTCACGGATCGCTATACCTCCGTGAAGTAGCCACTCGATGGCGAACCAGCCAAGTTTTTCGTCGCCCAACTCCTTTATCCTGTAGAGGGTGCTTTGGAAGTTCTTCAGGTCAACATCAGCGCTTGCGTTGCAAACGATTGCAGAGATTGTATCCGCGACCACCTGCCGGTCCTTCACTAGGTCTGCTTCCGACAACGCTGCATCCACCAGACCAAGAACGTGAGGGTTCTGCGAGGTGACATTTTTCATAAGCTCAAAGGTGCGCTGCCGCAGGGGGTCCGGATATGGATACCTGTTCTGGACGAAGCAGGTAATCAACTGATCACGGTCCTCTGGATCTGGATCACGGGCCAGCGCTTCCAAAGATCCAATCAGACTTGGCGGGTGGTCCCCCTCAGCGAGGTGACGAGCGGCCCCAAAGATAGCAGCATGTCGAATTGCGCAGTTTTCATCAGCGAGCCTCGCAACGAGCTCTTCGACCGCTTGCTCTCGAATATCGTATGGGGCGCCCGCATACCCACCTAGGGCGATGACAGCAGCTCTGACAGCAGTCGGGGCTTTGTCCACACTGAATTCGAGCGCAGCGCAAAGTGCGGCGGACGGGTCCTTTTGGCGCCATCTATCAAGCAGCATCGCAAGGAATGGACTGTCGCTTTTCGACCGGAGGACTTCCATTGTTGCCACGCAGCGCGCCACGTCTCCCTCGAGCCAGCGGCCGATAGCCTGCTCATAGCCATAGGAACTGTGCGCCGGCGACTTCAAAATCAATGAATGCGTGAAAGGGATCAAACGTGATGCGATTTCGGCAGTGGCACCGATGAATCCACTCAGCATAAAAGTGAGGCGTACGGCGTGGCTCCGATCGAAATTGGACCAGTCCAGAGCCTCGGCCAACGAAATGATGTCGATGGCACGAGCGTCGTGAATTTCCGCAGCAAGGACACCCGCCGCCTCCGCTGCTTCGAAGTTCATCCCAGCAACCATGGCGACAAGACCGTCATTTGCAAGTGCGGTCGCGAAGTTTTCTTCGGAATGTGGGTTGGATGCCATCATCTCTCCCTAAGAGCGAAGCCTTGTACTTCCTACCGTAGCCTCGTCAGTGGCTTCGAGGATTTCGCGGAGCTTCGTAAGTGCGTCATATTTTTGCGGAAAATCATCGTGGCCCCTGAGGCAGATAAGTTGTTTTAAAGTTGGCGAATTGTTCTAGCTATCATGATGCAAAGGATCTGGCGCGTTACGCTGTGGATGCGCCGATCAGCATACTGTCGCGAACTTGAACCTTTCCCTCCGCCACCAACAATCCGATGCGCGCCTTGATGAATTCTTTCAGTTGCGAGCTCGTCGAACGGAAGCCGAGGCCGCGTGCGATAGCGTTCACGGTTTCATCCTCTGATGCCCCGAAACCCGCCTCCAAGATTGACAGGATTCCCTCGTCGACCTCCATGGGCGGTATCATGTCGATCCTCCTCAGGCTTGGCGAAAACGTCGAGCTGCGGTCGCGAAGCCTCGCCTCCACGCCTGGCCACAGCAGAAACTCTCCGGATCTGTAAACGTGTCCGCCGCTCACCGCCGCATCAAGTGCACGACCGACGTGCGCACGAATACGTCCACCTGCTTGCTGCAGACCCCACGCTGTGCGAATCCTGACGACCACCTCGTCGCGATGCACCGGTCCTTCTATCTCCACCATTTCCTTGATCAGCGAGACCAGGAAGGGTACCGGCGCCTCGTGGAGCTCGTACCTGAAGTCTGCCTTTAGAGGCGCTTCGTCGTAGAGAGGCGTGGAACTTGTGACCGAAACAGGTTGCAGACTAACTTCCGTCACCGTGTCCCTTTCGATTGTCACTACCTCGACAGAGACAGCACGGCGCGGGCTTTCTGTGGGCGATCCGCCCTCAAGTACATTGGCTTTCGCACGCTCGATGGCATCGACGACACGGTCTAGCTCTGCCTTAGGTCGTTGAAACCAATCGGAGCTCCAGATCCGATGTATCGTCCAACCGTGATCCTCGAGGACCGCTTGCCGTAACCTATCGCGATCTCGAGCAGATCTGGAATCGTGATAAGAAGCACCATCGCATTCTATGCCGAGTAGATATCGGCCAGGGATGGCGTCGTCAGCGACGGCAAGGTCAATGAAAAAGCCAGCGATCCCAACCTGCGGATGAACCTGGTAACCTCTCTCTTGCAACGCCGTCATGACCTGCTCCTCGAACACGCTGTCCATGTCACGGTCTGCTCGTTGTGAAACAGAAAGTCGCCCCGTCCGCGCATAGTGCAGAAACAGCTTGAATGCGAAAACGCCCTTACCCTTGGCCCGTTCAAGGTCAATGTCCTCGTCAGTGATCGAGGCATAGACCTCGCACCGACGTTTCGCTCGGCTGATCAGGACATTCAGCCGGCGTTCTCCCCCTTCAGCTCCCAGCGGTCCAAATCGCATCCCCATGTATCCTTGAGCGTTCTTCGCATAAGCCACGGAGATCAGAATTACGTCGCGTTCGTCGCCCTGCACGTTCTCCAGGTTCTTGATGAAGAACGGTTCGTGTGGATGGGAGTGGAAGAAGTCCTCGGTCGCGGGATTGAGACGCCGAAGGATTTCCAGTTGATCTTGAATTTCGCGTCGCTGCTTGACGGAAAAAGCGGCGACTCCCAGCGAAAGCTGCGGCGAACTGACGGCATGCCGGATGACCGCCTCCGCTACTGCCCTCGCCTCGACTTTATTTACGCCGTCATCGAATGTGCCACCGCTCACTGGGTGGAACCGAAGGCCCATACCAGCCTCCTGGGTATACGGGCTCGGCACGATAAAAAGTTTGTCGTCGTAGAACTGGGAGTTAGACACCGCAATCAACGACTGGTGTCTGCTGCGATAATGCCACCGCAGCATTTTTTCCGGAAGACCCCGCGCCGAGAACAGACCCAGGATGCTTTCGATGTCCGAGACGCTTGCGCCATCCTGCTCGTCGTCATCCTCCGATCCGCTTGAGGTCATCTTCGAGAAGAATTTCGTCGGAGGCAACTGACGCTCGTCGCCCACCACGACGACCTGCCGGGCGCGCGCGATCGCTCCCAGAGCATCGACTGGCTGGATCTGACTGGCCTCATCCATCACGAGAAGGTCAAACTCGAGAGCACCCGGCGGCAGAAACTGTGCAATTGATAGAGGACTCATCATGAAGACAGGCTTCAGCGCCTGTATGGCCGGCGAGGCCCTCTGCATGAGTTGCCGGATCGGCATGTGGTTACGCCTGCGCGCCATCTCACCGCGGAGAATGCCGACCGGCCCGATGCCGCTAACCTGAGGAATTCTGCTATGATGAGCCCTGACGACATCAAGCCTCGACAGGCGCATGCGGTTGAGATCGAGCTCGGCGAACTCGTTCACCAAGCGACCATGAACCTCGCCATCAAACCGCGCAAGTTCAGGATCCATTGAGTGCTGATGTCGCAGGATCGCCTCATAGAAGGCGATTTCAAAATGATCGATGACTTGGGATGTCTTGAATGCGCCGCTCTCAATCCGCTCGACGATTGCGCCGACGCCAAGTTGCGCAGCATCGGTGGCCCTTCCGTTGTACGCAACAAACTTCGAGAGTTCCTCCTCGCTCTGCACCCAGCGCTGGAGGACGTTTTCGATTTCTTCGAGTCCGACGTCCACGAGGACGTCACTGCCAAATATGAAACCGAGGTCGGCTCGGAGAGACCCAGTTATGTCAGCAATTCGCTCGATCATCTTTGCGCAATCGTCAGATGCTTTTCGGGATTTGACAGCCAGTCCAACACGGTCCGATACTTGGGAAGCCAGGATGCGAAGATCCCGGTTATTCTCGATCCATCCGACGATCTCCGACAAGGTGGACCAATCGGATGCACCACCTCTCCAGAGTTCTCCGAATGCGGTGGAGCCCAGATCGCCAACGCTCGACACGGATTCCTTGAGATTGAGCCCGTTAGCAAGCTGCTCCAACCACTGAACACGAAGACCATTGTTCTCTGGAGATGAGATCGCAACCGTTGAAAACGACATGTCAGCAGTCGCGATCTCTTTTATGACCGTAGTCGCGTGGGCAAGAGGTACCTCTTCAGGCCCAGCAGCGTCCTTGAGCAGCGCGCCTCCCTGTTCTCCTAAATCCGACCATAATGTCAGCAGGAGCCTTCGTACATCTTCCATCATGCTGCGAACTTGATCGCACCGGGCCTTGAGGGCCCGCTTGTCGGTAAGCCTGCCAGCAATCGCACGGGCCTCCGGCCCCAGGCCTCTCAGGCTCCTCATCCATATGACGAGATCCTCTAGGGGACGCGGATCCGTTCGCTCTCCGCGCCAATCGGCGCCGAACGCCCCGCGTCCTAGGCTGTCACCGTCTTTTATTGTTGTCCGAGCCTGCTTTCCCTTCTGCAGGAGATCAAGCAGACGGATGGTTTCTTCAGGGGTTGTTTCCGGCATGATGGTTCGTAGCAACGCCTTGGCTCTACGCCAGTCGCCACTGAGGAACTTCAGCGCCTTTCTTCCATGAAGCGCTACAGCCGTTCGCGTCAATGAAAGGTCCATGTCCCAGGCCTGCTCGGACATCTTCCCGTCCAGCTCGGCCTTGATCCGCCTGTAGATGGCAACGGCTTCAGCCAGATCACCTGCCTGCTCCAGGCCGCGCTCCCATATTGCTGCAACGAAAGCATCGGGGCTCGCGTCCGGCGCGTCAGCTACCCTGTCGCCAATATCTATCAACCTGCCGATCGATCCAAGTGTGGAAGACGCATCTATTCCAAGCATCTGCTTCAACGAAATGACCGACTGAAGGAAGCGGGGCAATGCCGCATCGATCTGTCGTATCGTTTCAAAGCCGCTTTCCGGGAACGAAGCCGGAAGCTGCTTGAACCGTTCAAGCATCGGGCCAGGTTCGATTTCCCACGCGCCATCCTCAAAGTGCCCGGCAATTTGGCTGCAAAGGCGCGAGAGCTCGGATCCGTCGCGGACCAGTTTCTGTATATCACCCCCCACTTCTTCCCATACCGATGCGGAGAGCGCGCTGGACGAGATTGCGTGAGGGACTGTCGCTATCGCTTCGGCCTGTCTGACCTTCTCGCTAAATTCAGAGATCGAGGATACTGGCTCGCTGTACAAAGATGCCGCCACGTCGGCCATGTCGCGTCGAAGCGACGACAGGTCGGAGGCGGTCTCATTCAGTCGCTTGGTGAGCCGCTCGTGGTCAAGAGGGGTAATCGAGGTAAGGCCCACGCCTGACCAGGGGTGTTGCGATGGAAGCCCAATATCATCGATCCGTTGAGCGAGCTCCGTAAGGAGTCCATGTATCCGCTCTCGCGTTTCCGGTGACCAGCTAACAGCGTCTGGTAACGCGATTTCGGAAGGCGGCGTCCCCATCTGACGGAGGCGCGACAGTTGACCGATTACTTGATACGGTGTCAGAGCATATGGGAGATACAGTCGATGTAGACGTTCTGGATGCGAGTTGAGACTGTCCCGTGCCTCGACCAGTCTCCTGTCGACGGCATCGGAAAACTGGCCCTTCGGCGCGCCGAGCCCCCAGACATGCTGAAGCTCACCTAGCAGGGCCTTCTTGTTCGCCTTGTTCGAATGTAGTTCAAGACAAGCGTCACCGACGCCAGCTTGATCAAGCCGCCTTTTTACCACTTCAAGAGCAGCCATCTTCTCGGCGACGAACAGAACCCTCTTACCGTCGGCCACGGCGGCGGCAATGATGTTGGCGATGGTCTGCGACTTGCCGGTACCGGGCGGACCCTGAATGACAAGATCATGACCCTTTCTAACTTCGTGAATCGCCACGGTCTGCGAGCTGTCAGCGTCGACGATGTGCGTCATTTCAGAGGGCGAGATATGAGCGTCGATCCTGGCTTCCTCTGGAAGCAGGCAGTCGTTTCTTGAGAATCCGTTAGATACGAGCGAGGTAATCAGCGGCCGGTCGGTAAATTTGGCGTCGGCGGGCCAAAGGCTTGGATCCAAATCCCGATACATCAGGAATTTGGCGAATGAAAAGAAGCCAAGTACGACGTCGTCAGGCTGGACAGACCAATCTGCCTTGATGGACACAGCTTCCGCCACCTGTTTGGTGTAGTTTTCGAAAGAGAAGTCATCAGATGCTTCAAACGACGGCATGCTGATCTTGTGCACCCGGTCAAGGAAGGCCTCCAACGACAGGTTTGAGGCGAAATCCTCTTGTCGGGCACGCAATTTGAATCGTTCCGCTGCGCTTGCGCGCTCCAAGGCCACGGGCACGAGGATCAATGGTGCGTAACGGATATTCTCAGAGTTGTTTGGATCGACCCATTTGAGAGTGCCCAGCCCTAGGTAAAGGATGTTGACGCCCTGCTCCTCTTCCAGCGTCCGAGCATCGAAGTAAAGATCCAGCAGACGCTTCTGCAGTGCATTCGGCGTCATTCGGGTTTGAAGCTTCGTGTCCCCGTGTCGAACAAGACGACCAGACGCGTCACGATCGTCATCGTACGGAAGGGTGAGTTCAACAACTTCCTCGGCGTCTTCACCTTCCTTCTGCTCTCGCCCCTTGGCGCCTGCTAGGAAGGTCATAGCCTTACTCTCAGTGACAAGGATCCGGAAAATCTCTGCCGACTGCTCATCGACTACGTCGATGGTCTTTGCACTTTTCGAAAACCTCGGGACATTCAGCAACCTATTTCTTGCTGACAGGTCGAGCAGCTCCGTCCGAGCACGCTCGATTTTTGCCTCAACCGACAGATTGCTGTCGAACACCGACTTCTCTATGTCGCCGTCCCCAAAAACGTTTTCAGACATGCAATTTCCCCATTCCCCGTAGTTGGGATCATGCACAAATGGACGTTGCGGTCCATATGCGATAAAGCAACTTCACCGTTTATTCTCAATATGCTTAAACACTGTTGTTGTTCGACACTTTGCTCGTGCATGGGGCTGCAAGTGAGTTCCTTAGTGCTGGGTATTACAAAATGTTTCGCCGGAGGGCTCACGTGCCGTTCTATATTCGTAAGTCAGTATCGGCGGGGCCGTTTCGGTTCAATTTCTCCACGGGTGGCATAGGAGTGTCTGTCGGGGTGAAGGGGCTCCGGATCGGCACCGGGCCTCGAGGACATTACATCCACGCTGGTCGCGGCGGGCTCTACTACCGCGCAACAATTGGCAAAGCAGGGCAATCTCGTCGGGTTGCACCCTCAGAAGCGCGTTCCATTGTCCCCTCTGACCTGACCTTCGAGACAGACGACGTCAAGATGATTGAGATCGAGTCTGGCGACGTCATGAACATGACGGATGAATCCTTCACCGATCTGCTCAAAGAGATCAATTCGAAGGCTGCGCAGACGCCTATGTCTTCGCTTTTGATGTGGATCGGGGATTGGTGTCGGACTTGTTGCGGGACTGGCTTCGGGCGGAGCAGGCTTGATCTTTTGTGCGCTTGGCGGACTTGGGTGGATAATCGGAAGATGGCTGGATTCATACCGCAGATCTACCGTTCTATATTACGATCTCGAGGGCGACGCAGAGACATCGTATAGGCGGCTCACCGAAGGATTCGACAGGCTGCTACAGTGTTCGGCGAAATGGCACATCCAAGCGGGCGGCGCGGTCGAAAGTCTTACGGCGTGGAAACGTAACGCAGGGGCCTCACATCTCGTCAACAGGAAGCCGACAGTTCTCGGCTACGACCTCCCCATTGTCATCAAAAGCAACCTGACGCCCCCTGCACTGCATGTGGGCCGCCAGGTCATGTACTTCATGCCCGACGTCGTACTCGTCCAGGATGGTGGCCGCGTCGGAGCCGTGAATTACGCCCAGCTCAGTGTGCGCTGGGAGGATTCAAGGTTCATTGAGACGGAACGGGTGCCCGGCGACGCAAGAATAGTAGACCACACCTGGAAGCATCCCAACAAAAACGGCGGCCCTGACAAGCGGTTCAAAGACAACAGGCAGATACCGATTTGCCTGTACGAGGCAATCCATTTCACCAGTAGCAGTGGCCTGAACGAATTGGTGCAGGTATCAAAGACGGGCGTCACCGACGGGTTGGCTGATGGCGTGAGAAAATTGGCTGCGCTACCTAGAGATCGGACAATAGCAGTCCTTCCGACCCCCGTTTTGAAGCCTATGGCAGAACCTGTCGTAGAACTTCCCAAGTCAGAGCGTCCTCCTTGGGGGAAAATCGCCGCGTCTATAACAGTCGTTCTTGTCGCACTTCCGCTTCTCACCCAACTCACAAAGCTCGGAAAAAATGTGAACGGTGGACCGGAGCCAATTGTAGCGGTTGCGGCGTCCACCCACGCGAGCAATGACAGCACCCCGGCCGATCCAGCAACAGTCGGAACCGAACCTCAGAAGGATCCAATGCCTGCAGTGCCAGTTGAACCAGAGGCTAGGGTCGAACCGCTAGTCAAAAACGCCTCTGCAGAGGTTGCAAATCAGGACATCCCATCCCTTAAACAGGTTCGGTACACATCTACTGCGGTCAACCTGCGTGACGGAGCGGGAACGAAGTTTCCGGTCAAATTGGTCGTTCCAAAGAACGCGGCTGTCGAAATAGTCGAGACCAGAGGTGGGTGGAGCCGTGTTCGAATTGAATCCGGAGAAGAAGGGTGGATGGCTCGCGCCACGCTCACGGCGCGCTAGACAGCTTTAATGGTAGCCCGATACTCTACTGTCTTGTGTTGACTTAGTAGGTCGGTCGAATTCTTAAGCGTAGCCGCACTGTAATCTAACGCTGCCCATCAGACTTTGCGCAAAGCAGCTCAAGGAGTTACGTTATGAGCGAAAAAATTGAAGCTGAAAAACTTTTCAGTTGCGATATCGAGATTGACGACACCGGTCTCTTCATTGGTCTGGTTAAGTTTAGATCGTACGAAACCGGGAGACTAACGGGATTGACCGAAAACTCCGTGCGTTCGCAGTTCAAACACCTCCTGCAGCTAAGCGCTTCTGGAGCGATGGTCCGAGACGGGATCGTCTTGACGGGCTATCATAACAGCGACGACAAAGGAGATGTTCTTCTTTTCGACGGCGAGTTCATCGGAACGTGGCATTCGGACGACTTTGAATGGTGCTACTTCGTGGAGCCTGAAAATGACGTTGAGACGTGCAGCGCGCCCTCACCTTGGCTGCTACAAGACGCCATCACGATGTGGCTGCGTGAGAGCTCAATGATCAGATCGTGAGCATCAAGAAATTCATAAAATTCCTGTTGGGCGACGACTTGCAGTCGGAGAAGATATCTTGCCCTTCCTACCGACTGATCAGTGCAAGCGCCGTTTTCTTCACACCTTGACCAAGACGCGTCGTGCCGTTTCGAAACCTGCTGCTGTGGCGAAGGTGGCGACAATGCGCCAGGAGGTGACATGATATTGCTGTTGTCTGAGTGGCGCTGGATAGGCCTATAAGCCGGACGCTTCTTGTGACAGCCAGGCTGGATGCTGCCGCCTTAAATTATCAACTTCCGTCATGTCGCTCGGAAACAAATCAAAGCCACCATCGTAAGGCGAGAAGATTTTACCTGTATTCCGACTGAGCCAAAGCGTGGGTCCTGTGCGATCATCAGAAATGGCTGTGAGGAGTTCGTCGAACGAGCCGGCATCCCAGAAGACTCGGGATGTTGAGGCTAGCCAATAATAATCATTCTCATCGTCACGATAACGGAGCTGAGGATTAAGTTCTGCCTGGAATGTATTGTAGCGAGGAGTAAAATCGTCTTCTATCCGGCACTGAACCAGCCAGCAATCTTCGCCTTCCCCGAGGATAGCATTTCCTAGCAGGGTCGTCCTTCGCCGAATTTCTTCTCGCTGTGCTTGAGATTCTGCGTATCTTTTGGAAGCAGGCAGGGCATGAAAACGAACCCATGGTTTTCATTCGATAATTCTCAAGCGAAACGCCAAAGGAGGTGTGTGGCCGTGAAAAAATTCCCACTCGCGTTCAAAAGTCATGTTGCAAACCCAAAAGTGCAAATTGGAGATGAGCTTACTGTTGAGGCGTGCAGCGTTACAAGTCCGCCAAGAGCCCACTTCGATCTTCCGGGGCCACATTAATTGCCCTTGTAACTCCACGGCAGCATCTCATCGATCCGGCTCTGCTTGTGGCCAATGACGATGGCGGTGAGCGTATTGGTCAGGTAGGCATGTGGATCGACGGCATTGAGTTTACAGGTCTCGACCAGGGAACTTCACGTCCAGACTTCCTGGTTGTGAGAAGCTCCAATGTAGTCTCCATGGAGAAACTCCCGTTGCTCGCCATGAATAGTTGATCACAGATCAGAGCGGCGAGGACAACGTGGGAGCGGGACACCGGTTACTGATCAGTGGAGCCGGCGCCTACCTGAACCACCGGGCCGCGCTACGTGTGCATGGTCAGAGTGCTGGAGAGGGCAAGGCCCACGACGACGCCCCGCCAAGTTTCAGTCATAGTAATAAACTTGGTCGCTTTGAGAGTTTTGAACCAGGGTAATGCTGTGGTAGCAGTCTGACCTGTTCACGTATCTTTCTGAGCTTCTCGCGATCGCCTTGCCGTTGCTGGCGTAATAGACCCAGTACCAGTGGCCACCTCCGGCGCAGGATTACTTTCCGTCATCCTAAAGTCTCGCGAATAATAGCCCTGACTTCCTCCCCTTCTACGACCGCCTTCTCCACCAGGACGTCGGCAATCCTCTCGATGGCGTCCCGGAACCTCGTCACGATTTCCCGGCTACGCTCCATCTCTCGACCAAGAACACGCTCGACGCGCGCGGCGACATCAGAATTGATTCGTCGGAAGTGATCGCGCTGCTCAATCGAATTCAAATTGAAATAGCCAAGACCTTCTCCCATCCCAAGCTGGACTTCCATCCTGGTGGCAAGATCGCTCGCCTTGTGCAGGTCGCTGCCCTCGGCATCGCCCGCGCCATCGAACGCCGTGCCCAGGATAACCTCCTCCGCCGCCCTGCCCGCGAGAAGCAAAGCGATCTGATCAAGGCAGCCTTGACGCTCCATGAGTTGGTCTTCCCGCATTTTGAAATGCGCGAACCCCAACGGTTGTCCGGCATGAGTCTCCCAGGGAACGGCAACGGTCTCTAATCGTCCGACGGCCAGTCGAACTCCCACGACTGCGTGGCCTGCCTCGTGGATAGCGATCGTTTTCCGCTCGACCCCGCTAATCTTTCTCGTTGGTGGCAAAGCCGACATCACGTCTTCAACGGAGACGGGCCTTCCTTCCAGACGGGCAAAACGCCTCGCGTCTCGGCCGACTGTCTGGAAGTGGGCACCGGTCAACCCGGCGGTCGCCGCAGAGATCGCATTCAAGTCCGCGTCGGACAGATGGGCCCCAAAATAGCTTCTCGCCAGATGCTTACGCTCCTCGGCGTCCGGGAGAGTAATGTGGATATGCCTATCGAGCCGACCTGGCCGCAGGAGGGCCGGGTCGATCGCTGCCGGATAGTTGGTGGCTCCGATGACGACCACGCCTTCAAGCCTGTCGTGACCGTCGATCAACTCGAGCAGAAAGTTGATCACCTGGGTCCAATAAGTCTCATGGTCGGTTCCAACTACCCTACTCCTGTCGGCGATCCCGTCGAACTCGTCGATGAACAGGATAGTGGGCCTGTTCGCGCTCGCTTCATCAAAGCTTTTGCGCATGGCCTTGAGAGTATCGTCCAGGTGCCCTGCGGACTGCCATCTAGCAACGGAAGTCGCTACCAACCGGGCGTCGCAAGAGCGCGCAAGTGCGCCGGCGAACATCGTTTTTCCTGTTCCAGGCGCTCCGCTCAGAAGGAGCCCACGGTCAACGTCTCCCCAGTCGATCGTTCCCTCCCTCCACAACTCGATATCTCTCGCAAGGGCCAGTCCCCAGGTCTTCGCCTCGCCGTAGCCTACGAGTTCATGGAGGAGTGGCGAGGCTTCAACGTTGGGTAGCTCTGGTGCTTTCCTGACCGAGGCCAGTCGCGCCAGAACTTCCGCCGCCGGCCTTCCCGCCCTGAATGCAGCGAAGACCTCCGAAGGAGGATGCTTCAACATCTTCGTTGCATCTTCCATGTCGATACTCTGGCCTGAGAAATCCTTCGCGGCCGCAACCAGATGAAAGGGACGAACGTCGCCGACGTCCACGACGCGATCAGCCGCCAGATCGACTTCTTTCGGCAGTTCGTATTCCGACGGCCAGATCACGAGGACGGAATTCCTCGATTTGAGTTGACTGCGGATAAGCTCACTATCGATACCGCCCCTACTGCCAAGCTTGGGCGACGAGATTTCATATCCGGCTAGTCCGCCAGTCGTGGCGACTAGAATAGTCGCTGCGGCAACGTATTCGTCGAGATCACTTCCGAATGGAATTCGCAGGACGATCACGATCTGCCGTCCCGTCGGATTTTTCTTGAAGGCACCGCCGAGACGGGCAGAGGATTTAAGGGTGAGCGCATAGGCCAAGCGCTCAAGCGTCACCCGGCGGCGACCTTGTCTACTGGTCATCTCATTGCCCTAGCGCTGGAAACGACGGATGACCGTCTCGGGGTTGATCATCTCCTCGTCGAGATCGAGCGAGATCAATTGATGGAGGGCCATCCACGAGATGCCCGTCATCGGCTTCACTTCCGTGAAGATATGCAGGCATTCGGCGATGGTCAGTGAGCCTGCTTCGTCCAGAGCGGATAGCATTCTGATCCGGTCGTTCAGCGGCGTCCGGGAATGGGCATACCTCAGGAGATCCCGTGCGTTGGCAAGCCGGAAACCAGCTTCGATCTCCTTTCGAGGGACTCCCCGGTAATTGAAGCCGGCGACGGCGGCGCCCTCTTTGAGCTCGGGACTCTCTTCATCTTCTACGGCATCGAGCAGCCACGGTTTCCCGCGCTCGTATTCCACGAGGAAGTCGGGCACATGGGGGCCGAGGTTGGTTTCGAATTCCAATGGCAGGCACAGCCACGCCACAACAGTGTGATCCACGTCGAGAATGCAGCCGAGATCCCTCGCTGCACGCGACCGGAACAAGGGTTCGCCGGAGCACCGGACCGTGCCTTTGGGGTAAAAAAGTTTTGCTGAAGCTTCATCGAAAGCGGCGTCTAGTGCCGCGGAAGCAGAGAAATGCGGATGGCTCATCATGAACACCCTCGATAGATAGACGTTGCATCCGCCGCTGCGGAGCGGCCTGCCCGTTCAACCTATTCGAGATATGTTCGCCAATCTGATCATGAGGAACAAAATACGAACAAAGAGCAAGGAGTCAAGAGTGAAATGAGAAAGTGTTCGGCTATTGATCTTCGTGCCGTAACGCACGGCTAGGCCGGGACCAGAACCATCTCTCGAAGGCGTTTCTGAACGACCGACGCTTCCGCACCTAGGCCTACCGTCACGAAGGGTGACGCAATTTCATTCTATAGTGATCGTCTCGTCTAAAGCTCTAGAGCTCCACCGTCGCGGGATGTAACAAAACGCCTTCTGCCTCGTCGGCAAGAACGTCGTCGTAAGCTCTCTGTAATCGGATGTGGAAGTAGATCCGACATACAGGAAATAAGGTCGGACAGACATATCAGCGGTGCATGCCTGGAAACAGGCTTTGCTCAACCCGCCCGTGTATCCGACGGGCTATGCCCTGACCGGGCGCCAACACTTCCGTATCATGCAATAAGGCGACGTCTTATTGCTTCGGCAATAGCCTGCGTCCGGTTCGACGCGCCCAGCTTCTTCGTGGCGGACTTGATGTAACTGTTTACCGTATCGAGCTGGTAGCCTGTCGCCTTGCCAATGCCTTCGCTTGTGAGGCCCAAGCTCGCCTTGGACAAGCACGCCATTTCGCCTTTCGACAGTCGCATCTGATCAGCGGCGTACCGCTCCATAAGTGGCCTTGTAAACGCCCCGTGGAGCGCCTCCGAAACGAGTTCGAGAAATTGGATCTCATCTCTATTGAAAGGAGTTCCTCTGGCGAACCCGACCGCGCCGTAGACCATTCCATCCCGTGCGATAGGGACCATCGTTCGATTGTGCACGCCGAAGGTCCGCTGGAGATAGAGCAGGCGCTGCGGCACCTCGCTCCGAGCGTAGACCTCGCTCTCCACCACGACCTCCGTCGCTGACTTACCTGCGACAACAAACGGGTCGAGCTGCGGGAGCTTGTCAGCCATGTATGCTTCGAGGAATGCCGGAGGAAGGTCAGTGTCGATCGAGACGCCCTCGCCGAAACGATAGTTGTCGACGTCTAGACCTGAAATTAAGACGTATTCGAAGGGAACTGCCTTCCGGAGCCGTTCGACCACATCCGCCGTGCCAAAGTAGCGATGCTTCGGCACAGATGACAGGTCGACGTAGCCTTCTAATGCGTCGGGCGAAAGGACGGATAGGGCGCTGACTGGCATGGATGGAGGCACTCGGTTTCTCGGAGTCGATCCATTTTATCGCCTCGAAAGTTTACCGAAGCTTAACAGATTGATTTTGGTCAAGCTTTTAAGGTCTCACAGCGACCGTGGCGCATGGTTTTCGCGGGCCGCCTGACGAGTGGCATGCGGCTCAATATGCGTCCTCCGGAACGACGCGGGCGGAAACAACAATTCGCCGCGGGCGGTAAACACCACGGTCCACTAAACTTTGGGGTTGTAAATTAACTCGAACTTAAGACTTCGGCTTCAAATGTGGGCAATCGGTTGAATAAGAGTTATGCAGAACGATCGGCTTTGAAGACTGATCATGGATTTAGCGGTAGATCCACGGTCAGTGCCACGGCTCTGCAGGCGGATAACGGTTGGTATTCGATCTGGCGAAGACCATTAGTGAGTATAGCTTTGCCATTCGTCTCCCGCGTGCGGGGGATAGTGATCGCTCCTTTTGCTCCAATCAGTCCGGCGACGCGGCAATATGAGCAGCACTTGGAGAGCGGCACGAGTGCCAGCCCCTTCTCGGTCGTTGTCAGCGGATTGGGATCGTCCGAGCCCCCTTCCGCTAAGAGCTAACTTAGCCTCAAGCCTCGACAAGCTGCAACCAATCGATCAGCCTACGCGCTCTGTAAACGACGTGTCAGGCTTCGCTGAATGTTTCCTACATCGACTCCACGCCTAACGACTTGGTCGCGATCGTTACCAGAGAGGCCGCTGGGCCCAGGTTGCGCGCGCCCCGAACGGACACGGCTATTGAGCAATTATTTATAAACCGCGCAATCGCTCATCTTTGAATTGTCTGATTTACGTTTGCTCAACAAATTGCCCCTATTTATAGGGCATCGAGTGGATAGACCGTCCTGCCGCCTTCAACGGCGAGACCGTTATCATGCAACTCTCCGCTCGCAACAAGTCAACCGAAACGGCCGCCGTCACCGACGACCCCAGCAAGGCTTTCACGCGTCACCGCACTGCGGCAGCGATCGATGATCGATGTCCAGATTACGCGTCGAGTGCCGAAGGAGTTACATGAAGCTTCCCCTGGTTCCGGCGTATGACGCCGAACGTATTCTGCACGCGATGCATCGATCTCAGGCCATAATCGAGTTCGATATGACCGGCCGGATCCTGACAGCGAACGACAATTTTTGCACCGCTCTGGGATATACCCTCCCTGAGATTGTGGGTCAGCACCACCGGTTGTTCGTTGATCCAGCGGAAAGCTCATCGGCCGAGTACCGGCAGTTCTGGGAGCGGCTCTGTGCCGGCCATTTTGATCGGCGGCAGTACCGTCGCATAGCTAAGGGCGGACGCGACGTCTGGATAGAGGCGTCATACAATCCTGTCTTTCGTCGGGGTAAACCTTTCAAGGTCGTGAAGTTCGCGACCGACATAACCGCCTTGAAATTGAAGGCGGCAGAAGACGTCGGCAAGCTTGCCGCACTGTCGCGTGCACAGCGCGGTGCAGGCTATTGGCAAAAGCAACCTCCCTCGTTCTTCAACGGCACACCTGCCACGCATCCAGACCGAATTTCTTTTCGAGCGGACGTTAGAGAAAACCCTTCGGAAAGAAGGCACGCGCGCTTGAGGGGGTGATGGGGAACACCAGCTTCACTATGCAGTCCACAATTGAGCATGATATTGGAACCCGCGCTCCGAGCTTGAATCTCTAATGCCAAGCTTACCAATCTCGGAGACTGGAAGTCTCTGTAAGAAACTATTGTGCTATGGACGTCCAAGCCAGCGCGCTTCCCGGCAGGCCTTTTTCTACAGTGGCATGCTGCAAGTCAATGAAGACGAGAAGGGCTTGACTATGAAGGGCGTTCGAGCGGTGGACTGGATTACGTGCCAGGCTTTGCCTGAATTTCGGTACAAAAAATCGACTTGACTCGGCTTTCTGGAGCATTTTGCTTTGAAATCAATGATGACCTTTCTACTGTCGGCAGCATTCTACTCTGCGATGATCGCGACTGCCAGCGCAGCTAGGTGCGCAACTAAAGGGTTTGACAGCAACATGCCTGGCACTGCCGGGGGAACGTTGAAGCAGATAGAAGCTGTCTTTCCGACTTTTCGTCAGGTTGTTCTGGACGAGGGCACTCGGGCGATCATCTGGATCGATCCGGCGGATTGCAACGCGGCAGACCTCGATGAGCGCTTCGCCAAGGTTGAGGCGCTGTTGGGCCGCTCGGTGGAGCTTCGAGCAGCTAGCGATGATTTTCGTGCGATCGCGGCCTATCGTTACCCGGAGGTGCTGACCACCCGGAAGCTCAAGCAGGTCTTTCCCTCACTATCGTTGCGCGGAGACAAGATCGGTGAGAACGTGGAGGTGCTTGTTGTCGAAGCGGCAGACTTCCACACGTGGGATCGAGCCGAGAGGCAGCGCAAGGCGGAGGAAATTGTCGGACGGCCGGTAGACCTTCGGATCCAGCCCTGATCGCTTCCAGCCAACTCCGCAGCGCTTAGGTGCCGGCCTCCTCTTACTCGCGTCTACCCACTGAGATCGATTCGAACTGCTGGCGCGTGGTTCCTACCGCCGTCAATCAGCCATCTCGTCGGCGGTGAGGTCAATGCGGAGGCGTCATGTCGGAGACCACACGTCGGCGCTACCCTATCCAGGTGGCCCATCAGCGGTATCTCCGCGGCGCGTAAGCCTCGCAGGCCTCCACTGCTTGTAGTTGAGCCCTCGCCTCGCGAGCTTGTCACAGGTGTCCTAGTAAGTGGTAGATCGTTTCTACTTGTTATCGCAGCTCAACATGAAAACGGGTTCGAGTTGGCGCCCAAAGTTAAGCGACTAAACTTCTTGCCCCTTAACCGCCCGACTTGGGCACTGACAGATGCTTCTACGTCGATTTGCCCCTTTAGGTGACACGGCGCTCCAACTGTATTCGCACGCTCGGCGCGGCCACGATATGAAATTAGAGCTATTCCTGAGGGGTTCCCGGAGTAGACTGCATCCCCGCGTGTGCATACTGCACCAACCTTATTTGCAGTAGGACAAGTTGCTCACGCACCTTACTTAATTGCGATGCTAGCTCGATGAGATCTTCCACAGTGCATTCCGTTACGGGTTGATTTGGCTCGAAACCAGTCGAGGGGGTGGGAGGCGAGAACATCAGAATGTTCGGCATTTGGCTCTCCTTAGAAAAAGCGACAAGGTCAGATAGTGCAGCTCGGCCACGCTCAGCGGCTACCGGCTAGAGTTCAGCTCGGCGGAAGTTAAGAGATGCAGCGAGCTACATCCCTTAACCGCTTGGTTCAGATCAGAATTCTTCCCAACTACCTGAGCCGGAGCCGCCCATTGCGTTGGCAACCTTGGCCAGCATGCGCCGGGCTGGTGAAGTGGAAGGCTTCGGGTCGCCATGAACCAGCCGAGGCCCGCTCACGGTGATTGCGTGACGTCCCGAGCCAAGCTCGAACTGACCGACAAGTTGGCGCAGCTTCTCGGCTTCACTTGCGAGCGAGGTGCTGGATGCGCTCGCCTCCTCCACCATTGCGGCATTCTGCTGGGTAGTCTGGTCCATCTGGTTTACTGCAGAGTTCACCTCAGACAGCCCAAGCGACTGCTCCTGAGCCGAAGTCGCGATCGCGTCCATGTGACTGTTGACAGTCGCCACATATTCTTCGATTGCCTTGAGCGCAGTACCGGTTTCTTGGACCAGCCGGACGCCTCCTTCAACTTCAGAAGAAGAATTGCGGATGAGTCTCTTGATCTCCTTCGCCGCCTGCGCCGAACGCTGGGCAAGCTCCCGCACTTCCTGTGCGACGACCGCGAAGCCCTTGCCTGCCTCACCCGCCCGTGCCGCCTCGACGCCCGCATTCAGAGCCAACAGGTTCGTCTGGAATGCGATCTCGTCGATCACTCCGATGATGTTCGAGATTTGGTTCGACGACGTTTCAATGCGTTTCATTGCATCAACCGCTTCCGCGACGACTTCCCCGGATTTCCGCGCGGCGCTGTTGGCGGCGACGGCGACTGCGCGCGCTTCCTGTGCCCGCGTCGTAGAGCTTGTGACGTTCACCGTAATCTCGTCGAGAGCCGCTGCAGTCTCCTCAAGGGCTGCGGCCTGTTGTTCGGTACGCTTGGAGAGGTCATTAGCAGCCTGGCTTAGTTCGCGCGAGCCATCGTCGATGGCGGTCGTCGCCTGAGCAACGGAAACCATTGCATCGCGCAGTTGCCCGACCGCCGCATTGAAGTCAGCCCTCAAAGCCTCATAATCCGGTGCGAAAGGCTCGTTGAATTTAAACGTCAGGTCTCCCGCCGCAATCGACTTCAATCCATGCGCCAGGCTTGCGGTAGCGAATCCCATCTCTTCCGCGCGTTTTGCATCGAGCTCGGCAATACGAACGCGTTCCGCCTCAGTGGACTTCCGATTGTTCTCGGCGGACTTCTCTAGATCGCGGGTTTTCAAGCCATTCTCCTTGAAAACCTGAACAGCGTCGGCCATTTTTCCGATCTCATCCGCACGTCCGACGCCGGGGATAGAAGCCTCGAGATTGTCGTTCGCAAGGCTGCTCATAGCTGCTGTCATGGCGCCGATCGGTTCGGCAATCGACCGGGCGACAAGCCACATGATAGCGACGCCGATCGCGAGCATGCCCAAGCCAACCGCGGCAAGCATCCAACTGTCACGGATGCTCATCGCGGCAAGTGTATCGTCGAGTTCGGTTGCTTTAGCCAGTGCTACTGGAGTTGGAACTTCTATGATCACAGACCATGGAGTCTTGGTACGCCCGATCTTGATCGGCGCCATAGCCCGCACGACCTTTTCATTGGCGTCGACATAGGCATCGCCAGCCTGGATTCTCGGCAGCAATCCTTTAACCTCTGGATCGTTCTTGTCAAAAGCTTCGCCAATGCGCTCAGGATTACGACTGGACGCGACGATCAGGCCCTTGTAGCTCACGATCTCGACGACCGCTTGCCCGTCGTAGATACCTGCTTTCACGGTCTGCGCCAGATTCTGTACAAACGACAGATCGAAATCCGCACCCGCGACGCCGGCAAATCGGCCGTTGACGGTAATCGGTACAGACATTGTGGCGAGATAGACTGCCTTGCCTTGCACTATGTATGGGAGCGGATCGAGGATACTCTCTCCGCCGCCGTTTTGCGGCTCTATATACCAACCGCCTTTCATAACGCCGTTCGGGTGTAGGTCATGGCTGTCGTACTCGACTAGTGGCTGGATTGCGATCTGACCTCCTGCATTCCGCGTCCAGTACGGCAGGAACCTCCCGGTCGCATCCGACCCGACTTGGCGATTGTTGCGGAAGCGATCATCCATACCGTCGAGACCGTTGGGTTCCCAGGCGCTATATGTACCGTTGAAGGCTTGATTGTCCTTGAGCACGTTCAGCAGCACCTTGTTCATGCGCCCTCGCCGGTCCGCTTCTGGAATAGGACTGTCGCCCTCCAACATGGCTTCAAAGGTGCGCGCCATGTTGCGCGCTGCCTGGAAAGCCTCATTCAATGTGCCTTGGATACTGCGAGCCTGTGCCGTGGCGAGACGCTGCAGACTTTCCTCAGTCATATTCCGCGTTAGTTCAGACACATCCTCGGCCACGACTACTTGGCTGTTATGGGAAGCAATGAAGCTGTAGGTAAAAAGGCCACCTACCGCCGCAAGTACACTCAATCCCGAGAGTACGATGATTTTACTTTTCAAAGATTGGAACTGCATTGGAACCCCCGCTGATGTAATATTCGGCGATGGTTGTCCAAAAAAAACTTAAAATGAATTAACGATGGAATGCAGAACCGATACATTCCATCATAATTTATCTAGATTAATCATATACTTAGAGCATTAATGTGGCTGAGCGCCTCATTAGTGCGGCACTCGAGACGAAAATATTTCCACATAATTTGACTAACGTCATTAAATTAAAAATCGCAAATTGTAGAAATAATACTAGAGCAATACTTTAAATTGTTTATCATTAATATCTAATGTATTGGAAGTTCGAAATTCCGCCAACCGGAGCGACAAGCGCATCGTCGGGAAACTGCCGGAGATAGTTGCGCGGCGAACAGTACGCGGCCGACATGTTCCGACGATAGAACCGCATGGCGCCGCTGAAGTATGCCTGCCATCTAGAGCATTTCTCGACAGCCGCGTACCTTTCGATCTCATTGAGGTGGCGGCTTGACTTGACGCACGCGTGCTTGCCACGATTGAACACACGAAGACTAGGGGATCGTACGCCACATGATACAATGGGCGTCTTCCAACGAATGCGAGCAGAGTACGGCGATTTTGCCGAGCTTGATCAGCAACGATACGCCGATGCACAGCGAAGTTTTCGGTCGGCGGTGCGCACGGCCGTCGTCAATCGGAGAAAAACCCACTTATCCAGCCACCGGGCCGACAATGACCGTTGGCCGCGAGAGTTGGGCTATCATCTCTAGATGTTAGTCGATCGTGTTGGACGGCACCGCTCGAGAGGCTGCATGCCGATCCTGGCATTTTAAAAGCAAACTTTGACTTGAGCTGGTGGAAGACCGAACCTAAAGCACTTCGCACCTCATGGAGCCCACGCCGCTCAGTCTCCTTCGTCAAAGGACGCCGGTCGGTTAAGACGCCTTAAGAACAGGAAGCGAAACGCGTCGGCAAAGACTCTTCGGAAGCTTTTATCTTGATTTCCTTTATCTTAGGGAGTGCAAAAAGGAATGCGGCAACACATGAAGGATCAAATTGTGTGCCTGCCTTGCTGCTGATGTGGTCAACCGCCTTCTCGACGGTCCAGGCCTCCTTATAGGGTCGCGAAGTCGTGAGAGCATCAAAGTTGTCAGCAACTGCAACGATGCGTCCAGCGACTGGTATGTCCTCGCCGCTAAGCCTTCTGGGGTAACCCTGCCCATCCCATCTCTCGTGATGGGAGCCTGCGATCTCTGCTGCCAGACGCAACAGGCTTGACTTCGACCTATTCAGAATATCGGATCCAATCGTCGTGTGGGCCTGCATTTCGGCGTATTCCTGCTCGGTTAGTTTACCCCGCTTAAGGAGGATGGCGTCGCGGATTCCGACTTTGCCAATATCGTGCATCGGCGAGGCCAACCGGATGTCGGAGCATATATCCGGCGAGAGCCCCATCGCCTCCGCGATGGCTGCTGAGTAGTTGGCGACACGGTGAGTATGCAAGGCGGTGTCGCTATCTTTGTAGCTCGCGGCGAGGGACAGCCGATTGATGATCTCCTCTTCCCTAGACCTAATTTCCTCAGTCGCCTTTTCGATCCCCATGCGAAGCCACTCCGCCTTGTCCGCTAGTTTGTTGCGCGCATCTACAAGGGCAACGAGGTTTCGTAGGCGTGCCTGAAACTCGAGGGGTATCACTGGCTTTGTCAAAAAATCTATCGATCCGGCGTCGAGACACGCCATGCGCGTCGCCAGATCCCTATCGGCAGTGACCATGACATATGGCTTTTCTTGATATTTTTCGAAAAGATTGATTTCTCGAAGGAATTCGACGCCGTTATACCCCGGCATCTGGTAGTCGACGACCGCTATATCGAAGTCGAGCTTGGGCATCTGTGCGAGAGCGCCCGCGGGATCATCGAAGGACACCGCTTCGCAACCGTCGATTTTTTCTATGAGTTTTGACAGGAACATCAGGTTCGTTCGATTGTCGTCAACAAGTAGAATACGCATTCGAACTCCCTTAAGCTGCGCGTAGTGACTGCAGTTGATTGATAGATGCGGTCATCGTAGAAAGCCGGCGGGCATCCAGCGCCCCGCCCCTGCTGGACTGCGCGTCATCTGCAAGCTCGTCGAAACCGAGATTTGCCGCGGCGCCCTTGAGAGCGTGTAGTAGCCGATCAACGTCGTTCCAGCTTTCACTTTCCATCGCGTGCGAGACTTGCGAAAGTAAGTTTGAAGCGTCACCGATGAACTCATCGAGCAACTCCTCATAGCCGTCTTCTCCCAGAGCCGCTACGATCTCCAGACGACGACCGGCGCTTGCGCGAGGTGGCTCAGTGTCCGTGACACTTGTTGCACGACTGGCAGCCTGGACCTCACAGTTCGTAATCTTGGAAATGAGCGCCGTAAGTTGGCGCCTGTTGACTGGCTTGGACTCAAAACCGGACATCCCGGCTTCCTCGCATAGACGCCGATCCTCATCCGAAGCATTAGCCGTCAGTGCCACAACAGGCAGTTTTAGTCCTTTCGCACGGATATGGCGTGTTGCCTCGATGCCATTCATCCGGGGCATATGCATGTCCATCAGAACCAAGTCGAAATTCTGGTTCGAAAGTACTTCCAGTGCTTCTATGCCGTCGTTGGAAACCGTTACCTTCTGATTGAGATGACGAAGCAGACCGACAGCCACCTGCTGGTTGACATGATTGTCTTCGACAAGAAGAACCTTGAGCGAAGGGAGGACGGGCTCCGCTTCGGATGGCTGTGGAGTTGTGACGTCAGCGTCCGCCCGCTCCACAGGGATCTCGAACCAGAACGTACTGCCACGGCCTTTGTCGCTCGTCACGCCGATCTGACCACCGAGCGCCTCGACGATTTCCTTGCAAATCTTCAGGCCTAGTCCCGTGCCGCCGTAGTTGCGGGATATCGTGGAATCGACTTGCGAGAAGGCTTTGAAGAGCCGTTTTTTTCCTTTTTCGTCGATCCCTATCCCGGTGTCGTTGACGGCAAACCTCAGACGCATCTCTCGATCGTCGCTTTTGATAGACGTGCTGACGGTGACCACGCCCCCGGATGTGAACTTGATCGCATTGCTGAGCAAGTTCAGGACGACTTGTCTGACCCGCATCTGATCTGTCATCACTAGAGAGCCGCTCTCGGACTCAACTGCTTCCGCTACGATGGTATTGCCTCTCTCTGCCGCGCGGTCGCGCAGCATTCCGACGCTTTCGGAAACAAGATCGGACACATTGACCGGGGAAGAACTGACGTCGATCTTCCCACTTTCCATTTTGGCAAAATCCAGAATCTCGTTGAGCACTTCCAGGAGCGACTGCCCAGACCGACGGATGGCTTGGACGCCTTCCCGGACGCGGTCCGGTAACTCCGATAACTCAAGGAGTTCAGCAGTTCCGAGAATTGCGTTCAGCGGCGTCCTAACTTCGTGCCCCATTGTCGCCATGAACTGAGATTTCGCTTGGTTGCCGGCTACTGCACTTTCGAAAGATTGTTGAAGCTCGTGGACCATATGCTCGAATTCAAGACCAGTAGCACGCACCGACCCAAGCTGGCGCCTGAGAAGAACGACGAGGATCCCCACACAGACCGCCAGTATTCCCGTGATCGCCCCTAGTCGAATTTGGTGGGACTGCAGCGCCGTTCTCGCGTCAGCACGATCCGAACTAACCTTGATGTTCGTCGCGGTCAGGAGTTCCTCTGTATCCGCCGTCAAGACCCGGAGATCGGCTACAAGCGTCTTTAGATCGGAAAGATCCAAGTGGGTTTCGCCGTCGAACAGGTGTGCCTTGGACATGACGGCTGGTTCTATCTTAGTCACCAGACTGAATATCGCAGGCGTATCGTTCAGGCGAAGATCGAGACTTGCCTTCTTGAGAAGTGACATGCGGGAGTACAGTATGTCGTAACGAGTAGAAAGGGTTGAGATTGCTTGCTCCGAAAGATCGTCTTGAACGAGCATATCGACGGCGACTTCGCTAAGCCGGCGCGTCTCGCGATCCAATTGATAGACGGACCAAAGTGAGCTCTCCCGAATTCCGTCACTCAGGGCATGATACCTTTGGTAGACACCCGCCAACAGGTAGATGAGCCCGATGAGGAGAAACACGGCGAATGCTTGAAGAAACGCTGTAACTTTGCTGACTTTGCGTAGGACGTCCGCCTTTCCAAGGGTCGACTGCGACATCATCGAACTTCGATCGACTTGATTTGCCAAACGGACCGAGAAAAGTACTTCTCGTTGTACAGGGATGGATTCTGGTCGAATGGATAGATCATGAACAACGGTCCCTTGTCCCTTACCGAAATCCTTTGACCATTCATTCGGGTGGCGAGGATGCTGTCGATATTGGTCACGTCCTCCATCGGAACGTCCGCGGAGTAATCGTTGAGGGCCATAAGCTTGATAGTCGCCCCGCTCGCGCCCGCGGCTTCGAGTATCGCCTTCAAAAATGGACCGGAAAACTCAGTCTTTCCTTCTGTCCATGGTGTTTCCATAACACCCTTGCGTCCCGGCAATGCCTCAAGCATCTCGATGTCGAATTGGGCGGAGTCACCGGCATTGGGATGTTCGAGGCTCCCTTTGATTGTCAGAACTACCGGTCCCTTTGGGGGATCCAGGGCAACCGCCGTACCTGATATCAAAGTGGCAAATAGAAGGGCGAAAACGCCGAGCTTCACGCGCATGCTTCATTTCCTCGAAATAGCCGACGCCTGCTCGACGTTCGCAAAACACGACATGCCTGACGGGCTGGCGTCCGAGAACCCGCTGTATGCAAGCGGGAAAAAACACACCTCATGTGCGCTTGGGCAATGTTGCCCGGACACCCCAGATTTAGGGCGAAATATTTAACAGAGACTGAATAAGTAAATTAGGATGTTTTTGATGCGTCTACTTTGACAACTTGATGATGATCATCGTAAACGGATGACTAATCTCGTCGGGGCGACCGATGACCTTTACCAGGCGATCGTCAATCTTGACACGGAGCCCGGAGATATTCGTCCAAGCGCCTGGCGGCTGCCTGCTACGCTAGATTGGCTATCTGTAGACGAGAGCGATAAGGGCCAAGAAAACGCGGACACAGCGCATTGCCGCTTGCGCTCTCTGAACAGCTATACAGAACAATGGTTGGAGTCCTCTAGTCGTCGAGAAGCAGAGAGGCTAACTCAAGGTCTGCAACCAGATGGTCGGCGAAGCCACCTCTTAGAGCAGCACGCGTGGCGTCGCGTTTGGACCTTCCACTCACGACGAGCAGACCCTTCATCGTCCGCAAAAGATCATGGTCGACGCCCACAAGGCGATCGTCGAGTTCGCCACGCACAGCCTGCCCGTCGACGTCTATGAAACGTCCTGCGATGATGCCAATGGCCCCTCTCTTCCGATAGCTGTCGACTTCTTCCGCCGTTGCGATCTTGAACTGGACGACGTGCGTGTCCGGTGTACAAGGGCTCAGTGAGAACAGCGACTTGTTACAGCTTCGGATGCCCTCGAGCTGATCGCGGATGATCGGCTCAGCGCGTAGCGACTTGGCCAGCGTCGAACTGGATACGACGGCAGGCGCGTTGAAGGTGATGCAATGCGCACTTAGCCGGCGAGCGATCTCCGTCGTGCAGCTCTCCGACGTGCTGAGCAGCGGGTTGGCTAGCGAACCCAGAAGTTGCCGGACCGTCAAATCCTTGATTGGCCAATTTGGCACAAACTCGGAAACGAAATAGACCGTCTGTCCCCACGAAACGCCGAGTGTATCTCCTTCTTGAAGAAAGTTCGGAAGGTGATAGGCGGCAACCTCGCAGACGGCGCGAGTCAGTGTTTCGCCTTCCCGTCCTTCGGCGGGCACGATATGCACGCTGTCGAGGCCAAACTTCTCCCTCAGCGCGTCGGCGGTCGCGTTAATCCGGTAGTGCTCTGGTGAGACCTGGATTCCGACGATCTTGCGTTCCTTGGCGAGTTTCAGATAGCTGATCACCGTCGGACGCGAGATCGAGAGCGCATCTGATATCTCTCCTTGGTTGAGATTTCGGACATAGTACATCCACGCAACTTCTGCGATGATCTTATTGGATGGATGCTGCTCTCTTTGCATTCTACGTCCGCCTTCGGGTTTCATCCCTCGGTTGCCTCGCTCAACACCTCTTCAGTGATTAGAAGGTCGTCGTCAAGGGACCGGTCAGGCTGCAGTCCTAGAGCAGCAATTGCCCCGTGGTAGCCGCGCACCGCCTCCGTCGAGGTGGCATCACCGTCCGCCACAGCACGAAGCCAAGTGATCAGCGACGGCTGATGTTCGGCGGAGTTGATCTTGCGGCCGAAGAGCGCAAGTCTCGCACCGTACTTTTCTGCCTGCAGCACAAGCTCGAAGGTGTCGCGCAGCGTCCCGGAGCCGCCACCCAAAATACCGACGACGACGCTTGGATCGTAGGAAGCCAGTTCCTCCATAGCAGCGGGTCCATTGTAGGCAACCTTCAAGAATCGAGGCCGCTCTGCCAATGTCAGGCCAGCTAACGTCCTGATAACGCAGTCGTTGACATAAGACCCTTGTTCGTTATCGGGTATGCCGTTCGGCTTGTTCGGATTAAAGACTTCGAGAAAATAATCCTTGTCGAGAGTCCGGATATCATCTCGAAATATCTTAAACGCCTCGAGAGAAGCGAGATCAGCATCCGTATCATTGTTGAAGGTGACAGAATAGAGACACAGATCTGCCTTGGCTCGCGACAGATCGACCGAACGGAAGGGACGCGACGGCGCTTCGCGATAGCGGCCGCCACGGATGAAGCTCCACATGTCCGTAGCATCGTTAGCGCGGAATGCTGCCTTGACGTTACCCGATGCGAAGGCTTGTCGCGCCTGCAACAATTCCATGTTTGATGTAGAAGTCAGCATGATATCAACAACGTCTTGCGCGATCAGCGCCTCGATTTCGGCCACGAACTCCATTCGGCTCCGGTAGCGCTGCGACCTGCCATCCTCGCCGCGTCTTAGACCGGCGGTCGGGATGCCGCCGGACATGTCGCAGTCCTTTGCGTCGGCGAGAATAAAGTCGCCTTTGCGGTACTCACCCTTGAGGATACGGCCCATCTTTTCATCGTAGCGTGTCGTCATTGTCATTCCTTTCACAAGCGCGCTTCTAGTTCGCTTTGCGTAGCGAGCGGCCCGTCTCCGGCGAAAACACATGGATACTGGCGGGATCGATGGAGAAACTTACGGGCTGGCCTGGCTCGAGCGTACGGAAACCCTTGGTGACGAACGAGATTTCCTGACCGTCGACGTCGACGATCACCTGTCCCTCGCTCCCCATATTCTCGACGAGAACAATTGTACCGGTTATTGCATTCTTATCGTGAGGTGTGGCGAGCTCCATCTTCGACGGACGCAGCCCGACCTCGACCTTCATGCCATTCGCCAGTTCACCGAACTCGCCGCTTGGCAGTTGCAGCCGAATGGAACCAGCCTGAAGTTCGATCCTGTCGCCTTCGCGGTCAACTAGGCAGGTGCGGAAGTTCATGGCGGGAGAACCGATGAAATCGGCGACGAAACGCGTCGCGGGTCGGTCAAAGATCTCTGCCGGCGTTCCCTGTTGCTCGATCTCACCTGCACGCATCAGAACGATCCTGTCGGCGATTGTCATCGCTTCGAGCTGATCATGGGTTACGAAGATTGTCGTCGTCTTCAGTTCCAAATGCATTTTGCGGATCTCGATGCGAAGCTTTTCGCGCAGCTTCGCATCGAGGTTGGAAAGCGGCTCATCGAAGAGGAATAGCTTTGGCGTCTTAATCATCGCGCGCGCCATGGCGACACGCTGCTGCTGCCCGCCCGAAAGGTTCTTCGGCTTGCGTGCCAGGAGGCTCTCAAGTCCTAGCAGGCCCGCGACGTGTCTCACTCGCCGCGCAATCTCCTCCTCCGCCACTTTCTGCCGGCGCAGTCCAAACGCGATGTTGTCCTCGACCGTCATATGCGGGTAAAGAGCATATGACTGGAAGACCATTGCCACACCCCGTTCGCCGGGATGTAGATGAGTGACATCTCGGTCGCCAATATTGACCGAGCCATCGGTAATCTCCTCGAGTCCAGCGATCATCCGCAGCATGGTGGACTTGCCGCAGCCGGAGGGACCGAGAAAGACGACGAATTCCTGATCGGCAATGTCCAGGTTCAGGTTTTCGATCACGGTGTGACCGCCATAGGACTTGCGGATGTTGACGCATCGAATGTTTGCCATGATGACCTTTCCTATCTCCGGGCCGGCTTCATCATGCCGTTGATGAAGCTCATCAACAGACCGATAAATACCAACGGAGGAATAACGAGAATGACGGTGGAGGCATTTATGACGCCCCAAGGGACTTCTTTGCCGAGTGACGTGATGGAGGCGGCGACGACCGGCAGCGTGGCGTTGCCCGCCGCAAGGGTGAGAGCCAGAAGAAGTTCGTTCCAGACCAGTACGAAAGTGAAGACGAGCGCGCCGAAGAGCGACGGCAAGGCGAGCGGCAGAGCGAACTTCAGGAATATTTCGCTCGGACCGCAGCCCTCCATCGCGGCGGCCTCCTCGATCTCCTTCGGAACCCGCTCGAAGGCTGGCACGGACAACCAGATCACGGTGGAGATTGTGGTCACAAGGTAGACGAGGATGAGGCCCGTCAGCGTGTCGTAGAGACCGAGGTCGAGATAAAGCACGATGAAGGGTATCGCGATCGCCACTGGCGGCATGAAGCGCAACGACAGCACGAAGAACTGCATGTCGTCTTTTAGTGCCCGCACATGGCGGGCCAGCGAGTATGCCGCGGGAACGCCAAGTATGGCGCCGATTATGACCGAGACCCCGACGACCACCACCGAATGACCCAACCCCTCCCTAATGGAGGGATTCTGCAAGATCGTCGCGAAATTCTCGATCGTAGGAGAGAAGAACAGTTTCGGTACTGGGGTGATGATGTCCTTCAGTCGCTTGAACGCGCCGAGAACGGTCCACAGAATAGGCGTGAAGGCGATAAAGACCATGAGCGTCAGAAATACGCGGGCGATCGAACTGCGGATTAGACGGCCCATTTGCGGATACCTCTCCAGATAAGGGTGAAGACGATCGTGGTCAGCACAAGCAACAGGATCGACATGGCCGAAGCATAGGAAATGCGTCCGCCCAGATTGATTCCCGCCTGATAGGCATAAAGATCAAGCGTTTCGGTCGCAGTGCCGGGTCCACCACCAGTCATCACGTAAATGAGATCGAACGAGCGCAAAGACTCCACGGCCTTGACTAGAGCCAAGCTGATGATCGGCGCCTTCAGCATGGGTAGCGTTATATATGCGTGTATTTCCCACGTCTTCGCATGATCCAACTGAGCCGCTTCGATGGGGTCCTTAGGCAGGGTTTCCAGAAGCTTCAGCATGATTACGGTAAAGAACAGGCCCCATTGCCAGATATCGACGACGGCCACCGAAAAGAGCGCCAACGACGGGTCGGCGAGAAACTCTACGGGACCGAAACCCGTCAGCCCGACGAGATAGTTGATGAGGCCCAGAGAAGGCGAATACAGGAAGCGCCAAATGAAGGCGGCTGCGACCCGCGGCAGAAGAACCGGAGCCAGAAACGCGAAGCAGATCAGATTGCGCAGCCAGAACGACTTCACTGTCTCAAAAATGAGCACCGACAGCAGAGTAGCTACCAGCAGCGCGCCTGCAACCGTCACGATCTCCCAGATCGCCGAAATCTGAAGCGCATTTATAAACCGGCGGTCGGAAAGAAGGCGCTGGTAGTTGTAAAGTCCCGCGAAATGATAGTCCGGATAGCGCAGCGAACGGTCCATGAGCGAGAAGTACAGCGCCCCCGCGATGGAAATAAGCGCCAGAATGGCAACCACACCAAAGCCTGGCGTCAGCGTCCAGAATAGGAAACGTCGATTGTTCATAACGTGCTCTTTGGATTGAGGGCTGCGGCCGGCCCCTCTGAGGCACCGGCCGCAAGGTATGGCTACTTCACGCGGCGAAGTGCGTCCTCGGCCTGGAACGCCACGTCATCGAGCGACTGCTGGATGTCCTTCTGCGTGCCGGTGAAGATCTCTTCGAGCGCCAAGCCGAGATTGTCGCCGATTTCCGGCCAGGCCGGGTTCGCCATGATCAGCAATTTGGTGCGCGAGCCGGTTGCAAGAAGAGCGTCGATGTATTCGGCCGGCACGGCTTTCTTGAAGGCTTCGCTCTGCAGCGTCGACTTGCGGCCGACGTCGGAAGCGATGCCATCGGCCAGCCGACGCTGTTCCATCTCCTTCGACGTCGCCCAACCGACGAAATCGCCCGCAACTTTGCGCGTGCATTCATCCTTCGCGCCGCTTTTGGAGACGGCAAAACCGTGGCCCCAGCCCGCAGACCCCAGCGGCTCAGGCGGCGGCATGTAGCCGACTTTACCCTTGATGGCAGACTTCTCTGGATCTTCCATCCACGGCCCGAACACGTCTGACTCGATGAGGAAGGCGACTTGCCCGCCGCGGAATGCTTCGACCGAGTCAGACCAGTTGAACGTGCCTACGCCCGGTGGGGCATAGTGCATCAAGTCGAGGTAGAGTTTGGTCGCCTCGACGCCCTTTTCGGAGTTGAAAGTCGGCTTTCCGTCCTTGTCCTGCCATTCGCCGCCGAGACCACGGAAGAAAGGCGTCCAGCGCCAGACGTTCATACCCGAGCCGCGTTGGCCACGCGCCGACCAGCCATATAGCTTTTGACCCGGATCGTTGACCTTTTTGATGTCAGCGACCAGATCGTCCAGCGTCTTGGGCGGCTGAAGGCCAGCCTTCTCAAGCACGTCCTTCCGATACATGAGAATGTCGCCGCCACCTACGAGCGGGGCAAAATACTGCGTGCCGTCGAAGGTCGCAACATTGCTGAGATCCGAGCGGAAATCAGCGATGTCGTACTGTGCAGGCAGTACGTCGGAAAGCGGATAGAGCCAGCCAGCAGTCGCGTATTCAGGCGTGTTGGCTTCGTCCACATAATATACCTGATAGGCGCCGGCGCCCGTAGAGGCGTCGAGCCGCGCCTTCGCGCGACGCTCATTTTCGCCCAGCAGGCTAATCTTGACCGTCGTTTTCCATTTCGCATTGAACTCCCCGACGTACTTGTCGAGCTCGGTCACCGAGGGCATGCCCTGCGCGATCACATTGATCGCTGGAACCTTCCCCACGCAGGCGTCTTCAGCAGCTAGTGCCGCTCCCGACATGACGAATAGACTTGCGGATATTAGCAGTGCGGATTTCAGTCTCATGATTTTCCTCCTCCAAGATTGTCAGACTTCAGTTTTCAGCTAATGGGTCAAAAAGCCCCTCCAGCCGGCGATCCAGGCGAAGAAACTCGCCATATCGTTCTTCGTACAGATCGCGGAGCTGCGGGCGCGGCTCCGCGGTGCGCTCAATGCGGCACATAGCTTGCGCGGCAGAGGTGAGATCGGGGATGCGACCCGTCGCGACCGCTGCACACATCGCAGCCCCCAAGGCGCCTATCTCCTCACCTTCCGGGACTTCGACGGGAAGGCCGCAAACGTCGGCAAAAACTTGCGCCCAGACCGCGCTTTTAGACGCCCCGCCTGCCAGTCTGATCTTTTGCGGGCTATTCGGTGCGACGTAGCCCAGGACGTTCTCTGCATGGCGGCGATGTTGGAAGGCGACGCCCTCGTAGATCGCACGTAGCATTGACCCTTGGTCATCGTTGTTCGTCATGCCGATGAAGGCGCCGCGACGTGGTGCCGGACCGCTAACGAAGGGCATGAAGTGGCAGCGTCTGGAAGCGACAGCGCTCCGTTCGACGAGCGCATTCGCTTCTTGCACGTCGATCGAGGCACCTATGGCGCGGCTCAGATACCAGTGCAGGTTTCCGGCCGATGTCGGGCTGCCGTCCGCCAGAAGGCGACAAGCGCGATCGCGATGGATTAAGTTGAGGATTGGTGGCCGCTTCGTCGTAGGCGCCTGCGACTCGATGGCATTGATCGACCAAGTGCCGGCAATCATCGTCAGCGTGTCGGGACCAACCGATCCAGCGCCGAGAACGCAGGCGCCTACGTCCATCATCGCAGCGACGACGGGCGTACCTGCAATTAAACCTGTTTCCTCTGCCGCCTTGCGCGACACCTCTCCCGCGATGCCCGAATTCTCGACTATCTCAGGCACTCGGCCAGCGAGTTCCGGAATTCCGGCTAGTTCGAAAAGTGAACTGCTGTAGCTGCCATGCGCCAGATCAAGCATGCCACCACCGCTGGCGTCGGTCGGATCCGTTGTGGCGACACCTGTCAGCCTCATACGCAGAAAGTCTTTGCAGGCCAGCGCCCAGCGGGTCTGCTGAACGACCTCCGGTTCATTTCTCGCAAGCCAGACAAGTTGCATAAGAGTCTGGCCGCCCCAGATCTTCTGACCGGTGATCGCCTCGATCTTCTCGGCGGTACTGTCCCGTTCAAACTGATCGACAATGCACTGTCCCCTGTGATCGACGGAGACGATGCCATCCCGTGTCGCCCTGCCCTCGGCGTCGACAAGAAACACGCCATTGCCAAAACCTGTGCACGCTACAGCCGCGATGCTGTCGGCCGTAATTTCTCCGCTGGTCAATTGGCGGATGGCAGTGGCCGTGCCGCGCCAAAAGGCTTCCGACTCGCGTTCCACCCACCCGTTCTGACGGTGGATCGTGATCACCTCGATGCTGCGTTGGGCAACAAGGCGACCTGTCATATCAAAGACTGCCGCCTTTACCGCAGTACCGCCTGCATCGACGGTCAGGAAAAGGTCAGCCATGGCGACGCCCTCCCGATGGCCCATTGCCGGATATCGCAAATGAAAGCGTTGGGTTGTTTAGGCAACGAGCGATTTGGCTCTCACACCATTCGGCAGTCTCGCCGCGCTCACCGGCCAAGAGTTCTCCCAATTCCCGCACAAGCGGGGGCGTGCACGCGCCCTCTAACGCGATCTGCGAGCGCCGAAAGATGAGGTCGTCGAGATTCAACGCTGCCCGTTTCCTGATCAGCCAGATGATCTCGTTGCGGGTGTAGCTCGCCAGATGCGCAAGCGGCTGATCTTGTCCTGCACAGCAAAATGACGCGACTCGATCGGCAATGGCACCGTAACGAGAATAGAGGTCCCCGGCCCTCTCCGTTGACACTGCGAATTGGTTGGCGAGAGTGCGCTTCGCTCGACCAAGACTTATTTCATCGCGTGGAAAGCCGAGCGCGCCCGGATAGTCACGGCTTGCCGTGCTGGTTTGTCGCGTCACATTGAGGTGCCGGAATATCTGGTCTGCTGCCTGTTCGCCGAAAGCTCGGAACGTCGTCCACTTGCCGCCGATCAGGGACAGAATGGGCACGTTTCCATTGATCCGATCTTCGGCGAGACGATGGTCGCGATTGGCACGATTGGCATCGGACGCACCCCCCGCCTGCAGGGGACGGATGCCTGTCGTCATGAAGACGATGTCCTTCAATCCAATCTCGATATCATCGAACAGGCTGGATATGGAACGCGCCAGATACGAAATCTCCTGTTCGGCGATCGTACTGTCCGATGGATCACTCACCGTGATTTCTGTAGTTCCCAGAAGGACGGTACGATCGAGTGGATAGGCGATGACCATCCGTCCCGTTCCATCGTCAAAGTAAAATGCGCGGTTCGCCATGCGCTCGAAAAGCGCATCATTTCTGATTAGAAGATGCGCCCCCTTCACTGGGCGAATGTATCTTGTGGAGCAGCCGAGCGCTGCGTTGACGTCGTCTACCCAGGCGCCCGTCGCGTTCACCACTATTTTGGGGCGGACAGTCGTGCTTAGCCCAGCATCGCCTGCCGTGATCGTGAATGCGCCGCCGCCGTCATGGCGCCATCCCGCGTAGTTGATCGCGGCACTGCCAGCGTGCGCAGCCAACGCTTCCTCGATCATCTCCAGGACCAGAGCTTCAGGATTGCGGATGCGGGCATCGAAGTAGCTGATGACCGCCTTGTAGCGGTGGGCAAGACGACGCGGGAATTTGTCGCGCGCAAAGACGATTTTGTGGCGTGGGAGAGTGCGTTTCTCTCGTCCGAGGTACTCGTACAGAGCGAGCGCTATCTTCAGACCGCACGCGCTGAAGGTACTTCCCTTCCAGTTGAAACCGAGGAAGCGAAGGATCGAACCTGGAAGTCCACGCAAGTAGGTGGAAAGGGGTACGGCCACTTCGAGGGGACGAACGAAATGGGGGGCGCGATGCAGAAGCCGATTGCGTTCGCGCGCGGATTCCGCGACCAGGTTGAACTCCCGGTTCTCGAGATAGCGTAGACCGCCATGAGCCATGCGCGAGGAGGCGCCGGTCGCGCCGCGGCAAAAGTCGGAGTTATCGATGAGAAGTGCCGAGACTCCGTTCAACGCGAGTTCCCGTAGGACTGCGACGCCATTCACGCCGCCACCCAAAATCAGCACGTCAAAACCCTCGCCCGACACAAGGCGCGTCAGGCTTTCCTCCCGAATTTCCATAACTTCCCCCGCGGCACTGTGGAGCGCCGGAGGGCGCCAAGTGCGTCTACGGGGTGTTATAGAGTCAATTTTTTATAATTGTCAAATATGACATACAATTATAAACCGGCTGGTGTCTCATAGATGCGCCACATGCGGGAGCGTTCATCAAACCAAAAGTCTTGCCTCGTAGTGCGTCGCCGGTTGACGACGATGAGGTTAGACGTCCTATCTACTTTCTGAGATAGCTCTTCCCACCTCCGTCGGTGGTGCAGTAGCGTCCTCCCCGCGGACCAGTACAGTATGAGCCCGACCGGCACGAACACCGACCTCTTCCGCTCGAGGCATGTTCTCATTCCCGCCCCTAATTAGCCCGAGGGCGCCGCCCATGTATGCGGAGCACGAACGCTTGCTTCCGCTAACCGATCCGTCGTTGCAGATGAAGGTTTCCCCGCGACAGCCGGCGATGCCGCCTTTGCTTCCACTGCATGGAGTGTTTGCGGAGTGTGACCTTGCCCCGTTGAACTAATCCATTTTGAAGTAAGCTCTGGCCCATTGAGAGGACCAGAGAATGAAGCGCAACCGTTTTACAGACGAACAGATCATCGGCATTCTGAAGGAGCACGAGGCGGGCACGCCGGTCTCGGAGCTTTGCCGCAAGCACGGTGTCAGTGATGCGAGCATCTACAAGTGGAAGGCCAAGTTCGGCGGCATGGACGTATCCGAAGCCAAGAGACTGAAGACGCTGGAAGACGAAAACACGAAGCTGAAACGGCTCCTGGCAGATGCGATGCTCGACAACGCCGCTTTGAAAGACCTTTTGGGAAAGAAGTGGTGACGCCCGCAGCAAGGCGAAAAGCTGTCGCTCATCTGATGGATCACCACCAGATGAGCGAACGGCGGGCGTGTAAAGCCATCGGCTTTTGCCGGATGACGATCCGTTACGAAACCAGGCGCAGCGATGACTATGACCTTCGTGAGCGGATGAAGGCGCTGGCGCATGAACGTCGCCGCTTTGGATATCGACGCCTTCACGTGCTGCTCAGGCGTGAGGGTCACCTTGTGAACCACAAGCGGCTCTTCCGGCTCTATCGGGAGGAGAAGCTGACGGTACGCAAGCGTGGCGGGCGTAAG